>NZ_SSSF01000017.1:0-34060 GCF_013368965.1 Kocuria salina
GGCAGAAGAAGGCGAAGGAGGTGATCAGGTACATGTACCCGATCGTCTTGTGGTCGGTGGAGGTCAACCACTGCACCACCATCCGGCCTTTGGAGCGCGGCACGACCGTCGGGTGGGCTGTGCTTCGGAGCTGGTCGGCGGTGTAATCATAAATAGCCATGCGGTCTCCTCGGGCCCAAATGCCGTACGTATTCAAACGCCGATTACCGTAGCGCACATAGCTGGAGCTGCTCGGGGACGATTCTTGTACCGCCATCCGTGGAAATTTCCCTGACATCGGCCACCGAGCCTTTTAGGGCGGCACGCGTCCCCGCCACAGCGCGGTCAACGGCTCCCCGTACCGTCCGCACGCACCACAAAGGCATGTGCCGCCCGCCACGAGGCGCCATAATTTGCAGGACATTAATAGGAAAAAGTCGAGAAAAATTTACAACTTCATCAAATCTTGATTGTTTTCTTTATAGTTCCTATACATTCCCGAATGGGATTGTGATTGTTTCGTGATCTTCTTGTACTCTTCGATGCGTGCCGGCCACTGATCCTGTCGGCGCCTTCGGGCACATCGCCGAATTCTGCCGGTGCCCGAGGTTCATTACACAGAAACTGCTTGGCAGAAGCGGGGGAACCACATGCGGTCCCGATGATTCGGGTCCTAGGGGTTAAGTCGCCAGAGCATCCCGCCCTGCGACCGGGTGTCTCCCACCCGCATCCGACAGCTCACCTCGTAGGCAAAGGGAGGAGTACATCCATGGCATTCTTCAAGCACACTTCTGCTCGTCACCGCGCCGAGACCCCCTCGTGCCGGGCGCGTAACACCACCATCGCTGCTGCTGCTGGCGTGGCAATCCTTGGATCCGTGGCCCCGGCCCAGGCCTATGCGGAGCTCCCGGCTGCCCCGGCCGCCACGTCGTGGGCCCCGGCTTCGTCCTCTTTGGGGAGCCAGGGCTCCTACGTCACCCCGGCCCCGGTGGCGGCGCAGACGGCTTCGAGCGTGAGCCCGCAGTCCACCGCGATCACCGAGATCGCCCCCGCCACTGGCGGCATCGTGGGTACGGCCATGCAGGGTGTGGGCACCGGCTATGTCTGGGGCGGCACTTCCTTCGGTGCCTGGGACTGCTCTGGATTCACCGGGTGGGTCTACGCCCAGCAGGGTATCGATATTCCCCGCACCAGTTTCCAGCAGATCGCAGCCGCCACCCCGACCTCCACTCCGCAGCCCGGGGACCTGGTGTCTCAGAACGGTGGCAACCACATCGGCATCTACATCGGTGGCGGCAAGATGGTCTCTGCGCTGAACCCGACCCAGGGCACCTTCGTCCACTCCGTCAACGCCATGCCCCTCGATGGGTACTACACCTACCGCTGAGCTTCGCCCCACCAGTGGTGGCCGGTTGACGGGAGGCCTTCCGTCAGGTGCGAAGTGCTCCGAGAGGATCGTCATCGGCGACATATTTGGGGTACTTCGTGCCTGGATCGCAGAGTCGATCGGTCGCCACGGCCCGGCCGCCTTGCACCCGGTCGGGAAACGGCGCACGGGCGGGCTGCCCAGCGGAGCAGCGCAGAAAGTGATCATGGGCTCCACCCGTCTCCTGCCGGAGGCAGACAATCGCCTTCCCTCCCCGCAGGGGCATTGCGGCAACGGCCGCACGAGGTGCCGTGGTGGTTCGAGGACGGGGGCGCCGCAGTGGCGGACGGCACCCCCATCCGCCCACACCGTAGGGACACAAGCTGGACATTGCCCGAGCCTCGCTCGACCCCGCCCCTCTTTGATACAGATTCTGCTGTACGGTTGTGGCATGAGGATCTTGTCCCCGGTCGAGGTGATGTCCCGGTTCGGCAAAGCACTGGCCGATCCCACCCGGGCCGCGGTGCTGCTGCAGCTGCAGCAGGGCCCGGCGGTGCCCTCGGAACTGGCGGCCCAGATCGGGGTGAGCCGGCAGATCCTGTCCAACCACCTGGCCTGCCTGCGCGACTGCGGGCTGGTCGTGGGCGTGCCGGCCGGACGCAATGTGCGCTATGAGCTCTCGGACCCGAAGCTGGCCCACGCCCTGGAGGACCTGCTGGGCACGATTCTCACCGTCGAGGCGGTGTGCCAGTGCGGCACGCCGGAGTGCGCCGCCGAGGAGCTCGCCGGTGCGGCCAGCACCCAAGAGGTTCCGGCGTGAGCGGTGAGCACGATCACGCCCACGGTGCCACCGGGCGGCGGGGAAAGCTGGCAGTAGTCTTCGCCATCACCGCCACGATCATGGTCGCCGAGATCATCGGCGCGGTGATCTCGGGCAGCCTGGCGCTGCTGGCCGATGCCGGGCACATGTTCACCGACTCCGCCGGGCTGCTGATCGCGCTGATCGCGGCGACCCTGGCCCTGAAGCCGGCCACGGACAAACGCACCTGGGGGTACAAGCGGGCGGAGATCGTCGCCGCGGCCGCCCAGGCCTCGGTGCTGCTGGCCGTGGGCGGGTTCGTTGCCGTCGAAGGTATCCGCCGGCTGCTGGAGCCCCCGGAGGTCGAGTCTTCGGCCATGCTGTGGTTCGGGGTGATCGGGCTGGTCGGCAACATCATCGGGCTGATCATCCTGGCCTCGGGGCGGGGAGAGAACCTGAACATGAAGGCCGCCTTCCTGGAGGTCGCCAACGACGCCCTGGGCTCGGTGGCGGTCATCGTCTCCGCGATCGTCATCGCCACCACTGGGTGGACCCAGGCGGATGCGATCGTGTCCCTGCTGATCGCCGCCCTGATCGTGCCCCGGGCCCTGATTCTGCTGCGCGACACCATCGAGGTCCTGATGGAAACCACTCCCAAGGGTCTGGATCTGGATGAGGTCCGCACCCGCCTGGAGTCCCTGCCCCACGTGGTGGGGGTGCACGACCTGCACGCCTCACGCATCGACTCCGACACCCCGGTGCTCTCGGCCCACGTCACCGTCCACGACGGCTGCCTGAGCGCCGAGCACGCCGGTGTCGTGCTGGCGGATCTGCAGGCCTGTGTGGCCCGTGACTTCGACGTGGCCATCGAGCACTCCACCTTCCAGATCGAACCGGCCTCCCACCGCGGGGACGAGACTCTCCGCCACTAGAACCCCTCCACTCCCGGTATGCCCTGCTGCCTGAGACAGAACGGAAACCCCTTGTGAGCACTACCGCCAGTACGAGCGCCCCCCAGCGGAAACCCTCGAAGGCCAAGATCCTCGTGTGGATCCTCCTGGTCGCCATCGTGGCCGCCGTGGCCATCCCGATCCTCATCGCCCGTGCCAATTCCACCCCTGAAGTACCCGAAGATGTGGGGCAGCTGGTGCGAGAGAACAGCCGAGTGCTCTCGAAGGCCCCGGATGAGCAGGCGGTGCTGGTGGAGTTCCTGGACTACGAGTGCGAGGCCTGCCGGGCCGCCTACCCCTTCGTCGAAGACCTGCGGGCCGAGTACGGCGACACCGTCACCTTCGTGCACCGCTATTTCCCGTTGCCGGGTCACCGCAACTCCGTCAACGCCGCGGTGGCCGTGGAGGCCGCCGCCCAGCAGGGACAGTACGAGGCCATGTATCAGCGCATGTTCGAGACCCAGGCCGAATGGGGGGAATCGGCCGAGGACCAGAGCGCACTCTTCCGCGGCTTCGCCGAGGACCTCGGCCTGGACATGGCCGCCTTCGATGCCGCGGTGGCCGACCCGGCCACCGAAGAGCGGATCAAGCTCGATGTGGCTGACGGTGAAGCCCTGGGCGTGGCCGGGACCCCGACGTTCTACCTCGACGGAGAAGTGCTCAACCCCGAATCCCTGGAAGCCTTCCGGGCCGCTGTCGAGACCGCAGCCACCGACTGACCCGATGACCAGTCCATCCCGCACCACCACCACACCACCGCCCGCCCCGTCGGCGCCGGCCCTGGCAGTGGTTGGACGGCGCCGGGGCGTCGCCACCGCTGCTCTCATCGTTGTCGGCCTGATGACCCTCACCGTGCTGTGGGTGGCCCTGAGCTCCTCCGGGGCCACCGCGGCCCGGGAGGTGCTCGATCCCGGGGCGATGGTGCGCTGGGGACTGCCGGCGGCCACGACCGTGCACCATCTGGCCATGTCCATCACCTGGGCAGGGCTGGTCTTCGCCACCACCGTCGTGCCCCGGTCCACCCCGGCCCACGGCGCGAGAACACCCGGAGCCGAGCACCCGGCCTTCGCCCGGGTGCTGAACGTGGCCGCGGGGGCGGCGGCGGTGTGGACGCTGGCCGCGGTGGCGATCATCGTGCTCAGCTACGCCGACACCATCGGTGCCCCCGTCTCGGGCTCGACCGAGTTCACCGGACAGCTGGGCTACTACGTGACCCGCCTGATTCCCGGCCAGGCGTGGGCGGTGACCGCGGTGATGGCCGCGCTCACCACCACCTTGGCCGTGCTCGCCCGCTCCCCGGGGCCGGTGACCGCCACCACCGTGGTGGCCCTGGCCGCCGTCATTCCGCTGTCCCAGCTCGGGCACGTGGCCGGGGTCGATGACCACAACGGGGCCGTCAACGCTTTGGCCCTGCACCTGCTCGGGGCCGGGATCTGGACCGGCGGGATCATCGTGCTCGCCCTGCTCGTCCCGCTGTTGACCACCCCGCAGGCCACGCACGGCGTGCTGGTGCGTTTCTCCGCCCTGGCCGCGGTGGCTTTCGTCGTGGTGGCCGTCTCCGGGGTTATCAACACCGTCTACCGGATCGGTGGGTGGGACGGGCTGGCCTCCGGCTACGGGGCACTGGTGATCGCCAAGACGATCGCCACCGTGGCCCTGGGGGTGCTCGGGTACCTCAACGGCCGGGTCATTGCTGCCGGGCCTGCGAGCCGGGGCAGGGTGTGGCGGCTGATCACCGTGGAGGCCTTCATCCTCTGCGCGGTGATGGCCCTGGGCGTGGCCCTGGGGCGCACCCCCACCCCGGTGCCCCTGGAACGGGAACCGGACATCACCGCCGCCGAGATCCTCACCGGCTACCTGCTGCCCCCACCGCTGAGCGCCTCCGGGTGGGTCACCCAGTGGCGCCTGGACTGGCTGTGGATCGCCGTGGCGATCCTCGCAGCCTGCCTCTACCTGGCCGGGGCGCGACGCCTGCGCTACACCAGGACACCGTGGCCGGTGGCGCGCACGGTGGCGTTCCTGGCCGGACTCGTGCTGCTGGTCTATGTCACCTGCGGGCTGCCGGCCGTCTACGCCCCGATCCTGTTCAGCATCCACACCACCGCCCACCTGCTGCTGGCCTTCCCGGTGCCGTTGCTGCTGATCGCCGGACGACCCGGGCTTCTGGCCGCGGCCCTGGTGCCGGCCCGCACCGACGGCTCCACCGGGGCGCGCGAGCTCACCACCGCATGGCGCACCTCCCGGACCGGGGCGCTGATGGCCCACCCGATCCCGGCCGCGGTCCTGGTCCTGGCCGGGCTCGGTGTCTTCTACTACACCCCCGCCTTCGCCCTGGCCCTGCACACCCACGTCGGCCACGAACTGATGAATACCACCGCCCTGGTCCTGGGCCTGATCTTCGCCGCCGCCGTGCTGGTCCCACCACGCGACCGGGCTGCGGTGCACACCCAAGCTCTGACGCTGGTCGGGACAGCCACCGCCCTGGGGCTCTGGGCGGGGGCCACCGCCCTGTCCCCAGCGCTGATCCAACCGGAGTGGTTCTCCGGGCTGGGGAGGGACTGGGGCCCCGCCCCGCTGGCGGACCAGCAATCCGCGGCCAGCTCCATCCTCCTGGCCGGGGCCCTGCCCCTGTTGGCCACCGCCCTGGCCGTCCTGGCCCGAAGACCCCAGGCCGACACCCCTGTCATCGACAACGGAACCGTCAAGGACACCCACCATGGCTGACCCCACCACCAGCACCACCCATCACACCGACGCCGGCCCGGCCACCGAGACCCACCTGCCCGGCTTCGCCCGGTACCGGCCCTTCGCGGTCCTGCTGCTGGTGACCGGGGTGATCGGTTGGATCGCCTCCGGTGTCCTGGTGCTCGAGCGCCTGGCCCTCTACCGCGACCCCGGCCACGTCACCAGCTGCGACATCAACCCCTGGGTCTCCTGCGGGCAGGTCATGGGCACCTGGCAGTCGGAACTGTTCGGCTTCCCCAACCCGCTGATCGGCATCGTCGCCTTCGCCGTGGTCATTACCACCGCCATGGCGGCCCTCTCGGGGGCGCGGTTCGGGCGCTGGTACTGGATCGGGCTGCAGGTCGGGGTCACCGCCGGGGCGGTGTTCGCGATCTGGTTGTGGTCCCAGGCGCTGTTCTCCATCTACATCCTGTGCCTGTACTGCATGATCGTGTGGGCGGCGATGATCCCGCTGACCATCCTGCTCACCATCCGCAACATGGTCCACGGCATCATCCCCGCCCCGCCCGGGCTGGCCCGCTTCGCCGCCGACTGGGCCTGGACCCTGGTCGCCATCACCTACGTCGCGGTGGCCGCCTCGGTGTTCTTCCGCTTCTTCACCGCCTTCACCGGCCTCTGACACCCACCGGTCGCGGTGCTCCCACGGGGGTCGACACCGTCGACGGTGTCAGACCCAGCTTGCCCATCAGACTCATCATCCGTGGCCCATGTTCCGCTGACAGACATCGGGTGATCGCCGGCCGCGTCCGGTCGGACGCGTTGCATCAGGTCGCCATCGCAGGGGCTCGGGATCCCGTCTTGGAAGGTATTACCGCTGTAGCGCTTCGATCGGCATCTGACGTTGGTACCTCGCCAGGGTAATGTCATCCTTCAGTCGCGATCATGCTTTCCGAGGTCCGAGGTCCGAGGTCCGAGGTCCGAGGTCCGAGGCCACGATGCCGCGAGTCCACCGTGAGAGGGAGTCCTGATGGGACGCATGGCGTACGACCGCAGTATGGACAGCACCCTGGCCTTGGCTTGGCAGGGCTATGAGTTCGTGTCCCGGCGGTGTGAACGGTACGGAACCGATGTGTTCCAGACCCGCCTGCTGCTGGAGCCGACGGTGTGTCTGCGCGGTGCGGAGGCCGCACAGGTCTTCTACGACGCCGACCGGTTCCAGCGACGAGGTGCCTTCCCAATGCGGGTGCAGAAGACGCTGCTCGGTGTCGGTGGCGTGCAGGGCCTAGACGGACAGACCCACCGGGCGCGCAAGCAGATGTTCATGGATCTCATGACCCCGCACGACATCCGTACTTTGACGGGCCTGGTCGCCGACGGCTGGAGAGCCCGGATTCCTGTGTGGGAAGCCGCCGACCGCATCGTGCTGTACGAGGAGGTCGGGCAGATCCTGTGCCAGGCGGTCAGTAGCTGGGTCGGTGTCCCCGTCACCGAGTCCCAGGTCAGGGGCCGCACCCAGTCCTTGCACGCCATGATCGACGCTCCCGCTGCGGTCGGTCCCCGGCACTGGCGGGGCCGGCACGCCCGCCACGGGGCCGAACAAGCCATTGCGGACCTGGTGGATCGGGTACGCCGCGGGGAGCACGCTGCCCCGGAGGGCAGCGCCTTGCAGGTCGTGTCCACCCACCGCGAGCCTGGCGGGCAGCTGTTGGGCAGCCGGATTGCCGCGGTCGAGCTGCTCAACCTCGTGCGTCCCACGGTCGCGGTCGACCGCTTCATCACCTTCGCGGCCTTGGCCCTGCACCAGCACCCCCAGTGGCGAAGCCGGTTGCGCCAGGGCGAGGACCGCGACGCCGAGCTGTTCGTTCAGGAGGTCCGCCGCTTCTATCCTTTCTTCCCGATGGTCGGTGCTCGGGTGCGCACCGCCTTCGATTGGCAGGGCGTGCACTTCCCCCAGGGGCGCAGAACGCTCCTGGACCTATACGGCACCAACCACCACCCCGACCTGTGGGAGAACCCCGAGATCTTCGATCCGGACCGCTTCACCACTTGGGACGGCGGCGCCTACGGTCTCATCCCACAAGGCGGCGGGGATCACCACATCGGCCACCGATGCGCGGGGGAGTGGATCACCATCGCCCTGATGAAGACGGCGCTGGCCATCCTGACGCGGGAGATCACCTATGACGTCCCGTCCCAGGATCTGCGGATCAGCCTGCGCCGCATGCCCACCCTGCCATCCAGCGGATTCGTGATCTCTAACGTGCGCTCCGTACCGTCGAGCGCAACGGTGGGGGGAGGGCCGCGATGACGTGGGTGTGGGTGGTGGGCTTGGTCTTGGCGGCATTCGCCACCCGCTGGGGCGCCGAGCAACTGGCCGCTCCCCTGAAGGCGGTACGGCAGCGGTACGGGTTCACCGGCGCCGCCGGCGGCCCACTGGTCGCCCTCGGCAGCGCCAGCCCCGATGTCGGCATCAACGTCGTCAGCGCGGCCACCGGGGCCGGATCGATCGGACTGGGCAGCATGCTCGGCTCCACCGTGGTCTCGATCCCGATCACCGTCGCGGTCGGCTACGCGGCGTTTCGGTAGAACCGGGCGACCAGCGACAAGAAACCTGCCGAGCAGGGCGAGGGCCTGCGGATCGAGAAGGGCGCGGTGCTCATCGACGCACTGCCCTACCTTGCCGTCGTCGCCCTGTTCGCGGTGCTCATCCTGCCTCCGGCCTGGCGAGGGCTGCAGCCGATCGATGGCTTGATCGCCGTGGTCGCATACGTCATCTACCTCGGGCAGGCCCTCTTCCGCGGTCGTGGCGGCGAACGCGGTCAAGTCTCGTGGTCGGGGAAACAGACCCTGCTGACGCTCGGCGGTGTAGCCGCACTTGCCGTGGGTTCCTACGTCCTCGTCACCGGAACCCAGCAGATCGGTTCAGCGCTTGGCCTGGCACCACTGGTCAGCGGGCTGTTCATCACCGCGTTCATGACTACTCTGCCGCAGGTGTTCACCACCTGGTCCGTGGTCCGCAGTGGGCAGGTGACCAGCGGGATCACCAGCGTCTTCGCCGACCACACCATGACCTTCACGCTTGCGGTGCTGCCTCTGGCGATCGTGACCGTGCCGGTGCAGAACTACCCGGTCGTGCTCACCGTCATGGCTTTCGTTGCGCTCATGCCGGTACTCTTCGCCGTTCTGAGCTACCGCCGCGAACGCCACGACTCCTACGGGTTCATCCTCCGCGATGTCGTCATGCTCGGTGGGGCTCTGATCGCATATCTCCTGTGCACTGCCGCCGTTCTCTTCTTCCTGGCCGGAGCCGGCGGCCGCTAATAGGGCGAAACCTGGGACAGAGCCTCCACGGGACCTGGTGCGATTCACTCCGGCACGTGGTTCGCGTGCATGTTACTGGGGGGAAGCCTTAGGTGAATGCCAACCGCCTCCAGGGCGCTGACTCCGCTTGCAGCAACGGGAGTTCCGGAGGATTTCTCCTCGGCTGCTTCTTCGATGCTGCCGGTATATCCGGGCAGCACCAGAGCGCACCCCAGGACGAGGGCGGTGATGGTGGCAGAGCGCTTCACGGGTGACCTTTGCTGGATGTCTGAGTACCGGGCACCGGCACCGGCCGGTCGATGCGCCAAGAAGATATCCGCCTGGCCGTGGTGGTGCCTGGATGGGCGCTGCGAAAGGGGTCCTTCTCGGGCCCGGAAATCAAGGAAGTGCTGGGGCGGGGTGCCGTGATCGGGACGCCATCGCAGGGCGGCGCCGGGAGTATCCCTGATGCGCGCCCCAGCGCCGCGGGGCAGCGGCCCATGGGTTCTTTCCGTGCCTGTTTCTGCAATCCGTTCCCTGCTGGATCACGACGAATCCCGCCCCGTAGCTGGCGGTCTACGCCGCCGGGGTTACAGCCCGGAGTAAGAGTGCAGGCCGGTGAAGACCGTGTTGACGACGGCGAAGTTGAAGATGACGCACAGGTATCCGACGATGGACAGCCAGGCTGAGCGGGTGCCGGTCCAGCCGCGGGTGGCCCTAGCGTGCATGTAGGCGGCGTAGACGACCCAGATCACGAACGTCCAGACTTCTTTGACGTCCCAGCCCCAGTAGCGGCCCCAGGACTGCTCGGCCCAGATGGCGCCGGCGGCCAGGGTGAAGGTCCAGAACGCGAAGCCGATCGCGTTGAGCCGGAAGGACAGGTTCTCCAGCGCCTGGGCGGAGGGCACCATGCCCAGGAAGCCCATGCCGGGGGCCTCACCGGCCAGAATGGCTTTCTCCCGGCGGGCCTGCAGCAGTTGGAGGACGGCCATGGCGAAGGTGATGGTGAAGATCCCGGAGGCGGCCACGGCGATGGACACGTGGATCACCAGCCACCAGGACTGCAGCGCGGGGACCAGCGGGCCCACCGGGGTGGGGAAGCCGATGGTGGCGGCGGTGAGCATGATCACCACGAGCCCGGTGACAAGGGTGCCCACGAAGCGCAGGTCCCTCAGCAGCAGCGCACCCAGGTAGACCCCGGCCACGACGAGTGCCCCGGTGGTGGCGAACTCGTACATGTTGCCCCAGGGCACCCGTCCGGCGGCCACCGCCCGGGCCATCACGGCCACGGCGTGCAGGGCGAAGGCCAGGACCATGACGGTCACGGCCGCCCGGGCCGCTGGGCGGCGGGTCCCGGTGTAGCGCATGGAGGAGTCAGCGACGTGTTCGGCCAGCACCGACTGGGCGGAGGCCGGGTACCCGCGGCCGCGGTCACCGGTGCCCAGCCCGGCCCGGGAATCATCGGCCTCCACCGTGTTCACCGTGGCAATGGTTGCCGCGCCGACCAGTTGCCCTTCCGAGCTGTTGTGTTGCTCGGGGCGGGTCCTGCGCAGGATCTTGGAGTGGGAGGCCATGTCCCAGGCGAAGGCCACGAAGGCCACCAGGTAGGTCATGGCGGCCAGGAGCATGAACAACTGGCTCCAGGCGCCCAGGTCCTCATTGACGGTCATCGGTGGTGTCCTCTCAGTTGTGGGCCGGGCCGCTGCGGGCCCTGCTCGTTTTGGGGTGTGCGGCAGCGTCAGCGGGCGGGGGCGCGGTGCCCCACTGCTGGGTGAACAGCTCGCCCAGCCGTTGCGCCTCGGCCGCCAGCCGGGGGTCCTCCCCGCGAGCCAGCAGACCGTACTCCAGGATTGTGGCTGGGGCCCCGTCCTTGTCGAGGCCTTCCGAGGCCCTCACCCAGAGGCGGCGGCGGGCGATGAACATCGACATCAACAGGCCCGTGAAGGCCAGCACGAAGGACACGAAGGCGCCCGTCCGTCCCGGGTCGTAGACGATGTCCAGGCCCACGTAGCGCTTCACGTCGAGGAACTCGATCGTGCCTTTGCCCTGGGGCAGCTCGTAGACCGGGTCCGCGGCATCCAGGGTGATCGGCCCATCGGGGGTGAGCATGCCGTTGAGCTCGGTGAGCCCTTCGACGTCGAGGGCGTAGACGTTCTGGGGGACTCCGGAGTCCAGTCCGAGGTCCCCGGAGTAGGAGGACAGGATCAGCTTCGGGTTGGCCAGTCCCGGATCCGCCGACCGCGGGAGCCCGTCGGCCCCGGTGACGGCGGTGGGCAGCAGCAGGCCGGTGAAGCCCAGCTGGTCCGGGGCGGCGTCGGGGACCTTGAGCACGAGTGAGGAGGTGTAGACCCCGTCGGAAGGAATGCCCACCACCGGCCCCTCGAAGGCGACGTCGCCGTTGCCGTCGGTCACCCGGATCAGGGGGGCGTAGCCGTTGCCGATCAGGAACGACTTCACCCCGTCGACGTTGACCGGGGCGTTGACCTTCAGGGTCTCCTGCCGCGGCTGTCCTCCGGGTTGCTGGACGGTGACCTCGGCGGTGAAGTCCACCGGGGTCCCGTACTGGCTGGGAACGGCGGTGTCGCGGTAGAACTCGACCTCGAAGTTCTCCAGAGTGAGAGAGAACGGCTCCAGCTGGTCGGCGTCGAAGTTGGTGCCCGGGATGAACGCGTCGTAGTTGATCAACGAGTTGGCGAACGAATCGCCCTCCACGAGGATCTTCTGGCCCTTGAAGCCGAACAGGGACCCCACGGCCACGGAGACCAGCACGCCCAGCAGCGCCAGGTGGAAGACGACGTTGCCGACCTCCTTCCACATTCCCCGCTCGGCGGCCACCGACGGCGCCGGTCCTCCTGTGTCGCGCACGGCCACCCGGTAGCCGCGCTTGCCCAGCAGGCGGGCGGCCTGGGCCACGACCTCGTCCGGGGCCGGGGCGTCCGCGGGCCCACCGAGGACCAGGCGGCGGTGCTCGGGCAGCCGTTCCAGCCGTTTAGGGGTGCGCGGGGGCTGCGCCCGCCAGGCCCGCCAGTGCTTGCCCGCCCGGGGCAGTACGCACCCCACCAAGGAGACAAACAGCAGGATGTAGATCGCGGAGAACCACACGGAGGAGAACACGTCGAAGAACTGCAGCCGGTCCAGCCACGGGCCCAGGGTCGGGTTGGCATCGATGTAGTCGGCCACCGCACCCGTGTCCTGGATCCGCTGCGGGAAGGTCGAGCCGGGCACCGCCGCCACCGCCAGCAACAGCAGCAGGAACAGGGCGGTGTTCATCTTCGTCAGCTGCGCCCACGCCCACCGGGCCATCCCGACCGGCCCCAGCGCCGGCAGCTCGACATCCCTGGGGTTCTTGCCGGGTCCGGTGGGCGAAGAGCCTCGGGGGCCCCTGCCGGGGGTGTCCTCAGGGGTGCTCTGCCTGCTGCTAGTGGTGCTCATGGTGACCTTTCAGCTCCCTGTGCGGGGACGGCGGAGGGGGTGCCGGAAGTCATGCTGTCTCGGCCACCGTGTCCTCGAGGAGGGTCTCGAGGATGGACCGGTCTGCGATCCCGAGGATGCGGGCTGCGACCCGGCCTTGGGCGTCGAGCACCAGCGTGGTGGGCACCGCCCGCGGGGGCACATAGGCGTTCAGGGCCATCACCACCTTCCCGTCCTTGTCTTCGAAGGAGGGGTACGGGATCCCGAAGGTCCGCTCGAAGGCCTCGGCCGTGGCCTGATCATCGCGCAGGTTTACCCCGTAGAAGGCGATCTGCCCCTCGAACTGCTGGGCGAGTTCGGCGAGGTCCGGGGCCTCCACCCGGCACGGAGGGCAGGCCGCGTACCAGAAGTTCAGCAGCGCGGGCTTCCCCCGCAAGTCCTCGGCCGAGAGCTCGGTCCCATCGAAAAGGGTGCCGCTGAACTGCACCGGCTCCCCCCGCTGATCCGGGGCGTACTCCGAGACGGTGCCGTCCCCGGCGATGTAGCCCTTCTCATCTCCCGTGTTGGCCTGTTGGGCCAGGGGATCTTCCTCCGCACCGCAGCCGGCCATGACCACCCCGAGGACTCCTGCACCGGCCAAGGAGAGCACACGGCGGCGGGACGGGTGGGTGGGCAGTGAAGAGTTCGAGGGCACGGGCATTTCACCTCAGGGTCGAAACGGGCTCGGGGACGGGTAGGGGCTGACCCCGGAAACGATGAACCGGGAAGCCGATAGGCCTCTGAGCGCAACACGGCGGGCCTGTTGTCGAGGACCTGAGGCGCACGCCGGCACACTCAGAGATGATCGTTATACGTCGATCATAGCAACGGGAATCACCGTTGCCGTCGGGGCGGCGACCACCGGCTGCGGGGGCATTGGCTCTCCGGGCAATGGCGATGCGGCCCGAGACGGAGGTGCCGCGGTTAGGGCGGACTCCAGGGAATGACCACGCGCAGTTCTCCTCCGGCGGACAGCTACGGGGACTCCAAATCGAGGGCGAGACCCACGTGCCCCAGGCCGTTCTCGGCCAGCACGCGGGCCATCAGCTCGGCCTTAGTGATGGCTTGCGGCAGCTGCGGATCGGTGATGTGGGTCGGCAACCCTGGCAGGGCCTCAGCCGCGGATGTCCTCGTAGAGCAGCGTCGAGATGTAGCGCTCCCCGAAGTCGCACACGATCGCCACGATCAGCTTGTCCCGGTTCTCCTCCTTGGCGGCCTCCTGCAGGGCGGCCCAGACGATGGCGCCCGAGGAGATCCCGCCGAGGATGCCCTCCTTGGTGCCCAGCTCGCGGGCCACCCGCACGGAGTCCTCGACGCTCACGTCGTAGACGTCGTCGTAGATCTCCCGGTCGAGGTTGTCGGGCACGAAGTTCGCGCCCAGGCCCTGGATCTTGTGCGGGCCGGCCTTGCCCTCGGTCAGCAGCGGGGAGTCGGCCGGCTCGACCACGAGCAGGCGGATGTCCGGCTTCTGCTCGCGCAGGTAGCGCCCCGCCCCGGTGATGGTCCCGCCGGTGCCCACGCCGGAGACGAACACGTCGACCTCGCCGTCGGTGTCCTCCCAGATCTCCGGGCCCGTGGTGGCGTAGTGGATCGCCGGGTTGGCCTCGTTGGCGAACTGCTTGGCCAGCACGGCGTTCTCGGTCGACTCGACGATCTCCTGGGCCTTCTCGACCGCCCCGCGCATGCCCTCCGTACCCGGGGTGAGCACGATCTGGGCGCCGTAGGCGCGGAGCATGACCCGCCGCTCGGTGGACATGGTCTCGGGCATGGTGAGGATCACCTTGTAGCCGCGGGCCGCGCCGACCATGGCCAGGGCGATGCCGGTGTTGCCGGAGGTGCCCTCGACGATCGTGCCGCCGGGCTTGAGCTTCCCGGACTTCTCGGCGGCGTCGACGATGGAGACCCCGATGCGGTCCTTGACGGAGTTCGCCGGGCTGTAGAACTCCAGCTTCACGGCCACGTTGCCGGGCAGGCCCTCGTCGAGCCGGTTGAGGTGGACGAGCGGGGTGCGACCCACGAGCTCGGTCACGTCGTGGTAGATCTTCGCCATGGTGTGCTCCTGGGTGGTGGTGTGGTGAATCGGTGGGTGTTGGGATTCGGTGCGTCACAAGCCGGGGATGTTCTCCCGGGCTCAGACAGGAGTGATGAAGGTGCCGGCGAGGCTTTGGAGCTGATAGATCCACTGCATCCAGATCCCGGTCACCATCAGCAGCCCCACGGCGATCAGTACGGAGCCGCCGGCGATGTTGAAGGTGCGGATGTTGCGGCGGATGTAGCTCAGGGTCGTGGTGACCCAGTTGAGCCCGGCCGCGACCAGCACGAATGGAATGCCCAGGCCCAGGCAGTAGGTGAAGCCCAGCAGGGCTCCGCGCCAGGCCCCGCCGGTGGTGGTGCTCAGCGCCAGCACCGCACTCAGGGTCGGGCCCATGCAGGGGGTCCAACCCAGGCCGAAGACCACCCCGAGCAGCGGGGCGCCGGCGATGCCGGTGCGGGGTTGGAAGGACAGCTTCTTGGTCTGCTGCAGGAAGGGGAACTTCCCGACCAGCACCAGGCCCATGAGCGCCACGAACACCCCCAACACCCGCATCAGCGGATCCTGCCACCGCACCAACCAGCCCCCGATGGCGCCGAAGGCCGCCCCGTAGACAGTGAACACGGCCGCGAAACCCAGGATGAACAGCCCCACCCCGGCCAGCACCCGCCGCCGGTTGTCGGCCCGGGTCGGATCGGTCAGCCCGGAGACGTAGCCGAGGTAGCCGGGCACCAACGGCAGGATGCACGGGGAGATGAAAGAGACGATCCCGGCGATCACCGCCAAGGGCACGGCGATGAGCAGGGCCCCGGAGTTCACCGTCTCGGCGAAGTAGCCGCCAATCGTCATCACCATCTCCTCGGGCCAGGGGGCGCCCTGAGACTACCGCACATGACCACTGTCAGCCCAAAACACGGTTATCATCGGTCCATGACGATTTCAGAGTATGTTCCGGATGCCCCTTGTGAGGTGTTGGATCCGGCGGCGGCGTTGTTCCACTCCCTCAGTGACCCGACCCGGCTGGCGATTGTGCAGCGCTTGGCTTCCGGGGAGGTGCGGGTGCGTGATCTCACCAGCGAGCTGGGGCTGGCCCAGTCGACCGTGTCCGGCCATGTGGCGTGCTTGCGTGGTTGCGGGCTGGTGCAGGGTCGGGCGCAGGGGCGCAGCGTGTACTACTCGCTGACCCGCCCGGAGCTGATGGACGTGCTGGCCGCCACTGAGGTGCTGCTGGCGGCCACCGGCAACGCCGTGAGTCTGTGCCCGAACTACGGGCTGGATGCCCGTGACACCCCCCAGATTCAGGAGATCACCCGATGAGCGATGCCTGCGGATGCAGCGACGAGAAGAACGAAACCGGTGAGGCCGGGGAGGAGGCCGAGGGCTTCTGGCAGGTGCGCGAGGTCCGGTTCGCCGCCGCGGCCGGGGTGCTGCTGCTGGCCGGCTGGATCCTGTCGCTGGCCGGGGTTCCTCTGTGGGTGGCGCTGAGCCTGGAGACGGGCGCGCTGCTGGCGGCCGGATGGACGTTCGTGCCCTCCACGCTGCGCCGGCTGGCCCGGGGCAAGATCGGGGTCGGGACCCTGATGACCATCGCCGCCGTCGGAGCGGTCGCCCTGGGGCAGATCGAGGAAGCGGCGATGCTGGCCTTCCTCTACGCCATCGCCGAGGCCCTGGAGGAGTACTCGGTGGCGCGCACCCGGCGCGGGCTGCGCGCGCTGCTGGAGCTGGTCCCGGATCAGGCCACGGTGCTCCGGGCCGGGGTGCAGGTCACCGTGCCCCCGGCTGAGCTGGTACTGGGGGACCGGATGGTGGTGCGGCCCGGGGAGCGGGTGGCCACCGATGGGCGGATCCTCACCGGGCGCACCTCCCTGGACACTTCGGCGCTGACCGGGGAGTCCGTGCCCGTGGAGGCCGGCCCCGGCGCGGAGGTCTACGCCGGGTCCATCAACGGCACCGGCCCGCTGGAGGTGGAAGTCACCAGCACCGCCGAGGACAATTCCTTGGCGAAGATCGTGCACATCGTCGAGACCGAGCAGTCCCGCAAAGGCCCCGGCCAGCGACTGGCCGATGCGATCGCCAAACGCCTGGTGCCGGGCATCCTCATCGTCGCCGCCCTGATCATCGCCTACGGGTTCATCGTGGGGGAGCCGGTCCTGTGGTTCGAACGCGCCCTGGTCGTGCTGGTCGCCGCTTCCCCGTGCGCCCTGGCGATCTCGGTGCCCGTCACCGTGGTGGCCTCGGTCGGAGCCGCCAGCCGCATCGGGGTGCTGATCAAGGGCGGGGCCGCGGTGGAGACCCTGGGCAAGATCGGCACCATCGCCTTGGACAAGACCGGCACCCTCACCCGCAACGCCCCGGCCGTCATCGAGGTCGCCACCGCTGGCGGGGTGGACCGGCAGCAGGTGCTGGGGCTGGCCGCCGGGTTGGAGGCCCGCAGCGAACACCCCCTGGCCCGGGCCATCCTCGCCGCCACACCTGAGCGGGCCGAGGTGACCCAGGTGGACACCGTGCCCGGGGCCGGGCTCTACGGCACCCTGGACGGCGCCCGCCTGCGCCTGGGCCGGCCCGGGTGGATCGACCCGGGGCCCCTGGCCGCCGAGATCGAGCGGATGCAGCGCTCCGGGGCCACCGCCGTGCTCATCGAGCAGGACGGGAAGGTTCTTGGGGCGATCGCGGTGCGCGATGAGCTGCGCCCGGAGGCCCGGGAGGTGATCACCCGGCTCAACCGCGCCGGGTACACCACCGCGATGCTCACCGGGGACAACACTCTCACCGCCCATGCCCTGGCCGCAGCCGCCGGGATCACCCAGGTCCACGCCGACCTGCGCCCGGAGGACAAAGCCGAGATCATCCGCACCCTCAAGGCGCAGCGCCCCACGGCGATGGTCGGTGACGGCGTCAACGACGCCCCCGCCCTGGCCACCGCCGACATCGGCATCGCCATGGGCGCAATGGGCACCGACGTGGCCATCGAGACCGCCGACATCGCCTTGATGGGCGAGGACCTCCACCACCTGCCCCAAGCCCTCGAGCACGCCCGGCGGACCCGCTCGATCATGCTGCAGAATGTCGGGGTGTCCCTGGCGCTGATCGCGGTGCTGATCCCCCTGGCCCTGTTCGGGATCCTCGGGTTGGCCGCGGTGGTGCTGGTACACGAGGTGGCCGAAATCCTGATCATCGCCAACGGGGTACGCGCCGGGCGGATCTCCCGCCGCACCCAGCTGCCCACCGCCCAGCCCGCACCGGCTCTGGAACCGGCCGCATGAGCGCCCCCGTCGCCGGGCAGGTCGGCCCTTCGTCCCGATCTGCTCGCCGGTCCCGGACCCTCTTGCTGGCCGGGGCAGCGGCGCTGGCCACCGTCGATCTGATTCTCAAAGCCGTGACCTCAGCCCGTCTCACCGACGGGACCACGGTAGATCTGGGGCCGCTCACGCTGCAGCTGCACCACAACACCGGGGTGGCCTTCAGCCTCGGGGCGGCCCTGCCCTCCTGGGTCATCATCGCCGCGACCGGGGCGATCATCGCCGGGCTGATCTGGTATTTGCTCGTTGCGGCACCCACCCTGACCGGGCTGGCCCGTACCGGAGCGACCCTGATGCTCGGGGGCGCTATCGGAAACTTCCTGGACCGCCTCGACGGGGGAGGGGTGGTGGACTACCTGCACACCGGGTGGTTCCCCACCTTCAATCTCGCCGACGTCTTCGTCACCACCGGGGTCGGCCTCTTGATCCTGGGTACGCTGCTGGCTCCGCGCCCCCAGGACATCTCCGCCGAATAGCCCCCACCTGCTCATCGCGTAACGTCAGGGCCGCCGAGACCTCCTCGGCGGCCCTGGCCCAGGCCACCACGGGTCCCGCCCCGGGCCTTTACTCGTCACGCCCATGCCCGCCGCTCTTTGGCCACAGCCACCGCAGGCGAGGCCCCCGGGCCGCCCGTCGCACCGAGCCGATGACTATCTCAGACCCCTGCACGGCGGCCACAACAGCTTCTCTGCCGGGTAGGCTCGGGTCGAGGCAGTCTCCAGCCCGAGACCCACCACTCCCTGGACAAAAGGCCCTGCACCGTCCCTTGCGGGCAACGTCAGATCCACCCCGTCCAATCAATCGGACTTAGGCGATAGGATCGGGTCATGACGAACACTAGTTGTACGACCGGCCTGGCCCCGGCCGTGGCCCTGTTCCACTCCCTGTCCGATCCCACTCGCCTGGCCATCGTGGGGCGCCTGGCCGGCGGTGAAGCCCGAGTGCGGGACCTGGTGGAGGAAACGGGCCTGGCTCAATCCACCGTCTCGGCCCATGTGGCCTGCCTGCGCGAGTGCGGGCTGGTGGCCGGACGCACCGAGGGGCGGCAGATCTTCTACGCTCTGACCCGCCCGGAGCTGATGGATGTGCTCGCCGCCGCCGAGACCCTGCTGGCAGCCACCGGTTCCCAGGTCGCGCTGTGTCCCGCCTACGGCACCTCCACCCAAGAACACTGACAAATACATCACCCTCACCGGGCCCGCCCACGCACTGAGGGTGAAAGCGGGTGCTGATGCGCCTTCGGGTGCCCATGACGGGCGCCGCGACCCATACCCGGTGACAGTGCCCCGGTGATGGTGCCCGGGGCATCGGCTCCCGGCAGCCTTCCCCTGCCTGCTGCGCTCGGCCGCCCGACCCAGCGCAGCACGCCAGGTCCCGGTCGGCGGTTCTCCCCACTGAAGAAAAGACAGGTTATGGAACTCATCTCCCCCGTGCTGCAGGCGATCGGCCTGTTCGCGGCCACCAACATCGACGACATCATCGTGCTCTCCCTGTTCTTCGCCCGCGGAGCCGGGGCCCGCGGCACCACCGCCAAAATCGGGATCGGCCAGTACCTGGGCTTCGGCGGCATCCTGGTCGCCTCCGTGCTGGTGACCCTGGGCGCCAGCACCTTCCTGCCGCCCGAGGCCATTCCCTACTTCGGCCTCATCCCCCTGATCCTCGGCCTCATCGCGGCCTGGAAGGTCTGGCGCAGCGACGACGATGATGACGATGACGAGGGGAAGGTCGCCGGCAAACAGGTCAGCATCTGGACCGTCGCCGCAGTCACCTTCGCCAACGGCGGGGACAACATCGGGGTCTATGTGCCCGTATTCGTCACCGTGGGCCCCACCGCGATGGTGGCCTACTGCATCGCCTTTTTGGCCATGGTCGCGGTGCTGGTGGCTATCGCCAAGTACGTGGCCACCCGCAAACCCATCGCCGAAGTCCTGGAACGATGGGAACACATCCTGTTCCCGATCGTGCTGATCGGCCTGGGCGTGGTCATCCTCCTCGAAGGCGGCGCCTTCGGCCTCTAACCCATCCGCCTGCTGAGCTCAGCCCTACGACGGGACCCCGGCTCCCTCGGGCCCGCCCCCGGGCGGTGTGAATGGCCAGGTCGCCCCCATCCTTTGCCTAAACGGTTCACTACCGTCGATCGTGGAACTAGGCTCGGCGCACACGATGCGTACGCCGAAAGGTGGAAACCATGCCGAGGATGTCCGCCTTAGAGGCCTCTTTCTGTCGCAGCGCGCCATGGGGCCTTGTGGCCCGGCGGATGGTTCCTTGGGCGACCCAGGGGTTCCCCGTCACCGGGGACGTGCTGGAGATCGGTGGAGGCAGCGGTGCGATGGCCGAGGCCATCGCCCGAGCCCACCCCCGGGTGCGGCTCACCATGACCGATGCCGACCCGGTGATGGTCGAGGCCGCGCAGGACCGCCTGGCCGGACACCCCTTGGTCCAGGCGCGTCAGGCCGATGCCACTCGGCTGCCCTTCGAGGACGAGTCGTTCGACACGATTCTGAGCTTTCTGATGCTCCACCACGTCATCGAGTGGGAACACGCGGTGACCGAGGCGGCCCGAGTCCTGCGACCGGGCGGGGCCTTCGTGGGATACGACCTGCTGGCCTCACCGATGGCATCCCTGGTGCACCGTGCCGACCGGTCACCGCACCGGCTCATCGAACCGGAAGCCTTCGGACCAGTCCTCGACCAGGCCGGCCTTGCCCCACTCGCCCTCCGGCTGTCCTTCGGCGGTCGGGTCATACGTTTTATCGCCCACAAGCCAGGCAATGCCCAGAACGCTCCCGGCAGCGACATCACTTCCAGGAGCAGCCGATGAATAGCGCGCCCATCACCCCCGGAACCATCCATGAGGAGCTGGAGCGGGTCCGCGCGGACTTCCACGCCCTGGTCACTGAAGCGACCCCTGCGGATGTGCACCGGCTCTCGTCAGGCACCCGGTGGACCAACGGGCAGCTGCTGTTCCACATGTTCTTCGGCTACCTGATCGTGCGGCGCCTGTTGCCGCTGGTGCGTCTGATGGGTCGTCTCCCCGAGCCGGTCAGCCGCACCTTCGCCCGGGTGCTGGAGGCCGGCACCCGGCTCTTCCACCTGATCAACTACTTCAGCGACCGTGGGGCCGCGCGGGTGATCCACGGTCCGCGGCTGATCCGGTGGTTCGACCGCACCGTCGAGGTCCTGCAGGCCCAGCTGGAGACCGAGGCCGCGGCCGCACTGGCCCGTGGGATGCACATGCCCGTGTCCTGGGACCCGTACTTCCGGGACTGGATGAGCCTGGCCGAGATCTACCACTACGGCACTCAGCACTACGACCATCACCGGCAGCAGCTGACCATCGGCCGGCCATCCTGAGGAGGCCCCTGAGGAGCTGAGTAGTGCGGTCGGGACGGCCCAGTGGGCGTCCTGCGTTCTGGGCGGGATCGCCACGTCAGGGTCGACCAGGCTGATGCTGATGGGGCCATGAGCCTGGGGTGAACCCACCGTTGAACCCGCCCGGCGCCCGAGGGTCAGTATTCAGCCGGCACCGGCAGGGGGCTGTTGTCGCAGTGACACCTTGACCTCCCCCTGTGGGGGAGGGTGCAGGCTGGGTCGGAGAAGGGCACACGGAAAGTTTCCGGTGGGAGTGGTCCTCACCGATTTGCGGAGGTTGTCATGGGTGGAACTGCAGTGATCGAGACGGATCTGGCCATCATCGGTTCTGGTGGTGGTGCTTTCGCCGCGGCGATCCGGGCAACGAGCCTGGGCCAACGGGTGGTGATGGTGGAGCGGTCCACGGTGGGGGGCACCTGTGTGAACACCGGGTGCGTGCCCTCGAAGGCGTTGCTGGCCGCCGCCGGCGCCCGCCATGTGGCCCTGGATGCCTCCGGTCGGTTTCCCGGGCTCGCCGCCTCGGCTGGCCCGGTGGACATGCCGGGGCTGATGGCGGGCAAGGACGGGCTGGTGGAGGGGATGCGTTCGGAGAAGTACGTGGATCTGATCGCCGACTACGGGTGGGATTTGCGCCGCGGGGAGGCCGCCTTCACCGGCACGGCCCAGGACCCGGTGCTGGAGATCACCGGCCGCGGCGGGGCGGTGGAGGAGGTGCGGGCCGGCCACTACCTGGTGGCCACCGGCTCGGCCCCGTGGGCTCCGCCGATTCCCGGGCTGGAGGATGTCGACTACCTCACCTCCACGACGGCGATGGAGCTGCCGGAGGTCCCGGAGTCGATGATCGTGCTCGGCGGCGGCTATGTGGCCTTGGAGCAGGCTCAGCTCTTCGCCCGGCTGGGCTCGCAGGTCACGGTGCTGGCCCGTTCCCGGTTGCTGTCCGGGGAGGAGCCGGAGGTCTCGAAGACCCTTATGGGGGTCTTCGCCGATGAGGGCATCCAGGTGCTGCGCCGGGCCGCGGTCGAGTCCGTGGGCACCGATCCGGCCACCGGGGGTGTCGTGGTGGCCGCCACCACCCGGGCCGGGCGCCAGGAGTTCACCGCGGACCGGTTGCTGGTGGCCACCGGGCGCCGGGCGGTGACCGAGGGCCTGGGCCTGGGCACGGTGGGGGTGGCCACCGGGGGGCGGGGGGAGATCCTCGTGGAGGACACCCTGGCGAGTTCGCACCCGCGGATCTGGGCGGCCGGGGATGTCACCGGGCACCCGGAGTTCGTCTACGTGGCCTCCGCCCACGGGGTCACCGCGGTGGAGAACGCCTTCCACGGCGCGGGACAGCGGGTCGACTACACCCACCTTCCCCGGGTCACGTTCACCTCCCCGGCGGTGGGGGCGGTGGGCATGACGGATAAGCAGGCCAGGGAGGCGGGCATCCGGTGTGAGTGCCGGGTGCTGCCCCTGGAGTACGTGCCGCGGGCGCTGGTGAACCGTGACACCCGGGGGTTCATCAAGATCGTCGCCGACGCCGACACCGGGCGGATCGTGGGGATCACCGCGGTGGCCCAGGAGGCCGGGGACCTGGCCGCGGCCGGGGTCTACATCTTGTCCGCGGGGATGACGGTGGACCAGGTGGCGACCTTGTGGTGCCCGTATCTGACGATGGCTGAGGGTGTGAAGATCGCCGCCCAGTCCTTCCGCACCGATGTCTCGAAACTGTCCTGCTGCGCCGCCTGAGGCCCGGACCCCACCAGCCGCCCCCGCCCAGGGGGGCGACCGTGACCGGCCACGAGGCCTCTACGATGGCCGGCCGGGAGGCATCAGCACGGCTGAGCAGCGGCTCACCCAGGCCCCGCCGACCTCCTCCGCGACCGGGCGGGCGGTTGCGGACACCGCACACCCTGCCCGTGATGGGACGGGGCGCCACGACGAGTAGAGCCGAAAGATCCACCGCATCTGAAGGAGACACATCATGAGCGAACATTTCGACGTGGCCGTTCTCGGCATGGGACCCGGTGGTGAGGTTGCCGCCGGCCGGCTGCTGGCGGCGGGGAAGAACGTCGCCGTGATCGAGCGGGAGCTGATCGGTGGGGAGTGCGCCTACTGGGCGTGTATCCCCTCCAAGACGGTGCTGCGCCCGGCCGAGGCCCGCACCGAGGTGCACAAGGCCGCCGGGGTGTCCGGGGCTGAGGTGGACTGGGCCTCCACCCGGGAATACCGCGACTACATGATCCGTGACCTCGACGACTCCGCCCAGGCCGAGGGCTACACCGCCCAGGGCGCGACCGTGATCCGGGGCGAGGCCGGCCTCACCGGCCCGGGCCGGATCCGGGTCGGGAACCGGGAGATCACCGCCGAGCACATCATCATCGCCACCGGCTCCGAAGCGGTGATCCCCCCGATCGAAGGGATCGAGGAGATCACGGCCTGGACCAACCGGGAAACCTACACCACCCACGATTTGCCCGAACGCGCCGTGGTCGTCGGTGGCAGCGCCGTCGGGGTGGAGACCGCCACGTTTTTGGCCCGCTTCGGGGTGCAGGTCACCCTCATCCACCGCGGGGACCGGCTGCTGGGCCGGGAGGACCCCCGGGTGGGGGAGCTCGTCCACGACTACCTGGCCGAGGCCGGGGTCGACATCCGCCTGGGCGCCTCGGCCGCCAAGGCCCACAGGAACGGTGCGGACAGTATGGTGATCCTCGAGGACGGGAGCGAGGTGGCCGCCGACGTGGTGATCTTCGGCACCGGCCGCGCCCCCCGCACCCAGGGCCTGGGCTTGGAGGCGGCCGGGGCACGTCTGGGTGAACACGGTGAGGTGCTCATCGACGAGCACGCCCGGGCCGCCGACAACCTGTGGGCGATCGGTGACGTCACCGCGGTGATGCCCTTCACCCATGTGGCGAAGTACCAGGGGCGGATCGCCGCTGACGCGATCCTCGGCCGCCCGCGCCCCGCCAGCTATGTGGGGATCCCGCGGGTGGTGTTCGCCGACCCGGAGATCGCCGCGGCCGGACTCACCACCGAGCAGGCTCAGCACCGCGGGATCCGCACCACCGCCACCGAACTGGACCTGGCCCACGCCATCGCCCGCCCGTGGACCTACGAGCAGGACCCGCGCGGGCACCTGGGGCTGCTGGCCGACGCCGAGCGAGGGGTGCTGATCGGGGCGTGGGCGGTCGGCCCGCAGGCCGGGGAATGGATCCACCACGCCGCCCTGGCGATCCGGGCGCAGCTGCCGCTGGAGCTCCTGCGCGATCAGGTCGCCCAGTTCCCCACCTACCATGAGGCCTACCAAGCCGCACTGGATCAGCTCGAGGTCTAGGGGCTGGGCGCCGCCCCGGGCAACCGGGCATGATCCGCTGCAGAAGGCGACAGCAAGCCGAAGCACTGCTCGAGAAAGGGGAAGCCCATGGCCCAACGATTGATCGTCATCGGTGGGGACGCCGCCGGGATGAGCGCGGCCTCCGCCGCCCGCCGCCAGCTGCCCCAGGACCAGTTGGAGATCGTGGCGTTCGAGCGCGGTCACTACACCTCGTACTCGGCCTGCGGGATCCCGTACTTCATCGGCAAGGACGTCGCCGACACCACGGCACTGATCGCGCGCACCCCGCAGCAGTTCCGCGACCACCACGCCATCGACGCCCGGACCGGCCACGAGGTCCTGGAGATAGACCTGCACCGGCGCGCCGTGCTGGTGCGTGACCTCGTCCGGGGCCGGGAGGCCTGGGAGGGCTTCGACCAGCTCATGGTCGCCACCGGGGCCACCCCGGCCCGCCCTCCACTGCCCGGGATCGAGGCGGCCGGCATCCACGGGGTGCAGACCCTCGACGACGGCCTGGCCCTGCGGACGGTGCTGGAGCGGGACCGGCCGGGCCGGGCCGTGGTGGTCGGGGCCGGCTACATCGGCCTGGAACTGGCCGAGGCCCTGTCCGCCTGGGGCGTGGGCATCACCGTGATCGGACGCCCCCCGGCCCCGCTGCCGGCCCTGGACCCGGACATGGGCGCGCTCATCGCCACCGCGATGGAAGGCTTCGGGATGGAGGTGCGGATGGAGGAGACCGTCACCGGCTTCGCCACCACCGACGGGAAGGTCACCGCCGTGGTCACCGACCAAGCCACCATCCCCACCGATCTGGTGATCCTCGGGCTGGGGGTGACCCCGAACACCACCCTGGCCGCCCAGGCGGGGATCCCGCTGGGGGCCACGGGGGCGATCACGGTGGACCGCCGGCTGCGCACCGGCATCGACGGGGTGTGGGCAGCCGGGGACTGCGTGGAGAAGTTCCACCGCGTCTCCCGCCGCCACGTCAGCCTCCCGCTGGGCACCCACGCCAACAAGGAGGGCCGCACCGCCGGGATCAACCTCGGCGGCGGCTACGCCACCTTCCCCGGAGTGCTCGGCACCGCCGTGACCAAGATCTGCGACATCGAAGTCGGACGCACCGGCCTCGGCGAGGCCGAGGCGCAGGCGGCCGGCTTCGATCCGGTCACCGCCGTGGTCGACTCCACCACCCGGGCCGGCTACTACCCCGGAGCCAAACCGATCCGCACCAAACTCATCGCCGAACGCGGCACCGGACGACTGCTCGGAGCCCAGATCGTCGGAGAAGAAGGCGCGGCCAAACGCATCGACGTGCTCTCCGTCGCTTTGTGGCACGAGACCCCAGTGGAAGAGCTGCTGAACATCGACCTCTCCTACGCCCCACCGTTTTCCCCGGTGTGGGACCCGGTGCTGATCGCCGCCCGCAAGACCTGGCAGGCCGTGGAGACCGACCGCGCCCGCACCGAACCCGGATGACCACCGACCCCGGGTGGCCACCGACGACTCCGGGTCAGGCAGTGCCCGGTACCGGAACCTTCCTCTACCGTGGAAGGCCACAGAACAGTCCAGGATCGAGGTGCACCGTGCGGATCGGTGAAGCGGCCGCAGCCGCCGGCATGACCACCAAAGCCCTGCGGTTCTACGAACAGCAAGGACTGCTGCCCCCGGTGCACCGCGGTCCCAACGGGTACCGCGACTACCCACCAGAGACCCTCGCCCGCCTGCAGTTCATCCGCCGCAGCAAGGCCGCCGGACTCAGTTTGGCCGAGATCCGGAACATCCTGCAGATCCGCGACGCCGGACAGGCCCCGTGTTCCCACGTAGCCGCCCAGCTCGCCCAGCAACTCACTGACCTCGACCAGCACATCGCTGAGCTCACCGCTCTGCGGACTTCCGTGGCCGAGCACTACCAGGCCGCCTCCCAAGGCGACCCCGCCCAGTGCGACGCCGAGCAAATCTGCAGTTACCTATGAGGTCATCATTGATGTTCAGATATGGATGAACACAGCGATGAATCCGAAGAGCGCTACCACCGCTTTACATATGGCTCACATATCGGCCACTCAGTCACAGCAGCTGTATCAGCGGGGTCCTTTGGTGGGCGTTGCGGGTGGCGGCTCCGGTCGGGGCGGTCCACGGGAGCTGAGGTTGACCGCTGGGCGCTCACAGCGTCTCCGCCACCCGGGGCTGTGGTCGTTCACGGCCATCGTCGGGAGCAGCTCAGGGCCAGCCGGCCTCCAGGAGCGGGGTGACGGTGACTTCGTTGAGCACCAGATCCGGTGGCGAGACCGCGATCCAGGTGATCAACTGCGCCACGTGCTCCGGCGGCATCGACTCTGCAGTGGGGGTGTCCCCGTCTGCTGGTTTTCGGTTTTCGGGGGTCCAGGCGCCCCAGTGGGTGTCCATGGCCCCGGGGTAGAGCAGGGTCGCCCTGATCCGATGTGGTTTCCCTTCGGCGGCCAGGGTCTGGGTGAGACCGGTAAGGGCGAACTTCGAGGCACAGTAGGCCCCGGCGTCGGCCCAACCCCGCCGGCCGGCCACGGAACCAGCGGTGATGATCGTGCCCCCACCATGGGCCCGCATGTGCGGGAACACAGCCTTCGAGAGCAGGAACACCGCGCGCAGGTTCACGTTCATCACCCGATCCCACCCGGTGACATCAAGCTCCTCGATCGGCCCGGGGGCATCGGTGCCGGCTACGTTGACCAAGATCTCCACCGGACCCAGCTGGTGGTGGATGTGCTCAACGGCGGCGGTGATCGCCTCGGGGCTGGCCAGATCGATCGGGACGGCCACCGCCCGCCCGACACCCTCGTGAGGGAGCAGGCGGATCTGCTCGACAGTGTCCCCAAGGTCGGGTTCCGAACGGGCCAGCAAAGCCACATCAGCACCCGCGCCAGCCAACGCCAACGCAGCGGCCCGACCCAGACCACTGCTGGCCCCAGTCACCAACGCCACCCGTCCGGTCAGCGAACCAACATGCTCCATGACGTTCTCCTGTTCTACTTGACCGAGTTTCACTGGCGACCCCAACAAGGACTGCCTTCCATGAGGACCATGTGTAGCTGGGATGGTGTGCTGTTGCTGGGCTCAGTAGCCGTTGGCGGACAGCCACTGTTGTGCGGCGTCGGCGGTGCTGATCGGGTTCTCTCCGCTGACCTGCTGGTTGAGCCCGATCAGATCTTCCGTGGTGAGCTTGCCGGAGAGATCGTTCAGGGCGTCCACAGCCTCCTGCGGCAGCCGATCCTGTGCTGTGAGGGGCACAACCTGTTGGGCGATGAAGTTGTTCTCCGGGTCCTCCAGGACCACGAGGTCGTTCTCGGCGATCGAGGGTGTGGTGCTGAAGATGTCAGCGACGTCCACGTCCCCGTCCAACAACGCCTGGAGGGTCAGAGGTCCGCCGCCGTCGTTGATCGGCTCAAAGGAAGCCGGCACACACCCGTAGTTCTCCTCCAACCCCTTCAGCCCGTAGGCCCGTTCGGCGAATTCCGGGGTAGCGGCCAGCACCAGCTGGTCGCAGACCTCGGCCAGATCGGAGATGCTCTCCAGCTCGTACTGCTGGGCGGTTTCGGGGATGACGACCAGGGTGTCCTTGTTCTGCGCCTGCGCCGGTTCCAGGACGAGGAGGTCCCCGGGCAGGGCCTCGGGCAGGGCGTCCATGATCTCCTCGGCGGAGCTGGCGGTGGCCTCGGGGTCCGCGAAGAGCAGGAGGTTGCCGGAGTAATCCGGGATGACGTCGATAGAGCCGTCTTGGACGGCCCCGACGTAGGCCTCGCGGGAACCGATGCTGAGGTTGGTTTCGGTCTGGATCCCGGCTGATTCCAGTGCTCCGGCGTAGAGCTGGGCCAGGATTTCGTTCTCCGGGAAGTCGGCCGAGCCCACGGTCACGGTCTCCACCGCCGAC
Source organism: Kocuria salina (assembly GCF_013368965.1). NCBI lineage: Bacteria > Bacillati > Actinomycetota > Actinomycetes > Micrococcales > Micrococcaceae > Kocuria > Kocuria salina. Next base: position 28,450 of record NZ_SSSF01000017.1, read on the forward strand.
TCCGAGGACCCGCCGTCCCCGGCGAGGGGGTCCCCGCCACCCCCGCAGGCGGTCAGCCCCAGAAGCAGGGCTGCGCCCAGGGTCAATACGGGAACAGCAGCTGGGCGGGTTGCAGCACCAAGGGTCATCGTGATTTTCCTATCAGTTGGTGTCTCGCAGGTGCCCACCGGGGCATCTGCCGGGTCAAGCTGGACCCGTGATGAAAGGCATGCCGTGGCCCGATGGCGTCGGTGAGGCCGGGATTCCGTGCAGCAAGGGATGGGCTTCCCTCTCCCGTGTTCGCACCAGCGCATGGTGTTGCCGCCGGTGACCTGCTGCTGTGCTTCCGCTGGGGCCTCCCGATGTCAGGTTCCTCCACCGAGAGTGTCCGGCCCTGATTTGGCGTGATGGTCAGCTTATGCGACGCGGCGAGCTCTGGCCCGGTCTTCACGGTCAGCGGTCAGCACGGATGAGGCGGACAGGCGCTGGTGGGGCCTTCGGCGCGTGTGTGGCGGGCTGCGTGTCTTTTCCGCTCTGGCCGGTCCTCGGCCAGACATGACGCCTCGGGAAGCAGCGGCGATCGTGGCGGTACGGGTTGAGTATTTCGGTTGTCCCCGGAAGGCTGGCTGTCATGCCGTGAGCAGCGAGGCGTCATGCACGGTGCATTGCGCGTTCTTGACGGCTGCGGCCACGAGCAGGTGCGCCCGTTGCCGGTGATCCCTGAGGCCGGTACTGGAGGTCGTTGTCAGTCCCCGGGGGTGTCCATTGAAAGGGCGAGGTGTGGTCATGATCCATCCAGGTCTGGAACACGATCTCGAGGTGCTCTCCGAGGCGGAGGCCGAGGAGCATGTGACTGCCGGCTGTTTCCGGACTGGACCCGCCGGGGCCGTGGGGCTGGAACTGGAGCGCACCATCCACGACGCCGGTAACTGCGCCCGCCCGGTGCCGGTGCCCGAGGTCAGGGCGGTGGCCGCAGGCCTTGAGGGCCATCTGCCGGGTGCCGGGGCGATCACCCTGGAACCGGGCGGTCAGCTGGAGTTGAGCTCAGCCTGCGCACCGGACCTTCCCTCCGTGATCGGTGCGGTGCGGGCCGACCTGGCGGCGATTGACGGGCGGTTCGCCGATGCCGGACTGCGGTTCGGGCCGCTGGGGATGGACCCGGTGCGCGCCCCGGCGCGCACGCTGGAGCATCCGCGGTACGCGACCATGGAACGCCACTTCGACCGTGACGGGGTGGCCGGGCGCACGATGATGTGCTCCACCGCCTCCTTGCAGGTGTGCCTGGACGCCGGCTTGCCGGGCACCGGCACGGGCAGCGCGGTGCAGCGGTGGCAGCGCCTGCACCGGCTGGCTCCGGTACTGGTGGCACTGTTCGCCAACTCACCTTTCCGCAACGGCACTCCCAGTGGCTGGGCCAGCACCCGGCAGTCGGTGTGGCTGGCCACCGACCCGTCCCGCACCGCCCCGGTGCCGCCCTCGGGCGATCCGGCGCAGGCCTGGGCGGACTACGCGCTGGACGCCTCGGTGCTGTGCATCCCGTCCCACGACGGGTCCTGGGACGCACCCCGCGGCCTGACGATGCGGGGGTGGTTGCGCGGGCAGGGCCCACGGCCGGTGACCCGCGCCGATCTGGACTATCACCTCAGCACCCTGTTCCCGTTCGTGCGTCCGCGCGGTTTCCTGGAGATCCGGGTGATCGACGCTCAGGCTGGTGCCGACTGGGAAGCAGTGGCGGCGATCACCACCGCGGTGGTGGACGATGAGCAGGCCGCGGACGCAGCGGCCGAAGCCTGCGGCCCGGTGGGCGTCTTGATAGACCCGATGCGCGCCGCTGCCCGGAACGCCATGGCCGAGCCGGCGCTGGCACGTGCTGGGCTTTTATGCGCGGAGGCCGCCCTAGGGGCACTTGGCCGATTGGGCGTCGACGCCCGCACCCGCTTCCTGGTGGAGCGCTTCCTCGAGCGCCATACGGCCCGTGGGCGGTGCCCGGCCGACGAGCGGCTGGAGCACTGGCACCGCACCGGAAACTTCTGGGACATCACCGACGACAAGGAGAACGCCGCATGAACCACCCCGGTTTCCCCCCGCACGGCCCCGAGGCCGCCGGCGCGCTCAAGGAACGGATCGCCTGCGGCCTGGAACGGTCCCGCCGCCGGGTGCACGCGCTCACCACCTGCGATGAGGAGGAGCTCCTCGCCCAGCACTCCCCGCTGATGTCGCCGCTAGTGTGGGACCTGGCCCATGTGGGCAGCCAGGAGGAGCTGTGGCTGGTGCGGGATGTGGGCGGGCTGGATCCTCTGCGCCCGGAGATCGATTCCCTCTACGACGCCTTCGAGCATTCCCGCAGCGCCCGCCCGTCGCTGCCGCTGCTCGACCCGGCCGACTCCCGCGCCTACATCGGCGAGGTCCGCGCCAAGGCCCTCGACATCCTGGACCGCGTGCCCCTGGAAGGCTCGCCCCTGCTGGAGGCCGGCTTCGCCTTCGGGATGATCATCCAGCACGAGCAGCAGCACGCCGAGACCATGCTCGCCACCCACCAACTGCGCGCCGGGGAACCGGTGCTGCACGCGCAGCCGCTGGATCCGGCCGTGCTCGGCACCCGGGGAGCGAATCTGCCGCGGGAGGTGCACGTGCCCGCGGGGCCCTTCACCATGGGCTCCTCCGTGGAGCCGTGGGCCCTGGATAATGAACGCCCCGCTCACGAGGTACACGTGCCGGGCTACTGGATCGACACCGTACCGGTCAGCAACGCTGAGTTCGCGGGGTTCGTGGCCGACGGCGGCTACGACCGGAAGGAATTGTGGAGCCCCGTGGGCTGGGCGCACCGGCAGCGCACGGGGCTCGGCGCCCCCGGGTTCTGGCGGCGCGAGGGCGGACAATGGTGGCGGCGGCGCTTCGGCGTCGAAGAAGCCGTGCCCGACGACGAACCGGTCCAGCACGTGTCCTACTGGGAGGCCGAGGCTTACGCCCGGTGGGCCGGACGCCGGCTGCCCACCGAGGCGGAGTGGGAGAAGGCCGCCCGGTGGGACCCGGGCACCGGCCGGTCCCGGCGCTTCCCATGGGGGGACGAGGAGCCAACGGCCCGCCACGCCAACCTCGGCGGGACGGCGATGCGCCCGGCGCCGGTGGGCTCCTACCCCGACGGCGCCTCCCCGCTGGGCGTGCGCCAGCTCATCGGCGACGTGTGGGAGTGGACCTCCAGCGACTTCCTCCCGTACCCGGGGTTCCGTGCCTTCCCCTACCGGGAGTACAGCGAGGTGTTCTTTGGATCCGAGCAGAAGGTGTTGCGCGGCGGGTCCTGGGCCACCGACGCGGCCGCCTGCCGGGCAACGTTTCGCAACTGGGACTACCCCATCCGGCGGCAGATCTTCACCGGCTTCCGTACCGCCCGCGACGCCGCGGCCGAGGGGCGGTAGACGGGTGTGCCGCCATCTGGCCTTCCTCGGCCCGCCGACCTCTTTAGCGGACCTCCTGCTGGCCCCGGCGCACGGGCTGCTCACCCAGTCCTGGGCGCCGCGGCGCCAACGCAACGGCACCATGAACGCCGACGGCTTCGGCGCCGGGTGGTACGCCCCCGGGGACCCGGTGCCGGCCCGATACCGGAGGGCGGTACCGATGTGGGCGGATGCCTCCTTCACCGACGTGGCCCGGGTGACCACCAGCACCGCGGTACTGGCCGCGGTGCGCTCGGCCACACCCGGCACCACCCCCGACGAGGCCGCGGCCGCCCCCTACACGGACGGCAACTGGCTGTTCAGCCATAACGGACGGGTGGACGGCTGGCCGACCTCCGTGGAGGCCCTGGCCGCCGGGCTGCCTCCGACCCGGCTGCTGAGCCTGGAGGCGCGCGTCGACTCCGCCCTGCTGTGGGCCCTGGTCCAGGACCGGCTCGCCGCCGGGACTGCCGCGCCGGAGGCACTGGCCACGGTGGTCGCCGACGTCTCGGCCGCCACCACCGGCCGGTTCAACCTCCTGCTTACCGACGGCACCACGATCGCGGCCACGGCCGCCGGGGACACCCTGTGCTGGCGCAGCGACGGCGCCGGGACCGTGGTGGCCAGCGAGCCCTCCGACGACGGTCCGGGATGGCGCCAGGTCCCGGACGGATCCGTGCTCAACGCCACCGCCGACCACGTGGACGTGCGCCCCATCGTCCCTCGACGGACAGAACCCGCCCCTGCTCAAGGCAGCGCGGTGATCAGCCGGTCGAGGTCGTCCTCGGTGTTGTAGTAGTGCACCGATGCCCGCACCGCCACGGTCTGCTGCTCGGGGGCCGGGTCCAGGACCAGGGGAGCAGCCGACGGCGGCAGCGCAACGGTGGAGACGTTGATTGTCTGCCTGCTCAGCTGGTTCTTCACCTGCTCGGCCGTTCGCCCGTCGACGGAGAACGTCACGATCCCGCCGCGGCGGAGCCCCCGGTCGTGCACCCGCACCGCGGGCACCGCCGCGAGCCGGGCCCGCAGGGCCTCGGCCAGCGTGGTGACCCGTCCACGGATTGGCTCCAGCCCCAGCGTTAGGGCGTAGTCCACCGCCCGGCCCAACCCCAACCGGCCCGCCACATTGGTCTCCCAGCTCTCCAGCGCCCGGGCCTCGATCTTGTCTGTGCCACCGGCCGAGCGGTGCCGGTCGTGCAGGGCGGGTTCGAGCCGGTCCAGCAGCTCGCGGCGCACGTGCACGAAGGCGGTGCCCCGGGGCCCGCGCAGGAACTTCCTCCCGGTACCGACCAGGACGTCGCAACCAAGCGTTTCCACGTCCAATGGCAGCTGCCCCACCGACTGGCAGGCATCCAGCACGAACGGCACGCCAGCAGCCCGGCAGGCCCGGCCCACCTCGGCCGCCGGCTGGACCTGCGCCCCGCCCATGGGCACGTGGGTGAGGGCCACCATCCCGGCCCCGCCCCGGTCCAGCTCGCACTGCAGGTGCTTCACATCCACCTGCCCGTGCGCGTCGTCGTCGAGCACCACCAGCTCAAGGCCGTCGCGGCGGGCCAGCTGACGCAGGACCAGCACGTTGTGCCAGTACTCCGTGCGGCCCAGCAGAATGCGCCGACCGGTCAACGGGAGGCGGGACACCACGGCGGCCCACGCGGTGGACCCGCTCTCCAGCACGGCGACCTCGCCCGGGGTCGCGCCGATCAATCGAGCCAGGGACGAATACACGCTCGCGATCCGTTCTTCGGCCTCCGCGGCGGCTTCATACCCGCCGATCTCCTCCTCACGGCGCAAGTGTCCGACCACGGTGTCCATCACCGGGTGCGGAGCCAGGGAGCTACCTGCGTTGTTGAGGTGGGTGACGTGCCCCGTCCCCCGGGTGTCCTCGCGCGCGGCCTTGACATCGATGCTCATGGCCTCATCCTGCCAAAGCACTCCGGCCGGCCAGAGCCCTACCGGTTTCTGAGGAACTGTCGCAGGAACGGATGCTCCTATTGGCGTCAATCGGTTTAAGGTGTTGTCGGTCAGTCTCGTCGAGCCAGTGCTGGCAGGGGACTGCCGCGCGATCAGGTGACATTTTGATCTGACTTGCCCCCAGGGCGGGCACAGCCGAGGTCCGAGGGTGCCGCTGTGCATTTACCGGTCGGTCCTGGATACTGGGCGACGGGGGAGTTTGTCCTAATGACTTTACATAACGCAGA
>NZ_SSSF01000018.1:0-31038 GCF_013368965.1 Kocuria salina
CGGCCGCCTACTGCACGCCCGACCTGCAGCAACGCCAACGCACATGATTTAGCGTTGCTCGTGGCACCTGCCGATGACACCGGCCCGCGCCAGCTGTCCTACCGTGATCCTGGCGCAGCGCCCTTTCAGGTGCGTGTTCGGGCAGTGAGCCGAGCCTGACCGGAGCCTCAGAGTAGGAACGATCAGCAGCTACGAACAAGGCAACTTCTGCGCCAGCCGGTTCTTTGCAGTACTGGTTACGGGACCGACCAGATCAAGGGGGCGACCAAATCCTGGTGGGGAGTATCCGTCGGCGGCCCCGCATACGGTGCCTCAGCGCGGTCGCCGTCCTGCGGCCGTGGCCGCCGCATTATGGTGGGGTCGCCGGGAAGAGGATTCGTGCCCCTGTGATCGGCGGGGCCGAAGCCGGCAGGATCACGGGATGTTGCTGCGGGTGGCTGACCGGTTCGAGGCGGCGGAGGACAAGAATGGATGTGTGGACGGGCAGCCCCTATCCGTTGGGGGCGACCTACGACGGCAACGGCACGAACTTCGCCGTGTTCAGTGAGACGGCCACGGCCGTGCACCTGTGCTTGTTCGACGCCGAGGGCTCCGAGCACCGGATCCCGCTGGAGGCCGTGGACGCCTTCGTGTGGCACTGCTATTTGCCGCACGTGATCCCCGGTCAGAAGTACGGGTACCGCGTGGAGGGCCCCTATGACCCCACCCGCGGTGTGCGGTGCAACCCGGCCAAACTGCTGCTGGACCCCTATGCCAAGGCCATCAGCGGAGACGTGCGCTGGAGTCCGGCGGTGTTCTCCCACTACCCCGGGGATCCCGGATCATTCAATGCCGAGGACTCGGCCGCCTCCACGATGAGGTCGGTGGTGATCAGCCCGTTTTTCGACTGGCAGGGCGACCGGCCCCTGCGGATCCCGTACCACGACTCGGTGATCTACGAGGCCCACGTCAAGGGTATGACCATGCGCCACCCCGAGGTCCCGGCCGCAGAGCGAGGGACCTACGCCGGGCTCGCCCACCCGGCGGTGATCGCCCACCTCACGAAGCTCGGGGTGACGGCGATCGAGCTGATGCCGGTGCACCAGTTCGTCCACGACGGGGGCCTGCTGGAGAAGGGCCTGTCCAACTACTGGGGCTACAACACCATCGGGTTCTTCGCCCCGCACAACGCCTACAGCTCCACCGCCGAACCGGGCCAGCAGGTCCAGGAGTTCAAGGCCATGGTCCGGTCCCTGCACCAGGCCGGGATCGAGGTGATCCTCGACGTGGTGTACAACCACACCGCCGAGGGCAACCACCTGGGCCCCACCCTGGCGTTCAAGGGCCTCGACAACTCCGCCTACTACCGGCTGGTCGAAGACGAGAAGCAGTACTACATGGACTACACCGGCACCGGCAACACCCTCAACGTCCGCCACCCGCACTCCCTGCAGCTGATCATGGACTCCCTGCGCTACTGGGTGACGCAGATGCACGTGGACGGCTTCCGCTTCGACCTGGCCGCGACCTTGGCCCGGGAGTTCTACGACGTGGACCGGCTGGCCAGTTTCTTCGACCTGGTCCAGCAGGACCCGGTGGTCTCCCAGGTCAAGCTGATCGCCGAGCCCTGGGACATCGGCCCCGGGGGCTATCAGGTGGGGAACTTCCCGCCGCAGTGGACGGAGTGGAACGGCAGGTACCGCGACGCGGTGCGCGACTTCTGGCGTGGGGCCCCTGCGACGCTCGGGGAGTTCGCCTCACGGCTGGCCGGTTCGGCGGATCTCTACGAGTCCTCCGGGCGCCGCCCGTTCGCCTCGATCAACTTCGTCACCGCCCACGACGGCTTCACCCTGCGCGACCTGGTCTCCTACAACGACAAGCACAACGAGGCCAACGGTGAGAGCAACAACGACGGGGAGTCCCACAACCGCTCCTGGAACTGCGGGGTGGAAGGCCCCACCAACGACCCGCAGGTCCTCGCCTTACGTGCCCAGCAACAACGCAACTTCCTGGCCACCCTGCTGCTCTCCCAAGGAGTGCCGATGCTGGTGCACGGGGACGAGCTGGGCCGCACCCAGGGCGGGAACAACAACGCCTACTGCCAGGATAACGAGCTGACCTGGATCGACTGGGAAACCATGGACGGCCCCCTGGCCGAGTTCGTCGCCGCCGTGGCCCGGCTGCGCCGTCAGCACCCCACGTTCCGGCGCAACCGGTTCTTCAGCGGCCGGCCCGTGGACCGCGAGCAGGGCCAACCCTTGCCCGACATCGTGTGGCTGAACCCCGATGCCTCCCCCATGGTGCCCGCTGACTGGGGCCAGCCGCTGGCGCGCGCCCTGGGCGTCTTCTACAACGGGGCGGCCATCGGCAAGGACTGGCGCGGACGCACCATCACGGACGTGAACTTCCTGCTGTGTTTCAACTCCCACGACGGGCCCGTGACCTTCATCCTTCCACCGGCCGAATACGCCGTGGAGTGGGAGATCGTCCTGGACACCGCCGGCAAGAGCGCCAGCACCAGCCTCGTGGCCGCCGACGCACCCCTGGAAGTGGCCGGCAAGTCCGTGCTCATCCTGCGCGCCTACACCGCCCCACCGGCAGAACCCGATCACTCCGTGGCCGCGTCCTTGGCCATCCTCACCGCTGGCACCGACGCAGCCGCCCCGTCCACCAGCTGAAGATTCTTGCGCGGAAGCATCACCCCTCCACCGAGACACTCGTTCCTCACCCCCGGCCTATGACCAGGCACCTGAACCAGGTCGTACCGAGCCACACGCCGGGACCCACCCGGGGAGCACTGCCACCCCGCAGTGGACCTCGGGTCCTCGAATCAGCCCCGACCCAGCACGGACACCGGAGCCTGGGAATGGGCGCACCCCGATCCCACGTTGAAATCCTCGCCCACCCTGTGGGCGGTGCCTGCTAGCACAACTGGTAGTTGCACCGGTTTCTGGCACCGGGGGTTCCAGGTTCGAATCCTGGGCAGGCAGCACAGCCCAGCCACCGCACAACGTGCAGCCAGGGATCTGATCGGCAAGCCGCCCCGGTCCCCGACCGGTGGTCGAGGACCGGGCGAGCCCCACAGCCGGCCGTTGCGCCGACGACTTCCCCTATGAACGTGGAACCACGGCCGGCGCGGATGACGTTTCACCGGCGCCGGAAACAGACCTTTTGCGCCCCGCCTCCGGTGCTTATCCTGGAAACGTCCCTGTGAGAGCACCTCCGGCCCCCGTTCGACGGGTCCACGGCCTCCGGTTGACGGGCCGCCCCGACGACGCCGGGGCCGGGCCCGAGGAGAGGAGGCAAGTGATGGCTGGACTGATGCGCAGGGAAGCTCTCGACATGCTGGAGCCTTTCCGCCGACTGCTGGAAGGCGACGTGCCGTCGGACCTGCAGGTGTCCTGGCCCAAGGTCGAGGAGTTCCAGGACGGCGAGGCCATGGTGATCCGAGCGGAGCTGCCCGACATCGACCCGCAGCAGGACGTGGAGCTCACCGTGGTCAACGACATGCTGCGGTTGCGGGCCGAGCGCCGCCAGAAGTCCGAGCACAAGGACAAGGCCACCTACCGTTCGGAGTTCCGCTACGGCTCCTTCGTGCGCACCCTGCCGTTGCCGGCCGGGACCAAGGAGGAGGACATCACCGCGACCTACAAGGACGGGGTGCTCGAGGTCCGGGCCCCGGTGACCGCACCCGACCAGCTGCCCGGGACCAAGAAGATCCCCGTCACCCGCGGCTGACCACCACCGATACCCACCCGAAGGTCGGTGGCTCGAGCGCCTCGCTCGGGCCACCGACCCTCTTCCGGCATGCACCGCGCGTCGCGGACATCCGCTGATTCCCGGCCTCGGCAAGGACCGGCACGCAGGGGACCGGGCATCCTCCGCGATCCACCGTCGCGATCGCCCACCTGTGTCACCGTTCTCCGGGGCGCTCACCGCGCTGTCAAAGACCGGATCCGACGGACAAGCTCGTGCCTGCCCCCCTCCGCACGAGAACCGTCGGACCGACGACCGGCCATATGTGAAGCGGCTTCTGGCCCGTTCCACAGGTGGGATCAGGGGGTGAGGATGGGGTTGGTGCGGTCACAGGAAAGGAAGCCGCGGACGAGTTGTTGCTCAACGCCAGGGCCCTACAGCTGAGCCAGCCGTTCCCGTAGCTGCGCGACCTCCCGGTCCATCGGCGGCTCAGCGAGGTTGCGCTCGGCCCAGGCGAAGAACCGCTGCGCCTCATCGAGCAACGAGTCGAGGAACGGGGCGGGCTCCACCATCACCCGGGTCTCGTCGGTGGAGAAGAACACCTTGCCCTTGACCGTCTCCAGCACCACCGGCAGCGGCTGGTCCGGGTAGGAGGTCTCCCCGCGGCCGGTGTCCAGGAACTCCTCGACCACATGGAGCAGGTAGCACCACAGCGCCGAGACGTGATCCACCACCCCCAACGGCAACAGCTCGACCCCCTGGTAGCGCAGCCGGATCTCGTCCTCGCTCCAGTCCCGGTCCCAACGCCGACGGGACTACCACAACGCGGCTACCTCGGCCTCGTGCTCGAAAATGTCCAGCAGGTAGTCCTGAGGATTGGCGGCCACCTTGACGGGGTCAAAAATCGGTCCGCCCTTGAGGATCAGCGTGGTGCTGCTCAGCCGCGCGGTGCGCTGGTACTGCGCCCACGCCGAGTCACCCGTGGTGGCAGCCCATGGCTTGCTCACGAGGCGGGCGCCTCGTCGAGGCGGTGCAGCTCGCTCCACAGCGGCGGCCGGCTGCGCAGGAGGAGGAACTGCTCGATGGTCGTCAGGGGCGGGCCCGGCAGCTCATCGGTGGCCTCCCACACGCCGTCGCACTCATCGCACACGCGGATGGTCTCGTTCGTGGCGTTCACCTGCCAGGTGGCAAGGACGCCGGTGTCACAGGCCGGGCACTCATCGGGGTTCATCGCAGCTCCTTCCTTCGGATCTCTCCCGGCCAGGTACCGGGATCGTGATGCGGATCGGCTGAGGACCCCGCCGCGCTGGGGCGACAGCGCTCATGAGGTCCTCGAGTGATCAGATTCTGCCCCGGATCACCCCGGCGGCGGAAGACCGCGCCTCTCGCCCGTCCGGCAACGCCCATCCCGGGCCGCGGGTGCGCACCGGGCGCCCCGCGCCCACCTGATCGGCCAGGGCGCACCGGCCTTCACCGTGTCGCGGGGTTGGTCCGCCCTGGTTCAGAGGTGAGTGGCGAGAATGGCGCGGCCACGGATGAAGACATCTCGGATGAGCCGTTGTTCCTCGACCGTGAAGCAGGGCCGGTAGTCCTCCCCGGCAGGGGTGACGCTGGGGGAGGTTGTTGCCGAAGAACAGCTTGTCGTAGCACTGCTGCCACGCCTCTCCGGTGTCATCGAGGGTGGCCGAGACGCTGCGGGCGATGTCGGCGAACAGATTCCACGCATCCAACACCTGCGCGCGGATCTCTTCGGAGGCGAGAAGCTCCAGCAGCTCCTCGACGTCGTCGAGAACCTGCACGGCCCCATCGCTGTCCTTCAGCTCGAGGCCGTGCCGGGCGGCCACGGTGGTGAGGTCCTCGGTGGTGAAAGCGGTGACGATTCTCCCGTCCAAGACGAGGACCGCGTCGATGTCCTCCTCAGTGACCTGGGTGCCGTCATCGGTCTGCCAAATCAGTGCACGGTCGCAACCGTTGAACCGGACCCACACCGGATACGAAAGCCTCATTCCCGCACCCTACCCAGCAGGCGCCGACAGAACGGGCAACCGACTGCGTTGGGTGGGCCTCAAGCATCCTCGATGCGCAACTCCGCCAGAGGTGGGTGGTGATCGGCGTTGGCCCAGGTGATCTCCACCCCGCCGGCGTGGCCCTGCTCGTGCCACAGATACACGCCCAAGGCCTCAACGGGGGTGGCGTCGCTGACAGCGTGGAACCACAGCGGACACTCGGTGTTCTCCGGAAGCCGGGGCGTGTTCGGGTCCACGGTGAAGTCTAAGCAACCGCAGTCCTGGGCCTCGGTGATCCTCAAGGAATCGAACTGTTCTTTCAGCACCGGTGCCAGCGGGCCGCTGTGGAGCAAGATCTGGGACAACAGCCGCCGCTGAGAACCGGTCGGCGGTGTCTCATCCATCCGGACAGCCTATGCACTGCCTGGCCAGCCATCGCCCGGCACGCCACACGTGGCCCAGCAAGGCCAGCACAGTCGGGAACGCCTCCGGGCGTCCTCGGCCTCCTGCCGGGCGGAGACCAGTCGCGCTTCACGCTTGGTGACTTCCTCCGGCAGTGCCCGCACCTGATTCCCAACCACTGGAGCCCGGTAATGACGAGGGTGAGCGATGCTGTACCTAGAGCGCCGACGAAGAGGCCTCGGAACAGCACCCTGGTGAGGCTTCGGAGCGGGATGGCCGGCGATCCGCCGGTAGTTGGAAACCCCGGACCAGATTCGTTCTGGGGGTCCGGTCTGTGACCGGTCCGATAGTTGTATCGGTCAGGGGCATGCCGATGCTCGGGTGGGCGCGAGATGCGGCCCCGACGGTGCGGTGCCGCCCCGAAGCGGACACCGTCAGTCCGTTTCGGCTATGGTCAGGTCATGACGAACACGACGACATCTCCGGCCTGGTCGCTGGCCGACATCCCCTCTCTGGCCGGGCGCACGGCCGTGGTCACCGGCGCGAACAGCGGCATCGGGTTGCGCACCGCGATCGAGCTGGACCGTCGGGGCGCGGTGGTGACCCTGGCCTGCCGCGATCCGCGGCGTGGTGAGCGGGCTCTGGCCGAGCTGGTCGAGGAGACGGGGTCGAGCACTGCCAGGCTCGGACAGCTGGACCTGGCCGACCTCTCCTCGGTGCGTGCGTTCGCCTCGGCGTGGGACGGCCCGTTGGACCTGCTGGTGGCCAATGCCGGCATCATGGCCGTCCCCCAGGGTCGGACGGCTGACGGCTTCGAGCGCCAGCTGGGCACCAACCACCTCGGCCATTTCGCCCTCACCGGGTTGCTGTTGCCGGCCCTGCGCCAAGCGGAGGCGGGCAGGGTCGTGGTCGTCTCCAGCAACGCGCACTGGTTTGGGCGCATCGACTTCGACGACCTGCAGGGGGTGGGCAGCTACCGGCGGTGGGCGCGGTACGGGCAAAGCAAGCTCGCGAACCTGCTGTTCGTCCACGAGCTGGATCAGCGGCTGCGGGCGGCGGGCGATACTGTGACCGTCGTCGCGGCGCACCCAGGTTTTGCGAGCACCAACCTCACCAGCGGGTTCACTGGTCCTGCGGGCCCGTTGCGCACGGTGGTGCGTGCCCTGGAGTCGGGCATTGCGCAGCCCGCCGCCGCCGCGGCCCTGCCGTCCCTGCGCGCTGCGACGATGCCCGAGGTCCGCGGCGGCGAGTACTACGGGCCTGGCGGCCTCGGCCAGGGGCGCGGGGCCCCGGTGCTCGTCAGCCGCTCCCGTGCTGCAGGCGACGACGCCGTTGCCGCCCGGCTCTGGCAGGTCAGTGAGGACCTGACGGGAGTGACCTACCCGGACCTGCCGGCCCCTGGCGAGGCCCATTGATGGCCGTCGAGCCCAACCCAGCGCCTCCTGTGACGGGGGCACGAGGACGGTCGGACGCGGCACGCAACACTGAAGCCGTCCTGCTCTCCGCGCGTGCGGTGTTCGCCGACCGGGGTGCGAGGGCCACCATTCCCGAGATAGCCCAACGGGCGGGAGTCGGGAACGCCACCGTCTACCGGGCTTTCGGCTCCAAGTCGGGCCTGCTCACCGCGGTGGGTCAGGATCTGCTCAGCTGGGTTTCCCAGCGGGTCGCCGAGGCCGTGGCGGACGCGGCCCAGCACGGCGCCGCGGCGTGGCCGGCTTTCCTGGAGGACCTGTTCGAGCGGCTCCGGACGGACCGCATGACCCTGAGCCTTTTGTGCGGAGAGCTCATTCCAGGTCTGGGCTCGGCCGAGGCCGAGGTTCGCGCAGCGATGGGCGCTCTCGTATCTCGGATGCAGGACGTCGGAGCGCTGCGCCCCGACGTCAACGTGGAGGACGTGACCATCCTCGTCACCGGCTGCGCCACCGGCCTCGACCACGCACGGCAACAAGACCCCGCCCAGTGGCGGCGCTTCGCCGATCATGTGCAACGAGCCCTGGCACCGTCGACGCCGAGTCGGGGGACGACGCCTGCTCCGTCAGGTTGAACCGGGCAGCCCGCGACGTCGCCGGACTCGCCAACTGTTGCAGCTGGTGGGGTGTCCTCGCGTCGAGGGGTATCCAGCCGCCAAGCCCGCGTCGACCGGGCGACCTCAGCGGGGCCGGACCCGCCAGCAACCACCCGTAGCACTGACGCCGGGCACCACCGATTCCCACGTCACAACACCACCCCTAACAACTTCCGTGGTGGCGAGGCTGCCGGTGGCCGGTGATTAACACGGTCCTCCGGGGCGCCTCAGGCGGGGTTAGCATCGCTGCTATGTCGATGATGTCCTTTCCCGCCCCGGCTGGCCCCTTGCCGGGTTATCTGGCCGTTCCCGCCGGGGAGGGGCCCTGGCCGGGGGTGGTCGTGGTCCACGACGCCTTCGGTCTGACCGAGGACATCAAGTCCATCACCGACCGTTTCGCGGCTAACGGCTACCTGGCCCTCTCCCCGGCCCTGTACCGGCGCGGGCGCAGGCCGGCCTGCGTCGTGAGCACCTTCCGATCGCTGTCCAGCGGCAAGGGGAGAGCTGTCGAAGACATCCTCGCCGCCCGCGACCACCTCGTGGCCGATAATCGTTGCTCCGGGAAGGTGGGATCGGTCGGGTTCTGCATGGGTGGCGGCTTCTGCCTCCTGCTGGCACCACGAGGGGTGTTCAACGCGACCGCCCCCAACTACGGGTCGATGCCCACAGACAAGGCGTCACTGACCCGGTCATGCCCTGTCGTGGCCAGCTACGGCGCCGAGGACCGCGCCTTGCCCGGGGCGGCCGATGAGCTGGAGAGGTTCCTGGCCGAGGGTGGGGTGGCACGAGACGTGAAGGAGTACCCGGCCGTGGGTCATTCCTTTATGAATGACTGGAAGACGCCCAGGCCTCTGCGTTTTGTTGAACGCACCGCCGGGCTGGCCTACTCGCAGCCGGAGGCCGAGGACGCCTGGCAACGCATCCTCGACTTCTTCGGCGAGCACCTCCACTAACAAGCAACCACGGCCTCACACATCCCACCCCGTATCCGCCATGACCCTGAAGACCGTCCATCCCCTGACATCGACGGTCTTCACGTTCCCTGCACAGAATCAAAACACCGGACTGGAGACTCTGGAGCCCTTGGAGCGGATCAGCGAAACGTGGGGCAGTCCCTGTCATCGCAGACAGTTGGTGGGCGCGCTTGCCCTTCTGGCGGCGTCGCCCCCTACCCGCCGTTGAAAGCCTTCTGAATCCCACCGGCATCACCCCTCCACCGTGAAGGACCAGTTCCGTCCGCACCAGGCACGGGCCAGGCCGAAAACGGCGGCATGGGTCCCTCCGTCGCAGAGCGACCCCAACCCGATGCGTCCCTCTCAGTGGCGAAGGCGGCAAGTGCCGGCCAGGCCTATCTCACACCCGGTTCGTTGGTTTCGGGGGACTATCGCAGTAACGGTGTAAGAGGCCCAATCGCCCCGTTCGGGGTTGGAGGGTCGACATGAGCGAGAAGATCGAGACACTGGTGGACGTGAGCCCACCGACACCCGGTGACGAGCCGGAAGAGAACGCGCAGCTGAGCGCGGTCGAACAAGACACCGTCCGGGAACTGGTCCGTGCCGCCCGCGCCAGCGGGGCGGCGTTGACCGGTCCCGGCGGGCTGCTGAAGCAGCTGACCAAGATGGTCGTCGAGGCCGCCCTGGACGAGGAGATGAACGAACACCTCGGCTACCAGCCCGGCGAACCCGAGGGGCGGAACCGGGGCAACTCCCGCAACGGGAAACGGGCCAAGACGGTCATCACCGACAACGCCGGCCCCGTCGAGATCGAGGTCCCACGGGACCGGGAAGCCAGCTTCGAGCCGGTGATCGTGCGTAAGCGTCAGCGGCGCCTGACGGACCTGGACCAGGTCGTGCTCTCGCTGTCGGCCAAGGGGCTGACCACCGGGGAGATCAGCGCGCACCTGGGCGAGGTCTACGGCGCGGAGGTCTCCAAGGACACCGTCACCCGCATCACCGACCGCGTCGTGGACGAGATGCAGGCCTGGTGGGCCCGGCCCCTGGAGCAGGTCTACGCGGCGGTCTTCATCGACGCGATCATGGTCAAAGTCAGGGACGGGCAGGTCCGCAACCGGCCCGTGTACGCCGCGATCGGGGTGGACCTGGCCGGGCACAAGGACATCCTGGGCATGTGGGCCGGGGACGGCGACGGGGAGTCGGCGAAATTCTGGTACGCGGTCCTCAACGACCTGAAGTCCCGCGGGGTCAGGGACGTGTTCTTCGTGGTGTGCGACGGGCTCAAGGGCTTGCCCGACAGCGTGAACGCGGTGTTCCCGCTGGCCACGGTGCAGACCTGCATCATCCACCTGATCCGCGGGACGTTCCGGTACGCCTCGAGGAAGTACTGGGACGAGCTCGCCAAGGACCTGAAGCCTGTCTACACGGCCCCGACCGCTGCCGCCGCGGAGGCCGCCCTGGAGGAGGTGGAGGACAAGTGGGGCGCCCAGTACCCGGCGATCAGCCGGCTGTGGCGGGCGGCGTGGAGCGAGTTCGTGCCGTTCTTGGACTACGACGTGGAGATCCGCCGGGTGATCTGCTCGACCAACGCCATCGAGTCCCTCAACGCCCGGTTCCGCAGGGCGGTGCGGGCACGTGGCCACTTCCCGAATGAGCAGTCCGCGATGAAGACGCTGTACCTGGTCGTGCGATCCCTGGACCCGAAGGGCACCGGGCAGACACGATGGGTCACACGGTGGAAGCCGGCGCTGAACGCCTTCGCCATCACCTTCGCCGACCGGATGCCGGCGGCGGAGAACCACTAACCATGGAAACGCCTCTTACACCGTTAGAGCGACAGTCCCGGTTTCGGTTCCGCGGGGGGATCATTCGGATCTGTGGCATGGGGATGGGCCGTGGAGGCGGCCATGATGCTGGTCAGAAGGTTTACGGTGTGCTCCACCGGCGGACGTGGATGCGCCGACTTGCTCTGCGTCCAGGTGGCCATGGTGAAGCGCAGGGCTCCGAGAACGAGATGGGCCATCAGCCCGGCCTGTTCTCGCAGGTCGTTCAGGGACGTCGAGGTGCCGTGGTTCCTGCGCAGTCGCAGGAAGATCAACTCCGTCAGATCGTCGTGGGTGGCATTCATGGCCTCCATCGCTTTGCGGAAGATCTGCGGGTAACGCAGGACCATCTGCATGCGGGCGGCCATCAGCGCGTGATCGGGTTCAGGGTTGCTGGTGGTGAGGCTGTTGCTGACAAGTTCGAGGGCTTCCGCCAGAAGGTTCGTCCCGTCCGAGACGAGGAACTCGCGGGCTAGTCTCTCGTGGATCCGCGGGGCTTGGGTGCCGATGAGAGCCTCGTCCTTCGTCTTGAAGTAGTTGAAGAACGTCCGTTGCGATATGTGGCTCATCTCGCAGATCATCTCCACGGTCACGTGGTCCAGGCCGTGTTCCTGGACCAGTGCGACCGTGTGGCGCTCGATCATGAGGGCTCGGGCGCGCTTCCGCTCGGTGGTCCCGTGGCTGCTGGGCACCTGGGGTCCCGTCCTTTCGGAGGCTATTCGTAGCGCAGGGAGTCGATGGGGTTCTGCTTGGCGGCCTGTCGGGCCGGCAGGGTGCCGGCCAGGAAGGCGATCGCCATGATCAGCAGGATCACCCCGGCCACGGTGGTGGGCTTGAAGAGCATGATGCTTAATCCCGGCAGCCCGGAGAGCGCTCCCTCGGCCAGCGCCGAACTGACGACCGACCCGAGGCCCACGGCCGCACCGGCACCGATCGCACTGCCCAGGAATCCGATGACGACGGCCTCGAGGCTGAACAGGGCGAAGACCCGGCCTCCGCTCATGCCCATGGCCTTCATCAACCCGATCTCTCGGGTGCGTTCCTGCACGCTCATGAGCAACGTGTTGATGATCCCGAAGCTGGCCGCGACGAGGGCAATCACGGCGAAGGCGTTGAGAATGCCCACGATGCCGCTGATGACGGTCTGGATCATCCCCAGCTGATCCTCGGTGGTCTGGGCCGTGAGCCCGGCCTCGGCCAGGGAGGACTTCAGGGCATCGACCTCTTCCTCGGCCAAGGAGGTGTCGAAGTGGGCGATGGCGGCGACGAAACCGGGGGTGCCGGTGCCGATGCCGGCGGACTGGATGTCTGACAGCTCCGCGAGCAGGGCCTCGTTCATGCTCGCCCCGGAGGCAAGCAAGCTCTCCCGTGCGACCCCGACCACGGTCGCCTCCACGGTGTGCTGCTCGCCCAGCACGTCGGTGATACCGAGTCGGACGGTCGAATCGAGGGCCTGCTCGGCGGAGTCGAAGCCCAGCGGTGCCACGTAGGGAGACGGAAGGACGACCTCGTGCTGGGCAGAGCCCCCTTCGAGCTGCCGTCCGGCTTCAAGGTCGGCCCGGGCGATACTGCCCACAGGGTTCGCTGTGAACTCGTAGGCGGTCCCGTCGTCGAAGGAGATGTACTCCGGGGCCACCATGCGTAACGGGTCCGCGTCGAGGACGCCCTCGGTGTCCCGGATCACCTCGAGGTCCTCTGCGGTCAGCGGGTCAGGGACGCCCCGGCCCGGAACAGGTGGTCCGGCAGGAGACTGTGCTGCCTCGGGGTCGTATTCCGCAGGGCCCTCACCGGCGGCTGTGTCCTCGGACGTCTTCTGGACGAAGAGCATGTCCGCCGACCCCATGGCCGAGACCTGCTTGTCCACGTACTGCGCGACACCCGCCCCCACTGCGCTCGTCAAGGTCAGGGTAAATGCTCCCACGAAGATCGCCAGCACGGTCAAGGTGGTGCGCAGCTTGGAGCGGAAGGTGTTGGCCACCGCTGAGGAGATCAGGTCCGGGGCGTTCATGCCTGGCTCGCTTCTGTTGCGCTGTCGTGGGCCGACGGAGTCGTGCGTTCGATCAGCCCGTCGCGCACGAAGACCTGCCGGTCGCAGCGGGCAGCGAGGTCGACGTCGTGGGTCACCACGATCAGGGTGATGCCCTTGTCCCTGTTCAGGCCAAAGAGAATGTCCTCCACGGTGGCACCGGTGGCCGTGTCCAGATTTCCGGTCGGCTCGTCAGCGAAGATGATGCTGGGCTCGTTCACCAGCGCACGACTGATCACGGCTCGTTGCTTTTGCCCGCCGGAGAGGTCCGTCGCCTTGTTCCCGGCCTTGTCCGCCAGTTCCATCCGCTCCAGCACCGCCATACCCGCCCGGCGCCGTTCGGCCGCGCTGACCCCGGCGATTTTCAGCGGTAGCACGACGTTGTCCAGCACTGACGTGTTCGGTGTGAGGAAGAACTGCTGAAACACGAACCCGAACTGCTGGTTGCGCAGCGTGTTGAGCTGCTTGGCCGACAATTTGCGCGCATCCAGCCCGGTGACCCGCAGCGAGCCGGCGTCCGGTTCGTCCAGCAGAGCCAGGATGTGCATGAGCGTGGACTTGCCCGAACCGCTCTTCCCCACAATGGCCACGCTCTCCCCTGCGGCCACCTGCAGCGACACCCCCTTCAACGCGTCAAAACGCGTCGCCCCTGACCCGTAAGACTTAGTGATGCCCTGGGCGTCGACCACTAGTTTCCCGGTCACCATTGGTCTGTCCTCATGCTGCGCCAACCTCTCCCCGTCACATATCTGCAGTTACTGCAAGATTTGATGTACTCGCTGCAAATTAGCAGTTGCACCTGATCGGATGCTGCGAAGCGGGTCCCGGCCCGGCGGTACCGTCACCGGGGCCCGGCTCGGACGATGACAGGGCGATCCTGGGCAGGATCGCGTTGATGCTTACTGCCGAGGACCGGCAGCGGGGGGAACCAGCCGCCCCACGGGTTGCTGGACGTCGGAAGGGATGACGTTCCGGGGCAGCTGGGCCTGAATCCGCCGACGTGGGTTTTCCGGTGATGTGATCAGGAGCTGGCCGGCGGTTGCTGACTCTGGACGTGCGGGACTGACCCCGGCCTGCCAGGCCTTGCCGCTTCGGGTCCTCGTTGATGCGGTCAGGGAAGAATGATCAGGCGAAGTCGGGTCCCGGGTGGTGTAGCGCGGTGGCCTTGTTCGTCGTTCCGGACGAGAGCGCGGTCACCGCGGTCACCGCGCTACACCACTGTCAGGGGCTCCACTGCGGAGCTGCAGAGCGCTGCGGACTTCGGACCAATGCGCAGCATCGGACTGCCCCCAAGACGGGCGGCAAGCCACCGGGGCCGGCGCCGTGGGAAGGCGGGGTGAGAAGGGCCCCGCTTCGTATGGGTTTCCCCACCACACCCGTGCCCTGATTCTGTGCGCCGGTTGGTTGATCGTCCTGCTGCCCGGGATGGAGGAGCTTAGGAGCAGCGGGATCCGACGTTGTCAGGGGCGCCATGGGTTCCGGCGCCGAGGTCGACTCCCAAGGCTCAGGAGCCGGCGTTCATGGCGTTCTGGCGTTTCTTCTCAGCGGCGGCCGGGTCCCTACTGGTTGACCGCGGACATGTCCTCGTAGCGGTCACCGGCCGGGGCGGCGACCTGGTCTAGTGCGGCCAGGTGCTCGTTGGTGAGCTCGATCGCGTCCGCGGCGGCGTTCTCCTCCAGGTAGCTCACCCGCTTGGTGCCCGGGATCGGGGCGATGTCATCGCCCTGGGCCAGCAGCCAGGCCAGGGCCACCTGCCCGGGCTTGGCGCCCAGCTCGGCGGCCACCGCGTCCACCTGCTCCACGATGCGGATGTTGTGCTGCAGGTTCTCCCCGGCGAAGCGGGGGTTGTTGCGACGGAAGTCCCCCTCGTCCAGCTGCTCGATGGAGCGGATGGTGCCGGTGAGGAAGCCCCGGCCCAGTGGGGAGTACGGCACGAACCCGATACCCAGTTCCCGCACCGTGGGCAGGATCTCGTGTTCCGGCTCCCGGGACCACAAGGAGTACTCGGTCTGCAACGCGGTCACCGGGTGCACCGCCTGTGCCCGGCGGATCGTGGCCGGGGCCGCTTCGGAGAGCCCGATGTGACGGATCTTGCCCTCCTGGACCAGTTCGGCCAGGGCCCCCATGGTCTCCTCCACCGGGGTGGCCGGGTCCATGCGGTGCTGGTAGTACAGGTCGATGTAGTCGGTGTTCAACCGCTTCAGCGAGCCCTCCACCGACAGCCGCACGTTCTGCGCGCTGCCGTCCAACCCGGGGCTGTCGCCGGCGCGGTGGGAGATAGTGCCGAACTTGGTGGCGACCACGACCTCCGAGCGGCGGGAGCCCAAGGCCCTGCCCAGCAGTTCCTCGTTGGCGTAGGGGCCGTACATCTCCGCGGTGTCGAAGAACGTGATGCCCAGATCCAGGGCCCGGTGGATCGTGGCGATCGACTCGGACTCATTGGCGCCGCTGCCGGTGTAGAACGCCGACATGCCCATGCATCCCAGCCCCAGGCGGGAGACCTCAAGCCCTGCGGTGCCCAAAGTGACGTGCTTCATGGTGGTGCCGTCCTTTCCTGATCAGTGCTGCTCCAGGACCCCGGGCCCGGCAGAGCCGGGGTCTGTGCGCCCCTGCGTCGATGGGTGGGGGTATGGGGGTTCAGGCGTGTGCTTCAACGGTATCGCGGTGCGGTGCGGGGCGGGTACCGGCGGGTGCGGGCAGTTTCGCGCCTTCCACATCGACGTCGGGCAGGATGCGGTCCAGCCAGCGAGGGATCCACCAGGCGGTGCGTCCCAGCAGGTGCATCGTGGCCGGGACGATGGTCATCCGCACCACGAAGGCGTCCACGAGCACTCCGAAGGCGAGGCTGAAGCCGATGGGGCGGACCATGGCCATTTCGGAGAAGATGAACCCGGCGAACACGGAGGTCATGATGATCGCGGCCGCGGTCACCACCCGCGCGCCGTGGCTGAAGCCGGTGCGCACCGCGGTGCGGGGGTCCTGCCCGTGGATGTAGGACTCGCGCATGCCCGAAACCAGGAACACCTGGTAGTCCATGGCCAGGCCGAAGAGCACCCCGATGAGGATGATCGGCAAGAAGCTGAGCACGGCCGAGGGGTTGTGCACCCCGAAGATCTCTCCGAGCCAGCCCCACTGGTAGACGGCCACGATGGCCCCGAAGGTCGCCGCCATCGACAGCAGGAACCCTCCGGTGGCCAGCAGCGGGACCAGGATGGAGCGGAAGACGAGCATGAGCAGGATCAGGGACAGCCCCACGACGATGCCGAGGTAGGGGGCCAGGGCGGTGCTGAGCTTCTCGGACACGTCGATGTTGGCCGCGGTCTGTCCGGTCAACCCGATGCTCACACCGGTGTCGGCTTCGATGGCCGTGGCGCGCTGGCGCAGGTCGGCCAAGACCTGTTCGGTGCTGGCACTGGCCGGGCCCTCGGTGGGAACGACCTGGAAGACGACGGTGCGCCCGTCCTCGCTGACGATCGCCGGCAGGGCGGCGGTGACGTTGTCGACGGCGCGCAGCTGATCGGCCACGTCGTACTGCAGGTCCTGCGAGGCGGTGTCGCTGAGCCCGCCGGGCAGCTCTCCCACGGCGATGATGGGCCCGTTGACGCCTTCTCCGAAGGCCTCGCCCACCAGGGTGTAGGCCTGATAGGCCTCCGACTCGGGGGACTCGGAGCCGCCGTCGGGCAGGGCGACGCGCAGGTGCTGGGCGGGCAGGGCGATGATCGCCAGAACGAGCACGCTGAGCGCCAGGACGATCCCGGCATGGTTGGTGACGAACGCCCCCCAGCCGTGGCGGCTGTGCTCCTGGTCGGCGGCCTCCTCCACGGATTCGGCCGAGGTCCCGGCCCGTTCGGCGTCGCGGGTCAAGGCGGTCTGGGCCGCGCGGGCCTTGGCCCAGGCGCGGGACGAGAGCACCTTCGGCCCGATGAAGCCCAGGGCGGCCGGTGTCAGGGTGAGAGCCACCAGCACGGCCAGGGCCACGGTGGCCGCGGCGGACAGACCCATGATCGTCAGGAACGGCAGACCTGGCACCGCCAGGGCGGCCAGGGCGACGACGACGGTCACCCCGGCGAACAGCACCGAGTTGCCGGAGGTGCCGTTGGCGCGGGCCACGGACTCTTCCAGGTCCATCCCGTGCATCAGCTGGGTGCGGTGCCGGTTGACAATGAACAAGGAGTAGTCGATGCCCACGGCCAGGCCCAGCATCAGGGCCAGGAAGGGGGAGACCGTGGACATCTCGACCACCCCGGACAGGGCGAAGGTCGCCCCCACCCCCACAGCCACCCCGGTGATGGCCATCAGCAGGGGCAGACCGGCCGCGATGAGCGTGCCGAGCATGATGATCAGCACCAGGGCGGCCACGGCCACCCCGATGATCTCGGAGCTGCCCATGACCTCGGAGACGTCCTGGGTGATGTCCTGGCTGATGTAGACCTCGATCCCGGACTCCTCAGCGGCGTTCAGGGTGGTCTGAACCTGCTCACGGATCTCGGCCGGGACGTTGTAGATGGAGTCGCTGAACTGCACCTGGCTCAGCGCGACCTGCCCGTTCTCGGAGACGACGCGCATGTCCTGGGCGGCGCCGACCTGGCGCTGGGCCACAGCCAGGGACTCCTCGTTGTCGGTGATCTCCTGCGCCTGGGCCTCCAGTTCCGCACTGGCCGTCTCGAGCTGCTCCAGGCCCTGCTGCGCCCCGGGCGCCCCGGCCGCGGCCGCGGCCTGGAGCTGCTCGCGCTGCTGGGCCATCTGCTCACGCCCGGCGGCGATCTGCTCCTTGGCCGACTCCAGCTGGGCCTGCCCCTGGGAGACCTGCTGCGCCCCGTCCTGGAGCTGGCGCTGGAGCTCGAAGGGATCGGCGGCTGCTTCCACCTCCGGCATCTGCTCCAGTTGCTGCAGGGCCTGGCCCACCGCTGCTTCCTGTTCGTCGGTGAACTCCCCGGCCGGGGAGTGGAAGACCACCGATCCGCTGCCGCCGGCCGCCTCGGGCAGCTCCTCCTCCAGCCGGTCCAGGACCCGCTGGGTCTCGGTGCCGGGAAGGGTGAAGTTGTTGCTCAAGGTGCCGTGGAAGGCCACCGCCGCCCCGCCCACCCCCAGCACCAGGGCCACCCACACGGCGGTGACCCACCAGCGACGCCGGTAACAGAACCGGCCCAGTCGATACAGCACAGATGCCATGGGCGCTCACCGTTCTCGAAAAAGGAGGACAAGGAAGATGAAGAAGGGAGGGAAGGTCTAGCGGGTGAAGCCCTGGCGCAGATAGCCGACCACGTCGATCAGGTACTGCCGCAACAGGTCCAAGGACTCCTCGGTGACCTCGCCGCCGCAGCGGTGGAACCACTCGCTGAGGGCGGCTTTGCCGCACGAGAGCGCCGAGCCCACCAGGGCACCGACGTAGAGGGAGTCCATCTCCGGGCCCGAACGCCCGCGGATGGCCTCGACGAGCTTGTCGGCGCAGCTGTCCCACCCCTCCAGCTGGAACCGGTGCATCTGCGGATCAGCGCCTGCCGTGCCGTACACCTCGGCCATCGCCGCCAGATGGATCGGGTCGGCCAATGCGATCAGCAGCTCATGCATCGACTCCACCAGCGGCTCGTCGGCCGGACGGGCGAGGAACTGCTCGACCCCGTGATCCAGGAACTCATCCACGCTCACCGCCAACGCCGCCTCACGGCTGGGGAAGTAGTTGAAGAACGTCCGGCGCGACACCCCCGCCGCCGAGGCGATGTCCTCCACCGTGAACCGTCCCACGCCCCGGGCACGCAACAGGGCCAACGCCGCCTCGGCGATGGCCCTGCGGGTGGCCGCCTTGTTCAACTCCCGCCGGGACGCCGGCACCGCGGAAGGTTCCTCAACAGGAATCACAAATCCTTACACTACGTGCAAACTTGCACTGGGGGCAAAACTCTGTGCGGGGTGGAGGCGCGGACGGGGCCAACGGCGGCTGCCGGCGGGGCCGCGGCCCTGACTCTCGGAGTCGTCGGCGGGGAGGAGAATGTCACCCTCGGAGACGATCGCGCGGGCACTGGATGCCGACGCACCGCCGAAGTACTCGAACGACATTGCTGATCCTCGACCGACACCCTCGCGAGACAGTCGAGGTGACAAGGGCCTTTACAGTTCACAAGCCCCCTCCCACAGGGGGCTCTTCTGGGACGGGCCGGACCAACCGGGCTCACATCTTCATCATGACGGGCCTGATAACCTCGGGCGAGCCGGCTGCGGCCGCAGCCATTGGCCCGTCCGGTCGTATGATCCGCCTGATGCCGATGAAAGGGCTTTTCCCGTGCGTGGAGATCTCAAGGCCGCTTGTCGGCCCCTCGGTCTGGGCGAACGGTTCGTGTGGCGGCAGCAGCTGAGGACAGCGGAATCGTGGCTCGATCCGTCGGAGACCGTCCAAGCCCTGGCGCCGGGCTGGTGGCGTGGTCACCGCAGTCTCGCCGTGGTCACCACCTCGCGGTTGCTGCTGATCCACCCCGAGCTCGAGCAGTCCTCCTCCCAGGGAGTCTTCGCGCTCCGGAGCATTTCGCAGCTGAACGTCCATGCCACACCACCCGACGGTGCGCGGTTCCGGGTGAAGTGGGGTCTGAACCTGGAGGAGTTCACCCTCCCCCGACACGCCGCGGAGTTCGAACACGCCCTGCGCGCGGTGCTGCCCTGACCCCATCATCCGGGAAGAGCCGCCGCCTCGGGGTTGAGGCCCGCCTTGTCGAAGATCGCCCTCGCCCCGCCCGGGGTGCCAGATCCGCGGTGTGGCCGACACCCCGCACGACCCGGTGGGAGACCCCTCCGGTGCCTGCCGGCGACCTCGCCCCGGAGGTGTCGGAATCTGCGACCGCCGGGGACCTATGGCCTGTCCTGCGAATCCATGCACCGCTCCGGTGGGGTGCTCGGAAGCCGCTGCTGGCGGTGTGCGGAGGAGCGCGCAGGGACCCGGGACGTTGCCCAGCATGCCCGCGATAGAAACAATGGGCGCATGGGTTGCCACGCCGATGTGAGAGATTCCTGATGTCTTCCGCTGAGACGAGCGCTGGTCGGGGCCCCGGAAGCGATCCGCGCACGAAGCCAGGGGTCAATCTGGATCGGCGCACGGTGGTCTCGGGGTTCTTGTTCGGGTGCGGGATCGCAGCCTCGATGATCGACCTGTTCGTCTTCCATCTGGGTCTGCAGTGGCACCACTTCTACGACCTGTCGACCACGCAGGTGGCACTGACCGCCGACGGGTTCTTCCACGCCTTCGGGTGGTTCATCACCATCTGGGGGCTGTTCCTGCTCGCTGATCTGCGCCGCCGCACCGAGGTGGCCTGGAAGCGCTGGGCCGGGGCGGTGGTCACCGGCGTCGGGTTCTTCCAGCTCTTCGACGGAGTCATCGACCACAAGGTGCTGCGGATCCACCAGGTCCGCTACGACGTGGAGCTGCTGCCCTACGACGTGGCCTGGATCGGCTCGGCCGTGCTGCTGCTGGGCATCGGGGCGCTCATCCTCTGGCGCACCCGCCCGGCCCGCGCCACCGGCTGAGCAGGCACGCCGTGGACCACCAGCACCACACCGACCACGACATCACCGGAGGCAGCCCAGCCCAGGGCGTGGAGGTACTCGGGTGGGTGGTCTTCGACGTCCTGGTCGTCCTGGCCCTGACCGCAGCCGCGGCCAGCTACGCGGTGGCCCTGTGGGCGGCCCGGGATCGCAGCCCGGTCCCGGGCCACCGCACCATGTTCTGGTACGCAGGTCTGGGTTGCGCCGGGGCCGGTCTGATCGGTCCGGTCGCCACGGCCGCGCACACCAGTTTCGCCGCCCACATGGCCGGGCACTTGCTGCTGGGCATGATCGCCCCGCTGCTGCTGGTGCTGGCCGCCCCGATCACCTTGGTTCTGCGGGCCCTGCCCGTGGCCCAGGCCCGGTCGCTGACCCGCCTGCTGCGCCACCCCGTGGTGCGGGTGGGCACCCACCCGGTGGTCGCGGCCGGGCTCAACGCGGGGGGCCTGTGGGTTCTCTACACCACGGACCTGTACCAGTTGATGCACACCTCGGTGCTGCTCCACGGGCTGGTGCACGCCCACATCGTCGTGGCCGGTTACCTCTTCACCGCCTCCCTGGTCGGGGTGGACCCGGACCCGCACCGGGCCTCCCTCCCAGTGCGCTCGGTGGTGCTGATCGTCTTCATCGCCGCCCACTCGATCCTGGCCAAGTGGCTCTACGCCCACCCGCCGGCCGGGGTCCAGGCCCCTGAGGCCCAGGTCGGGGCGCAACTGATGTACTACGGCGGTGATGTCGTGGACATCATCCTGATCGTGCTGCTGTTCACCGGGTCGTACACCGCCACCCGGCCCCGCCAGAGCACCATGGCCGCTTCCCGCCCGACCACCTGAGCGCCGGTGAACCCACGGTGCGCCGAGGACGACGACAACGAAACGCAGAGACGACCATGACCACCACATCGCGTCTGAACGAGACCCTGCGCGCGGCTGGCGTCGGAGGCGTGTGCCAGCGGATCTTGGACAAGCTCGACGTGTAGGGCTGGTGCCCGGGGCACCCCGCCGAGGGCGAGGGGCCACCCGGTTGCCGTTCTATCGGGCGCCGACGGCTGCGCTGTCCTCGAACCGGGTGCGGTGCTGGTCCTGCTCGGCCGGCTCGGTCTCTTCCGGGTCCTCGGCGGTGATGAGGAGGTTGCCCTCGCCGGCGGCCTCGGGCACCACGTCGCGTTCGATCGTGGTGGCCAGGGCCTTTTCCTGCACGAAGCACAGCAGCACTGCCGCGAGCAGGGCCAGCGGCGCGATCCACAGGAAGATCGGGGTCAGGGCGTCGTTGTAGGAGGTGATGATCGGGGTCCGGATGGCCTCGGGCAGCGACGCCACCACGGCCGGGGTCAGCGAGTTCGTGCCGCCGGTGGCGCCGCCGGCCTGGGCGGGCAGGCGCTGGGCCAGCAGGTCGGCCAGGCGCCCGGCGAAGACGCTGCCCACGACCGCCGAGCCGAGGGTGGCCCCGATCTGGCGGAAGTAGTTGTTCGACGCGGTGGCGGTGCCGACCTGGCGCAGCGGGAAGGTGTTCTGCACGATCAGCACCAGGATCTGCATCGACAGCCCCAGGCCCAGGCCCAGCACCGCGAGGTCGGCGCACAGGCGCCACAAGGGGGCCTCGGCGGTGAGGGTGGAGAGCAGGACCAGGCCCGCGGCGACCACGACGCTGCCGGCGATCGGCATCCACTTGTAGCGCCCGGTGCGGCTGACCAGCGCCCCGGAGACGATGGAGGTGACCAGCAGGGCGCCCATCATCGGGATCATCAGCAGCCCGGAGTCGGTGGCGTCGACCCCGTGGACCATCTGCAAGTAGGTGGGCATGTAGCCGATGGCCCCGAACATGGCCACGCCGATGAGCAGCCCCGCCACGGTGGTGAGGTTGAAGTTGCGTTCGGCGAACAGGTGCATCGGGATGATCGGCTCGGCGGTGCGCCGCTCCACGGCCACGAAGGCGGTCCCGGCCACCAGGGTGGCGGCGATCAGACCGAGGATGACCGGGTCGGTCCAGTCGTACTTGCTACCGCCCCAGGTGGCGAAGAGCACCAGGCAGGTGGTGGCCACGGCCAGCAGGACCATCCCGCCGACGTCCAGACGGGGGCGCCCGGGGCGCCGGGGCAGGTGCAGGAACAGCACGGCACCGGCCAGGGCGAGCAGCCCCAGCGGGATGTTGATCCAGAAGGCCCAGCGCCAGCCGGGGCCCTCGGTGAAGAACCCGCCCAGCAGCGGCCCGGCCACCGAGGCCAGGGCGAAGACCCCGCCCATCACGCCCATGTACTTGCCGCGCTCCCGCGCTGGGACGACGTCGGCGATGGTGGCCTGGGACAGGATCATCAGCCCGCCACCGCCCAGGCCCTGGAAGACCCGGGCGAGGATGAGCACCTCGATGGTGCCGGCCAGGGCGCCGACGACGGAGCCGGCCATGAACAGCACGATCGCGGCGATCAGCAGGGGCTTGCGGCCCATGAGGTCCCCGAGCTTGCCGTAGATGGGCATCGTAATGGTCGAGGCCAGGATGTAGGCGGTGATCACCCACACCATCTCGTCCACGCCGTTGAGCTCGCCCACGATGGTGGGCAGGGCGGTGCTGAGCACGGTCTGGTTGAGGGCGGCCAGCAGCATGGAGAGCATCAGGCCGATGAAGAGCAGCATCAGGTGCTGTTTCTTCTCGGCCGGTTCTGCCCGGTGGGCAGGGGTACGGGTCATGAAAGATTCCTCTGCAGGTCGTAGAAGAGACGGAAGGCGGGGGCCAGGTCCGGGGCCTCGGGAGCGGCGGCGGCAGCTGCGCCACCGGGGGTGAGGGCGAAGCGCAACGGCACCCCGGCGAGCATCACGAGCATCCGGGCGGCTTCTGCGACGTCGTGCCCGGCCACACCGGCCGACCAGGCCGGGTGCTCGGCCAGCAGGTGCGTGACGGCCCGGTGGACCAAATCCTCGGCCTGGGACATCAGCTCCCGGCGGCGCTGGGCCAGGTGGGGGTAGCGGCCCATCAGCTCACGGCGCCGCTGGGCGTCACCGCCCGCGTGGGCGCTGCGGGCCACCGCCAGCAGCAGGCGGGAGACCTGCTCCAGCACATCGCGGTCCAGGGAGAACCCCTCGAGCAGCGCCGGGTCCAGGGCGGGGGCGCGCAGGCCGAGCACCGCGTCCTCCTTGGACGGGAAGTAGTTGAAGAACGTCCGGGGCGAAACGCCCGCGGCCTCGGCGACGGCCTCCACCGTGGTGCGCTCCAGGCCGCGCTCCAGGACCAGCTCGGCGGCGGTCTCGTGGATCACCGTCCACGTGTGGGCTTTCTTGCGTTCACGCAAGGACACGGGGGCCTGAGTCATACCCCTATTATTGCACCACTGCATGTATTGCACAAATGCACTTATGTAGTGATGCACTTCTCTGGGGTGCCGCCAGAGCGCGCTGAGCGGGTCCTGTCGCGGTGTGTTGACCGCGACAGGGATAGGTGACGCTGCTCACTCGCCCGCCCCCGGATAGCCCGGGACCGCGGGGGTCGCAGGGGTCGCGGGGGTGCGCAAATGGTGTTGCCGCGCAGCGCAGAGGGTGTTCCACCAGCAGGTGGCGTCGGGCGTCCAGGTGATCCGGGTCTACGGCAAGGCCGCGATGACCGGGCCGGTCCTCACCGCCCCAGCCTTGCCCCGCAGCCGTGGCAGGGGGGTGGCCCTCGACTCTGCCCCGGTGCAGGATGCCCCGTGGTGTGATCTGGCCCAGGGCCGAGCTCACGGCCTCGGATGCCCCGCGGAAGAGCGGGAGACGCCCCCGGGGGGTGCTCTGTGCGCGAGCCCGACAGCTGGGATCCTCCTGGGTCGGCGGAGATGACGGCGGGGGCCGCACAGTGCGACAGCGACGGGGGGTCTCGTCGCGGCCTGGGGGCGCTGCCGGGCCGTGGCTGGACCGGACGGGACCACAAGGCCGCAGGCTGGCCCGGCCCTGGGCGCCGAGGATGGAATTGCACACAGTGCAACGCTGCACTTAGTGTAGTGGCTGCGATGCAGTCTTCCCATGGTTTTCCCCAGGTCCAGCCGCCGGTCGATCGGCGGGAGGCGTTGAAGCATTTCAACCGCCGGGCCATTCTCGACGCCGCCGAGGCCCTGGTCGAGGAGCGTGGTGTGGGCGGTTTCACCGTCAATGACCTCGCGGAACGGGCGGGGGTGTCGCGGCGGACGATCTTCAATCATTTCGCCTCGGTGGAGGATGCCGTCCACACCCGGTTCAGCGAGTTGCTCGGGTCGATCGTGGACGATTTCGTGGCGGCCGCGGCGGCCGCCCCGCCCACGGGGACTCCGAGCATCGGGACGGTGTTCGAGCAGCTGGTCGCCGCGATCGATACCGCCGATCTGATCCCGCCGTTGTCGCACATGGCTCGATTGCTCGGCGGTAACGAGGACCACCCGGCGACCGTGCTGTGGTCCCACGACGTGATGCAAACGCTCACCCTGCGCCTGACGGCCGTGATCGCCGATCGCTATCCCACCGCGGATTCCTTCACCGTCGGCCTGCTGGCCAGTTCCTTGCTCAACGCCCTGTCGGTGACTGTCGAGCAGTGGCACGCCGAGACCGGTGCGGTGGACACCGCCCAGTCACGGGCGGTTTGGCAGCGGTTGCTGGACACCACGGTGGGGTATCTGCGGCACGGCTTCGGCTGAGAGGCCCCTCCTTCCCGGTTCTTCCGTTTCCCTACGACCGACAGAGACTAAGACATGGCACACCTGTTGTACCGACTCGGGCGCTTCGCCGCCCGCCGCGCCTGGGTCGTGATCGCCGCCTGGGTGGCGGCGCTGATGCTGGCCGGCGGCGCCTTCGCCGTGGCCGGCGGTCAGTTGACCAACACGATGAGCATCCCCGGCACCGAGACCCAGCGCCTGGCCGATCGCCTGCAGTCCGAGCTGCCGCAAGCCGCCAATGGCACCGGGCGCATCGTCTTCGCCACCGAGGACGGGGAGCCCTTCACCACCGAGCAGCGCGAGCAGATCGGCGCGGCCCTGGCCGCGACCGAGAACACCTCGGGGGTGGAGGAGATGCTCAATCCCTTCACGGCGCAGCAGCAGCGCCAGGACCAGGCCCAGCAGCTCACCGACGCCCAGGAACAACTGTCCGACGGGCGGGAGCAGTTGGCCCAGGCCCAGCAGACGATCGCGGAGAACCAGGCCAAGCTCGACGCGGCCCGTGAGCGGGCCGAGGAGGCCGACGCCCCGGCCCCCTCGCTGCGCGAGCTCGACACCCAGCAGCAGGGCCTGGACGAGGCTCGCGCGCAGCTCGAGGACCAGCGGGAGGAACTGGAGGCTGCCGCACCC
Source organism: Kocuria salina (assembly GCF_013368965.1). Lineage (NCBI taxonomy): Bacteria > Bacillati > Actinomycetota > Actinomycetes > Micrococcales > Micrococcaceae > Kocuria > Kocuria salina. The sequence goes on from NZ_SSSF01000018.1 coordinate 25,759, forward strand.
GAGCTGCAGCGCGGCCAGCAGCTGCTGGCCCTGACCGAGGACACCCGCACGGTGGCCGAGGACGGCACCGCCGCGGTCGCAGTGGTGAGCTTCACCGCCGAGCAGCAGGCCGTCACCGCCGAGACCAAGGAGGCGTTGCAGGAGGTCATCAACGAGGCGGACATCGACGGCGTGCAGGTGGAGTACTCCACCGAGATCTCCCAGGACGTCTCCCAGCTCTTCGGCCCGGCCGAGGTCATCGGGGTGATCGTGGCCGGCGTCGTGCTGCTGGTCATGCTCGGCACCCTGGTCGCAGCCGGGCTGCCCATCCTCACCGCCCTCACGGGTGTGGGGATCGGGGCGCTGACCACCTTGGCGTTCTCCGGGGTCGTGGAAATGGCCTCGGTGACCCCGATGCTCGGGCTCATGCTCGGGCTGGCCGTGGGCATCGACTACTCCCTGTTCATCCTCAACCGCCACCGCCAGCAGCTGCTGGCCGGGACAGAGCTGCACGAGTCCATCGGGCTGGCCACCGGCACCGCCGGCAACGCGGTGGTCTTCGCCGGACTGACCGTGATCATCGCCCTGGCCGCCCTCAACGTCACCGGCATCGGGTTCCTGGGCCTGATGGGCACCGCCGCGGCGACCTGCGTGGCCGTGGCCGTGCTCATCGCCATCACCCTCACCCCGGCGCTGCTGTCCCTGATGGGGCAGCGCCTGCTCAGCGCCCGGGCCCGCGAACGGGCCGCCCGCACCCCGGCACACGCGGCCCCGCACCGCGACGGGCCGGCGCTGCGCCACCCGATCCTGACCCTGCTGGCCGGCCTCGTCGTCCTGGGCACGATCGCTGTGCCCACCGCGGACATGCGCCTGGGCCTGCCCGACGCCTCCTCGGAACCGGCCGACTCCACCGCCTACCAGGCCTACCGGATCATCGAGGAGAAGTTCGGCGCCGGCGCCAACGGTCCGCTGCTGGTGGTCGCCGACCTGCCCGAGGACACCGACGAGGCCGAGGCCACCGACCTGCAGGTGACCATCGGGCAGGAGCTGCTGGAGCAGCAGGACGTCGTCTCCGTGGTCCCGGCCGGGCTCTCCGAGGACCGCCGCACGGCCGTGTTCCAGGTCACCCCCGACGGCGGGCCGGCCGACGAGTCCACGGAGAACCTCGTCAACGAGCTGCGCGAGCTCTCCCCGGAACTGGAGGAAGCGCACGGGGTGAGCATCGGGGTCACCGGCCTGACCGGCGGCAACATCGACGTGTCCCAGAAGCTCGCCGAGGCCCTGCCGCTGTACCTCACGGTGGTGCTGGGGCTGTCCCTGCTCCTGCTGGTGCTGGTCTTCCGCTCGATCCTCGTCCCGCTCATCGCCACCGCCGGGTTCCTGCTGACCCTGTTCGCCGCTCTTGGCGGAGTCGTCGCCATCTACCAGTGGGGCTGGCTGGGTTGGCTGTTCGGCGTCCACGACCCCGGCCCGGTGATCAGCTTCCTGCCCACCCTGCTCATCGGCATCCTCTTCGGACTGGCGATGGACTACCAGCTGTTCCTGGTCTCGGGTATGCGCGAGGCCTGGGTCCACGGCTCCTCCTCCCGTGCGGCCGTGCGCGAAGGGCTCAACGCCGGGCGGGCCGTCGTGACCGCGGCGGCGATCATCATGATCTCCGTGTTCGCCGGCTTCATGTTCTCCCACACGGCCATGATCCGACCCATGGGATTCGGACTGGCCTTCGGGGTGCTCGTGGACGCCTTCGTGGTGCGGATGATGCTCGTGCCCGCGGCCATGCACCTGCTCGGAGACAAGGCCTGGTGGCTGCCCCGCTGGCTCGACCGGGCCCTGCCCAACGTCGACGTCGAGGGCGAGTCCCTCCGGCGCGAACACGCACCCGCCGCGAGGGAACCGGAACGTGAGCTGGTCGGCGCCGGCACCCGGACCTGAAATACCTGGGCGGTGGAGACACCCGCCCAGCCCCCACCGCCGGAGCCCTCAGCGAGAGGCGACTGGAGAAACCGTTCTCGCTCCAGCCCGGCAATGACCTGATCGACCCGTCCGGGGCGAACCCCGGGCGGGTCGATCAGGCCAAAGATGTGCTCGATGGAACGGTGCGCGATGCCCGCCCAGCCGGCCTCATCCACCGCCACCCGGACCACAACATGGAGTCGCGCGAGGCGGGTGAGCGGCTTGGCCCCTCCGGCGCCCTGCCCGGCAACACAGATCAGGCAAAGGGCATAAACGGTCTCCGTGCGGTGATCCAACGGGTCCGGTCGGCCATCGAATGGTCCCGGGCATCTCCACCAGTGACCACAGGCGGTGTCAGCACGGTTCTGATCGATCACGCTCACGTACGGGCCAAAGCGGCGGTCCCCGGCACGCACAGGGTGCACGAAACCGGAGAAGCCTTGATCAACTTCGGCTGGACCCGAGGTGCTCCCCACTGTGAACGCCCGCAGGCGGGCGTCGTCCACCGCCCAACGATCCAGGCCCAGTACCTCGCCGGCGCGCAACCGGGCCAACAACTCGTGGGCGACCGGTCAGAGACCGGCTCGGGCCGCTCCTCAAGGGGCATACGCCGCGCTCATTCCGAAATGACCCCCGGCGCCTGGCGTGCAAAACGTCAGCGCGCCCGCCGTTCGAGCCCATAGCCCAGGCCGATCAGCCCCAGCATCCCCGCGCTGGCGAACCGCTCGTCGATCCACACGCCCCTGACCCGAGGGACCAGGTTGGGGAATTCCGCTTGAAGGCCCTGGGCGCCGGGGAAAGCGAAGGCTGCCCCCATGGAAGCCCAGAAGAACGCCGGCAACACCGCGCCCACCGCGGTGTCCCGCTCCGGGTCCAGGCCCTTGCGATTGAGCGCGTAAAGCCCGCCCGCCCCCAGGAGCGCGCTCACGGCGATGGTCATCGCATCGTGGAACCGGGCATGCGCAGGCCAATTCGGATTGAACAGATGGGTACGGTTCCAGTCCGCGGCGAACCCTCCCACCATGGTGGCTGCGGCAACGACGTTGAGGATGCTGCGCCCGGTCGACATGCCACCACTCTACCCGGGACGGCCACACAGTTCCCTGGCCCCAACGGGCCCCAGAACCTCCTGTGACGAGGGGGGTCTATAGGCCCGCCCCGTCACAGGCCACGCCTGCTTCTTCAGACACTGACCCTCCCCTCCCCCGGAAGCCAGCACCAGAGACAGGCACACAGAAGAGACCCGCACGGCAACGCCTGGGGGCGCCGGGCCTACCAGCACCAAGACCCACCGCGTGCCCTCGAGCACCGGATCCACCCCGACACCGCCCGAGCCCGGCAGGACAGCCGAGACAACCGGACCGGCGTGCCGACACGGGCAGCTCCGGCCGCGGCGGCCGGCGTTGCCCGTCCTGGGGAGGTGCGGAGAGACTGTGGCCACAGGCCTGAAAGGAGGTGCATGGTGTCTGAAGCGGATCACGATCTGCCGTGGACGGGATTGCCCTCCACCCTCGCTCCGCTGCTCAGCGCCCATCTTCCGGTGATCACCGAGCAGCTGCTGGCGGGGGTGCATCACGATGTCCCGGTCTACGCCGCGCCCCTGGGCGGTGCGCTGCGCCAGGAGATCCGGCACGGGGTCCAGGCCGCCCTGACCCGGTTCCTGGATCTGGCCGACACCGACCAGCCGGCCCTGCGGGAGGTGGACCGGGTGGTCTATGAGGGGTTGGGCCGGGCCGAGGTGCATCAGGGCCGGCCCATGGACGCCTTGTTCACCGCCTACCGCTCCGGGGCGCGCACGACCTTGCGGTCGATGTCGAAGGTGGCCATGGAGGCCGGGTTCGAGGCCTCGGTGCTGATCGTGCTGGCGGAGTCCGTGTTCGCCTACATCGAGGAGCTCTCCGCGGCCAGCGCCCAGGGCTACGCCGCCGAGCAGTCCGAGCGGGCCGGGGAACGCGACCGGTTGCTGGACCAGGTGGCGGAAATGCTCATCCGCGGTCACGCCGAGGAGGACGCGGTGCGCGCCGCGGTACTGGCCGCCGGCTGGATCCTGCCCGAACGGGTGGTGGTGGTCGTCCTGCCCGCCGGCCGGCGCCCGGGGCTGCGGTCCCGGTTGGGGCCAGGGGCAGTGCTCACCTCCCGCCCCGGGGACGTCGTGGCGGTCCTCCCGGAGCCTCCCACGTCGGCGGCCCGGCGGGAGCTGGGGCGGTCCCTGACCGGGCGCGCCGCGGTGGTGGGTCCGGGACGGCCTTGGCAGGCCGCCTCGGACTCGCTGCGCCTGGCCGTGGCCGCCCGGGACCTGTTGGAGCACGACGGGGAGGACCCGCTGTGGGTCCGCCAGCACCTCACCCGGCTGCTGCTGCACAGCGACCGTGCCCTGCTCGAAGACCTCGCCACCCAACGGCTGGCCCCGCTGGAACACCTCCGCCCGGCCCAACAGCAGCGACTGGTCACCACCTTGCTGTCCTGGCTCAAGCACCACGGGCAACGCGCGGTGATGGCCGCCGAGCTGGACATCCACGAGCAGACCGTCGGCTACCGCATCAACCAACTGCGTGAGATCTTCGGCGAGGCCCTCCACGACCCGCAGGCCCGCTTCGAGCTCGAGCTCGTCCTGCGCGCCCGGGCCGACCAGAACCCCGCGTGAGCAACGACCGCCCACAGGGGCAGGTTCTCAGCCCCTACGGCAGATCCTGCGGCAACCGGCCCAGCCCTAAGACGGCCATGACCGCCGCCAGCGCCGTGGCCGCCACCGTCATCGGGGCCAGACGAGGATCCCATTGCCGCCAGGCGGCGCGGACCGACCGCTCCGCCGGATACCCAAGGACCATCACCGCGCCCAGCACACCCAGCACCCGGGCCGCCCGCCGCCGGGGCCGCGCCAGCAGCTGAGCCGTGCACACCGCCTGCAGGGCAAGCATCAACCCAGAGGCCGAAAGCCCGGTGCCGAGCAACCACTGCTCGGCACCGATGCGCTCCGGGGATCCGCGTAGGACCCCGACGTCATAGGTGACGCGGTCTCGCAGCGCCTGACGCAGCCCGGCCAACCCCAAGCCCAGTTGCACGGCCGACACCAACGCAAGATGCTTCATCTCTTCCCCCTCCACTGTCGGCACCGGGATCCCCCGCGAGATCCGCGAACGAAATCCTCGAAGGGAGCCGCCCGGGGACGCCATACCGCCGACCCGGTGCCAGGTAGCAGCACCCACGATTCAGGATGCGCGCCCCACGGTCGCAAAGGCAACACATCACCGGAGAAACCCACGAACGCCCGCCTCCGAAGAGGCCCACGGGCAGATGCGCAGGCACACTGCGGCGCGATCCAAGGCACGGCAGCGGGAACCCGTGCTG
>NZ_SSSF01000019.1:0-27392 GCF_013368965.1 Kocuria salina
GGGTGCGGCACCGCTGCCAGGACGCCCCGGGCAGGTGCGCGGCGATCGCGTCCTTGAGCCCGGCGTGGGCGTCACTGGTGACCAGGCGGACTCCGCCCAGGCCGCGGGCCACCAGGTCGGCGAAGAACTCGTTCCACGCCGCCCCGGTCTCGGCCGTGGCCACCCGCATCCCGAGGACCTCCCGGTGGCCGTCGCCGTTGACCCCGGTGGCCAGCAGCACGACGGCGTTGACCACGCGCCCGCCCTCTCGGACTTTCATGGTCAGCGCGTCGGCGGCGACGAACGTGAAAGGGCCGGCCTCGTCCAGGGGCCGGTGGCGGAAGGACTCCACGTGCTCGTCGAGGTCGGTGGCCATGCGCGAGACCTGGGACTTCGACAGGGAGTTGATGCCCAGGGTCTTCACCAGCTTGTCCATCCGGCGGGTCGAGACCCCGGCGAGGTAGCAGTCGGCGACCACGGTGATCAGGGCGGACTCGGCCCGTTTGCGCCGCTCCAGCAGCCACTCGGGGAAGTAGGTGCCGGTGCGCAGTTTCGGCACGGCGACGTCGATGGTGCCGATGCGGGTGTCGAGGTCGCGGTGGCGGTAGCCGTTGCGCTGCGCAGACCGGGTCGGGGTGGGCTTGCCCCATTCGGCTCCGACCACTGCCTCGGCATCAGCAGACAAGAGAGCGTTGATCACCGTCTGCAACAGGCTGCGCATCAGATCCGGGGACGCGTCGGACAGGGCTTCGCCGAGCAGGCCAGCAGGGTCGACAATATGAGGAGCGGTCATCGTGATGATGTCCTTTCGAGGGTGCTGTGAGAGGTGAACTCGAAAGATCTCACGGTGGCCGCGCTCTCGTCGGCAACGACGAGCAGGGCCACCGCGCAACACCACTATCGGGGGCTCAACTGGTGGTCACGGATCGCTAATAGAGGCAGGGCCCGCTGGATCAGGGCCTTCGTAACGTGGATGCCGAGCGTGACCACCTCCCGGCCGGCCAGCACGCGCAGATGCCAGTGCAGGAGAAGGGACTCGATCGTGGCGGAGCAACCACTGTCGGCGGTGTTCGTCGGCCTCGACGTCGGCAAGTCCGACCACCACGCGGTGGCGGTCACCTTGGCCGGGAAGACGGTCTATGACAAGGCCCTGCCCAACGACGAGACCCGGCTGCGGGCCATTCTCACCGAGCTGGCCGCCGAGCACGGGCCGGTGCTGATGGTCGTGGACCAGCCGGCCACCATCGGGGCGCTGCCGGTGGCCGTCGCCCAGGCCACCGAGGGGGTCACCGTGGCCTACCTGCCGGGTCTGGTGATGCGCCGGATCGCGGACCTGCACCCGGGCACGGCGAAGACCGACGCCCGCGACGCACTGATCATCGCCGAGGCCGCCCGGACCATGCCGCACACCCTGCGGAACATCCGGGTGGACGAGGAACAGATCGCCGAGCTGGCGGTGCTGGCCGGTTTCGACGACGACCTCGCCGCCCAGATCACCGCGACCTCGAACCGGTTGCGCGGGATGCTCACCCAGATCCACCCCGCCCTGGAACGGGTCCTCGGGCCACGGGTGACGCATCCGGCGGTGGCCGATCTGCTCACCCGCTACCCGACCCCGGTCAAGCTGGCCGCAGCCGGGCGCGGCCACGTGCGGGCAAGGCTGAAGAAGCACGCACCCCGGCTGGCCGAGGCCCTCATGGAGGAGATCTTCGACGCCCTGGGCCAGCAGAGCGTGGTCGTGGCCGGCACCGAAGCCGCCGCCACCGTGATCCCGATCCTGGCCGGGCAGCTGGCCTCGTTGATCCACCAGCGCGCCACGGTGGCTACCCAGGTCGAGGCCCTCGTGGAGGCCCACCCTCTTTGCCCGGTCCTGACCTCGATGCCCGGGGTAGGGGTCAGGACCGCCGCGAGGATCCTCACCGAGGTCGTCGGCAAGGACTTCCAAGACGCCGGGCACCTGGCCTCCTATGCCGGGATCGCCCCGGTCACCCGCCGGTCGGGGACCTCGATCCGCGGCGAGCACGCCCCCAAGGGCGGCAACAAACGCCTGAAGCGGGCGCTGTTCCTCTCGGCCTTCGCCTCGCTCAACCACCCGCCCTCACGGGCGTACTACGACCGGAAACGAGCCCAGGGCAAACGCCACAACCAGGCGATCATCGCCCTGGCCCACCGACGCACCGACGTCCTGTTCGCCATGCTCAGGGACGGAACCCTCTACCAAGACCCCACCGAGCCTCAGACCCCATCACCGGTGGCCCTGGCCGCTTGACGGAAACCATAGAGGCACCCCCCGGGCGGAGGTGGTGCCGGTGAGGGCTGTGAAACCCTTCGAAGGCGGGAAAGATGCCTCGGCTGGCGGTCGTGCTCCGCGATGATTTACCCCGCGCCGGGTACTCCGGTGATGTCATGGGCCGGTACCGCGCGGCCACGGCTTGGGCCCATCCCGGAACGAACGGGCCAAAGCCTGGGAAGAACGGTGCAGGGCTCAGAGGGTCGTTTGCGTGGTGCCGAGCTTGGTAGCGGCATCGTCGACGTACTCGGCCTCCACTAGGACGTCGTACGCCTCGGCCTCGAAGCCCTGGATGCTGTTGAAGTCGCGGCGCCCGCCGGTCGCGGCGTGACTCACGAGGCCGAAGATCAGGCCCCATACGGCGCCCAGCAACACGCCCCACAGCACCACGGACAGCCAGCCGCCCACGGTGAAGAGGCCGAGCAGCAGGCCGACGAACAGGCCCATCCACGCGCCGGAGGCCAGACCGTAGAGAGCGGCCCGGCCATTGGTCATCCGGCCGGTGACCTGCTCGACCGAGCGCAGCCCGGTGCCGACCACGCGCACGTGCTCGACGGGGAACTGGGCGTCGGAGAGAGTGTCGACGATACGTTGCGCCTCGTCGTAGGTGGGCACCGTCTTGAGGATGCGGTAGCTGCCGGAGGCGGTGGGGGGAATAGGAGAGGGCTGGGACATGCTTTTCATTTCCTTCCAGTACTTATCCAGTGTGGTGGCCGGTGAACGAGGCACGCCTAGCATGGGGCCGCGCCACTCCTCCGACCCGGTCAACAGTAGGCGCTTGGGCGCTGTTCTATCAGGGGATTCAACAAAGAGATCACGCCTGCTTACATGTCGTTCACAATGCGATGAGTCGCCCGTGGCGGATCAGCATGCTGGCTCGCTGCAGCAGACTGAGGTGGGGGTCGGCTCGGCGTTCCCCTCGGGTGCGGAGTCGCCTGTGGGCGTGCAGTCAGGCGAAGCCGCGCTCGACCACGCATCGGGGCTTCCTCAGCCTGGATGCGCCGGTTTCCAGCAGTGATCTGGCGATGTAGTTGGTGAGGTTGCGGAATCCGAGGGCGGAGCCACGCAGGTGCTCGAGTCGGCCGTTCACGGCCTCGGTAGGGCCGTTCGAGGTGCGGGGCCGGTCGAAGTAGGCCAGGACGTCGGCGGCGCGACGGGCCAGGGTCCGGCCACGATCCGCACCCAGCTCATCAACGTGCCGGCGCGGGTAGCCAACCACGCCCGGAAGTGGCGGTTGCACCTGCCCGCCGCCTGGCCCTGGCAAACCGCCTGGCCCTGGCAAACCGCCTGGCCCTGGCAAACCGCCTGGGAGAACCTCTTCCGCCGCGCCCACGAGACCGCTACCGCAATCGCCTGACCATTCTTCCCTGACCGCGCGAGCGAGGACCCGAAGTGGAAAAGCCGGGCAGAGCGGCAGGGCCCGCTCACCCAAAAACCAGAAACCGTCCACTTGATCCCGATCAGCTCACCGGAAAATCAACGTCGGCGCATCCAGGCTGAGGCCAAGGAAGTACATGCGACATAGCAACGGACTGCCCCGACTGTCTCGTGACGGGTCCTCCTTCGGCGGAGGCAGCGGCTTCACCGGCGGTAGCACCTCCGGCAGCTACTGAGTTGCTCAGAAAACGCGGCGGGCGCGGGCGGTCCGGCGCTTGAGGGCGCGGCGCTCGTCCTCGCTCATCCCGCCCCAGACCCCGGCGTCCTGGCCGGACTCTAGGGCCCACTGCAGACAGGTGTCCACGACCGGGCAGCTGCGGCACACGGCCTTGGCTTCCTCGATTTGGAGGAGAGCGGGTCCGGTGTTGCTCAGGGGGAAGAACAGCTCGGGATCCTTTTCCAGGCATGCTGCGCGACTACGCCAATCCATGGTCAGCGATCGCTCCTTTCAGGAAACAGTCCCGGCGGCGCAGGGCAGAACGATCTGGCAGCAGGAGCGTCCGGGACAAGAGAAAAAGCCCATTTACACGAGTCTGGTGAAGAACTGATGTCAGCTCTTGGATGTGAACATGTCGTCAAGAAGGAATTTGCGTCGTGGGCGACACCAGGACCAATTGAGGTCGCAGATGGGAGTGCCCCAAGTTCGCTTGACTCCTGACTCGCCAAGATCGAATCGGTCGAGTCCTTCAGAGGTGGCGCAACCGATCCTCGGTATCGGTTCCTGCCCCATGCCCCGCGTAGTTCATTGGTTTCTGAGCACGCGGAGCGCCCCCGTACGGCGCTCACCATCTCGACCCCTCCCGGTCGGGGCTGGGCAGGGTGAGGGTGGCCCCGGCCTGGCGCAGCGCTTGGCGGGTGTCTGTTCCGTCCCACCATTCCACCGCGAGCCCGTCGGAGAAATGCAGGATGTAGAACGATTCGAACTCGATCCAGGCGTCGGTGGCCGCCACGCCCATGTAGTCGCCACTGTGAGTGCCCGCCCACTGGACACGCCCGGCGACCTTGTTCGCCTCGGCGACAGTGTCCTGCACGGTGCCGGTGAGATCCGGGATGGCCTGGCGCAACGATTTAGCCCAGTATTTAAGTCCCGGCCGGCCGTCGCCCTGAGCGGGGATGAGGTTGTGGTCCACGATGTCGTAGCGGACGAGAGAATCCAGGGCCTCCAGCTCGCCGGTGGCGATCGCTGTGATGATCGCGTGGAATTTTTGGCTCGGGGTCGGCTCAGTCATGGAAGGGAGTTCCTTTCGGGGTTTGGGGTGGCACACCGGGGCTTCCGTCCTGGGGCAGCTGGGGGTGGTGCCCAAGCTGGTGGGCGAGCCGCAGCAGGAGGATGCCGAGGGCTTCCCTGTCCTGCTGCGGCCAGGTGGACAGTATGTCGTCGAAGGCTGCCGCACCGGCCTCACCGATCCGGCGCTGCACCTCGGTGCCTTCGGCGGATATGCCCACCAAGGTGGCGCGGCGGTCACCGGGGTCCGGTTGGCGGTCGATCAAGCTCTTGTCCTCGAGCCGGCGAACCTGTGGGGTCATGGTGGACTTGTTCACGCCCCACTGCCCGGCCAGCTCCGACAGCCGCATCGGGCCGTTGCGGATGAGGTGTTCCAGCAGTGCCGCATCCGTGGGGGAAAGATCAGCCGCGGCCGGACCGAAGACATACCGGCGCACATCGCTCCTGCTGGCCCAGCGCACCAGCAGAGCCACACCTTCACGCACCTGGACGCCCGGTGTTAGCCGGTCACCGCCGAGCATGGTGTTCATCGAGAAATCGACCATGGAACCATCTTACCCTAACTAGTTTGGTTCGACGAACCAAATCGAAATTGTTTGACTGGAGAGGTCCGCAAACGAACACAGCAACCACTGGAGGCAAAACATGACCCACGGATCCCTCCAACATCAGGCCAGCACTTCCGCCTCGGCCGCCTCAGCCGGCTCGACCGTGCTCGCCGAGTTCACCGACAACGACCTGGCCTCGAAATCTGGTCGATCGTTGCCCGTCATCGGTGGGGTGGCTCACACTGCCTGCATGACGACGCGGAAACAGCCGTGGGTGGTCGATGATCGCCTGTAGGAGCTGATCGCTCCGTTGATCCTGGAACCACCACTGTCAGGGGGCCCGGGTGGCAGGCTTGGGATCGAGGACCGTGCCGCCCTGGGAGGGATCCTGTTCGTGTTCCACGCTGGGTGCGGATTCGTTGTGGACCACTGGCCTCAACTCACCCTGACATGCAGGGTCCGGTCCCTCACCGGACAGTCCCCGACGGGTGGCCGGAATGGTGTGGTGATAGGTGTGTCAGTGCTGGTAGACCCCTCGGGGGGCTTCAGCGGTGCGGTAAAGCTGTTCGTAGTGCTGGATCACGATCTGACTGTCGTGTTCTTCAGCTTTGTGGCGGGCTGCGTGTCGCATGGTGGTGTAAGCGTCGTGGGGTAACGTCAGGATGGTTTCGATGGCTTCCGCGAGACCACGGGGTTCGCCCGGGGGAACCAGGATGCCGTTGTGCCCGTTGTCAATGAGATGAGGTAGGGCCATCGCGTCGGCGAGCACAACCGGCGTGCCGCTGGCCATGGCTTCGAGTGTGGCGATGCTTTGCAGCTCCGCGGTCGAGGCCATGACGAAGACACTGGCAGTGGGGTAGAGGCGTTCTAGTTCCTCATCGCTGATGCGGCCGTGGAACCGTACCCGGTCGGCGACGCCGAGCCGGGCGGCCAGTTGTTGGAGTCGGTGGCTTTCGGCTCCGCCGCCGACGATGTCCAGGTAGGCTCCCAGGGATTGGTTCATCAGGGAGAAGGCTCTGAGGAGCTGATCGACATGTTTTTCTGGATCCAGCCGTCCGACGTAGAGAATCCGGTGGTCGACCGGACGGTGCGGGTGGAAGGGGAAGCGGGAGGTGTCCACCCCGCAGGAGACCGGTTCAATCGTCTCCAGGCCGGTGTGCTGGGCCAGATAATCGGCGGCGATCGGAGTCGGGCTGGTGACCACCGCGGCCCGAGCCAGCGTTTTGGAGGCCAGATGCCACCCGTAGCGGGTCAGGCCCGGGTGCAGCGATCGGGGCAGCCCGCTGACCCCGATGATGTTGTCTGGCATCACGTGGTTGGTCGCCACAACCGGAATGCCGCGTTGGTGGGCTTGTCCAGTGAGCACCCGACCGATGTTGATGAAGGACTGCGAGTGTACTACCTGCGGTTGGAGGTGCTCGAGCAGTCGATCGATCCGAGGCCCCAGTTCCCAAGGTGGGGCGAAACGCAACCACTCATGGGCCGGCCAGCGAAAACTGCGCAATCGATGGACGGCTATTCTCTGTCCGCCGAAGGTCTCCACGTAGGTGCCGTGGCGACGCGAGGAAGCCGGGGCGACCACATGCACTGTGTGTCCACGGGCGGATAAGCGGACGGCCAGGTCCCGGGTGAACCGGGACGCGCCGTTCACGTCCGGGGGAAAGGTGTCGGCACCAATCAGGACTCGTAGTCGGTCGGTGTGCTTGTCAGGCAACGGCATGGAGGCTCTTTCGGTTCGCAGCATCGAGCGCTGTTTCCGCTGCGACGCGCCCGGCATCGATCAGGCGCGGAATGTCCTCGGGAGACCAATGCGCCAGTCCGCGCAGGTCAGGTTGGATGAGGGTGGTGGAAGGGTCTTGTTCCATCCGGGCGATGTCGGCAGCTGAGCGGACGATCGGCAAGCGTTCCCACTCTGGGCGCAACCGCACCGCGATCACTGCTGTGGCGCCCATCTGACGGGCCGCGGCGATGGGTAAGTTCGCGGCGATCCCCCCGTCCATGAGAACCTCCCGTCCGCGGATGACTGGGGGGAAGATCCCAGGCACGGCGATACTGGCCCGCAGCGCTTCGTACAGTGGGCCCTCGGTCAGGACGACTTCCCGGCGGGTCCGCATCTCGGTGGCCACGGCCCCGAAGCGGCGGGGCAGCTCTTCGATCAGCGGATCTCCACCCAGTGCAGTGATGGTCTCGGCCAGTGCAGAGGTATCCAACAACCCGAGCCGGGGTGCGAGGGTGAATCGCCCGAAAGTCCCCCAGCTCGCCTCGCGCACGGCTCGTTCGATCGTGCGCATCGGCAGGCCGGCCGCATAGGCAGCCCCCACCAATGCTCCGGCACTGGTTCCGGTCACGATCTGCGGCAGGATGCGGTGTTCGGCCAGCACCTGCAGCACCCCCACGTGGGCGGCGCCCAGCGCACCGCCTCCACCGAGGGCAAGGCCGATCCGATCTCCGAAAGGCGGGGTTGTCCGGCTCACCGATGCTGTTCTCCTCTTCTCTGATGTCTAGGCGTTCTTCTCTGATGTCTCTGCGCGTTCAGGTCCGCCCCGTTCAGCAGTGCCGAAGGGCGGGCATCGGATCACTGCGGCAACGAAGTGGCCCGAGCCGGATTGAGCGCGTCCAGCAACAGACTCAGGTAACGACGTCGTGACAAGTCATCCGCATGGGGAAGGTTGACCCCGGTGACGACCATGGCCAAGATGTTGGGGATGTCGGCCGGCTCGATGTCCGGACGGACGTTCCCGGCGGCCTGGGCCCTCTGGAGAATCGGGGCGAACGACTCGCTGTGGCGCCGCAGCAACTCCGTGGTGGCTTCGGTCAGATTGCCGATCGAGGCCACCAGACCTCTCTCCCGGCCGGCAATGTCACTGAGGCGTTCCGCGATCTCCAGCAGAGTCTCCCGAGGAGCCTCGGTCGCACCGATCCTGGCGAACAACGGCTCCACCTCCGTGGTGAAAATCCGGTCATAGACCGCCCAGGCCAGTGCTTGCCGATTCGGAAAGTGCCGATACAGTGTGGCGATCCCCACCCCGGCCTCCTGCGCGATCCGGTTCAGCGTTCCTTCCCCCTCCCCTGAGGAGAAGACTCCACGGGCCGCCTCGATGATCCGTGATCCGCTGGAGAAGGCATCACAGCGCACGGATCGTGTCGCAGAGCTATCCATGACTGTCTCCTCTCGGTGTGGTCGCTGAGGGCGCCCCATCTCGTCCTTGCATGATAGTAAACTATCAATCTGATAGCCAGCTCTCACACGAAGGGGCACACAGTCGGACCCCGCTTCCGTCCGCGTCAAGCTCAAAGGTCATTTCACGATGAGTGCGCCGCAGGCCTTGAGCAGGGTGGCGTGCTGGGGGACGCGGGTGGCAGTGATGGGGAGTTTGTTCCGGACTCGTTGTGGTGATCACACCTCCGGTCACAAGCAGACCCGGCCTCACGAGTCCCCCGATGTCGGCCATGTTCCTGAGGATCATCCATCCCATCCAGATCGATGGTCTCCGCCTCTGCCTACACAGAATCAAAACACCGGATTGGAGGCTCATCGCAATTGAGGGTGTAGCCGGGCCTGGATTTGCCGGTTTCCCGAGAACCAGAAAGCGGGCTGGGTCGCTCCGACCCGCCGTGTGGCCAGCCGAGAACTACGGGGTGTCCGGTCCCCGGTGCCGTCCCGCGGGCTCCCTGTCCGGTGCCGCTGCCAGTTCCTGCTCCAGGACATCGCCGACGACGGCCTCGCCCCGGGCGGCTCGGCGGCGTTCCCGACCCTGCTCGAAGAGCTGGTAGAGCACCGGCACCAGGATCAGAGTGAGCAGGGTCGAGGAGATCAGCCCACCGATCACCACGATGGCTAGGTCTTGGCTGATGAACCCGCTCGAGCCGGTGACGCCGATCGCCATCGGAATCAGGGCGAAGATCGTGGCCAACGCCGTCATGAGGATGGGGCGCAGTCGCTGGCGGGCGCCGTTGAAGATGGCGTCCTGCAGGCTCTGGCCCTGGACCCGGTACTGGTTGATCAGGTCGATCAGAACGATGGCGTTGGTGACCACGATGCCGATGAGCATCAGCATGCCGATCAGGGCGGAAATGCCCAGGGGTTTGCCGGAGATCAAAAGCAGGCCGATGGCACCGGTGGCAGCGAACGGGATGGAGACCAGCAGGATGAGCGGCTGCATCATGGATCGGAACGTGACCACCAACAGCATGAACACGATCACGACGGCCACCACCATGGCCAGGCCCAGCTGCTCAAAGGACTCCTGCTGGGTCTGGGCCAGCCCGCCCATGGTGGCCTCGGTGCCGGCCGGCAACTCGAGGGCATCCACGCGTTCCTGGACCTCCGTGGTCACCGCGCCCAGCTCGCCCTCGGAGGGTGTCAGGGAAATGGTGGCCGCCAGGTCGCCGTCCATGCGCGTGACCGACTCCGGTACGGTCACTTCCTCCACGGTGGCCAGATCGGTCAACGGGACCATGCCCGCTGCGGTGGGAACGGGCATGTCCTGCAGCTCGGCGATCGTCTCCGGCGCGTCGGTGCCCTCGATGTAGATGTCGTAGGCGTCGCCGTCCATGGTCACGGAACCGACGCTCTGCGGGGATAGCGTCCCGGCCACCATGCCCAACAACTGCATCTCGGTCAGGCCCTCCTCCAGGGCGGCGGCGCGGTCCACGGCCACGTGGACCGTCGGCTGGTCCGCGGCCAGGTCGCTGGTGAGCTCCGCGGTGTGCGGGGTCCCCTCGAGGGCCGCCTGGACGGCTTGCGCGGCCTCGGCCAGATCCTCCTCGTTCTGGGAACTGACCGCCACGTCCACGGAGCCTCCGAAGCCGCCCATGGAGGCAGGGTCCATCAGGCTGACCTCGCCGGGACCGTCCAGGGTGGCGAGCCGGGTCCGGACCTCTTCCTGCAGGGCCGACTGGTCGGCGTCGGGATCCGTGTTGACGATGAAGGTGGCCGAGCCGCCGCCCCCACCGAGCAGGGCAGAGAAGTCCCCCTCGCCGCCGCCGGAGGAGCCGGCCATGAGCATGATGTCCTCCACGCCCTCGACGCCGGCCAGCGCGTCCTCGACCTCCTCAGCACCCTCGGACACCGACTCCAGGTCCGTGCCCGAATCGAAGGTCTGGGTGACCATGACCATGTTCTGGCCGGTATTGCCGAGGAAATCAACCTTCAGCAGGGGTATGAGAGACACGGTCAGCACCAGCAGCAGCGCTGAAGCCACCACGGTGATGACGGGGTGCTTCTGGGTGCCGCGCAGCACGGGCTTGTAGCCGCGCTGCAGCCAGCTGCGGTGTTCCTTCTCCTCGGCCCCGGCGCGAACAGCCTCCGAGTCCTGGACGTCCGTGGGCGCCTTGAGGAACCAGTAGGACAGGACCGGGACGATCGTCAGCGCGACCAGCAGGGAGGAGAGCATCGCGATGGCCACGGTGAGGGCAAACGGGGCGAAGAGCTCGCCGACCATGCCCCCGACCAGCGCGATCGGCAGGAACACGGCCACGGTGGTCAGGGTGGAGGCGGTGATGGCACCGGCCACCTCGCGCACTGCGGTGAGGATGGCGTGGACCTTCGGCTCACCATAGGCCAGATGCCGTTTGATGTTCTCGATCACCACGATCGAATCGTCCACCACGCGCCCGATCGCGATCGTCAGAGCCCCGAGGGTCAGCATGTTCAGGGAGTGCCCGCCGAGATTCAGCCCGATGAAGGTGACCAGGACGGAGATCGGGATCGAGAGGGCCGTCACGAGCGTCGAGCGCACCGAGACCAGGAAAACCAAGATCACGACGACGGCGAAGAGCAGGCCGAGCAGGCCCTCGGTGGCCAATCCCTCGATGGAGTGTTCGATGAACGGCGCCTGGTCGAACACCACGGTCAGGTCCAGGCCGGGCACGTCCCCGGTCAGTTCGGCGATCGCGTCCTCCACCGCATGGGACACACCCACAACGTCGGCGCCCTGGGTCGCGGTGATCGACACCGACAATGCCCGGTTGCCGTTCATGCGGGTGATGGAGGTGGGTTCCTGGGTGACGATCTCCAGGTCGGCAACGTCGTCGAGGTGCACCACAGTGTCCGGCTGGGTCTGACTGGCCAGCGGAAGAGCACCCAGGTCCTCGAGGGAGCCCAGGGGCGTGCCGCCGTCAACGGGCGAGGAGGTGCCGTCCTTGCCGACGGATCCCAGGGGCAAGGTGGTGCCGTTGTCCTGCAGGGCCTGGGTAATGGCCTGCTGGGTCAGCCCGTGCTGGGCCATCGCTGCCTGATCCGGAGTGATCTCCACCCGCTGCACGGCACCGCCGGACACGGCCGCCGAGCGGACTCCCTCAATAGACTCCACGCGGGGCTTGACGGTGTCCTGCAGGGCTGCGGACAGCTCGGTCTCATCCAGTTCGGACGAGGAGGCCGTCATGAAGATGACCGGCATCTGGTCGGTGCCACCGGACATCACGTTCGGTTCGGCGTCGTTGGGCAACGTGGTCAGCGCTCCGATGGCTGACTCGACGGAGGCGTTGAACTCATCCGAATCCGTTCCGTACTCGTAGGCAATCGACACCATGGACATGTTCGCGGAGGAGGTCGCCACCACCTGTTCCACGCCGTCCAGATCGCCCACGGCCCGGGAGATCGGTTCGCTGACCTGCTCGTCGAGTACCTCGGGGCTGGCCCCGGGCACCGCGGTGACCACGGTTGTCTGCGGCAACTCGATCGCGGGGATCAGTTCCTGCTTGAGCTGAGTCATCGTGAACAGACCAAAGACCGCGATGAACAGGGTGAGGAGCGCGACCAACAAGCGATTCGCCAGACTGAAGCGGGCAAGACGGTACAAGGAGACACCACCGAAGGGGTTGGGAAGCGCGGGACAGTAGCCCGTTAAAGGTTAGGATCACCCGAAGCTTAGGGCAAGGCTATGTATTCTCGCGATGCCCCCGTTCGAGACTCGTTCGCGGGCTATGCTCGGGCTGTGGACCCCAAGGAACCCGCCCAGCGCGAGGAGCTGCTCATCGAGCTGCTCAGGCTGCAGAGTGAATTGGAGTTGTCTTTCGTGCCTGCGGTGATCGAACCGATGCTCTCCCTGCGACTGACGATGCAACAGCTCAAGGTGCTCACCATCCTGGTCACCGAGCCCGAAGGCAGCACTATCCGCGCGCTCTCCGCAGCCATGGAGGTGTCCCTCGCCACCATGTCCGGGATCGTTGACAGACTGGAATCGCAGGACATGATCGTGCGCGCCCTCGACCCCTACGACCAGCGCGTGCGCCGCGTGACGGTCACCGCCGCTGGCCGCGAGACCATCCAGCGCCTACTCGCCGCCAGGCCCGAACTTGCCCACGCCCCGCTGAACCGTCTGTCCCTCGAAGACCTGAGGGCACTCACCCAGGGGATCCGGGCTCTGGTCGCGGCCATGCAGGAAGACTCCGCCGGCTGAGCTGGACCCACCTCCCGGGACTATCGCAATAACGGATGCCCCTATGGGACTGAGTTTTCAAGACCTGGTCGGTCGTTGCTCGACCAGTTGCGTCCGGCAGAGTGGATGTACAGGTAACCCGGTGAACTTGGCCGAGCAGGACACGGCACTGCAGATCCGGGACCTGGAAGCCGCTGGCCGTGAGCGCATCCAGGTTCAGGAACTCCCGTTGCGACGTCAACGTCGTGGAAAACTGGTAGGCACGGATGTTGAGGAGGCGGGAGTCGGCTCCTTGTCGGGACTACCGGCACCCTCCACTCGTCCAGCATCACCTAAAGCACCCGCTCAATGACCCCGGAACAACGCCACGTTGGTGTCGGTCGGGACGGCGGGAATCCGGCCCGGTACAGCGCCCACGCGTTTCCCGACTTGCCGTGGAATCGTGCATCTGATGCAGGACGTCCATGCTGACCAGCGCCGTCGCAACACCCGGATGGGCGATCCGATGCCCAGCGCAGCCTTCCCGACCGCAGTGTGCCGCGGAACCGGGGTGAAATCGGCCCGACGGGAGTTCCACCAGATGCGAGAACTCCCGTCAGTCCGACGCCGCTAACTGGCCATATGTAAAGCATGGAGCAAGACCTCCCCAGCAGCCAGAGCAAGGAGTCCGGCTGATGGGGAACCGGTCTATTGGGATATGAGGGTTTGAAGGGTCGGGGGCAGTTCGAGTCGTTTGCCGTCGTTGGTGAGGTTGATCGTGGCTGTGGCCGGTGGGGTGGGCACCTGCGGGGGCCGCCGGTAACGACCGGGATGGGCCTGGTAGTGGGTGTCCAGGCGGGCCTGGCGGGTGCGGGCCACGGTGGTCCAGGTGCCGTCGTGGACGCTGGCTGGGGTGTATCCGGCGATCCCGGAGTGGCGGTGGTGATGGTTGTAGTGCTCGACCCAGCCGGCCACCCAGGTCCCGGCGTGGGCGAGGTCATCGAAGGCTCCGGGGTAGTGCTGGCAGGACTTCACGGTGGCGAACCAGGACTCGATGTAGGCGTTGTCGTTGCTCACTCCGGGCCGGATCAGTGACCGTGTCACGCCCCGATCGGCCAGGGCTTTGGCGACGGTCTTGGATGTCATCGCCGCCCCGTTGTCCGAGTGCACCACCTGCACCCGACCATCGGCGGCATCGATGACCCCGGCCAGCAGCTGCCGGGCGATCTGGTGGTTCTCGTTGGTCTGGACGGTGATCCCGACGATCTTGCGTGAGTACAGATCGATCACCGAATACAGGGCGAAGCCTTGCCGGGACAGCCGGCCGGGAAGGAAGGTGATGTCCCAGCAGTACACCTGGTCGGGGCCCGTGGCCGCCAACTGTGGGGTCGAGCGGTCCCCGGGTGGTCGCGCCCGGACCTGGCCCGGTGGCCGCGGCGGAGCCATCACGGCGGCCAGACGGTGGAACGTGGCGCCACTGGCCAGCACGGGCCCTTCATCGAGGTGGCGCAGATGGACCTGCTCCACGCTGAGTCCTTCCGCGGTTCCGGTGCGCACCAGCCCACGGACCTGCTCGCGCTCCTGAGGACTCAGCGCGTGGGGCTGGTGCCGGTCCCGGTGCGCCACCGGCACCGGCACACCCGGGCGGGGGTGGCGTCGGTAGTGGTAGGCGCTCTTGGATAATCCGATCAGCTCCAGCGCCTGGGACTGCGTGCGTCCGGCGTCGACCAGCTCACCGATCAGTGCCTCTTCAGCATCGATCAGCTCTTGGTGGTCCCGGTGCTGGGGCGGGGCCCATCGTGGTCCTCCGCGTCGTCGGCCACGCCAAGTGCGTGCATGACCGAGATAGCTTTTCCCAGGGCATCGACCACCTTGTGCTCAGCGGCCAACTGCTGGGTCAATCGCTCGATTTCGGCCTGCAGACGGCGGACTTCAGCGGCCTCACGGCGGGTCATCCATCCAGTCTTGCGCGGCAGTCGATCGCCGTCCAGATCACCATCGGCCAGCGCCTCACGCCACCGACGGAACTGGTTCTTGCCCACTTGGTGGGCCTCCAGGAATCCTGCCTTCGACCCATGCGGCAGCTCCAGGTACTCCAGCACCAGCCGACGCCGTTCCTCGATCGAGAACTGCCGGGAAGGAATGATCACAGTCATGAGCCTGCTCCATCATCAAGGGAACAACCTGGTTCACAACCATCCTGCCAGCCAGGGGCCCGCGGAAGTTGGCGACCAAAGTCCCGGGGGTAGTTGGCCTGGCAGTGGTTTGACGTCCCCGGAGTCTCTATAACTGTGGGAGTGCTGTATCTCACATTTTCGTCGGAGGGGGTGATGCAGTGACAGCACCTCAGGGCGCTCAGCCGCCCTCGGGCTTGGTCAGTTTCTCGACGGCCCAGATTCCCGCCAGTCACCGCATCGAGTACTGGGAGTCCCACAACGCCAAGGCGCTCATCGGCCTGGACATCCGCACCCTGGAGAACGTCCCACTCGTGGCGGAGGAGGTCAACCTCTATTTCCCCGCCCTGCGGTTCGCGGGAGTGAGGGGTTCGTCCCAGATCGTGGAGCGGTCGGAACGGGTCATCGCTGAGCATCCGACCGGGGATGTGGCGATCTTCTTCGCCCTGAGCGGGGAGGCTTTTTTCTACCATTCCACGGGGATGATCCTGCTCCGGCCCGGTCAGGCGGTGCTCTACGATGCCGATCGGCCGTTCGTGCGCGGGTTCTCCCGCGGCTTGCAGGAGTTGGTGCTTACCGTTCCGCATGAAGAGTATGTGCGCTTGACGCACGGAAAGCCTTTGAAGGAGCCGGTGGTGTTCGATTTCGCCACGGGCGGCGGGAACCCGGGGAGGGACCCGGCGGCTACGAGTTTGGCTTCTCTGATCAACTCCGCTCTGCGCCGGCCTCAGGAGGACCTGTACCGGGTGGAGCAGGAGGCCTTCGGGTTGGTGGAGCGGTTGTTGGCTCGGGCCACGGACACCGGAAGGGATTCGGCCTACCGGCGGGCGGTGCAGGAGATCGAGCACCGTTTCGGCGATCTCGCACTGGACCGCGCGCAGGTCGCAGCTGCCGCGGGGGTGAGCGAACGCCAGCTCTCCCGCCTGTTCGCCGCACAGAACAAGACGTTCGCCGATCATCTCCAGGCTCACCGGTTGCAGGCCGCAGAGGTCCTGCTGGTCTCCGAGCCGCGCACGACGGTCGCCGAGATCGCCCGCCGGTGCGGCTTCGCCTCACCCTCGCATTTCGCCCGTGTCTTCAAGGCTCGCACCGGGGTGAGCCCGCTGGAGCTTCAGCGCGCGGTCGAAGCGTAGAGCGCGCATTATTTGCCTCCACGTCTCAATGCAGGGGCCTGGGGTATCACGATGGTCTGCACGGGACATCAGTTGTCCCACACGGGACAGACCCTTCAAGGCCTTCGTGTGATGCAGAACACTTCTGGACATGACCGGATGGCACCGCTCTCCGGTGCACGACCCAGAAGGAGGACGCTTCCATGAGCGAGACCGCTGCAACGGAACCACAGGCGCCGGCCATCGATGCACGACAGTTGCGCAAGGCGTTCGGGAAGTTCGCCACCGGGGTCACCGTGGTCACCTGTCGTACTCCCGATGGCACTCCGCACGGGGCGACCGTCAACGCCTTCACCGCCGTGTCCCTGGACCCTCCCCTGGCTCAGATCACCCTGATTCGCGGCAACAAGGCCTCCCAGTACCTGCAGGACGCCCCGTTCGCGATCAACATCATGGCCGCCGACCAGTTGGCGACCTGCCTGCACTTCGCCGGCAAGCCCATGAAGGCTCCCCCCGCCTGGCGCTCCGAGGAGGGCATCCCGGTCCTGTGCGGCAACGCGGCGACCATCGAGTGCAAGCCCTGGCGCATCTACGACGGCGGGGACCACATCATCGTCATCGGCGAGGTCATCGACCTGCAGATCAACGACGTCGACCCGCTGCTGTTCGTGTCGGGGAAGTTCCGCGAGGTCGGCGGATTCTCCGGGGGCAGCCCGTGGGAGGCCTCCGGGGACAGCATGGCGATGGGCTGGTTCGAGGGCTCCACCTCGTTCCCGTCCTTCTGATCCCCCACCACTTCCGTTCCACACCGTTGACCCCCGATCCACCCGAGCACCACCGCATCGAAGGAGACGAGACCATGACCACCACCCCGGAGACCGACCGCCAGACCCGTACCGGCGACATGTCCGAGCGCACCACCCCAGCCAACCCGTTGCTGCCGATGACCGGCGATGAGTACATCGAGTCCCTCAAGGACGGCCGGGAGATCTATCTGCACGGTGAACGCGTCGAGGACGTCACCACCCACCCCGCTTTCCGCAACTCGGTGCGCATGGTCGCCCGGATGTACGACGGCTTCCACGACCCGGCGACCTCGGACAAGCTGCTCTCCGACACCGACACCGGTTCCGGGGGCAAGACCCACCCGTTCTTCAAGGTCCCGCACTCGGTGGAGGACCTCAAGGAGTCCCGGGTCGCGATCGAGACCTGGGCGCGGATGAGCTACGGCTGGTTCGGCCGCTCCCCCGACTACAAGGCCGCGTTCCTGGGCACCCTCGGGGCGATGCCGGAGTTCTACTCCCCCTACCAGGAGAACGCCCAGCGCTGGTACAAGGAGTCCCAGGAAAAGGTCCTGTACTGGAACCACGCGATCATCAACCCGCCCGTGGACCGGCACCTGCCCCCGGACCAGGTCGAGGACGTCTTCATGAAGGTGGAGAAGGAGACCGACAACGGGGTCATCGTCTCCGGGGCGAAGGTCGTGGCCACCGGCTCGGCGATCACCAACTTCAACTTCATCTCCCACTACGGGCTGCCGATCAAGAAGCCCGAGTACGCGATCATCTGCACCGTGCCCATGGACGCCCCCGGCATCAAGCTGATCTCGCGGACCTCCTACGCCCAGAACGCCGCGGTCACCGGCACCCCGTTCGACTACCCGCTGTCCTCGCGGATGGACGAGAACGACGCGGTGTTCATCTTCGACAAGGTCCTGGTCCCGTGGGAGAACATCTTCGCCTACGGGGACCCGGACCAGATCAACGGGTTCATGCCCAAAACCGGGTTCATCCAGCGCTTCACCTACCAGGGTTGCATCCGCCTGGCCGTGAAACTGGACTTCATCGCCGGGCTGCTGCTCAAGGCCCTGGAGATCGCCGGCACCCAGGACTTCCGCGGGGTGCAGGCCCGCGCCGGGGAGGTCATCGGCTGGCGCAACATGTTCTGGGCCCTGGCCGATGCCATGATGCTCAACCCGGATGAAGGACCCAACGGGTCGGTGCTGCCCAAGATGGACTACGGGCTGGCCTACCGGATGTTCATGGCCCAGGGCTACCCCCGGATCAAGGAGATCATCGAACAAGACGTTGCCTCCGGGCTGATCTACCTGCCCTCCGGTGCCCTGGACTTCAAGAACGCGCAGATCCGCCCCTACCTCGACAAGTACGTGCGCGGCTCCAACGGCATCGAGGCGGTGGACCGGGTGAAGCTGATGAAGCTGCTGTGGGACGCGATCGGCTCCGAGTTCGGCGGCCGCCACGAACTCTATGAGCGCAACTACTCCGGCAACCACGAGAACGTGCGCGTGGAGATGCTCATGAACGCCATGCACAACGGCACCACCGACACCATGCACGGCATGGTCGAGGACTGCATGGCCGAGTACGACCTCGACGGCTGGACCGTGCCCGACCTCTTCGACGGCTCCGACGTCAACGCCTACCTTCAGCGCGACCGCGACCGCACCGCCGGCCACGGCAACGCCCTGCGCGACCGCTGAGCCCAGCCCCATGCTCCCTGCGGCCCCGGGAATCCGTCTCCCCGGGGCCGCAGGGCACCACGTACCTGTCCGACGGTGCAGCCGTCGACCATTCCCATCTCCCCGACAACGAACCACCAGGAGTGTGAAGACCATGACGAACACCCAGACAGAAACCGGCGCGGCAACGCGCAAGGAGAACGAGGGCACCGCGGTCGAGGCCGGGTCCAAGGCCACCGAGCGGTTCACCGCCTCGGGCAAGCTGGCGAAGCTGAACGTGCCGAAGGAGCGGGTGTCCCTGCTGGCCGGTGCGGCGATCAAGGCGATCAACGACATCGCGGTCGAGCACGAGGTCACCTACGAGGAGTACAACGCGCTGAAGGCGTGGCTGATCAAGGTCGGCGCCGACGGGGAGTGGCCGCTGTTCCTGGACGTGTGGCTGGAGCACACCATCGTGGACGTCAACTCCAAGGAGCGCCCCGGTGCCGTCAGTGCCATCGAGGGCCCCTTCTACGTGCCGGGCGCCCCGGTGCTGGAGACCCCGGCGACGCTGCAGATGCGCTCCGACGAGCCGGGCACCCCGCTGCTGTTCAAGGGCCGGTTCACCGACACCGAGGGCAACCCGATCCAGGACGCCCAGGTGGAGATCTGGCACGCCGACGCCGACGGCTACTACTCCCAGTACGCCCCGGAGCTGCCCGAGTGGCTCTTCCGCGGCACCGTGACGGCCGACGAGAACGGGTACTTCGAGATCAACACGATGCGCCCGGCCCCGTACCAGATCCCCACCGACGGGGCCTGCGGGCAGCTCATCAGTGCGGCCGGCTGGCACGCCTGGCGCCCGGCGCACATCCACATCAAGGTCTCCGCCCCCGGGTACCAGCTGGTCACCCAGCAGCTGTACTTCCCCGGCGACCCGCACAACGAGGACGACATCGCCTCGGCGGTCAAGCCCGAGCTGATGCTGGACCCGAAGCCGCGCACCGACGGCGGGGCCGGTGAAGAGGTCGTCTACGACTACGTCCTGGCCAAGGAGGGCCAGACCAAGTAAGGATTCTGTCTCCACGGATCCCTACCGCGTCGCCCTTCCAGCCGGGTTGCAGGTGTCCCCGTCAGCCGCGGCTGACGGGGACACTGCCGTACAGGCCACGTACCAACCGATCTCGCCGGCCCCTCCATCTGGCTGTTCTCTACTTCCTTCCTTTTGAAAGGACCAGTCCCATGTCCATGACCTTCACGCACGAGACCCTGGGCCAGCGGGTGCTGTTCGGCACCGGCCGGGCCGCCGAACACGTGGCCACGGAGGTCGGCCGACTCGGGGCGTCCCGACCGATGGTTATCGCCGGGGCCTCCGAGCGGACCCTGGCCGAGACCGCCACGACCGGCACCACCACAGCGCTGTGGTGGGAAGAAGTGGTCCAGCACGTGCCGGTCGAGATCGCCGAGAAGACCCGTCGAGCGGCCACCGAGCGGTCGATCGACGTGATCGTCTCCGTCGGTGGGGGCTCGACCACCGGACTGGCCAAGGCCGTGGCATTGACCACCGGAATCCCGGTGATCGCGGTGCCCACCACCTACGCCGGGTCCGAGGCCACCAACGTCTGGGGACTCACCAAGGACCGCACCAAGACCACCGGGGTCGACGACCGCGTGCTGCCGGTGGCCGTGGTCTACGACGCGCAGCTGTCCAAGACGCTGCCGGTGGGACTGTCGGTGGCCTCCGGGCTCAACGGGCTGGCCCACTGTGTGGACTCGCTGTGGGCGCCGAAGGCCGATCCGATCAACCAGGCGATGGCCCTGGAAGGCGCCCGAGCCCTGAACCTGGCCCTGCGCGGGATCGTCGCCGACCCCGGCGACCTCGAAGCTCGGGAGCAGGCACTCTACGGCTGCTACCTGGCCGCGGTCGCCTTCGCCTCCGCCGGGTCCGGGCTACACCACAAGATCTGCCACGTCCTAGGTGGAACCTTCGACCTGCCCCACGCCCAGACCCACGCCACCGTGCTGCCCTACGTGCTGGCCTTCAACGCCCCGGCAGTCCCGGAGCTGGCAACCCGGCTGGCCACCGCCCTGGGCCGCCCCGTCGCCGGGGACGGAGAGGACCCGGCCGTGGCGATGCTGCACGGCCTGCCCGTCGACGACAGCCACACCCCAGCCGCCACCGCCGTGACCGCCCTGCGCGAGCTCTACCGGACGGTGGACGCGCCGCCGAAACTGGCCGACTACGGCCTCACTGCTGAGAACATCCCCGAGGCGGCCGGACGGGTGCTAAAAGCAGCCCCCGCCTCGAACCCAGTGACCGTCACCGAGGAAAACATCACCGAATTGCTCACCGAGGCCCTCACCGGGGCAATGCCTACCACCGCACCACTGGCCCCTCGCTGACCACCGCCCCGCTACCAGAAGGGCTCCTCCAATGACCGAAACCACCACCGCCGTGTCCGCCGAGCAACAGGCAGCCGAGGAGGCCCTGACCGCGAAAGTTCTCGCCTCCTTCGCCAACACCACCGACCCCCGCCTCAAGCAGCTGATGCAGTCGCTCACCAAGCACCTGCACGCCTTCATCCGCGAGGTCCGCCTCACCGAAGCCGAGTGGGGGAAGGCCATCGAGTTCCTCACCCAGGTCGGACACATCACCGACGAGAGGCGCCAGGAGTTCATCCTGCTCTCCGACGTGCTCGGGGCCTCGATGCAGACCATCACCGTGAACAACCCCGTGGCCGGCAACGCCACCGAAGCCACCGTATTCGGCCCCTTCTTCCTCGAGACCGCCCCGGAAATCCCGATCGGCGGGGACCTCGCCGGCGGTGCGACCGGGCAACCGGCCTGGGTGGAGGGCACTGTGTGTGACCTCGAGGGCAACCCGGTCCCGAATGCGCGGATCGAGGTGTGGGAGGCCGACGAGGACGGCTTCTACGACGTCCAGTACGACGATGACCGCGTCGCCGGCCGCGCACACCTGTACTCGGACGAGAACGGGCACTATGCCTTCTGGGGCCTGACACCGACCCCGTACCCGATCCCGCACAACGGACCCGTCGGGGCGATGCTCGAAGCCACCGGACGCTCCCCCGTGCGGGCTGCGCACCTGCACTTCATGGTCACCGCCGAGAACATGCGAACCCTGGTCACCCACATCTTCGTCGAGGGTGACCCACAGCTGGAGATCGGGGACTCCGTATTCGGAGTCAAGGACTCCCTGATCAAGCGCTTCGAGACCCAGTCCGCCGGCACCCCCACCCCGGACGGGCGCGACCTAAGCGGAACGGACTGGGCGCGGGCCCGCTTCGACATCGTCCTCGCCCCCCAGAACTGAGTGTTCCACCGGCCATGATGGGGTGCTCACCCCTGTCCGGGCGACTACGTGCCTGCTCCATGAGGACGGGGCAGGCGCCCTTCACCGTCAACAGCAGCCCGGAGTCACATGTGACGGACTGCTGTATCTGGACTCAGCCGGCCCCGCCTGGAGCGCCAGAGCACGCCACACCCCAGCGAACCGAGGAAAGCAGAGAACATGCCTATCGTCACCATCAACATGATCGCCGGTCGTGACCGAGCCGTCGTTCAGGAGTGCCTTCGTGAAGTCGCCAAGACGGTCGCCAGTACTCTCGACGCCCCGCTGAACTCCGTGCGTGTGCTGGTCAACGAGGTCGACCCGGAGCTGTGGACCGTGGGCACCACCCTCAAGAGCGAGGAACGCACCGACAACCCCACCCCATAAGCGCGAACACGGACGGAACTGCCGCTCGGATAAGTGACGGTGGCGTCTCATGCGGCGAGGGGCACGGCCCCCACGGGGGCGTGGACCGTTGACTGAACCCCGCGTCGAGGGGACCGGGCAGTTCGGTCCCCTCGACGCGGGAGTCGGTCAGGCGTTGGCCGGTGCCGGCTCGCCGAGTTCCTCACCGGCGGTGGCCGGGGCTGGGGTGAACACCTCGGGACGGTCCAGGATGCGGCCCAGCACCCGCACGAGTTCCCGCTCCGGGTCCTCGGCCACCGACATCGACCGCCACGCGATGTGCTTGTCCGGGCGGACCAAGATCGCACCGTCCTCTTCGACCTCGCGCTGGCGCATCCAGTCGCCGTAGAGATCCTGGACCGCGCAACCGTCGCCGATCACCACGGCCTCCAGTGCCACGCCGAGTTCGGCGGCCACGGTCTGCGCAGCGTCGGCCCATGCCTGCCCCGTGATGCCGGTGAACAGGGTGAACTGCGTGCCCTTGGCGATGTCGTGGGTGGAGAACTTCTCCTTCTCGTCACCGAGCCAGGCGTGCGGCAGGCGCAGGCCGGGGAAGGTGGACTTCTGGTGGTGCAGCATCGGGTCCTGGGTGGGCTCCGGGCGGGCCGCGCCGTCGGTCACGGTGGCGTCCGAGGCGTAGAAGTGGCCGATCTCGGTGCCCTGGGCGTTGAACTCGTAGTCCTTGAAGTCCAAGGCGTCTCGGAGCTGCTCGCGCCGGGCCGCGCCCTCGGGGGAGTTCTCGTAGCGCAACTGCAGCTTCTCGGTGAACTCGTCGTTGTCCTTCGCGTCGGCCACACCGAGGGCCTCGAAGATCGGGGTGTAGTCGCGGGAGGACTGGTTAGCGCGGTTCACGATCTGCTGGGCGATCGGGGCGCGCTCGGCCGAGTAGGTCTCCAGCAGCTCAGGCCCGGCGTTCCACTTGAGCACGGCCGCGATCTTCCACGCCAGGTTGTAGGCGTCCTGGATGGAGGTGTTGGAGCCCAACCCGTGGCTCGGCGGGTGCTTGTGGATGGCGTCCCCGGCGCAGAACACGCGGCCCTTCTGCAGGTGTGTGGCCCACTGCTCGTTGTTGCCCCACAGGGAGTAACCGGTGATCTCGACCTCGAGGTCGGGGATGCCCACGAGGTTGCGCACGATCCGAACCGCCTCCTCTTCGTCGAGCTCGGGGGCGGGGCCGTTGATGTCGTAGCCCCAGACGGTCAGCCACTCGTTCCAGGGCCGGACCATGCGGATCAGCCCGGCGCCGATGCCACCGATGTTGGACCCGGGGTGGAAGACCCAGTAGAGGATCGAGGGGCGGTGGGCGACGTACTGGGACAGGTCCGCCTTGAAGGTGATGTTCATGGACCCGGCGATGTCCATCTCGCCCTCCATGGGCAGCTCGATGTCCGCGGCAACCTTGGAACGGGCCCCGTCGGCGCCGATGAGGTACTTGGCGCGGATGGTGTACTCGTGGCCGGAGAGGCGGTTGAGGACACGCACGCTCACCCCGTCCTCGTCCTGGACATGGGAGACGTACTCGGTGGAGAACTGGGTCTGCGTGCCGCGCTTGGTGGCGTTCTCCACGAGGATCGGCTCGAGCATGGTCTGCGGAATGTCACACGGCATCGCGGGGGAAGCCAGCTCGTAATCGGCGCGCCGGTCCGGGCGGGTGCCCCAGGTGGGGCGGCGGCCGATCTCTCGACCGGCCACGGACTCGCAGTAGACGGTGTCGCCCATCATCTCGTGCGGGGAGGCCTCGCGCAGGACCTGGTCCTCGATCCCGGCATCGCGCAGCACCTCCATGGTGCGCTGGTTGGTGATGTGCGCCCGGGGGGTGTTGGCCGTCCACCGGTACTTGGTGATCATGATGTTCGGGATCCCGTGGGTGGACAGGAACAACGCGGCCGAAGAGCCCGCCGGGCCGGAGCCGACGATCAGCACATCAGTCTCGACCACCTGGCCCGTGGGGCGGGCCGTGGCCTTGATTCCGTCATCGAGAGCAGGCATGGGAACCTCCTGGGTCGCGCACCGGGTGACGCTTGATGGGTGCTCGGTGGGTGTTCCTCAAAGTGTTGCGCGTCACACTTTCCGCTCCGAGGGCTTGTCCCGCAACGTCACGGTGTGGTCCCGCAGGATCAAAGGAGACGCGCCTGGCCCCTCCCCGAGGCCGACGACGCCATTAACACCGCGGGATCACTCAGGCGGTGCCGGCCCTGCGCAGCTCGGAGGGAGTCACACCCGTATGGGCCTTGAATGCCCGGGAGAAGTGCGCCTGGGAGGAGAAGCCGCAGCGGGCGGCGATTTCGCTGATTGGTGTGGCGGCCTCGGTGTTCGAGACGAGCAACGCCTCTGCGGCCTGGAGCCGGTGGGCGAGCAATCGCTCGGCAAATGACTCGTCGTGAGCGGCGAACAGCCGTGTCAGCTGGCGCTCACTGACGCCCACCGCACTGGCGACGTCCGCGCGGGAGAGTCCCGGGCTGTTGAAGCGGCGCTCGATCACATCGCGGGCCAACCGGTACGCGGAGCTTGTGCCCCGGGCCCGGGCGAGCAGCTGCTCCACGAGGCCGAAGGCTTCCTGCTCCACCTGTTGCGGATCCAGCTCCCGCCGGTCGAGGGCGGAGTTGATCAAGGAGGCCAGGCCCGCCGCGGCCGGGTCCAGCCCAGTCGGAGACGAGAACTCGAAAATCACCGGCTCCTTCAGCGACGCCCCGTGAGACAACCGGATGTACTCCTCACGCGGGATCGTCAACACCAGCTCCCGGAGCCCTGCGGCGAAGCCGCGCAGGAACGGCCGGTCGGCGTCGTAGAGCACGGCCTGCCCGGGCTTGAGCAGGATCATCCCGGTGGGATGGTAGAAGAACGCTTCCCCGCCGAGGGCGAAGAACATGGCGACATCACCGGTAGGGTGCTCGGCGATGAACTGCTCGGAGCGCTCCACCACCTGCGAGGAGCCTTTGACCCGTGCGAAGCGCATCGCCGGGAAGTGCAGGTTGACCTCTTCTGCCACCAACGGGGTGTTCTCGATGGTGCGGATATCCAGACCGATGAGCGCCTTGGCGTTGTGGGACTCCCAGTGCTCCACCCGGTGGCCCACCGGGATGCGCGCCGTGGAAAACCTCAGCACCTTGGGCGCGTCCGGGCTCTCGCTAGGGTCGAGCACGGCACCTCCCCCCAGTGCCAGAGCGGCATTGTGCCGATCCTAGATAAGTCATACGAACAGGTCTCAGTGGTCATAGGCGGCCAAGGGCCGCAACGTGGTGTCGACGACCTCCCGGTGAGCGATCCTCCGTGGCCGGCCCTACCGGTCGACATCGATCCCGCATACCCCTCACGGGCCTTCCCGCCGATGACCGTCCTGCGGGTGGTCCCATCTTCTCCGTGATCACGGTGCTGGAGCTACCTCGGGAGGCCAGGAGCACGACCCGCCCCGCCGCGCTGGCCCGGAACGAACGGAGCTCATCAGCCGTACCAGCTCCCCTCGGTCGCCTTCGCGCAACAGCAGCGGACCAGCACGATGACTTGCCATGACCCATAATCCCACCCCAAGCACCGTTTAACTACCTCAACCACGGGTCCGCAGTTCCATGGAGACGGCCTTGGCGGACTCTTGAGCGACCCTCACCGCGGCCATCCAGCATCAGGGCAAATCAGGTGGCTGATATGGGCAGTTCCCGGATACGCCGATAGAGGGTGGCTCGAGACATGCCCAGATCGCGGGCGACCTGGGTCGCTGGCTCCCCGCCCTCGATCAACCGGAGGGCGTTGCGGATCTGGGAGTCGGTGAAGGTTTGGCGCCGCCCACCGAGGTCCTTGCCGGCCGCCCGACGCTTGGCCACCGAGTCGGTGATGCGTTCGCGTTTGATCTCGAGCTCCATCTGGGCCAGGGCGGCCATGACGGTGAAGACCATGGACCCCATCGGGGTGGCGGTGTCGACGTCTCCCCCACCCAAGTTCAGTACGCGCAAGCCGGCGTCTCTGCCCCGTAGCGCCTCGGCGAAAGCCAGCATGTTCTGCGTCGACCGGCCCAACCGGTCCAGCGTGGTGATCACCAAGGTATCGCCATGTTCCAGGGCCGCCACCGCCTTGTCGAACTTCGGACGCGAAGGACGGCCTCCAGACACTCCATGATCGATGTAGAGGTCATCGCGTCGCACACCCGCATGCAGTAGGTCGGACACCTGGCGATCTGCGTCCTGCTGCCGCGTTGACACCCTGGCGTACCCGATCAGCTTCCCCATGTCCACCCAATCTGTCTCGCAACCAACGTTGAGTATCCGATTCTAGGGGTACGGATAAAGCACATAGATGCGAGACATGCTCAACCGCGGAAACATGCGGGCGCAAATTTTCCGGATGAGACGTCTCGCATCCCTTGGATTGAGAGAAGGGGACTGGTGCACTGCTAGGTCAACCTGCCACCTGTCGCTGCGACAGTCCCAACCGTGGGGCAGGTCAGAGCCAACCAAAGTCGGGGCAGTCCCATGTGGCTATAGGCTGTGGCATACCGCCATCCAGTCGGAAACGTCAGTAGTGTCCAAAACGGACGTAACCGCTAGATCCCAGCGTGTCGCCTGTAGCCACCCGTCGACGTTGGACAACCTCAGGCCATTGCATCCCGACACGGTCAACCGCACACATGACGGCCATGGCGACGGTTTGCCCCTCCCCCACCGCCGCAGCCGACCGCGGACATTCCCTGACGACGGGCGATCAGTCGATCAAAATCGGAGAACTAACACGTGTCGGAGTCGATCCAGCACTCTCTCGCCAGGATGCTGTCAGACCTGACCACCGCGACCAGCGCCAAGGAGACGTTCGAGGAGGTCGAAGCCCTCCTGGATCGCGACGAGTACCTCGGCCACGCCCTGAGTACGACGACGAGGGCATGTTCGACTGCGCCAGCCCGGGCCGCGTCCATTACGCCTCCCGGGACGGTCAACTGCGAGTCGCCGTCGAGTCCCTCGGTGCGGACCAGTTTGCCGTCAAGATGTTCAACGACGAGACCGGGCCCCGCTTTATGGAAACCTAGGGTGCCGCTGAGGCAGAGCGCCTTGCGGTCAAGTCCTTTT
>NZ_SSSF01000002.1:0-549497 GCF_013368965.1 Kocuria salina
GAGCGGGCCGCGGGTCAACAGGGCACGGTGGGCACTCGTGGTGGTCACCGTCGGACCGGCGGGGGGTCGGGGTGCCGCAGTTCGGTGCCGGCCTCGTTGAGGTCGATCAGGATCCGCATCCCGGTGCCCTGCTCCCGGATCCACACCACTCCGAGTTGCAGTGCGGGCTCTTCCACCACACCGCGGTGACGGACCATATCGCCCATCCAGGCCTCCACCGCATCCCCAGCCTGCCACCGCACGCCCCGTCCACCGCCCGGGGAGGCCACAACGGCGTCAGCGGCTGGGGCCCGGGTGCGCCGAGATCGGCCGCCGAGCTCTTTGGGCACCACAGGCTCAACAGGACCACTGCCCAACGGGCCGGACGATGCAGGAGGGACAGACATGACAGGGCATCCTTCAGCCGACAAACAGGAGAACTCACCAGCACCAACCACCACGACCAGCGACGACACCTCACCGCAGCCCGCATACTGCCGGAGCCGTCGGGGTAGGGGGCGCCCCCGTGCCGTCATCAAAGACCGCGCGGAGGCGACGACCACACCGGTGAGCTACGGCATGACCCCCCCCCGGGATGGCGCCACCACCGCTCACAGCAGCTACAGCCACCCCTTCCGCCAACCTCAAAAGGATCAACGGCAGGGCCCATTCTACCTAATAGTAAGCATGCTTGTCACTATAGTGATGGACCGTTCGGCGTTGCCTTTCGCGCCGAGATTCCCTCGTCCCAGCACCATTTCAAGGCCCTGTCCTCCAGCAGGCGGCACGCTCAGGTGCTGGCCGGGTGATCGTTGCCCGTGCAGCGGTGGGGAGCGGGCTGGGTCGGTGCCTCGGTCACTGCTGCGCGATCCTCGCGCCACCGCATTGTGCCCAATCATGGCGCCGGGGTGGTCGTGGCCGCGAACGGTGCCTGGCGCAGGTAGAGGTCTTGTTCCAGGACATCGGTGAGGAAGACGGCCAGATCGGCCCGGTGCATGCGCGTGGAGCGGGTGGAGATCTGGGGGTGGTGTTCCACCTTCCCGGTGGCCGGGCCGTCCACCAGCCGAGGTGGGCGCACCAGGGTCCAGTCCATCTGCGTGTGCTGCCACAGGGACAGCTCCGCGGTCTTGTCGGCGACCATGCCGCGGGCCACGAGGCCCATGCCTGCGGAGATCACCCGGTCCCGGGTCCGCTTGCGGTCCCCGGGCGCGTTGACCCCGGCACCGCTGATCCCGATGTAACGCCGGATCCTGGCCGCCGCCATCGCCGACACCAAGCCGGTGGCGCTGTCCCGGTGCAGGTGCTGGTCCTGGCCCACCGGGCCCAGGGCGGAGACCACCGCCTGAGCCCCGGCCAACGCCGCAGCCAGAGCCTGAGGGTCCCGGCTGTCGCCGACGACCAGATGCGTTTCCTCCGGGGCCCCGTAGGGATCGCGGACCAGGGCCGTGACCTCGTGGCCGCGGCCCACCAGCTCGGCCACCAGCAGCCGCCCGGTCCGCCCGGTCGCCCCGAGCACAGTGACGATCATGAGAGCCTACCCTCCTGCCGGCCCGCACCCCGAGGACTCCGAGGCGCCCGGACGGCGCGTTCCTGGTCGGCGAACTCCGCCACAGCGGTAGGTGCACACCCGGCGACGGGGCGCACGTCGTCGGTGAGGTGGCCCGCCACACCCAGTCGCGCAGTGTCGTGGATGACCGTGGTCGTCACCGCCGGCCCCGGGCCCCAGGTCACCGAATCGATGGCATCCAAAGACACCCCGTCCTGAACCTGTTTGCCCCAAAACGCCGGGCGGACCTGCGCCACGGTCGGGCGCACAGCCTCCCTCAGGGGCGCTCCGACAATGCCGGTGGCACCGGTGATCGCAATCGGCAAATCCATGTGTGTACAGTACACACGTGGATGTTGATCTGTCTGTGCTCGACGACGCCCTGATCCGGATGCGCCGGCTCTGGAGCGCCTCACGCACCCGCTTCGTCGAAGACGGGGCCACCGCGGTGGAGATGTCCAGCCTGCTCGTAGTCGAGGCCTGCGCCCGGGGCGCGGCCGAGCACCGGGAAGTCAGTATCGGCGACGTCGCCCACCTGGCCGATGTCACCGCCTCCACCGCCAGCCGGCTCGTGGACCGGGCCGAGAGCGCCGGACTGCTTACCCGCACCCCGTCCACCCTCAGCGCCCGGCGCACCGCACTGCACCTGACCCCGGCCGGAACCGCCCTGCGCGAACGCGCCGTCACCGCCCGCACCACCTGGCTCGCCAACCAGCTCCGCGACTGGGACCCGACCGAGGTGGAACACCTCGGAACGTTGCTGTCCCGCTTCGCCGACGGCCTGGTCAGCCCACCCAGCCCCCAGGGGCACTGAGCGGCCCGCACCTCGTGGACTCGCGCACCCTCACCGGGCCCGGCGGGCAGCACCCGGGTGTCCCTCCCAACCTGTACCCCGCCAGGTGCGGATAAGAGCAACACGCACGGGGTTCCACAGGAGCTCCGGACGTTTTACCTGGTCAGCGCGATGTCGTCCAAAAGATGAGACGCCGGTTCGCAGCCGCCGGTTACGGGGCGGTTGGGTTGGTTGTGGTGTGGCCGGTCGAGCCGGGGGGCTCGACACAGAGTCGGAGGGCGCCTCCGGGGGGAAGCGCCCGACGTCCAGTCCGACCACGGCCCACCCCGCGCTACGGCGCAGCAGAGACGCCCCAGGTTAGGACAGCATGGGGCGTCTCTGCCCTGACCAGGCACTACATGCCAATGAATGCGCCATCGACACCTATGGCTACCCTTTGGTACTTTTCCGGTTGGATCGGCGTGCCCGCCGATCCGACAACCCCCGTGACTGCTCCCTGGTAGCCAGGGGTTGTCTTCTGCGCTCCGGCGCAGCGAAGCGCCCCTGCCCTCTCCCGGGCCGGGGCGCTTCGTCCCCCCGGGGGAAATGCAGGGTTCACCATTTCTCCGGGGCAGACCTGAGGCCGCCAAATCGCACCGTGGTCCCCATCCGGCCGGGCCCGGTCGCTCTCCACCCGCGGAGGACGGCAGCGGCCGATCACCGATCACCGTCCGCAGAAGACGCTCCCTGCCCCACGCCCTGCAGCCTGGGCGGGTGATCGTGATCGAGGACCGGTCCGCTGCGGAAAAGTGTTCGCTATCTGCCGGCTCAGCTGGGAGCGTGTCGGGCGCACCACCGCCCGAGGGCGGTGGTCAACCAGTCTTGGTGACGGTGGCCTCGGTGAGGATGAGCTCCTCCTCACGGTCGATGTAGTGAGTAGCGGTCTCCTCATCAGTGACCGCCAGCAGGGCCTCGAGGTCATCGACGGTGAAAACGTCTCGGCTCTCCACGGTGCCGGTGACTTCGACCTCGTCACCGACGGTGAGGTCTTCGGGGAACTGCTGGGCCATGACGATGGTGTCCTCCGCACCGATGGCAATGACCCCGGGCACCAAGACCTCCTGCACCTCATTGGTCAAGGTCATGGTCTCGCCCACCAGTTCCTCAGCCGAAACCTCGGACTGGTCCAACTGGGTCAGCCGGGTCTCATCGGTGCAACCGGTGGCGGCGCCCAACAGCGCCAACCCTGCCAGGACGGCAGAAATTCTATGAATGCGGGTCTGCATGGTGTTCTCCTGATCATCGCTGTCGAACCGAACACGGCCCAGGGGGCCGGTCGGTCCCGTCATCGGGGATCCGCCCCGTCCGGCTGCCTCAACCGCTCGTGGTCGTTGTCGACGCAGTGGTAGGTACCGGGCTATTCACCGCCGTCGCCAACACGAAGGGCTCACCGTCGTAGTGGGCCAGCGCGTCCTCTTCGGGAGCCTCACCGAGGTTCTCCTCCACCATGGGCACGTTGTAGGCCGCGTGCACAGTGCCGCTCACCTCCACCGGCTCGCCCACCGCCAGAGTCTCCTCGGCGTCGTCGAGAACCACCAGCAGCGGGGGGAGCGAGTCGTCCTGCGGATCGGTGATCGCCACGGCCACCGGGTTGATCACGTCCTGAACCACACCAGTCAGCCTCACCTCCACCCCTTCGTAGTCGCTGATCCGCCCGGTCTGCGGGTACGTGCCGATCTGGGCGGCGAAGTCAGCGTCATAGGGCCCGGTGTAGGGCTGGGCCGTTCCGTCCTCGAACAACTCCGCGGCCGGCGAGGCTGTCTCGCTCATGAGCGGGGCCACCTCCTGGGGGCCGGCCCCGGGCCCTGGAGCGGCGCACCCGGTGAGGGCTGCCCCGATGGTGGCCGCCACAATCACGGTGAGATGCCTGGGGCGGGTGCGTCCCACAATCCTCCTCTTGGATCCCCGGTGGTCTGAGGACCGCCGAAACTAATACCGAATATCACCTGCCCGCGACCATAGACATGGACCACCAGCGACCACCACCGCCCGAGACGGATTCACAGACCCCATGCCCGGGATCGTGACACCCCTGTGACCTGCGCAGACAGGACGCCCCAGCACACGACCTCGCAATCGGCCGCCCCGACCACTCTTCAACGATGCGAACCGGTGCCCCGGATCCCGCCGGCACAGCTCCCATTCGCCTTCGCCGCGCCGCCGCCGATTGAGGGCATACCGTCCCGAACCTTGCACCCATTGGTCGGAGCTGCCGCGCAGGGGTGTCGACCCCTTCTGCGGTCAACTCGCCCGTGCATGTTTGGGCCCGAGCGGACCTGTCGGGGCCGTGTCGATGCTCCGCACCGCTAGGGTCCTCGGCCCCTACAGTGGAAGGCAAGACAGCATCGTGGGCCCCGAGCGAGAGCGAAGAGCGCCATGCGCAGAGC
The DNA here is from genome assembly GCF_013368965.1 of Kocuria salina. Taxonomy (NCBI): domain Bacteria; kingdom Bacillati; phylum Actinomycetota; class Actinomycetes; order Micrococcales; family Micrococcaceae; genus Kocuria; species Kocuria salina. Next base: position 4,745 of record NZ_SSSF01000002.1, read on the forward strand.
ACTGATGACCATGATCCTCACGACCGCTGCCCTGAGCCTCGCCGGATGCGCCGATGCCGGGACCGGCGTCTACGACGGTGAGCAGAGCGAGGCCGACATGCTTCCGGCCCAGGTTCCCGCCGGGCAGTACGACTTCGATCCGGACAGCTCCCGGTTGCTGGCCACCCACGACGGGTACCAGTTCTTCGCCGTGTCCTCAGCGAGCCAGGGCGACTGCCTGCTCAGCTTCGCCCCCGACGCCCCGGAGAGGTGGGTCGCCGGGTGCGGCTCCGGTGGCCGGGTGGGCACCGGTGGCCTGATCGGGATCCAGGCTGACTACGACCCCGATGGGCTGCCGGAGGAGGACGCACCGCAGGGATGGACCCGGCTTACCCCGCAGCTGCAGGTCTCCGAGGGCTGAGCGGTGCACACCAAACCTGCCGACTCCGACCGGGTCATCACCCACCCCGGTAGCGCTGATCGGCATCGTCCTCGGTGTCCTCGCCGGTGCGGCCGGCTGGTGGGCCGAGGGCTTCGTCGCTTCCGCCCTGGCCGCTCTGGCGGTGGCGAGCCTCGGAGCCGCCCTGATGCGCTGGTGGGACCGCCGGCGCGCATGGCAGGTCCGGCCCGATGACACGCAGGGACCATGAGGTGACCGCAGGGTTCCCGATGATCACCAGCCTGAGTCGGGCGGAGTTGAACCCGCTGATTCCCACCAGCTGAGAAATTGCCGCGCTGCTGGCCGGCGCCGCGGTGATCGTGTTGTTCGTCGTCGCGGTGCTCTTCCTGGCCCGCGACGAGCACTACACCGGGACCCAGCGCCTGCTGTGGCTGCTCGTGCTGCTGGCCGCCCCGGTACTGGGGCCGATCCTGTGGCTGACCCTTGGTCGACGCCACGCGCTCGAGCCCCACAACGGGCCCGTCCGCTAAAGGGTGCAGGAGGTCCAGTCCGCGGAGGACCAGACAGGGCGGAACGACTGGGGCCATCCCGCCCTCCATCTCGTCTTCACCCACCAGAAGACCTGCCGCTTTACATATGGCCCGGTTAGCGGCCGTCAGTACACAGGATTGGTGTTGAACAGAAGTGCCCGTTGACGCCCAGGAGCTGTTCAGCAGATGGCGGTGGCGTTGGCGGGGGAGCCGGTGGCACCGGTGATGTTGAGGGGTTTCACGATGATCATGGCGTCCCAGTGGCTGGTGTCGCGCATGTGGGCGGCGAGGTGGTCCAGGCGCCACAGTTCCCCGAGGGGCATGCCGAGTTTGGCCAGCAGTTCCTGGTGCATCATGCCCTTGTCGTGAGGAGCCGATTCCAGGAACGGTGTACCAGGGATCGGGGGGAGGCATTCGACGGCGAAGTTGTCGGCGGCGACCAGGGCCAGTCGGTGGTCCCAGACCCATTCGATGAACTCCCGGGACTGAGCGATGCCGGTGGAGCGGCGGGCTTCTTTGGTCTTCAGCTTGGTCTGGTGGTCCAGGTCGAGGAACCACTCGCACCAGCCGGTGCGGATCATCAGGATGTCCCCGGGCGCCGGCGCGGTGCTCTGGGCGCGGATGGTGTCCTCGAGCAGGTCCAGGTGCAGGGGTTCGCCGCCGGCGTGGTCGATGGGATCGCCTTGGGTGTGGCGGTGTCCGGCGACGTCGAGCAGGAGCCCGCGGGAGACGATCGGGGTCTCGGCCCAGGCTTGGATGCCGATCGGGCGGGTGCCGGGGCGGATGAGCTCGTCGTCGGTGCCGCCGTAGAAGCCGATCTCGTCGGAGCGGCGGTGGCGCAGTCCGTCGATCTGGGTGGAGCCCTGGAGGTAGAACCCGTCGAGGTAGTCGTCGCGGTGGGCGTGGTGGCCGGAGTAGATGGTGTGCACCGGGGCGGTGCGTCGGGCGGACATGCCGGGGTCGAAGGCGTCGACGGGGTAGTCCAGGCCGAACACGGTGCCGGTGCGGATGCAGGAGCGGGCAGCCAGGACCTCTTCGGGGCCGGCGAAGGTGGGCGTGCCCCGGTCGGGGTCGGGAAACAGGCCCCAGGAGGTGCCGGCCGTCTGGCCGGTGCGGGCGCTCAGCTGCGCATAGGTGGGGTATCCGGAGTCGTGGTCGGGGGTGGTCATCGGTGTGCGGCCTCCGGGGCGGTGGGGGCCGGGGCGTGGGTGCGGTAGCTGAGCAGGAACCCGGCCACCGCGCACACCGAGGCGGCGATGACGACGGGGATCTTGGCGGTGTCGTTGAGGAACACCAGCCAGGGGCCCTGGCCGATCACCAGTGCCACGGTCTGGGCCAGGACCAGCAGGATCCCGCCGAGCAGGGAGATGCCGAGAGTGAGGGTGAAGATGCCGAGGACGATGCGATGCAGCATGTGGGGTGCCTTTCGGGTCTCAGACGGGCAGGATGCCGAGGGCGATGAGCACCCCGATGGCCAGCAGGGGAAGGGCGTAGTAGAGGAAGAGGCGGGCGAAGGTCTTGAACGGGTCGACGTCGGCGATGCCGCAGGCCACGTACAGGGGGGCCCCACCCGGTGGAACGGCGGCTTCGCAGGAGGAGAACACGAGCACGGCCACGGCGGCGGTGGTGGGCGGGACCCCGGCGGCGACCAGGGCGGCGACCCCGACGGTGCCCACGGCGGCCATGGTGGCGGTGGAGGACAGCGGGGCGGCCACGGCGATGACGATCAACCCGACCAGGATGGCCAGCGCCCACAGGGGCAGATTGAGATCGCCCAGCAGGCCGGTGAGCTGTTCGGGCAGTCCGGTGGTGGCCAGGACGTTGGCGCCGGCGAAGGCGAAGAGCACGGTGATGCCCACGATCCCGAAGCGGGGGGCGGAGCTTTCCAGCAGAGCCCACCAGCCTGAGGTGGTGCGGGGCAGCTTCGACAGGCCCAGCAGGATGCCGGCGATCGTGAGGACGATCGGGATCCAGAAGATAATGCTCACGGCGTCGGTGATGTCCTCGAGCCCGGTCCAGGCGGCGGCGGCCTCGGCGGCGGCACCGGAGGTGAGGATCAGGGGGATTGCCACGGCGACGAAGAGCAGCAGGGTGACCCCGCCCTGGCGGAAGGCGGTGGCCACCGCGAGCCGGTTCTCCGGGGCGACGGCGGACATGCCGGACTTGCGCACGAGGATCACGGTGACGATCAGCCGGTGCAGCACGCACCAGAGCCCGCCGATGAACAGGGGGACCACCAGTTCCTGGATGTCCAGCAGCGGCCCGACCGTAGCGGAGCCGACGAGGACGAACATGGAGGCGCTGAAGGGGAAGGTGATGCCCATCCCGGCGTTGCCGGCCACGAGGGTGGCCGCGGTCGAGCGGTCCATCTTGGTGCGTTCCATCCAGGGGATGGTCACGGAGCCGACGGTGGCGGCGATGGCGGCCTGGTTGTGCACGATGCTGCCCAGCCCGGCCGAGGACAGGGTGGAGACGTAGGCCGGTCCGCCCCGGTAACGTCCGAGCAGGGAGTTGAGCAGGTTGATCAACCGGTCCAGCACCCCGCCACGGTCCAGGAGGTAGCCCATGAAGACGAAGACCATGGTGGCGTAGACGATCTCGTCCGTGAGCGCGTCGTAGAGGGACGCCCAGCCCACGCTCAGTGCCTGGGTGCCGGTGAAGATCAGGGCGGTGAAGAACCCCAGGATCATTCCTTCCCCGACACTGCGTTTGGCCAGGGTGGTCCACCCGATGATGACGGCCAGATAGGCCAGCAGGGCCCACACTCCGATCACGACGTGCTCACTTCCTCCAAGGGGCGCTCCTGCTGTTCGCGGGGGCGCTGGTTGTCATTGTGGCCGTGAGCCCGGCGCCGACGGGAGGGCCGGGCCCACGGTGGGTGGTGGTTCAGGACGCGGTGGCTTCGATGCGGTGGTCGCTGGTGTGCGCGGCCATCCGTTCCATGGCGGTGGCCGAGGCCTCGGTCATCTCCGCCGGCGCTCCGAGGTCGGTGAGGTACTGGGCGGTGGAGCGCATCTCGTGGGCGCGGCGGGCGGCGTGCTTCGGGGTGCCGGTGAGCCACCGGTCGATCACGGCCTGGCCGTCACCGGCCAGCTGGTCGGCGATCTGGGTCCGGATCCAGTCCTCCAGCCCGGCGGCTCGGGCGGCGGTGACGGCCTCGACCACGACCGAGGCCATGCCCTTCATCACCACGCTGCGCAGCAGTTTGTGCGCCATCGCCGCCCCGGGGGCGCCATCGACGACCTCTACGGGGGCACCGATTCCGCCCAGCAGCTCGGCGAGCATCTGTGCGCCGGGGCCGCTGACCATCAGTGGGGTGCGCGCCCCGTGCACCGGGACGGGGCCGAGGATGGCCACATCGGCGAACAGGGCACGGGTCGGGGTGCGGCCGAGTTCCTCCATGGTCTGCGGGGAGGAGGAGGTCAGATCGGCGTAGCAGGTGTCCTCCTGCATCACCGGCAGGCACTCGGCGGCCACGGCCCGGGCGGCACCGGCCCCGGTGAGGACCAGGACCACGTCGGCCTCAGCGCAGGCCTCGGCGGCGGTGTCGGCCCGGGTGACCCCGGTGGGGGTGGTGGGGGCCACCGGATCGTAGCCGGTGACGGTGTGCCCGGCCTCGACCAGGGCGGTGGCGTAGACGGCGCCGGCCTCGCCGAGGCCGATGACGGTGCATGCGCTCATGATGACTCCTTGGGGACGGGATGGAAGGGGATCAGGCGGGGATGTGGGTGCGGGAGGCGACGATGCTGGTGCGGCGCTGCTCCTCATCGGCGAAGACGGCCTCGGCGGCCTGGGCGATCCGCTCGGCCTGGGCCTGGGGAACGACGACGAGCCCGTCGGAGTCACCGATGACGATGTCACCGGGCAGCACCGGCACCCCGCCGAAGGCCACCGGCACCACGACGCGGGAGGGCCCGTGCTTGTAGGGCCCGGCCGGGGTGGTGGCCTTCGCGAAGACCGGCATTCCGATCTCCTGGAGCACCTGGGCATCGCGGGCGGCCCCGTCCAGGGCGAAGCCGGCGATCCCGGCGGAGATCGCCCGTTCGCCGATGAGTTCCCCGAGCAGAGCGCGGGTGGTGTCGCCCTGGCCGGCGACGACGATGACGTCGCCGGGCTGGGCCAGGGTCAGCGCACGGTGGATGCCCTGGTTGTCCCCGGCGCGCACCCACACGGTGAAGGCCGGCCCGGCCAGGTGGGCCCCGGGCCAGATGGCCTGGATGGCGGAGTCGGCGACTCCGAGCCGGTCCATGGCGTCGCCGATGTTGGCCGCGGGGAGGGCGGCCAGGCGGGCCACCAGGGCGGGGTCGGGGCGGGTGAAGTGGGCGATCGTGGGGTCGTCGGTGATGGTCGTCATCGGAGGGGCTCCGTTTCTGCGAGAAGGTCAGGGAATGCGGTGGGCAGGGGTCGGGGGACGGTCACTCACCGGCCTGGACCATCGGCAGGACCTCCTTGTAGTCGGTCTCCTGCTGGGCCCAGAACTGCTCGTACTCCTCAGCACCCAGGTAGCTGGTCTCCAGGCCGAGGTCCTCCATCTTCTGGACCACCTCCGGGTCCTCGATGGCGGCTTGGAGGGCGGCCTCGAGCTTCTCGGCCACCGGCTCGGGCAGCCCGGCCGGGGCGGAGTACCCGCGGGCGGTGGCGGAGACGATCTCGTAGCCCTCCTCGGTGAAGGTCGGGACCTCGGGCAGGGCCTCGGCGCGCTCCTCACCCATCACGCCCAGCACCCGGGCCTTGTCCTGAGCCACCAGGTCGGTGACGTCGCTGACGTTGGCGACCAGCACGTCGACGTGCTTGCCCAGGAACGCGGTGGTGGCCTGGGAGGCGCCTTCGGAGAAGTGCACCGGGGCGAAGGAGGCGTCGGCGGTCTCGGCGATCTGGGCCAGGGCGAAGTGCTCCCCGCCCTGCTGGCCGGTGGTGGTGGCGGTCATGGACTCGGGGTTCTCCTTGGCCGCTTCCAGTAGCTCCTCCAGGGACTGGTAGGGGCTGTCGGGCTGGACGGCGATGACGGCCGGGTCGACCACCTGCCGGGCCAGGGGCTGGAACTCCGCACGGGTGTAGGAGGCCCCCCGGCTGGGATCCAGCGGGGAGACGACCACCGAGGGGGAGCCGGTGGCCCCGATGGTGTAGCCGTCGGGGGCGGCGTTGGCGATCTGGGTGTAGCCGATCTGCCCGCTGGCCCCGGGGGCGTTGATGACCTCGACGTTGGTGCCCAGCTCTTCCTCCAGCACCGGCTGGACGAGGCGGGCGGCGGTGTCGACCGCTCCGCCGGGGGCGAAGGCGACGATCATCTCCACGGGCTTGCCGTTGGCCGGGTAGTCCTCCCCTTCGGCGGTGCTCCCGTTGGAGGCGGAGCAGCCGGTGGCGGCGAGCAGGCCCAGGACGGTGAGGCTGGCAGTGAGGGTGCGACGGTTCATGGCTTTCTCCTGTGAACAGTGGTGATCAGTGATGACGGTCGGGAAAGTGCGGTGATGCGGCCGGGGCGGCAAGGAAAGTAGGAGGGGCTAGGACTCGGGGTCGTCGTCGGCGAGGACCTTGGGCTTGCGCAGTTTCAGCAGCGGGCTGCAGACGATGACCAGGGCGATCACCAGCAGGGTCGCGGTGATCGGCCGGGTGTAGAAGACCTCGAAGCTGCCCTGGGAGATCTCCAGGGACTCGCGCAGGGACCGTTCCATCAGCGGGCCCAGCACCAGGGTCAGGACCATGGGCGCCAGCGGGATGTCCAGGTGGCGCATGGCCAGGCCGAGCACACCGAAGGCGATCATCACGAACACGTCGAAGACGGTGAAGTGGATGGTGTAGGCCCCGATGACCATGAACAGCAGGATCAGGGCGGCCAGGATCGGGTAGGGCACCTTCAGGATCGAGGTCCACAGCCCCACCAGCGGGACGTTGAGGATGATCAGCAGCACGTTGCCGATGAACAGGCTGGCGATGATGGCCCAGGCGATCTCGGAGTTCTCCGCGAACAGGGTCGGGCCCGGAGTCAGGCCCTGCTGCAGGAACGCCCCCATGAGCACCGCGATGGTCGGGGAGGCGGGGATGCCCAGGGTGAACAGCGGGATCAGGGCGCCGTTGGCGTGGGCGTTGTTGGCGGTCTCGGGTCCGGCCACGCCTTCCACGGCGCCGTGGCCGAGTTCGCTGCGGTAGCGGGAGAACTTCCGCTCCGCCCCGTAGGACAGCAGGGAAGACACCGATCCGGTCATGCCCGGGATCAGGCCCAGGCCGAAGCCGATGCCGGTGCCCCGTGCCATGGCTGGGGCGCTGCGGCGCCATTCGGTCCGGTAGGCCAGGATCTCGGACAGGCCGAACACCCCGACGATCACGGCCACGAAGCTCACCCCGTCCAGCAGCCGCTCCGAGCCGAAGGTGAAGCGCGGGGCGCCGGCGACGGGGTCGATGCCGACCATCGCGATCAGCAGACCCAGCGACCCGGAGATCAGGGCGCGGACGATGGAGCGGCCCGCCAGGGCGACCAGCAGCGTGATGCCCACGGTGACCAGGGCGAAGAATTCCGGCGGACCGATGAGCAGGCCCAGTTCGCCCAAGGGTTTGGCGGCGGCGACCAGCCCGACGGTGGCGATGGTGCCGCCGACGAAGGAGCCCACCGCGGCGATGGTCAGTGCGGCACCGGCACGGCCGAGTTTGGTCATGGCGTAGCCATCGAAGGTGGTCACCGCCGAGGCGGCCTCACCGGGGGTGTTGAGCAGGACACTGGTGATCGTCCCGCCGTAGGTGGTGCCGTAGAAGATCGCGCACAGCATGATGATCGAGCCGGTGGCGTCCATGTTCAGCGTCAGCGGGATCAGCAGGGCCACTCCGGCCACCGGACCGATGCCGGGCAGCACCCCGATCATGGTGCCCAGCAGGCACCCGATGAACGCGAAGAGCAGGTTCTGCCAGGTCAGGGCGGTGGCGAAGCCACCCATCAGGTCGTTGAGAACATCCATGGTCACAGTCCGATCAGGCTGAAGGGCGGGACGGAGGCCACGGGCAGGGAGACCTTGAGGCCCAGGGTGAAGAGGTAGAAGACCCCGACGCTGCCGGCCACCGAGATGATCAGGGACTTCACCCAGCCCAGCCGGGCGCGGATCCGCAGGTGGTACATCAGGAACAGCAGCAGCGCGATCTGGAACCCCAGGAAGGGCAGCACCGCGGCCAGCACCAGGAGGCTGCCGATCACCGCGGCGACCTGCGACAGCTCCACCTCCTCCCGCGGAGTGGAGGGAGCGCGCTGCTCCTGGACGACCCAGATCAGCGACATCAGGGTCAGCACCGCGCCCATCGCGAACGGGAACAGTCCCGCGCCCGGGCCCAGGGTGGTCCACAGCCCCAGCTCCAGGGAGCCGTGCAGCACGTAGAGGCCCAGCAGCAGGAAGGCGGCCTGGGCGATCAGCACCGATCGCGCCGGCCGTGGTCGGGACTGCGTCGGCGCAATCTCCGTCGTCGGTGATTCCGTCGTCATCGGATGCCCTCACTCCTTCAGTGGGTGAAATGTAGTTTCATTGTGTGGAAGACAATTGCGTAGAAGGAATGGTGACACGGCTCACGCAGTGACGTCAACCACAGGAAAAGGATGTGCTCATGCCAGGAGCGAGACGTGCGGGCGACCGGAGGGGCCTTCGATGAGGACTGAACTTCCATACAATGAAAGAATGTCGACAGTTGATGACCCCTCTGCCCGGCCCGGACCGGTGACTGGCAAGGCCGCCACCACGATGCGGTCCCTGTCCCGGGCTCTGGACGTGTTCGAGCAGCTGCAGCGCTCGGACCGCCCCCAGCGCCTGAGCGAGCTGGCTCGCGACTGCGGGATCTCACTGCCGACCACCCTCAGACTCCTGCGGGTGCTGCAGGACTACGGACTGGTCAGTCAGACGGAGAAGAACTATCGGATCGGCCCCGCCGTGCTGCCGGCTGCCCGTAGCTTCCTCGAGAACGACCCTCTGGTCCTGGCAGCCCGGCCGATCCTGCTGCAGCTGGCCACCCAGTCCCAGCTGACCGCCTCCCTCTACTCCCGGCTGGGATACGACCGCATCCTCATTGCCCGCGTGGACGGCACTAACCCCCTGCGCTATGACCTGCCCCTGGGCAAGCGCTTGCCCCTCACGCGCGGGGCCGCCGGGAAGATCCTCATCGCCAACTTGGGCGACACGGAGCTCGAACGGATTGCCGAGGCCGCCACGAACCGGCGTCAGGAGGAAGAACCCTTCGATCTGACAGAACTGAAGTCCCGTCTGCCGGCGCCAGACGAGGGCTACGCCTTCTCCGTGGACGAGCGCGCCAGCGGTGTGATGTCCGCCGCCGTGGCCGTTCCGCATCCATCCGGGGGCGTCACCGAGTCCATCGCCCTCACCACACCGGTCGAGGCATACGCTCAGGAAGACCTACGCGCCCAAGTACCGGAACTGCGACGAGCGGCCCGCAGGCTCTCCGAGCTTCTGGAAGGCGTCGTCTACTGACGACCGCATGCTCAACGCGACCTACAGAGACGGGCCGTGTGGCCTCCGAGGCCGTCCTCGAGCACCGACTGTGCCCTGGGATGACTCCGTCCGGTTCGTGCGAGTCGCAGCGACAGGGTTCTCGCGACTCACGCGTACGGAGGTGGCCTCAATCCGAGTGTCGAGCAATCTGGAGCCTGTCGGCAGAACCATGAGTAGCGTCAGCGCGATGAGTCGAAATGCACCCTGATGGCTCTACATATGGCGGGCTGCCGGCCGGGTTCAGGAGGTGGTGGCGCGGTTGGAGCTGTCCTCTGCATCAGTGCTCATCCGGACGCCGTCGGCGCGTAACATCGGCCGGTGACAGAGATCTGACAGGAGAAGTGTGGAGGTGGGCCGCCGTTGGACGTGCTCATGGCGGCCCTGCCCATGGTGCTGACCCTGGGTCTGCTGCTCGTGCCGGCGCCGCCGTGGGTGGCTCCCGCGGTCGGACTGGTGTCAGCCGTGGTGATCGGCCTGGCCTGGTTCGGCACCCCTGTGGCGGAGATGTCCTCGGCCTTCGGCGAGGGCTTCTGGATCCTGGTCGAGGTGCTGGCGATCATTGCCGGCGGGATCCTGCTCTCTCGCGTCATGGACCGGACCGGCGCTCAGAAGAAGCTGGCCCGGTGGCTCTCGGACGGCGGCGGCCCCACGGTGCTCTCGGCGCTGCTCATGGTGCACGGGGTGGTGCCGTTCATGGAGACCGTCACCGGGTTCGGCGTCTCCGTGATCATCGGGCTGCCGCTGCTGCTGTCCCTGGGGTTCACGCCGTTGCGAGCGGCCTCGCTCTCGCTGGTGGCGCTCATGGTGGGCCCGTGGGGCTCCATGGGCCCCGGCACGCTCCTGGGCTCCCAGATCGCCGGCGTCACCCTGCAGGACCTCGGGGTGGCCTCCGGCGTCCTGAACGTCATCGCCTTCCTGGGATCCGGTGCCGTGGCCGCGGTCATCGCCGGCCGGGGACTGCCCACTTCCGACGGCCGGCCCCGACCCGCTGACTACGGCGCCTGGATCGGCATGGGACTGGTCTCGGGCGTGGTGCTGTCCGTCCTGGTCCTCGCCGCCAATCTGGCGTTCGGCACGGCCGTGGCCGGTGCGGTGGCCACCCTGGTGATGTCCGCCGGCTGGGCCGGCGTGATCAGCCGCGGGCGGATGGGGCCCGTCCCGGGCCGCGCTCTGGTGCCGTACCTGGTGCTGCTGGGGGGCACCATCATCGGGCAGCTCCTCGAGGGCCTGCTGCCGCCCGGCGGGTTCGGCGCGGTGCTGGGCTCGCCGGCCCTGTGGTCCATCACCGGCGCCCTGGTCGGCGTCGTCGTGCTCTCCTTGGACAGGGAACACCGGCGGCGACTGCCGCGGGAGATCCGCCGGATGTGGCTCCAGGTGGCGGCGCCGACCGGCCTGTACCTGGTGCTGGGCAGCGCGGTCTCCGGGGGCGGGCTGGCCGAGGCGCTGGCCGCGGCGCTGACCGGGCTGGGTCAGGCCTACCTGTTCCTGGTGCCCATGGTCGGTGGTCTGGGGGGATACATCACGGCCTCGGGCACGGGCGCCAACGCCATGTTCGGCGGCACCCAGGACGCAGCCGCGCATGCCCTCGGCATGGACCCGCTGTGGATGATGGCCTCCCAGAACGTGGCGGCCGGACTGGCCTGCCTGGCCAGCCCGGCGCGCATCGAGCTCGCCTACCGGATCGCCGGCCCACTCCAGCAGAAGGACACCCCCGGGCCCGTCCTCACCCGCGGGGCCCTGGTGGCGAGGACCCTGCCCTTCGTGCTGGTGTGCTTGGTGCTGTGGGGCATCGGGAACATGCTCTGGATGCCGGTGGCAGGCTGACTCCCGCTCCGAAGTCCACGCTGTCGACCGAGGACCGGAGGGACGCCGCCCTGGACGTGCACGAGCGGCTCGTGCGCGCCATCGAGGACCAGGACGAGCAGACCGCGCGCACCATCGCCCGCGAGCACACGGAGACCGCCCCTCGTGCCGCGTCGTCGAGCCGTCCGTCCTGCGGTCGGCATCGGCCGGGCGCGTCGTCGGGTGCCGTCCGGGGTCTTGGCATCGATGAGTCCGGGGCGCATCCTGAACCCAGGCCAGCGGCGGAGCGGGGGAGGGGCGATTCTGGTGACGCGTCCACGGCATCGCAGGATCTCGCATCCTCGTGACCTGTGGGCGGACCCTCTGGGGCGGGCGACCGTCCGGGCCCTGCAGGGGCTGGTGCTGCTGAGCGCGACGGCGGTGGTGGTCTACGGGCTGATCCAGCTCAAGCTGGTGGTGATCCCGCTGCTGATCGCCCTGGTCCTGGCCGCTGCGCTGAACCCCCTGGTCGCCTCTCTGCGCCGGCACCGTGTGCCCGGGGCGCTGGCGACCTGGATCGTGTTCGTCGCCGCGATCGTGGTCCTGGGCGGGGTGGTCACCGGCGCGGTGCTGGTGGCCGTGATCCTCTACTTCTTCCTCCAGGACGGGGCCCGCATCTGGGCGTTCGTCCTGAGCCGTTTCCACGGTGAGACCCTGGAGAAGCTGCTGACCTCGGGCACCACGACCCTGCACGTGCTGGGCGGCTATGTGCGCGGCACCGCCGTGGTGGCGCTGCTGGAAGCGGTGGTCATCGGCGTCACCCTGCTGGTGCTGCGGGTGCCCCTGGCCCTGCCCCTGTCGGTGCTGATCTTCCTGGGCGGCTTCATCCCCATCGTGGGAGCCGCCCTGATCGGCGGCGTGGCAGTCCTGGTGGCCCTGGTGGCCAACGGCCCGGTCGTGGCGCTGGTGGTGGTGGCGGTGGTGGTGGCCACCAACCAGCTCGACGGGAGGGTGCTCCAGCCGATGGTGCTGGGCCGGGCCCTGAGCCTGCACCCGCTGGTGGTGCTGCTCGCCCTGGCCGCCGGCGGGATCCTCTCCGGCGTCGTCGGGGCCGTGCTGGCCGTCCCGCTGACCGCGGTGGGATGGGCTCTGATCCAGATCTGGTTCCCGAACCCCCGAAACCCCGATGTCCTGTCCCGGCCGGCTGCGCGTCCCGGCGTCCGGCTGAAGCCACCGGCCCCGGACGCGCCCGTCGACGGGTGACGGCCTCGGGGCGCCGCAGGACCGGCAGCGTCACCGGAGGACGGGGGCGGATGGACGCCGCCGACGTGTTCCCTTGCGGACCGATCCACCGCCGGGCGGCGCCTTTCTGCGGTCAGGGCGGCAGCCAACTGGGTTCATGACGGCGTCCTGCCGGTATGAGTCGGTGATCCGGGTGGGGGCCGGACGGATGCACATCCGGATGTTCTACGTTGGCGAGACCTCCTCGGGGAGGTCAGCTCGACACCGCCTCCCATCACCGAGGACCCGCAGCGGGAGAACTCTCATCACCGCGGCGACGGTGAGCCCGAGCGCAGCAGCACCCCCGGGCTGCCACCAGCCACAGTGTGAACGGGGAAGCACCGACCCTGGGGTGCTCTCCCGGTACGCCCTTCACCAGGGACTCCCTGAGCTCTGCCGTTCCTGATGAGGTGGTGCAGTCGCTGATCCGTCGGGTCCTTCCCGCACGCTCGGGCGACTGCGCGGACGGGTCTCCCGCCACGTCCGCCCGATCCGTTCCGCCGCCCCCACCGCACCAGGAGACCCCTTGCTGACCGTCAACGCCTACGCCGCCCCCTCCGCCGACGCACCGCTGGAGCCGACCACGATCACCCGCCGCGAGGTGGGCCCGCACGACGTGCTGATCGAGATCGCCTACGCCGGGATCTGCCACTCCGACATCCACACCGTCAACGGCGACTGGGGACCCCAGCCCTACCCCTTGGTGCCCGGCCACGAGATCGTGGGCACCGTCGCCGAGATCGGCCCCGAGGTCACCGGTCACGCCGTCGGGGACCGCGTCGGGGTGGGGTGCATGGTCAACTCCTGCGGGCAGTGCACCAACTGCCGCAACGGGGACGAGCAGTACTGCGCCGAGGGCATGGTGCCCACCTACGGCGGGGCCGACCGGGACGGCACCATCACCCAGGGCGGCTACTCCACCCACGTGGTCGTCGACGCCGGCTTCGTGCTGTCCGTGCCCGCCTCCCTGGACCTCGCCGCGGCCGCCCCGCTGCTGTGCGCCGGGATCACCACCTACTCCCCACTGCGCCGCTGGGGCGCCGGCCCGGGCCGGAAGGTCGCCGTCGTGGGCCTGGGCGGACTGGGGCACCTGGCCGTGAAGATCGCCGCCGCGATGGGCGCGGAGGTCACCGTGCTCTCGCAGTCGCTGAAGAAGAAGGAGGACGAGCTGCGGCTGGGTGCCGAGCACTACTACGCCACTTCGGACCCGGCCACCTTCGAGCAGCTGGCCGGGTCCTTCGACCTGGTCCTCAACACCGTCAGTGCGGTGATCGACGTGGACGCCTACCTGTCCCTGCTCACCGTCGACGGGGCCCTGGTCAACGTCGGGGCCCCGGCGGAGCCGCTGAGCCTCAACATCTTCTCCCTCATCGGCGGCCGGCGCGCCTACGCCGGGTCGATGATCGGCGGCATCGCCGAGACCCAGGAGATGCTCGACTTCTGCGCCGAGCACGGCATCGTCCCGGAGACCGAGCTGATCTCCGCCGACCGGGTCAACGAGGCCTACGAGCGGGTGCTGGCCTCGGACGTGCGCTACCGCTTCGTCATCGACGCCGCCACCCTGGCCTGAGCCCGCGCCCAGGCGCTGGGCCGGCGGATCCCGCCGCCCGGACACTACCGAAAGGACACCATGGAACTGACCGATCTTCTGGAGGCGCTCGACGCCGGGCGCACCATCACGGGGGACTCGCCCCTGCACGAGGTCATGCACCGGGTCAGCCAGGAGGCCCTGCGCATCACCGGGGAGCTCAACGGCGGATACCGGGAACCGGCCCGGGTGCGGGAGCTGCTGGCCCAGCTCACCGGCAGGCCGGTGGACGCATCGGTGACGGTGTTCCCGCCCTTCCGCTCCGACTTCGGGAAGAACATCACCCTGGGCAAGCGGGTCTTCATCAACTCCGGGTGCACGTTCCAGGACCAGGGCGGGGTGGTCATCGGCGACGACTGCCTGATCGGGCACAACACGGTGCTGGCCACCCTCAACCACGACCTCGCCCCCAGCCGCCGCGCGGACATGCACCCGGCCCCCATCGTGATCGGCCACAAGGTGTGGATCGGGTCCAACGCCACGGTCCTGCCGGGCGTGACCATCGGCGACGACGCCGTCGTGGCGGCGGCGTCGGTGGTGACCAAGGACGTCCCGGAGAGGTCCGTGGTGGTGGGCTCCCCGGCACGGGTCGTGCGCTCCGTGAGCGACTGAACCGCGCCGGGTGCGCGCCTCTCGGCGGACGCCGGCCCGAAACCCCCAGCAAGGCCGGGCGGTCACGACATACCTCTAGGAACCGCTGGTGAACGCTTCTGCTCCGTTCATGGCCGAGGCGACGAGGTTGCTGCGGACCGGCGACTCGCCGCCGGCGACCGCTCCGATCCAGGCGTCCGTGGTGGTGACCGCGGCGAAGTTCGACTGCAGCAGCACCATCAGGGTGCGGTGCAGATCCTCGGCCGAGACCTGACCGGCTTCGTTGGCGAGGTGGATCGCGCCGGTGGCGACGGAGAGGATCTCGGCGGCGAAGCCGAGCCCCTCGGCCTCGACCGCCGTCGCCAGGTCGCAGTTGTTGGTCATGTAGCCGACGATCGTGATCGTGTCGACGTCGCGCTCGCGCAGCCACTCGGCCACGTCGGTGCCGGCGAAGACGCTGCCGTACCCCTTCACGACCTGCTTCCACTGCCGGTTGTCGAGCTGCTCGAGATCGGGGTGGAGCGGATATCCCGCCGAGCCGGGCGCGAAGATGGGTGCGCCCTCGTCCGTCTCGTGCTGGACCATGACGACCGGCATGTCCTGCTCGGCGGCGACCTCGAGGACACGGCCGATGTTGGCGAGCGACTCCTCGCGGGGCGGGTACTGGATGGACATGGGGCCGTCGAAGTACTCCATCTGGGCGTCGACGACGATCAGGGCGCGGCGGGGGATGGTCACGGTGTCTCCTCTGGAACGTGGGGTGGGCGGGCTGTGGTGCTCGGCCCGTCTCCATGCTCCTGTCATGCCGGTCGCCACCGCGATCGGCCCGCGTGCACGATTACGATGAGATCGGGCCACTTCTGCTCCGTGGTGATCCCGGTGGGAGAGGAACGACAGGTGCGGATCGCGATCCATGCGTTCGAGGGTGTGACGATGTTCCACCTGGCCGTGCCGCAGCTGGTGTTCGGCGAGGTCACCCGGCTGGGCCTGGCCGAGGGCTGGGACACGGTGCTGTGGAGCACGGGCGCGGACATGATCACGACGGCGGAGGGCTACTCGCTGGGCCGTCTCGCCGGGCCAGAAGCTGCCGAGGACGCCGACCTGGTGGTGATCCCCTCCTGGCCCTATCCGCCGGTGGCCGTCGACGAGCCGCTGCGCGCCGTGCTCACCCGCGCCCATGCGCATGGGTCCGGTGTGGTGGGTCTGTGCATGGGGGCCTTCGCCGTCGCCGAGGCCGGCCTGCTGGGCGGGCGGCCCGCCGTCACGCACTGGGAGGGGATGGACGAACTCGCGTCCCGTCACCCGGAGCTGGCGGTCGAGGACTCGGTGCTCTACATCGACCACGACGACGTCATGACCTCCGCCGGCACGGCCTCCTCCCTGGACGCCTGCCTGCACCTGGTCCGCAAGCACCTGGGTGCCGCGGCCGCCAACCGGGTCGCCCGCAGCCTGGTCGTGGCCCCGCACCGGGAAGGCGGCCAGGCGCAGTACATCCAGCGCCCGGTCGCCCGGCCCGACAGCGGGGATCCCCTGGCCGCCACACTGGACTGGGCGATGGCCCGGCTGCACGAGCCCCTGTCCATCGACGAGCTCGCCGCCCACGCCCGGATGAGCCGCCGGACCCTGGTGCGCCGCTTCCGCGACACCACCGGCACCACCCCCGCTCGCTGGGTCCTCGCGCGACGCCTCGACGAGGCCCGCAGCCTGCTCGAGACCACGCGCTGGGGTGTCGACCGCATCGCGCTGGCCTGCGGCTTCGGCAGCGCTGTCACCCTCCGGCAGAACTTCGTCTCGGCCTACGCGACCACGCCGTCCGCCTACCGGCGGAGCTTCGCCCTCCGAGAGGCTGGCGGGGATTCCCGTTAGGTGCAGGCTCCGGAACATCCGGAGCACCCCTTAGCCTGGGAGCACCACGACCGGCGCCGCGGACGTCCGGTGCGGGACACGGGGCGGGGAGCGCGAGATGGATGCAGGACGTGGACGCCCCGACAGCGACGAGCGGAGCCCGCAGCCCAAAGGCGGTGCCCGACGGGCCACCGTGGTGCTGTGGGCGCACCGGTTCGGCTTCCTCGTCACCAGCGTGCTGGCCGGCTGGGGCGTCTACCACCTCGTCCTCGAGGAGATCGACGACGACGGGCGTCTGCCCTGGTTGTTCCTGCCCCTCTGGGTGCTGTCGGCCTATGTGCTCCTGCCGCGGCTGAACCGTCTGCTCACCGGCATCTACGTCCCCAGCTACTTCATCGGACGGGCCCGCACCTCCGACGGCCTGCTGGGGGACCCGGTCAACCTGGCGGTGGTCGGCACCCCCGCGCAGCTGTCCGCCGCGATGGTCGGGGCCGGCTGGACCGCCGCGGACACCGACCGCGAGCGGGATCTCGTCGTCTCGTCCCTGCAGGCCGTCGGCGCCACGGTCCACGTCGTCGAGCAGAACTCCACCGGCTATCACGCCCGCAACGGAGGCGGGGACGCCATCGAGACGGACGGGGACCTGCCCGTCATCGATGTCCGCCCGATTCGGTGGAGCGGGTGATCAGCGTTCCGGGTTGGGGGTGAAGGTGTGGCCCAGGGCGGCGGAGACCTCGGCGAAGATCCGTGTGGCCGGGGTGGCGCACGGCAGGGTCCTGGGGTCGTCGGCCAGCACCGGGGACTCCGGGCAGTCCCCGGAGGGGATGTCGCTGGTGGCCTGCACGACCACGGTGGTGTCGGTGGTGGTGTCGTAGTAGACGGTGGTGTTGTACCCGGGCTGCGTCCCGGTGTGCCCGACCCAGCCGTCGATGCACCCGAAGCCCAGCCCGTAGCCGGACTCGGGGGGCTGGAACGAGGTGAGGCGCTCTCGCTGGGCCTCCGGTTCCAGCAGTCCGTGCCCGGTGCCCAGGGCCCGGCCGTAGGTGAGCAGGTCGTCCACGTCCGAGATCAGGGCCCGGCGGTGGCTCCCCAGCTGGGGTTCCAGTGCGTGGCGTCGGCCGGCGCCTCCGGCGTCGCGGTGTCGCCCTGGAGCGTGAAGCCCTGCGCGTAGGGTTCCGGCATCTCGGTGGAGGTACCGGGCCAGACGGTCTCGTCGAGTTCCAGCGGGTCGAAGATCTGCTCCTCCAGGACCTCCCCGATCGGCTGGCCGGTGACCTGTTCGACGACGAGGCCCAGCAGGATGTAGTTGGTGTTGGAGTAGTCGAACTGCGCGCCGGGGGCGAACTGGGGGGATTCCGAGACGCCGACGGCGACCAGCTCCTCCGGGGTGAAGACCTGCTGCGGATCCGCGAAGAAGCGGTCCGTGAACTGGGTGCTGCGGGTGTAGCTGGCCACCCCGCTGGTCATGTCCGCCAGCCGGCGCAGGGTGATCTGTTCTCCGTTGGGGATGCCGTCGACGTAGTCGGCGATGGGGTCCTCCAGGGAGAGCTCACCCTCCTCGGCCAGCTGCAGGACCAGGGTGGCGGTGAAGGGCTTGGTGACCGATCCGACGCGGGTGTGCACCCCCACCTCCATGGGCTCCCCGGTGGCCGG
Source organism: Kocuria salina (assembly GCF_013368965.1). Lineage (NCBI taxonomy): Bacteria > Bacillati > Actinomycetota > Actinomycetes > Micrococcales > Micrococcaceae > Kocuria > Kocuria salina. The sequence goes on from NZ_SSSF01000002.1 coordinate 22,871, forward strand.
GTCGGCCACCCCGTAGGCGGCCGTCCAGGTGCCCTCCGGGGAGGAGACCCCACCACCGCACCGGGGGTGGAGGCCTGCGCGAACGAGGCCCGGGCGGCGGCGTCCAACGTCGTCGCCAGTTCCTCGGGCAGCGGCTCGGACATCTGCGCGGAGGGTTCTCGGGTGACGACGTCGTCGACATCGGTGACACAGGCCTCGGAGTCCGTGGCCGGAGCCGACGGTGCCGCCGCGGCGACCGGAGTGGCCGCCGGCCCGGCCGGGGAGGGCGGCGCGGCGGTTGCCCCGCCGGTGGTCCCGAGGAGGAGCGCCGCCGCCGTGGCGGCGGCGAACGTGCGGCGCGTGGATCGTGCAGGTGCGGACATCTTCGTTTCCTTCTCGATCGGCGCAGGCCGCTTCCGGAGGGCCTGCACCCGGAGAACAGTGCTTCAGGCGCAGTCGCCATGGGCGACGATGTCGACCCCTGCGCCGCACTCCACCGCGAAGGCACATCCCGACAGCACGCACGGGCCGGGGAATCGATGAGATGACGGGCCGGTCCACGGCCCCGGATCACGCACCGGCCCCGGTGAACGCGTGGGACAGGCGGTGCCCCCAGCGTAGGACGGTCCTCCGGGTCGGCCGGCCGACCTGCCCCGGATCGTTACCCAACCGCCGAAGATGTCACGCCCCTTCGCCGGCCGGCAGCGAGCCGTGGCCGAGCACGAACTCGGCGAAGCGCTCGCCGATCCGCAGGTGCGTGGTCGCGTCGGGGTGGAGGGCGTCGGGCAGGGGGAGCTCCCGGGCGTCGGACTCCCCGTAGAGCTCGCGTCCGTCGAGGTGGAACAGGTGCGGATCGTCGTGCGCCCGCTCCGTCACGATCCGTGCCAGTTCGGCACGGATGACCGTCAGGGTGAGCTTGCCGGCGGCGACCTCGCCGGGGTCGCCGGTCGCCCGGAACCGCAGCTCACCCCGGGCGAGGGCGTCCGGGTCGAAGGCGCCGGGTCCCGGGGTGTTCTCGTGGATCGGGCACAGGAGGGGGGAGATCACCAGCAGCGGGGTGTGGGGATGGCCGTCGCGGATCGTGTCGAGGAAGCCGTGCACTGCGGGGCCTAAGGCCCGCAGCCGCATCAGATCGAGGTTGACCAGGTTGATGCCGAGCTTGACGCTGATCAGCTCGGCTGGGGTGTCCCGGATGGTGCGTGCGGTGAACGGGTCGAGCAGCGCGCTGCCCCCGAAGCCGAGGTTGAGCAGATTGAGGTCGGCCCGCCTCGCGGCGACCGCCGGCCAGGTGCCGGTGGGATGCACCGCGTTCGAGCCGTGGCTGATCGAACTGCCGTGGTGCACCCACCTCGGGCGCGGGTCCTGCACCGGTCGGAGGGGGGCGTCGGAGCGGAGCTCGGCCAGTTCCACGGTCTCGTTGTGCGGCATCCAGAGCTCGACCGTCTTGGGGCCCCGGGGCAGATCGTCGAAGACGACGCCGCCGAGCCCGGCCTGCGTGATCTGCCGGTCGCCGGTGGTCATGTCGATGCTCACCACGGTCGCGGCCTCGAGGCCGGCCTGCCGGGTGCGCCGGCCGTCGACCAGCAGGTCGAAGATGCCCGCCGGGCGCGGTGGTGCGCCCTCGTACCGGAAGCGTGTGGCGCGCCCGCGGAGCTCGACGCGGCTCGCCTCGGTCGCGAAGAGCAGCCGCGCGCCCGAGGGCTGGGACTCGGCCATGGCCAGCTGCGGGTCGCGGGCCTGGTTCCTGGCCCACGCGGGGAGGCGGTGCGGGATCACTCCGTCGTCCGTGTGCTCCAGCTCCACGACGCCGTGGAGGAGCTCGTCGGTGACGGGCGTGGTGCAGTGTCGGTCGGGGATCGGCATGGTCCTCCCAGGGGGTGTCGGGTCCGGCAGCGGTGGTTCAGGGTGCGGGGTCGGGCGGGATCAGGGCGAACTTGCCCACGTGCGTCTTCTCGAGGAACTCCCGTTGGGCGGCCGCGATCTGCTCGAGCGGGAAGACCCTTGCCAGCAGCGGCCGGATCTCTCCGCGCTCGATGTAGGAGACGAGGTCGGGGAACACCTCTTCGTCCCACGCCGTGCAGCCGATCAGGGTGAGGTCCTTCAGGTAGAGGGTGCGCATGTCGAGTGCGACCAGGGGGCCGCCGATGGCCCCGGAGGAGACGTACGTCCCGCCCCTCCTGAGGAGGTCCAGCACGGCCGGGAAGCCGGGGCCGGCGACGTTGTCGACCACGACGTCGACGCTGTCCGCGCCCAGCACGTCCCGCGGGTCGTCCCGCCCGACGACCTCGTCGGCGCCGAGGGCGCGGACCTGGTCCCGCTTGGCGTCACCGGCCATGCCGACGACGTGGGCACCGCGCCGCTTGGCCAGCTGCACCACGGCCGATCCGACGCCGCCGGAGGCGCCGGTCACCAGGACCCGTGCCCCCGTGGTGACGCCGGCGCGGCGGACCATGTTCTCCGCCGTCCCGTAGGCGCACGGGATGGTCGCCAGCTCCGCGTCGCTCCAGTCGCAGTCCACCGGGAAGACCTCGTGCGCCGGGACGACGACGAACTGCGCAAATGCTCCGTCGAGATCGGAGCCCAGCCAGGTCGTGTCCCACGAGGAGAAACCCTTGGTGCGCATGCAGGCGCGGACCAGCACCCGCGCCCCGAGGGCGGACTCGTCGCCCCCACGGCCGACGGCCGCGATCCGCCCGCAGCAGTCCGCGCCCTGGATCAGCGGGAACGGGGTTGCCGCGTTCCAGCCCCCGTCCGGTCTCGTCGAGGCGTCTCCGACGGCGTCCTCGGACACATCGTTCGTTCCTGCCGTCACCGACGACGAGTACCAGCCGAGCCTGGTGTTGATCTCGGTGTTGTTCATGCCGGCCGCCAGGACGCGGACCAGCACCTCGCCCTCGCCCGGCTCAGGGATGGGCACTCGGGAGAGCACGAGACGGTCGTAGCCGCCGACACCGGTGGTGACGACCGCCATCATGGTCCCGCCGGCGACGCGTGTCCGGGGGAGGGGTGGGTTCGTGGTCATCCCTCATCCTGGATCACGGTCGGTGCTGATGCCAACGAGCGGACGGTCGCGGTGTCCGTGCGGGCGGGCCGAGACCGCGCTACCGGTTCGTGTTCACGAGGACGTCCGCGGCGTCCCCACCGAAGCAGTTCCAGGTGGCCGGCAGGGGGCCGTTCTCCTCGACGTTCCAGTTGTTCGTGATGGTCAGGCACTCGAGGACCAGGTTCTCCGCCGTGACGTTCTTGTTGCGTTCCCGGTCCGCTTCGGCATCGATCCTGGCCTGCTCGAGACGGGACTGGGCGCGGTCCACGTTCGCCTCGGCCTCCACGACCCGGTTCAGTGCGTCCTGGGCGGTCTGGTCGAGCGCCGCCGGCGGCAGCGCCACGGAATCCAGTTGCACCCCGTAGGGGGACAGGCGTTCGGTCAGGGCCTTCTCCACGGCCTCCCGCACCTCTTCCACCTTGCCCTCGGCGCGGGCCTCCGCGGGGGTGTAGGACGCCAGGACGGTCGCGACCGCCTCCCTGGCCGCGGGCTGGACGAGCATGCCGTCGACGTTCTCGAACTGCCGGTACCGGGACCACAGCTCCTGGGCCTGTTCTCCCGTGATGGTCCACTGTACGGTCATGTGCTGGGTGCCGGAGCCGCCGCCGGCGAAGGCGATCGGGGCGTCCATCTCCGAGCGCTGCAACTGGGTGGAGAAGGTCTCCACCTCGGCCCAGGGCGCCTTGATCTGCCATCCCGCCTGCAGGGTCCGGGAGTACTTGCCGAGGCTGGTCTCGATCCCCACTTCACGTGCGCCCACTCGGGCGAGAGCCGTCCCGGCCGTGACGAGCAGCAGGAGCACCAGGGCACTGACGGCGGTGAGGCCGGCCGCCTTCCTCGTGGCGCTGGGGTGGACGTGCTCGCCGTCCGCGTCCTTCCGGACGGTCTCCTTCGGGGACATCATCCAGCCGAGGATCGAGATCACGGTGACAAAGGCCAGGACGATGGCCGTGACGATGTAGAACATGGCTTCCTGCTCTCCACTCCTCGGAGTTCTGGCCTCTCACCGCCCTCGGCGCGGCAGTTCACTGGTGTGAACAATGCCATGCCGCGACATCGTGGAGGCCGCAGACCCCGGGTGTCGCCGTCCCACTCTTTGGGGGACCGGGGTGCCTGCCGGAGCGCCACCGCCTCCGCGCAGGCCGCGGTGCAGGGCTGACGGGCGAGATGCGTCCGGTCACGGACTGGGAGCAGGCACAGCGACCTGGTTCCAGAGCGGTCAGTGGGCAACCCGGATCAGAGTCGGCTGTTGGTGCGCCGCCTCCTCTGAGCGTGCGTCATCGAGGTGGCCGTGGGCGACGCCTCCGCCGGTCAGGGGCATCGGATGCGGCAGCCGCCGGACTCGCGACCGGGGCGGCTCAGGTGCTCGACCGGGTGAAGGTCACGTGGGTGACTCCACGGGGCGAGGAGGTGGCCTCGACCCGGTAGTCCGCCTCCAGGCCCTCGAGTCCCTCCCACAGGCGCACGCCGCGGCCCAGCAGGATCGGGACCACCACCACGTGCAGGTGGTCGACGAGCCCGGCCGCCAGGAAGTCGCGGACCGTGGTGGGGCCCCCGCCGATGCGCACGTCCTGGCCGTCGGCGGCCGTGCGCGCCGTCTCGAGCGCCTCTGCGGGCGAGGCGTCGATGAAGTGGAACACGGTGCCGCCCTCCATCTCGATCGAAGGGCGCGGGAAATGGGTGAGAACGAAGACGGGCGTGTGGAACGGCGGGTTGGGACCCCACCAGCCCTCCCACCCGGGGTCCTCGTGCCACCCGGGCGGACCGAACTTCCCCGCTCCCATGATCTCGGCGCCGATCCCCACACCGTGCAGCTGGGCGAAGGCGTCGTCCACGCCACCGCTGCCGCCGGGATCCCACCACCGGGTGGCGATCATCCATTCGTGCAACCTCTGTCCGGCGTGCCCGAAGGGGGCGTCCTGGCTCAGCCCCTCACCGGTGCCGAAGCCGTCGAGGGAGATGGAGAAGTTGTGGACGCGGGCCCGTGACATGGCTGGTGCTCCTTCGCACTCGGCGACTCCGTCGTCCCCCGATGATGACTGCTCGGCGCCCCCGGGGAAAGAGTCGCCTGTGGCCGCCGCCGGTGAGCATCGCCTGACGGCGATTCCCGTGTGCTGTCCCTCGTGCCCCGGCCGGTCAGGCCTGCTGTCCACGCCGCGGCCCGCGACGGGCCCGGAGCCGGACGGTTCCCGCCAGCAGCAGGCATGCGCCCGCCAGGGTGCCCGCGAACCAGTGGACGGAGGAGGGGACGCCCACCGCGCCGGCCAGGACCCCGAGGCCCAGGACCGGCACGGCACTGCCCAGATAGGTCACGACGTAGACCGCGCTGACCACCCGGGCGTTGTCGGCGGCCGGAACGGCCACGGACAGCTCGTTGAACGCCGTGCGGAACGCGACACCCTGGGCCGCCCCGGCGAACAGGGCGCCGAGGAGCAGCAGCGGCAGGCTGGACAGCGCGCCCGCCACCCCGATCAGCGCCGTGCCCAGGGCCATCCCCACCAGCGCCCCGGGCAGGGCCCGGACGCGGGGGCGTCCCACCAGCTGCGCCGTGGCGGACCCGATGAGCACGAGGGCCGCCAGCGCCCCGATCCCGGCCGGGGAGCTCACCCCGAGCGTTCGTGCGAAGTAGCCCGGAGCCAGCGAGAGGCTGAAGCCGAAGAGCGCAAAGCTGAGGAAACCGACCGCGGCCGCCTGCTGGAACCGCGTGCGGACCCCGGGCGGCAGGCAGAGACGGCGCGGCCGCAGGGCCTTGAAGGCCGCCGATCCCGGGGCCGGGGCGATGGCCGGCCGGGCGTGCAGTGTCCACAGCGGCACCAGGACGGCGATCAGCATGGTGCAGTGGACGGCGAAGGGAGTCGTCGTCGGGTGGGGCAGCTGCCCCAGGGCCCCGCCCAGGAGGGGGCCCGCCGCCACTCCGCCCGCCGACGCCAGGAGGGTGAAGCGGCCGGCCCACTCCGGGCGGTGGGGCAGGAGCTCCCGGAGCGCCGCGCTGCTGGCGCCGGTCACCATCGCGACGGCTGCGCCCTGCAGGACCCGACCGGTTACGAGACCGGCGAGACCCCCGGCGGTCGCGAAGACGATCTCACCGGCCAGTCCCACGAGGACCGACAGCACCAGGGCAGTGCGCCGCCCGATGTGGTCCGACCAGTGCCCGTAGAGGACGAGCCCGGCGATGAGGGCCAGGACGTAGGAGGAGAACGCCACCGTCACCGCGAAGGGGCCGAGCCCCAGGCGCTCCTGCAGCGCGGGGTACAGCGGGGTGGCCAGGTTGGCGCCCACCAGCAGCAGTGCCGTCGTGGACATGGTCAGCACCAGGCGGGAGCGCGATCCCGCGTTCCATCCCCGGCCTGCGTCGCCGGCGCCGGAGCGCATGGTCAGCTCGTTGAACACGGTCATCGCGGGCCTTCCGGTGGGATCGGCGATTGCGGGCTGTGCCGTGGGCGGCCGGCGCAGTGTGCTCACGCAGTCTGCCGGAGACTGAGCCCGGCACCACTGAGATGCTTGCGGAACTGATCACGCTGATCAAAAGTTGGAGGCGGACCACTGACAGGGAGACCACCGTGACCACACTGGACGCCGTCGACATCGGGCTGCTGCTGCACCTCCTGCGGTACCCCCGGGCGCAGATCGGGGAGGTGGCGGCCGCACTCGGGGTCGCCCGCAACACCGTGGTCTCGCGGATGCGCCGGCTCGAGCGCCGGGAGGTGCTGCGCTCCGGCGGTCGAGACGTCGACCTGGCCTCCGTGGGCTTCGACGTCCTGGCGTTCCTCACCCTCGAGGTCACCCACCGGGAGCTCGACGCCGTCGTCACCGCCCTGCGCGGCATCGACAACGTCCTGGAGGTGCACGAGATCTCGGGGCGCGGGGACGTCTGGTGCCGGGTGGCGGCGCGGGAGACCCGTGATCTGCACGCCGTCCTGCGTTCGATCCTGCGGATCCGGGGAGTCCTCCGCGCCGAGACGTCCCTGGCCCTCAGCGAGCAGATCCCCTACCGCGTCCAGCCCCTCCTGCGAACGCTGACGAAGGGCGACTCCACGTCAGCGTGAGGGCCGCTCCCCGGCGCGCTCTCGCGCTTCGCGCGCCCCGATGCGTCGACATGTTTCGCCGGGCGGTTCCGGTCCGTGGTCCGGGTCGCTAGTCTCAGGTCCACCTGCGGGCAGAGGCGAATCCCCCACCAGCGCGCCGTCTGCGACTCCCGGACTCCTCGGCGTCCACCGGCGCGCCCGGTTCCATCGGGCAGCCGGGATCCGCGGGCCCCGCGACGGTCCTGGGGGTCCGGGAAGCGGGGCACTCCACCGGAAGCGTCACGCCCCGCGGGGGCGGACACCGACCGGGCACGGCACGACACCACCGAGCACACCACTACGACGAAGTAGGGAAGCGCGATGACCACCACGACCAGCATCCACTCCGGGGCGACACCGCCCGCACGGCCGGCACCGCAGACGATCGGTACCGGCGTCCGAGGGTTCCAGGTCCTGCCCCGGGAGCAGACCCGGCCCGGCGCCGCACCGGCCGGAAGCGCCGGGCGACCCCCCGGCCGCGGGAGTTCCGAGTGGGAACGCCCCGAGGACGACGAGGAGGTCATCACCGCGGTGCTGGCCGCCGTCAGCCACCGCTCCTCCCGGGAACGCCCCGAGGACGACGAGGTGGTCCTCACCTACACGAGCGAGCCCGCCTGCCGGCACGTGGGGTGAGCCCTCGGACCGGGCGCAGCGACCGGTGAGTGCTCAGGCGGTGCGCCGGAGCGCGAGGATCGTCGTGTCGTCATCGGCGCCGGAGGTGCCGGCGTAGTCGCTGCACAGCATCACGAGCTCTTCGGCGGTGCCGGCCAGCGTGTTGAGGGCTGCGGCGGTCGCGACGGCCGCCTCGAGGTCGTCGAAGAAGTCCAGGTAGCCGTCGGAGACCACCAGCAGGGTCTGTCCGGGCAGCAGCGTGGTGGTGTGCACGTCCCAGATCCACCCGACCACGACCCCCAGGGGCGGGCCCGAGGAGATCAGCCGGCGGTGGGCGCCGTCCGGGGACAGGATCAGCGCCAGGCCGTGGCCGGCGTCGATGTAGCTCATCTCCCCGGTCCCGGTGTGCACCCGGGCGATGAAGGCGGTGATGAACGCCCCCGCCTCCTCCAGCAGCGGGGTCAGCGCCCCGGCCGCGCGCTTCATGGCCTCCGCAGGGGGGTTGTACTGGAACGTCCCGCGCAGCACGGCGCGCGCGGAGGCGGACAGCAGGGCGGCGGGGATGCCCTTGCCCATCACGTCGGTGACCATCGCCTGCACCTCGTCGCCCAGGACCATCCAGTCGTAGAAGTCCCCGCCGATGGACCGCGCCGGCAGGCACCGGCCGGCGGCCTCGACCACGGGGGTGACCAGCCCGGTGCGGGGCATGAGCATCTGCTGGATCTGTTCGGCCCGGTCCAGCTCCATCTGGGCCGCGAGCTCGCGCTCCACCCACCCGGCCATCTCCGCGAGGATGCGCCGCTCCCGCTCGTCCAGCTCGCGCGGGACGCTGTCGACCAGGCACAGGGACCCGACCGGCTCACCGCCGGGGGCGTGCAGCGGGTGGCCGGCGTAGAAGCGCACCGGGTCGTCCCCGGTGACGAACGAACTGCCGGTGAAGCGCTGCTCGGTCATCGCGTCGGCGACGATCAGCGGGGCGTCCCGGTCGACCGTGCGCGCGCACAGCGAGTCGGCGCGGGTGGCGTGGACGAGTCCGTCCAGTCCTGCCTCGGCCTTGGTGAACTGCCGGTCGGCGTCGATGAGGTTCACGGCCGCGGCCTTCACCCCGAAGACGTCCTGGGCGATGCGCACCACACGGTCGTAGCGCTCCTCCCGGGGGGTGTCCAGGATCTTCAGGGCGTGCAGGGCATCGACCCGGGCGGCCTCCGTGCGGGCCGTGTGCGTTTGCATGCCACCAGGCTATCGGGGTGGGGACCGGCGACGACCGCCGGCACCCCCCCCGGAGGGTCTGCCCCTAGGCTGGGCGGGTGAACGCACCGACAGCCGTCGCACGGGCCGAGCGCCACCAGGTGGCGGTGTACCTGGTGACCATCGCGGCCGCGGTCCTCGTGGGCTGGACGGTGCCCGGCGCGCCGGCGCTCGCCCCGGCCATCACCCCGGTCCTGGGGCTGCTGCTGTTCGCCACGTTCCTGGCCGTCCCGTTCGCCGCACTGGGCCGGGCCTTCGCGGATCTCCGCTTCCTCGCGGCGCTGCTGGTGGTGAACTTCCTGGTCGTCCCGGTCGTGGTCCTCGGGCTGTCCCGGCCGGTCGCCGGGCACGAGGCCCTGCTGCTGGGCGTGCTGCTCGTGCTGCTGGCCCCCTGCGTGGACTACGTCATCGTCTTCACCGGCCTCGCCGGGGGCGCCGCCGACCGGCTGCTGGCGGCCGCCCCGCTGCTGATGCTCGCGCAGATGCTGCTCCTGCCCGCCTACCTGCTGCTCCTCGCCGGCCCGGAGGCGGTGGCCCTGGTGGAGCTGGGCCCCTTCGCGGAGGCGTTCGTGCTCCTGATCCTGCTGCCCCTGGCCGCGGCGGCGGCCGTGCAGCGGGCGGCGTCCCGCTCCGCCGCGGCCCGGCGGCTGGAGTCCGCGACGGGCGCGGCGATGGTGCCCCTCATGGCGCTGACCCTGTTCACCGTGATCGCCTCGCAGGTGCGCGGGGTGGGGGAGCAGCTGCCCCACCTCGCGGCGGTCGTGCCGCTCTACGCCGGCTTCCTGGTGCTCATGGTCCCGATCGGGATCCTGGCCGCCCGCCTGGCCCGCCTGGACGTGCCGGTCTCCCGGGCCCTGGTCTTCGGCGGGGTCACCCGCAACTCCCTCGTAGTGCTCCCCCTGGCCCTGGCGCTGCCGGAGCGGCTCGCGCTGACGCCGTTCGTCGTCGTCACCCAGACCCTGGTCGAGCTGGTGGGGATGGTGGTGCTGGTGCGGCTGGTCCCCGCGCTGGTGCGGGACCGCGATCCACGACACAGTGGGGGCACCACCTCGTCCCACCGAAAGGCACCCCGCCCATGACGCAGCGCCTCCGCCCCGCCACCCAGGCCCTCCGACTGTGGGGTCCGCGCCAGTGGGGCGTCGCGGTGCTCGCGGGGCTCGCCACCGCCCTGGTCCTGGGGCTCGCCACCGTGCTCATCCCCAACGGCGTCTTCAGCCGCGAGATCCCGCCCGTGTGGTGGAACTACCCCGTCTGGATCGCCACCTCGGCGCTCACCGGTGTCCTCGTGGCCTCCTACGTGTCCCCCGTGGCCGGCGGCACCCCGCTTCCCGGGGACGACGACGTCGCCGCGGCCACCGTGGCCCGGGCCGTCGAGTCCGGCGAGCGCCGCAGCGCCCGGCTGGGCGCGGTCGGCACGTTCGCCGCCTGGTTCGCCGTGGGCTGCCCGGTCTGCAACAAGCTCGCGCTGCTGGCACTCGGCTCCACCGGGGCCCTGACGTGGTTCGCGCCCGTCCAGCCGTGGCTGGGGGTGCTGGCGCTCGCCCTGAGCGCGTTCGCCGTGGTGCACCGCCTCGCCGGGCAGATGGCGTGCCCCGTGAACCTGCCGGTCTCCACCGCGCGCAACGCGGTGGTCCCGGCCGCCGCCGAGGCGCCGAAGGGCAGGTAGGAAGGGACGCAGCGGCGGTCCTCCCCGCTGCCTGGCCGGGGCCGTTCGCCGGCCCACCCCTCGTGCGACGCGCTCCGGGTTCATAGACTGGCCCTCCGCGCCGCGGACCGCAGTTCAGCAGTCGAACACCGTCAGCAGTCCACCGAAGAAGGGACCTCCCCATGACCGACCAGGACAACGGCACCGCCAAGGTGCGCCAGCTCATCAAGGACACCCGGATCGCCATGCTCACCCACGCGGACGAGCACGGGAATCTGATCTCCAAGCCGATGGCCACGCAGGACGTGGACTTCGACGGCACCGTGTACTTCATCGCCGAGCGCACCTCGGACCAGGTCCAGGACCTGCAGCAGCGGCCGGCCGTGAACGTCGCCTACGCCGGGGACGGCGCCTGGGTCTCGCTGACCGGGACGGCGCTGGTGCTCAACGACGAGGCCAAGCTCAAGGAGCTGTGGGACAGCTTCACCGGCTCCTGGCTCGAGGGCGGGCCGGAGAACCCGAACAACATCCTGATCGAGGTCACCGGCCGCTCCGCCGAGTACTGGGACACCCCCGGCGGCGGCAAGGTCACCCAGGTGGCCAACCTCGTGAAGTCCAAGGTCACCGGCGACACGATCAAGGGCGACAAGGGCGTCGTCGACCTCTGACGCCGGCCGGGGCCGTCCGCTCCGCCCGGACCGGACGGTCCCGCCCCCGGGCGTGTCCCGGGGTGCGTTGGTAGGATCCGGGCATGAACACTTCTCTGGTCCGCCCCCGCAACGGCAAGCTCATCGCCGGCGTCTGCGCGGCCCTGGCGGCCCGCTTCGGACTGCCGAAGTTCCTCGTGCGGCTGGGCTTCATCGTCTTCGGCCTGGTGGGCGTGGGGGAGCTGGTCTACATCGCCCTGTGGATCATCATCCCCAAGGAGGCCTGAGCCTCACCCCTGCTCCTCCGGCCCCGCGTGCGGGTCGGTGATCTCGCGCAGTGCTGTGAGCGCCTCGCGCAGCTGGCGCATCCTCCGTCCGCCCAGGTGCGCACTCCACTCCGCCTCGATCCGGGCCTCCTCCGCGCGGGCGATCGGCACGAGCTCGATTCCCCGGCCCGCGATCCGCACCAGCCGCGCCCGGGCGTCGCGAGGGTCGACCGTGCGCTCCACGTAGCCCGCGCGCTCGAGCCGGTCCACCAGCACCGTGGCCGTCTGCTTGGCCACCTGCGCCTGCTCGGCCAGCTCGGACAGGCGGGTCCCGTCCGGGCCGATCCGCGCCAGGATGCGCGCCTGCGGCACGGTGAGGTCCGTGTAGCCGGCCCGACGCACCGCCTCCACGATGCGGTTCTCCGCCGAGCGGTGCGCGATGAACATGAGCACCCCGATGTTGAGCTGTCCTGTCATGCCCGCCCCTCGAAATAGTCTTATGAACGAACTATAATCGGGTCACCCGGAGGACACGAGGGGCCCGGTGGCGGCCCCGTCCGCGGGCGAGGAGGCAGGACCATGAGCACGGTCCGGAAGCACAGCACGACCGGCCCGATGGGCGACGACGACGTCTGGGCCGTGATCGACCTTCAGCGCCGGCGCACGGCGGACCTGCTCGCCGGGCTCTCCGGGGAGCAGTGGGACCACCCGTCGCTGTGCGAGGGATGGACGGTGCGGGACGTCGCCGCCCACCTGACGCTGCAGCAGCTGGGTCTCGGCGCCGCGCTGCTGTCCGCGCTGCGGCACCCGGGCGGCCTCAACCACGTCATCCTCGAGTCCGCCCGTGACCGCGCCCGCCGTCCGGCGGACCGCCTGGTCGCGGGCATCCGCGCCACGGTGGGCTCCCGGCGGCACAACGTGGGTGTGACGAGCCTCGAGACGCTGACCGACATCCTGGTGCACGGCCAGGACATCGCCGTGCCGCTGGGCCTCGAGCTCGAGATGCCCCCGGAGGCCGCGGCCGTCGCCGCGGAGCGCGTGCGGTCCACCGGGGGCACGCGCACGGCGCGGGTGTTCCGGCACCTGCCGCTGGAGGGCTTCCGGTTCGTCGCCACCGATGCCTCCTGGGCCGCGGGCGAGGGCCCCGAGATCCGGGGACCGGCCGCCGCGCTGCTGCTCCTGCTCACGGGCCGCCGCGCCGGGCTGGACCGGCTGACGGGAGACGGAGCCGAGATGCTGCGGCGCCGGCTCGCGCCCGCGTGACTCCTGGGCCCACGCGGCTCCATGGCCCCCGGGCGGGGCGCTCGACGGCTCAGGCCGTAGGGCGGGTGGAGTCCCGGACGACGAGCTCGGGCTGGAAGCTCACGTGACGGTGGTGGTGGCCGGGGTCGGTGATCTCGTCCTCCAGCAGCTCCACGGCCGTGCGCCCGATCAGCCGCGCGGGCTGGCGGATCGAGGAGAGCGGGACGATCGCCGAGGTCGCGAAGTCGATGTCGTCGTAGCCGATGAGCGCGATGTCCTCGGGCACCCGGACGCGGTGGGTGAACGCGAAGGCCTGCAGCAGCCCGAGCGCCAGCAGGTCGTTGGCGGCGAACACGGCCTCGGGGCGTCGCTCCGGGGGGAGCTCGAGGATCTGCTCGCCGACCCGGCGTCCCTCCAGCACCGTCAGGGCGGTGGTGCTGAAGGACTCCAGGGACGCACCGGGCACGGCCTCGACCGCCCGCTGCGCCCCCGCCCGGCGGTCGCGGACCTGGTGCAGGGAGTCGGGGCCGCCCACGTAGGCGATCCGCCGGCGGCTCGTGCCCAGGAGGTGCGCCACGGCCGCGCGGCCGCCCTCGACGTCGTCCACGGCCAGCGAGCAGTACTCGCTGGGAGCCGCGTGCTCGTCCACCAGCACCACCGGGGTGCCGCGGGAGCGCAGGACGTCGACGCGGGCCCGCTCCGGGGTCTGGGGGGTGACGAGCACGCCCCGGACCCGCTGCTCCTCGAACAGGTCCAGGTACAGGCTCTCCCGCTCGGGGGAGAGCCCCGCGTTGCCGATGATCACGGCCTGGCCCAGCCGCTCGGCGGCCGTCTCCGCGCCCAGGGCGATCTCGTTGTAGAACGGGTTGGCCGAGTCCTGCACCACGAGCCCCACGGTGCGCGAGCGGCCGGCCTTGAGCTGGCGCGCGACGTCGTTGCGGACGTAGCCCAGGTCCTCGATGACCCGGAGCACACGGCGGCGGCGGTCCTCGGAGACCACCTCGGGGCGGTTGAGGACGTTGGAGACGGTGCCGATGGACACCCCGGCCTCCCGGGCCACCTCCTTGATGCTCACCGCCGGTCGCGCAGGGGTCACGTCGTCACTTTCCCTCGGAACTGTCCAGGTCCTCGATTCTAACGATCCGGCCGCCGGGCGTGCCCGGCGCGCGGGCGGGCCGCATTCCCCTCGACGCGCCGGGCCGCGGCTCCCCGGCCGGCACGCCGAGGGGCCGCGGCCCGGTGGTGTCGCTGCGGTGCGCCGGGCTCAGCCCACCGGCTGGGCCGGCCGGGAGGCGGGCGTCCCGTAGCGGTCCTCCTCGATCTGCTCCAGGCTCTTGCCGCGGGTGTCCGGGGCGCCGATCACGCCGACGAGCAGCGCGACCAGGAGGGCCCCGATCATGATCATGCCCACGAAGGGCACGCCGTGCTCGGCGAGCAGGGTGGGGAACCAGTAGCTGAGCAGGCCCACGACGATGCGGGCGACGAAGAACAGCACGCCCTGCGCGCTGGCACGGTAGCGGGTCGCGAACATCTCCGCGGCCCACAGGGCGTAGAACGCCTGGGCGCCGATGCCGGCGGACACGCCCCAGAGCACGGCGAAGAGGATCAGCACCGGCATGGTGACGTGGGCGAAGACCAGCAGCACCCAGGCGGCGATCCCCAGGAGCGCCCCGATGCCGTAGAGCAGGCGCCGGTCGACCCGGTCGCCGTAGCGCATGAAGCCGAACCAGGTGGCCAGCACCGTGAAGCTCCACAGCAGCACCTGGAGCAGGTTCTGCTGGGTGGCCGACTCGACACCGGCGGTCTCGTACACCCGCGGCATGAAGATGCCCATCTGCCCCGCGACGAGGTTCCACAGCGCGTACACGCCCACGAGGAAGAGCAGCGCCTTGAGGTTGGTGCGGTTGGTGAGCAGCTCGCGGTAGTTGCGCCGCTTGATCCCGGTGGCCTCCGAGGCGCGCCGCTCCTCGTCGGACTTCTTCCAGGTGTGGGACTCGGAGAGGCCCCGGCGGACCCACCAGGTGACGAAGGCGACCACGAACAGGTGGGCGAAGACGATGCGGGTGCCCAGAAGCCCCAGCGGCACCACGAAGGTGGCGAACAGGAACACCAGCGCCGGGGCCAGGGACCACGCGAACTGGGCGGTGCCCACGTGCTTCGCCCTGGCCTCGGACGGCGCCTCCTCGGCGATGTAGGTCCAGGCCACGGGAACGCCGGCGCCCACGGCGATGCCGGTCAGGACCACGCCGAGCACCAGCATCCACGGCGCCACGGCGAAGATCACGAAGGCGGTGCCGATCATGTACAGGATCAGGTCGTAGGTGTAGATGAACTTGCGCCCGTACCGGTCGCCGAGCGGCCCGCCGATCAGCGCGCCGAGTGCCGCGCCGAAGGCGTTGGCGCTGAGCGCGGCCACGAGGCCGACGGCGAGGTTCGTGAAGCCGAAGTACTCCTGCCACAGGCTCAGGCTGGTGGCCAGCGCGATGATGGACCCGGCTTCGATGTAGTTGGACATGGAGACCGCGATGGTGGCCTTCCAGCCCCCGAGCTTCGTGGTGGTCATGGGTGATCCTTCGGTGACGGTGACGGTGACGGTGACGGTGACGGTGACGGTGACGGTGACGGTGACGGTGGTGCCGTGCGGGTGGTGGTCCCGGCTCAGGCCAGGTGGAAGTACGGGAGGAGCGGTTCGGGGTGCGACCCCTCGACGAAGTACTGGGCCATCTCGGCCTGCCAGCGCGCGTTGACCGGGTGGTCGTCCATGAGCGCCTGGGCGGACGCGACGTCGTCGGCCTCGAAGCAGCCCACGACCAGGCCGTCCTCCGGGTGCAGGAACAGGGAGTAGTTGCGCCAGCCGGTCTCCCGGAGGGTGGCGAGCATCGTGGGCCAGACCTGCTGGTGCACCTCGACGTACTCGGCGAGCTTCTCGGGGCGGACGTGGAGGAGGAAGCACCGGCGGGTGCGGGTGATCTCCTCGGGCAGCTCGATCAGCTCCTGCAGCGTCGCGGCGGACGGATGGGCGCCCATGCGGGACTCCTTCGTGGTGGGGCCGTCGGAACGACCGGCCGGGGACGAGAGGCGGTGACGCTCAGCGGGGCGGTCCGGGCGTCCCGCCGAGCGCGGCATGTGAGGTGCCTCTCAGTACCGGGCCATCGTAGTCACATTTTGAGTCGTTTCAATACCCCTGCCACAGTTTCCTCCGGCGGGATCTTCGGTGAGCCCGGAAAGCCTGGTCCTGGGAGCCTGGGCAAGGTCTTGACGTGACTGGAGTCACCGCTTATCGTCATGAAACGATTCAATAACCCATCGCGCCGCCGTCCCGGTCGCGTCCCCGATCCCCGCACGGAAGATGTGAAACCCATGACTGCATTCGACGACATCGCGCCCCAGCTGGCCGCCCAGGCCATCGAGCTGCCCTCGTGGGCGTTCGGCAACTCGGGGACCCGGTTCAAGGTCTTCTCCACCCCGGGCACCCCGCGCACGGTCGAGGAGAAGATCGCCGACGCCGCCACGGTGCACCGGTTCACCGGACTGGCCCCGAGCGTCGCCCTGCACATCCCGTGGGACCAGGTGGACGACTATGGGGCCCTGGCCCGGTACGCGGCCGACCAGGGGGTGGCGCTGGGCACGATCAACTCCAACACCTTCCAGGACGAGGCGTACAAGTTCGGCTCCCTCACCCACTCGGACCCCGCAGTGCGCCGGAAGGCCGTCGACCACCACCTGCGGTGCCTGGAGATCATGACCGGGACCGGCTCGCGGGACCTGAAGATCTGGCTGGCCGACGGCTCCAACTACGCCGGCCAGCAGGACCTGCGTGGACGCCAGGACCGGCTGGCGGAGTCGTTGGCCGAGATCTACGCCCAGGTCGGGGCGGAGCAGCGGCTGGTGCTGGAGTACAAGTTCTTCGAGCCGGCGTTCTACCACACCGACGTCCCGGACTGGGGGACGGCCTGCGCCCAGGTCACCGCCCTCGGGGAGCGGGCGCTCGTCTGCCTGGACACCGGCCACCACGCCCCCGGGACCAACATCGAGTTCATCGTGATGCAGCTGCTGCGGCTCGGGAAGCTCGGCTCCTTCGACTTCAACTCCCGCAACTACGCCGACGACGACCTCATCGTGGGCGCGGCGGACCCGTTCCAGCTCTTCCGCATCATGGTCGAGGTCATCCGCGGCGGGGCCCTGGACCCGGACTCGGGCGTGGCCTTCATGCTCGACCAGTGCCACAACGTGGAGGAGAAGATCCCCGGCCAGATCCGCTCGGTGCTCAACGTCCAGGAGATGACCGCCCGCGCCCTCCTGCTGGACCGGGTGGCCCTGACCGCCGCCCAGGAGGCCGGCGACGTGCTCGGCGCCCACCAGGTCCTGATGGACGCCTTCTACACCGACGTCCGCCCGGCCCTGGCGGACTGGCGCGAGGCCCGCGGCCTTCCGGCGGACCCGATGGCCGCCTACGCCGCCTCCGGGCACCAGCAGCGCCTGGCCGCCGAGCGCGTCGGCGGCACCCAGGCCTCCTGGGCTTCCTGACCTCACCCCCTGCACACCACCTCGCAGAGAGACACCTGATCATGCAGACCACCACGCACTCCGTCGTCGCCGACCTGATCGTCCGCTCCAACCGGCTCGGCGCGGACCCGAAGAACACCAACTACGCCGGCGGGAACACCTCCGCCAAGGGCACCGCGACCGATCCCGTCACGGGCGAGGGCGTCGAGCTGCTGTGGGTCAAGGGCTCCGGCGGTGACCTCGGCACCCTCACCGAGAGGGGCCTCGCCGCGCTGCGGCTGGACCGGGTCCGCGCGCTGACCGGCGTCTACCGCGGGGTCGAGCACGAGGACGAGATGGTCGCGGCCTTCGACTACTGCCTGCACGGGGCGGGCGGGGCGGCGCCGTCCATCGACACCGCCATGCACGGGCTGGTCGACGCCCCGCACGTGGACCACCTGCACCCCGACTCCGGCATCGCGGTCGCCACCGCCGCCGACGGGGAGCGGCTCACCGCCGAGATCTTCGGCGGGAAGGTCGTGTGGGTGCCCTGGCGCCGCCCCGGCTTCCAGCTGGGCCTGGACATCGCGGCGATCAAGGACGCGAACCCGGAGGCGATCGGGTGCATCCTCGGCGGGCACGGCATCACCGCCTGGGGCGCCACCAGCGAGGAGTCCGAGCAGAACTCGCTGTGGATCATCCGCACCGCCGAGCAGTACATCGACCAGCACGGCCGGCCCGAGCCCTTCGGCCCGGTCCTGGACGGCTACGGGGCGCTGCCCGAGGCGGAGCGTCGGGCCAAGGCGGCGGCCCTGGCCCCGGTGATCCGCGGGCTGGCCTCGCACGACCGTCCGCAGGTGGGCCACTTCACCGACGACGCCCGGGTGCTGGAGTTCCTCGCTGCCGCCGAGCACCCGCGCCTGGCCGCACTGGGCACCTCCTGTCCGGACCACTTCCTGCGCACCAAGGTCAAGCCCCTGGTCCTGGACCTGCCCGCCGGCGCCCCGGTCGAGGACTGCGTCGTACGGCTGAAGGAGCTGCACGAGGCCTACCGCGCGGACTACCAGGACTACTACGACCGTCACGCCGGCCCGGACTCGCCCGCGATCCGCGGGGCGGACCCGGCGATCGTGCTCGTCCCCGGGGTGGGCATGTTCTCCTTCGGCAAGGACAAGCAGACCGCCCGGGTGGCCGGGGAGTTCTACCTCAACGCGATCAACGTCATGCGCGGGGCCGAGGGCATCTCCGCCTACGCCCCGATCGACGAGGCCGAGAAGTTCCGCATCGAGTACTGGGCCCTGGAGGAGGCCAAGCTCCGGCGCATGCCCGCGCCCCAGCCGCTGGCCACCCGGATCGCCCTGGTCACCGGGGCGGCCTCGGGCATCGGCAGGGCCATCGCCACCCGCCTGGCCGCCGAGGGCGCCTGCGTGGTCATCGCCGACCTGGACGCCGAGAAGGCCCGCGCCGCGGCCGCGGAGCTCGGCGGGACCGACGTGGCCGTCGGCGTCGCCGTCGACGTCTCGGACGAGGCCGCCGTGCAGGCCGCGATCGAGGCGGCCGTGCTGGCCTTCGGCGGGCTGGACCTGGTGGTCAACAACGCCGGCCTGTCGCTGTCCAAGCCGCTGCTGGAGACCACCGAGGCCGACTGGGACCTGCAGCACGACGTGATGGCCAAGGGCTCCTTCCTGGTCTCCAAGAACGCCGCCCGCGTGCTCATCGCCCAGGGGCTGGGCGGGGACATCGTCTACATCTCCTCGAAGAACTCGATCTTCGCCGGGCCCAACAACATCGCCTACTCCGCCACCAAGGCCGACCAGGCCCACCAGGTCCGGCTGCTCGCCGCCGAGCTGGGCGAGCACGGGATCAAGGTCAACGGCATCAACCCGGACGGCGTGGTGCGCGGCTCCGGGATCTTCGCCGGCGGCTGGGGCGCCAAGCGCGCCGCGGTCTACGGCGTGCCGGAGGAGGAGCTGGGCGCGTACTACGCCCAGCGCACCCTGCTCAAGCGGGAAGTCCTGCCCGAGAACGTCGCCAACGCGGTGTTCGCCCTGTGCACCGCCGACTTCTCCCACACCACCGGCCTGCACGTGCCCGTCGACGCCGGCGTGGCCGCCGCCTTCCTCCGGTGAGCCCGGTGCGCACCACCGCGGCGGTCGCCGCCGTCGACCTCGGGGCCACCAGCGGGCGCGTGATCCTCGGCGGCCTCGTGGACGGGCGGCTCCGGATGCGCCACGTGGCCCGCTTCCCCAACCAGCCCGTGCGCCTGCACGAGGGGGACCGGGCCGGGCTGCACTGGAACATCACCGAGCTCCACCGGTCCGTGACCGCCGGGCTGGCCCAGGCCCTCCGCCAGGAGGACGACGTCGCCTCCGTCGGCGTCGACTCCTGGGCGGTGGACTACGCGCTGCTGCGCCACGGACGGATGCTCGGGGTGCCCTACCACTACCGGGACGAGCGCACCGCCGCCGGGGTGGCGGCGGTGCACGCCCGGGTGGGGCGGGAGGAGCTGTACCGGCGCAACGGGCTGCAGCACCTGCCGTTCAACACGGTCTTCCAGCTCGCCGCCGACCGGCTCGCCGGGGACCTGGCCGTGGCCGACCGGGCGCTGCTGATCCCCGACCTGATCGGGTACTGGCTGACAGGGGAACAGGTCGCCGAGGCCACCAACGCCTCCACCACCGGTCTGCTCGACGCCCGCACCGGGCAGTGGGACACCGGGCTGCTGGACGAGCTCGGGTTCGCCCGGGAGCTGCTCGCCCCCGTCGTCGCCCCCGGCACCACGATCGGTGCGCTGCTGCCGGCGGTGGCGGCCGAGCTCGGCGCCGGCCCGGGTCTGCCGGTCACCGCCGTCGGCTCCCACGACACCGCCTCCGCCGTGGCCGCCGTGCCGAGCACCGCCGAGGACGCGGCCTTCATCTCCTCCGGGACCTGGTCGCTGGTCGGCATCGAGCTGGACGCCCCGGTGCTCGGCGAGGAGAGCCGGGCGGCGAACTTCACCAACGAGGGCGGGGTGGACGGGCGGGTCCGCTACCTGAAGAACGTCTCGGGGCTGTGGCTGCTCACCGAGTCCATGCGCACCTGGGACGGGCCCGGCGCCACCGACGCCCAGCGCAGCAGCGACCTCGCGGCCCTGCTCGCCGAGGCCGCCGCCGTGACCCGCCCCGTGGCCGTCTTCGACGCCACCGACGACCGCTTCACGCCCCCCGGCGACATGCCCGCACGCATCACCGCCTGGTGCCGGGAGCACGACGTCGAGCCCCCGCGCGGCCGCGCCGAGGTGGTGCGCTCGATCCTGGAGTCCCTGGCCGCGGCCTACGCCACCACGATCGAGCAGGCCGAGCGGCTGTCCGGGCGGAGCATCCGCACCGTGCACGTGGTGGGCGGCGGCTCGCAGAACGCCCTGCTGTGCCAGCTCACCGCCGACCGCACCGGCCGCACCGTGCACGCCGGCCCCGTGGAGGCCACCGCGATCGGCAACGTCCTGGTCCAGCTGCGGGCCGCCGGCGTCCTCTCCGGCACCCTGGAGGCCCTGCGGGAGCTCGTGACCCGGACGTTCGAACCCGTCCGCTACGAGCCGCGGGTGCTCAGCCCCGCCCGCCGGTCGTGAGTGATCTGTGGCACGGTGAGGAGCACGCCCCGGGAGAAAGCGACACCGCCATGACCGACGCCACCCGGACCTCCGGCCGGGCCGCCCGCCTCACGGAGCTCGTCGACCGGCTCTCCCTGGCGGAGAAGGTCCACCTGCTCACCGGCGAGACCGCCTTCACCCTGCCCGGCAACGAGAGGATCGGCCTGGCGGCCCTGGCCTTCTCGGACGGTCCCACCGGCGTCCGAGGGCTGACCTTCGTCGGTGGGGACGCCGTGGCCCTGTTCCCCAGCGCGACCCTGATCGCCGGGGCCTTCGATGACGGGATCGCCGAGGAGGTGGGGCGGATGCTGGCCGAGGAGGCCCAGCGCCAGCACATCCACGTGGTCCTCGGTCCCACGATCAACCTGCACCGGACCCCGCTGGGCGGGCGGCTGTTCGAGGCCTACTCCGAGGACCCGTACCTCACCGGGCGCACGGCGGCCGCCTACGTGCGCGGCATGCAGGAGCGCGGGACCGCCGCCTGCCTGAAGCACCTGGTGGCCAACGAGTCCGAGACGCTGCGCAACTTCATGGACTCCCGGGTCCCGGAGACCGCACTGCGCGAGCTGTACCTGCTGCCCTTCGAGATGGCGGTCCAGGACGCGGGCGCCTGGTCGATGATGGCCGCCTACAACGATGTCAACGGGGTGGCGGCCACGGAGCACGACCACGTCCAGAACGGGATCGTCAAGGGCGAGTGGGCCTGGGACGGGCTGATCATGAGCGACTGGTTCGCCACCAAGCGCACCGCGGCCTCCGCCAGCGGCGGCCTGGACCTCGTCATGCCCGGCCCCGGCGGGCCCTGGGGCGAGCGCCTCGTGACCGCGGTCCGGACCGGTGAGGTCGCCGAGGAGACGATCGACGACCACGTGCTGCGGCTGCTGCACCTGGCCGAGCGGGTCGGCGGGCTCACCCCGCCGGGGCGGCAGTCCCGCCCGTGGGCCCAGGACCTGCCCGCGGTGGACTCCCCGCAGCGGAAGGAACAGCTGCGCCGGATCGCCGTCCGGGGCATGACGGTCGTGGCGAACGACGGCGTCCTGCCCCTGGCCGTGGAAGGGGATGCCGGCCAGGACGTGGCGCTGATCGGACGGCACGCTATCGACACCGTGGACATGGGCGGGGGCTCGGCGGTCGTGAACCCGCCCTACCTGTCCACGATCGCCGAGGGGCTGGCCGCGCTGCTCGGGGACCGCGTGCGCGTGGCCGACGGACCGGCCGTGCGGACCCGCCCGGTCCCCGCGGACCCCGCCTTCCTCACGGATCCGGCCACCGGAACCCCGGGGATGCAGGTGGTGCTGCTCGGCGCCGACGGCACCGAGCTCACCCGGTACCACTCCGACTCCCCGGCGATCTCGCTCGACGGGCACGACGACCTCGGCGAGGTCCCGGCCACCGCGGTGCTCACCACCATCCTGGCCAACGACGCGGGACCGGTGCGGCTGGGCGCCGTCGGCGCCGGGCGCTGGGACCTGGTGGCGGAGGGGCAGGAGCTGTCGGCCGAGCTGCGCCTCGAGGGGCAGGACCCGGGCGAGGCGATGCTGCGCCCACCGGCCTTCGCCGAGACCGTGGAGCTGCCGGCTGCGGCCACCCTCACGGCCACCGTGGCGCCGGCCCCGGTCGACTGGCGGGAGGTGCTCCTGGGCGATCCGGGTCTGGGGCTGGCCGAGGAGAGCCACCTGCTGCAGATGACCACGGCGGGCAAGACGGCCCTGGTGGCAGCCCCGGCCCCGCGCCCCGACGACGACCTGCTCGCCGCCGCCGAGGCCGCGGCGGCCGCCGCCGGCACCGCCGTCGTCGTCGTCGGCCTGACCGAGGAGCAGGAGACCGAGGCCGCCGACAAGACGACCCTCGTCCTGCCCGGGCGCCAGGACGAGCTCGTCCGACGCGTGGCCGCCGCCGCCGAGCGGACCGTGGTCGTCGTCAACGCCGCCACCCCCGTGCTCATGCCCTGGCTGGACCAGGTGGACGCGGTGCTGGTGGCCGGGCTGCCGGGTCAGGAGGGAGGACACGCCGTGGCCGCCGCCCTGACCGGCGTACTCGAGCCCACCGGGCGACTGGTCACCTCCTGGCCCGCCGCGGACGGGGCGGCCCCGGCGTGGGGCGTGGTCCCGGACGGCGACCGGGCACTGAGCTACGACGACGGCACGTTCATCGGCCACCGCGGCTACCACGCCGGGCACGCCCCCGCCCCGCTGTTCTGGTTCGGGCACGGCCTGGGCTACGGCACCTGGGAGTACGGGACCGTGCGGGCCCGGGCGGGCGAGGGCGGACCGGTGGTGGACGTCGAGCTCACGAACACCTCGTCCCGGGCGTCGCGGGAGACCGTGCAGGTCTACCTGGACCCGGCCGAGGACGACCAGCCGATCCGCTTGATCGGCTACCAGGGGGTGGACGTCCCCAGCAGGGCCACGGCCGCCGTCAGGGTGCGCTGCGACGACAGGCTGCTCCGCCGCTGGGACGACGCCGCCGGCACCTGGGCACCCCTGGCCGGGGGCGGGGAGCTCGTGCTCGCCCGCGGGCTGGGCGACGTCCGGGCACGGGTTCCCCTGGCCTGACGGTGGGAACGTCTCTGCGCGCGGGGCCGCGGGACGTCGTGCCCGTCCGGACGCCCGGTGACGTGCCAGGACAGGCCCGTGGATCAGACCATGAGGTCGCGCCGCTCGAAGGCAGCGGCGCCCCCTGCCGCCGCCAGGACCGCCGGCGCGGCCAGCAGCCCCAGACCGGACCAGTCGACGCCGGCGGCCGGCGGTTCGGCGCCGATGTACCAGTGGAAGGGGGAGATCCGCTCCATCCAGGGCGCCTCCCCGACCCGGACCTCGAGGTCCACGCCGTGGAGGGACCCACCCATCCGATGCCGCCCCGGCGCCGAACATCCTCACGAGAGCACCCCATCGAGGAGGAGAAAGAGGCGTCATGGCCTTCGACATCGACCGGTTCGCCGAGGAGTCCACCAGTCTGCACTGGGAGGACCTGGGGCTCGAGGCCCTGCGCGAGGACCCCCTGCCCCCGGAGACGCTGCGCACGCTGCGGTACATGTGCGACGTCGAGTTCCACACCGTCTGCTACCTGCGGGACATGCTCGTCAGCCCCTCCCGCAAGGACCCCGAGGTCAGCACCTTCATGACCATGTGGAACCGGGAGGAGTTCTGGCACGGGGAAGCCCTCGCCCACGTGCTGTCCCTGCACGGGATCACCGTGGCCTTCGACGAGCTCAAGGCCAAGCGGGTCAAGCTCGGCTGGCGCGACCGCATCAACCCGGTGAAGCAGTCGCTGCTGTCCAACATCGTGGGCACCGACTTCGTCGCCGTGCACATGCTCTGGGGCGCGGTGAACGAACGCTCCGCGGCCGCCGCCTACCGGCGCCTGGCCGCGCTCGAGGACCACCCCGTGCTCGCCCCGCTGCTACGGCGCATCGCCGCGCAGGAGACCAAGCACATCGCGTTCTACACCACCCAGGCCCGGGCCCGGCTGCAGGACAACCCGAAGGCGCAGAAGCTCGCCCGCCTGGCCCTGCGCACCGCCTGGCAGCCGGTCGGCTCCGGGGTCTCGCCCGAGGAGGAGGTCACCCACGTCATGGGCCACCTCTTCGCCGGGGCCGAGGGCCGCCGGGAGGTCGAGGCCATCGACCGCCAGATCGCGAAGCTGCCCGGCATGGAGGGACTGACGGTGGTGGCCGACGCCCTGGACGCCCGGGGCGTGGCCGCGTGAGCGCGAGCAGCATCTCCGCGGTGGGCGGCCCCCGGTCCGACGTGCGCGCACCCGGGTTCGACGTGCGCGCCTACGCGCGCGACCCGCACGCGCTGCGCCCGGCCGACCTCGACCTCCAGGCCCTGAACGACCTCGACCCCGGGACCCTGGAGGTGCTGGCGCACCTGTGGTGCGTCGAGCGCGGCCTGCTGGACCGGCTGCGGGACCTGCTGGTCACCCCCACCCACGCCGAGGCCCGGGTGACGGCCTTCCTCACCGCGTGGGCCTACGAGCAGCACTGGCTCGCCGAGACCCTGGGAGCTGTCCTGGCTGCCAACGGCCGCACGGCCCGGGAGCCCGCCGACACGCCCCTCGGCCGGGCCCGGCGGACCTGGGACGAACGGGCCCGGCCCGCGCTCGGCGCGGTCTCCAGCAATCTGCTGGGCGCCGAGACCACCGGCGCCCAGATGGTCACCGGAGGACTCGACACCGCCGTGCTCGCCGCGGTCTACCGGCGGCTGGGGGCAGTCGAGCCCCGGCTGGCCGGTACGGCCCGGAAGATCGTGGGACTGAAGGAGCGGCACCTGGCGTTCTTCGCCGAGGAGGCCGGAGCGCGACTGGACCGCAGCGCGAGCGCGCGTCGGCTCGCCCGCTCCGGGGTGGCCCGGTGGCGGTGGCCCGGCACCCGCTACGGCGACCCCGGTCCGCACCGGGCGTGGGTCAGCCGGCTGTTCGCGGACCCGGCCGCCCGTGCCGACCTGCTGGCGGTCGACGAGGACCTCGCCGCGCTGCCCGGTCTGGCCGGCGCCCGCCCGGTTGCCGCGGCGCTGGGACGCCTCGACCGGGGCTGAGGCGCCCCGGCAGGGGAGCTACATCTCCTCCTTCGGGGTCATCAGCACGAAGACCTCCTGGTCGGGTCCCGCGACGGCTGCCATCCGCCCGTACTCGAAGTCGGAGGGCTCCTGGACGACCGACCCCCCGGCCTCGCGCACGCGGCGCACGGCGGCGTCGACGTCCTCGACCTGGAACGCGACCGACCAGCCGGGCCGGGCGTCACCGGCCGCGGGGTCGAGACCGCCGATGCCGCCGGCGGGCATCTGCCCGCCGGGAACGGTGAACAGGGCGTAGGGCATCCGGTCGTCGCCGATGTCCTGGTAGGCGTAGCCGAAGACCGCGGCGTAGAAGCCCTGGGCGGCGGCGGGATCACCGGTCATGAGATCGCACCAGACCACCGCGCCGGGCTCCCCGTACGCCTCGAAGCCGGTGTGCTCGTGGGCCTGCCACATGCCGAAGCCCGCCCCGGTGCGGTCGACCCACATCCCCATGGAGCCGAAGGCCCCGACCTCCATGGGCTCGAACACCGGGGTGGCCCCGGCCTCGACCGCCCGGGCGGCATGGGCGGAGATGTCCTCGGTGGCCAGGTAGACCGACCAGACGTGCGGGGCGTCGGCCATGCCCTCCATGGTGGGGGAGAGCCCGGCGACGGCCCGACCGCCGAGCAGCGCGTTGCAGTAGCCGCCGTACTCGGGCTGGGACTCGGAGTAGGTCCAGCCGAGCACGTCGCGGTAGAAGGCCTGGGTGCGGCCCAGGTCAGAAGCCATCAGGTCCACCCAGCAGGGCGTGCCGGCCGGCCAGGGTTCGGTGTGCGTGGTCATGGCGAGGGTCCTTCCGGGAAGCGGGTGCAGCGGTGCCGCCGGGGGTCCGCCACGGCGTCCGGGACCCGGACACGGTTTGGTGTGACCTCCGGCACGTTCCAGGCTAGGCGCCCGCTCGGACGCGCTACCGGGTCCGCTCAGCCGGCCGAGCGGCCCAGCCGCTCCCCGTGGTGGAGGTGGCCGGGGACCGTGCCGGTCAGCACGGTCCCGGCGAGCGCCTCGCCGAGCGCGGGGGCCTGCTTGAACAGGTTGTGCCCGGCGAGGGCGGTGAGCCCGTCCTCGGACCAGATCCCCACGCCGTCGTCGCCCCAGGGCAGCCGGGTGACCCAGCAGTGCACGTGGTCCACCGGGCGCGGGTCCAGGCCGGGCAGGGCGCGCCGCACGTAGGAGACGGTCCGGTCGGCCAGGGCGGCGAGCGCCGCGGGATCGGCGAGGCCGCCGTCCGGGTGGGCGGGCGTGTCGGCGCTGAGGCCCACCGAGAAGTGGCGGCCGTCCGGATAAGGCGCGGCGTACACGCCGGTCTCGCCGAAGGCCCCGCTGCCGTCCTGGAAGGTCGGCAGGCCTCGAGCGACACCAGAGGGCGCTCCGTCCGGGACCGAACCGTGAAGGGCCGGTCCGTCCGGGGCCAGGGCGAACGTGAGGCGGACGTGGGCGCCCACCTCCACGGGCAGGTCGAGCCCGGCGCCGCGGGCCAGCGGGGCGGTGCCCCGGCCGGCGCACAGCACCACGTGGTCGTAGGTCTCGCAGGTGGTTCCGGTGCGCACCTCCACCGCTCCCGTGCCCGTGCGCCGGACCGCGAGCACGTGCTCGCGCAGCATCGACCCCTCGAGCCGGCGCGACAGCGCCGCGACGGCGGCGAGGGTGCGGATGGCACCGCCGCGGACGTCGAGCATCGCCGGGCCGGTCCAGTCGGCCAGCAGCGGCAGCCGCTCGTGCAGCTCCTCGGGCGGCAGACGCCGCACGGGGACGTCCTCGAA
The DNA here is from genome assembly GCF_013368965.1 of Kocuria salina. Taxonomy (NCBI): domain Bacteria; kingdom Bacillati; phylum Actinomycetota; class Actinomycetes; order Micrococcales; family Micrococcaceae; genus Kocuria; species Kocuria salina. The sequence goes on from NZ_SSSF01000002.1 coordinate 50,049, forward strand.
CGGCTCCAGGGCGCGGAGCTTGTCCTCGACTCCGTCCCCGATCGCCACGGCGCCGTCGGGGGAGACCAGCTCGACGCCGAACTCCTCCTCCCACTCCCGCCACAGGGCCCGGCTGCGGGCGACCAGCGCCACCAGCCGGGGGTCCTCGTGGGCGTGCCGGAAGATCCGGCCCTGCCCGGCGGACTGCCCGCTGCCGGGCGGCCCGGACTCGTACAGGGTCACGTCGGCGCCGCGCGCCCGCAGGGCGTGGGCGGCGGCCAGGCCCACGATGCCCGCGCCGACCACGGCCGTGCGGGTCACCGGAGGACTCCGGGGACGCTCGTCACGCCGGTCGGGCGCGCTGCCGTCCGGGCGCTCAGCCGTCCTGCCCGGGGTCGGTGCTCTCGCCGAGGATGTCGTCGAAGGCCTCCCGCACGGCCTGCCGGGTGGCCAGGCGCACGCTCGCCGCGCCCTGCTTGTCCGCGGTGTCGGCGTTCTCGATGTTGCTGCGCTCCTCGCGCTCCTGCTCCAGGGCGTGGTCCCGGGCGGAGCGGATGCGGTCCATGATCTCGTTGGCTTCCATGGTCTCCATCCCATCACGGCCGTCCGACATTGAACAGGGGACTGATCAGTTTTCGCGGGCCGCCGGGTCCGCTGCGGCGTCCGCGGCGAGCTCGGGGGAGCTCCCGCCGACCATGACCACGGCGCTCGCGGCCACCACCAGGCCCATGCCCACGAGCTGCGGGCCCGTGAGCGCCTGCCCGAGCACCAGCAGCCCGGCGAGGGCCGCGACCGCGGGCTCCAGGCTCAGCAGGATCCCGAAGACCTTGGGCGGGATGGCCCGCAGCGCGAGCAGCTCAAGGGAGTAGGGGACCACGGAGGAGAGCATCGCGATCCCCACCCCCGCGCCCAGCACGCCCCACGTCAGGGCGGGGACGTGCGCCGTGAGGACCCCCACCGGGGTGACCAGGACCGCCGCCACGACCAGGGCCACGGCGAGACCGTCCAGCTGGTCGAAGTGCCGGCCCGCGGACCGGCTGCCCAGGATGTAGGCGGCCCAGCCCGCCCCGGCCAGCGCCGCCCAGGCGATGCCGGCGAGGTCGAGCTCCGGCCACGGCACGGTGAGGGCCTGGGAGATGAGCACGATCCCGCCCAGGGCCGCCGCCACGGCGAGGACGTCCCGGCCGCGGCGGGAGAGCACGGCGGACAGGGCGAGCGGGCCCAGGAACTCGATGGTCACGGCCACGCCCAGCGGGAGGGTGGCCAGGGACTGGTAGAACGCGAAGTTCATGCCGGCCAGGGCCGCCCCGAAGAACAGACCGGACCGCCACGCCTCCCGGCTCCGGCCGCGCAGCCGCGGCCGGATGACGGCCAGCATGATCGCGGCGCTGATGAGCAGCCGCATGGTCACCGTGGCGGACGCCCCGATCAGGGGCACCAGGACGGCGGCGAGGGCCCCGCCGAACTGGACGGAGACGACGGCGGCCAGCACGTAGAGGGTCGGGCGCAGCCGGGGGCCGCGGGCGGGAGCGAGGGTGGTCACCCGTTCAGGGTAGGGCTCCCCGGCGGCTCTGCCGTCACCGGCGCTCGCCGAGACGCAGGGCGCCGTGCACGGGATCGCGCTCGAGCACCCGCAGCTCCCCGAGACCGCGGGCCGCGGCGGCCTGCTGCAGCCGGTCCCGCAGCAGCGGCTGGTGCCGTGCCAGGCCACCGCCCACCACCACCGGGCCGGTCAGCTCCAGCCGCCGGGACACGGTGGCGGCGAGGTCGGCCAGCGCCCCGGCCGCGCGCTCCACCAGCTGCAGGGCGTCGTCGTCGTGCGCCGCGGCCTCGAAGGCGACCCGGGAGAGCCCGGCCCAGAACCCGCGGTCCACGCCGCTGTGGAAGCGCTCGATGAGCTGACCGGGCTCGGGAATCCCGCATTGCGCCAGCACCGCCCGGTCCAGGGCGTCGGGCCGCAGCCCGTCGTCGAGCCGGGCGAGGGCGCGGCGCACGAGCTCCCGGCCCAGCCAGTAGCCGCTGCCCTCGTCGCCCAGCAGGTGCCCCCAGCCGCCGGCGCGCGCCTCCCGGCCGTCCGGGGCGGCGCCCCAGGCGGCGGAGCCGGTGCCGGCGATGACCGCGATGCCGGTGCTGCACCCGCCGGCGGCCAGGACCAGCCGGGTGTCGTGCACGACGACGATCCGCGCCGCCCCCGTGTGCGGGGCGATGAGCGCGCGCAGCGCCTCGGCGTCCGCGGGCGTGTCGACGCCGCCCGCCCCTGCCACGACCACGTCCGCGGCGGAGGCGCCCAGCTCACCGAGGACGCCGGCCAGGGCGCGGGAGGCCTGGGCGGGACTGACGTTCTGCACGTTGGCGCTGCCGCCGACGACCTCCTGCACCGGGCGGCCGTCCTCGGCCCGCAGGCCGTGGGTCGTGGTGCCGCCGATGTCCAGGCCGATGAGGATGCTCATGGGTCCATCCTGCCGTGCGCGGCCGGGCCGGCCCAGGGCACGACGACGCCCGACCGGGCGCCGGTGCGAACCGGCCCGATCGGGCGTCGTGGACCGTGTCCGGTCAGGCCGCGAGGGCCAGGGGCGCGGGGCGCAGGCGGCAGTCCTCGAAGGAGAACAGCCGGCGGACGCCGGTGCCGGCCTCCAGGACCCACAGGACGCCCAGGGGGTGCGAGACCTGCCCCACGGTGCCGACGCAGCTCTCGTAGAACTCGTCCCAGATCTCGAGCCGGTCGCCGGGCTGGATCTGGCTCAGGTCGGTCATCCACTTCTCAGCAGCGGTCATTCCGCCACCTCCCATCAAGTCTTCGTTCGTGTGTGCTTCCATGGTGCACTGTCCGCGGTGACCTGCGCAGCGACCCCGATTTGACAAACGGCCCGCGGGTCTTGAGCTTCGTCACACCCCCGTCCGGTCGGCAACCTGCAACGGTTGCCCGGAGGGTGCCGAGGGCGGCGTTCTGTGACGGCCGTCCCGGCCGGGCGCGTGAACAACAACACGTCACGAAATCGTCGTCGCACACCGTCATCCGTGTCGTGCGCGCCCTCGTGCCGGGTGCTCAGCCCTCGGAGCCCTGCGCTCCGTCCGGATCGGCCGGCTCCCGCAGATGCCGGTCGAAGAACGCGACGATCCGGCGCCGGGCGTCCTGGGTGGCCGGGTCGTCGTAGGCCGTGCGGCTGAACCGGCCGAGCACCCGCAGCATCGGCGAGAGGTCCTCGGGGTCGTGGTCGTTCATGAAGCCGTGACCCACCCCGGGGTAGATCCTGATGTCGTGCGCCACCTCGGTCTCGGTGAGGATGCCCTCCAGGCGGCGGCCGGCGTCGGCGCCCAGGGGAGTGGTGTCCGCCCCGCCGTAGCTGCCCACGATGGGGCAGGCGTCCGGGAGCCACTGCTCGGCGCCCTCGGGGCACCCGCCGTAGTTCGTGCTCGCGGCCGAGAACCCGTGCTCCACGGCGAGGGCGAGCGCGTAGCCGCCGCCCATGCAGAAGCCGACGACCCCGATCCGGCCCGTGCAGTCGGGGCGCGCGGCGAGCCAGGACCGCGCCGCCTCGACGTCGTCGAACGTGCGTCCCCGGCGGGCGCCGATGTCCTTCATGATCGTGCGCAGGCAGCGGAGCCGGCCGCCCCAGTAGAAGAGGTCCGGGGCCACGGCGAGGAACCCCTCGCCCGCCAGCCAGTCCGCCTGGTGGCGCAGGTCCTGGCTCATCCCGGTGAAGTCGTGCACGAGCACCACCCCGGGCCAGGGCCCCGGGCCGTCGGGCACCGCCACGTGGACGGGCATCTGCCCGTGACCGGTGGCCACGAGGACGTCGCTCATGGCCCGTCAGGCCTGCCGGGCGTGCACGGCGTCGGCGGAGCCGGCCGCCACGAGCCGCTTGCGGTAGGACATGCCGCCGACCAGCGCCACCACGAACAGCACCGACATCACGACGAGCAGCGGCCACGGGCCGAACTGGTAGATCAGCGGCACCGAGGCGGCGGTGATCAGCCCGCCGCCGAAGAACGGCTCGAAGAACAGCTGCTTGTAGCCGAAGGCCTCCATCGCCGGGCTCTCGTCGTGCGGGTCGGCGATGCGCATCAGGATGAGGCCGGTGGCGGTGACGCCCATGGACTGGCCGAAGTCCGCGATGCCGCGCTCGAGCCAGTAGTCGGGGATGACCTTGGGCACGAAGAGGAGCAGGAAGCCGGTGCAGAAGACGACGCCGGCGACGGACAGGACCAGGAAGACCTCCCAGTTCGCGGCGATCGCGGTGAGGGACAGGGTCGCGATCGCGGCGAGGATCAGGAAGTCGAGGGCGAGCCCCTGGATGCGCAGCATCATCTGGTGGTCCAGCAGGTGGCCGATGCCCCGCCAGTCCATCACCAGCTGCACCACCACGCCGCCCAGCATGGCGAGCGGGAACAGGGGCACGAACGCGAGCAGCTCCACGGTGTCCGCCCAGAGGGCCTGCTCGACCCACTGCAGGGCCGTGAGGATGAGGTAGCCGATGAGGATCGCGATGCCCACCACGGCCACGTGCAGGGTCAGCGGCTCGATCGAGGCCGGCCGGGAGGTCATCATGGCCGCGGGGATGTTCTCGTCCCGGCGGTAGAGGCCCTTCTGCTCCTCGACGGACTGCTCCACGTTGCCCTTGAGCACCTTGGTGCGGCCGGTGCGCACACCCCAGTTGATGACGGCGATCCCGATGACGATGCCGCCCACCAGACCGATCGTGGCCATGCCCAGGGCCAGGTCCGCGCCCTCCTCGAAGCCGAGCTCCTCCATCACGGGGCGCATCCCGGCCGCGGTGCCGTGGCCGCCCTCGAAGCCGATCTCGATGAGGGCCCCGGCCATGGGGGAGATCCCGAACAGGGGACCGAGGACCGCGATCACCAGCAGCAGGCCGACGACGTACTGGCCGGAGCCGAAGGCGAGACCCACCGACAGCTGCGGGCCGGCGAGCCGGGCGACGCGCCGCGGACCGGGGATGGACGCCCCGAGGAAGAGCGTCGCGAAGACCACGCTGATGAGCAGGCTGGGCAGGGCGGCCCAGACCTCGAGGATCTCCGGGGTGAACACGCCCCCGTCCGCGAGCCAGCCGACCCCGGCGGCCTCCCCGACCCGGCCCAGGACCTGGGGCCCGGCGAGCAGGGCGAGGAAGCCCGCGATGATGGAGCTGGGCAGGAAGATCTTTTGGATCCACCGCACCCGGACCCGCAACCACTTCCCCACGAGGAACAGCGCTGCCAGCAGGATCAGGGCGAAACCGACGTGGTTGGGGCTCATGGCGGGCTCCTGGGTCGAAGGCTCGTGCGGTCGGGCCAGTCTACGCACGCGTGTCCGGCGGCACACCCGGGGCCGCCGGGGCGGGCGCCCGCCCCGGTACCCTGGCAGGCGTCCCCTCTTCCCCTGCCCAGGAGCACCTGTGACGCCCTCGTCGCCCCCGGACCGTCCCTCGACACCGCCGGCCACCACGACCACCGCCACGACCACCGCCACGACCACTCCCGGCGGGGAGGTCCGCCGCAGCATCCCGGGCAACGTGGTGCGCGGCGCGCTCATCGGCGTGGTCGAGACCGTCCCCGGGGTCAGCGGCGGCACCGTGGCCCTCGTGGTCGGCATCTACGACGAGCTCATCAACTCCGCCGGGCACGTGGTCTCCGCCGGCAGGCGGGCGCTGCTCGGGCCCGACCGCGCCGCCGGGGTGCGGCATCACCTGGCCCGGGTGCACTGGCGGATCGTGGTGCCCGTGGTGATCGGCATGGTCGCGGCCCTGCTCACCGTGGCCGGGCCCATGAGCCACCTCGTCGAGGAGTACCCCGTCACCATGCGGGCGCTGTTCTTCGGCATGGTCCTGGCCTCCATCGGGGTGCCCCTCCGTCTGGCGGGCGGGGCCCTGCGGGCCCGGGACGCGGCCGTCGTGGCGCTCGCGGCCGTGCTCGCGTTCGTGCTCGTGTCCGTGCCGCCCACCACGGTGGCCCCCGCGCCGCTGCTCATCGTGCTCGCGGCCATGGTCGCGGTGTCCGCGCTGCTGCTCCCCGGGCTCTCCGGCTCCTTCCTGCTCCTGACGATCGGGCTCTACCAGCCGACGCTGCGGGCCGTCGACGAGCTCGACCTCGGCTACCTGTCCCTGTTCTTCCTCGGGGCGGCCCTGGGCATGGTGGTCATCGTCAAGGGCCTGCAGTGGCTCCTCGACCACCACCACCGCGTCACCATGCTGGCGCTCACCGGGCTCATGCTCGGCGCCCTGCGCACGCTGTGGCCCTGGCAGCTCGAGGACCGCACGCTGCTCTCCCCCGAGGGGGACTGGTGGGTGCAGCTGCTCGCGGCGGCGGCCGGCTGCGTCGTCGTCCTCGCTCTGCTGGCCGTCGACGCCCGCACCCGGGCGCGCACCGGGCACGGCTCCCAGGAGGAGCTCGCCGGCGTCGAGTCCGGCGACGACGCCGCGGACAGCACCCGGTAGACGGCCCCGGGCCGGCCGCGACAGACTGGCGGGAGACACCCCGCCCGCGGCTCCCCCGGAGGAGGTCCGGCAGCGCCCATGGAGCACCTCATGCACTTCTCCCGGGAGTTCCTGAAGGCCCTGCGGAGTCTGCTGCCCATCGTGGTGGTGGTCGTGGTGTTCCAGCTGGCCGTGTTCCGGGAGGTCCCGGAGCAGCCCCTGCGGCTCGTCGCCGGGCTGCTGGTCGTGGGCATCGGCATCGCCCTGTTCCTGCAGGGCCTCGACCTCAGCGTGTTCCCGGTCGGCAAGAACCTGGCCAACCAGTTCGCCCGCCGCGGCGCCCTGGGGCTGCTGCTCCCGTTCGGCTTCGCCATCGGCTTCGCCGCCGTGGTCGCCGAGCCCGCACTGATCGCCGTGGCCGAGCAGGCCGAGCTCGTCAGCGAGGGACGGATCAGCGCCCTCGTGCTGCGCCTCGTCATTGCCGTGTCCGTGGGCGCGGTGCTCGTCCTCGGCATCCTGCGCATCCTGCGGGGCTGGGCGGTGCAGAGGCTGCTGCTGCCCGGCTACGTGCTCGTCCTCGTCGCCACGTACGTCGCCCCGCCGGAGATCGTGGGCCTCGCCTACGACTCCGGCGGCGTCACCACGAACATCGTCACCGTGCCCCTGATCGCGGCCATCGGGATCGGTCTCGCCAACTCGATCCGGGGCCGCAGCGCGCTCTCGGACGGCTTCGGCCTCGTGGCCCTGTGCGTCATGGTGCCGATGATCGGCGTGCAGCTGTACGGGATCTGGGTCTACACGTTCGGCGACGTCGCGGCCGTCGGCGCCGCCGGGTCCGGGGGCGCCCCGGTGCACTGGGCCCTGGAGCACGTGCTGGGGCTCGCGGAGATGGTCCGGGACGTGCTGCCCATGGTGCTCGTGGTCCTGTTCTTCCAGTACGTGGTGCTGCGGCGCGGCGTGGCCCACCCGCTGCGGGTCGCCGTGGGCTTCGTGATGGTCCTCGTGGGGCTGTACGCGTTCGTCGTCGGCCTCAAGATGGGGCTCTTCCCCATCGGGACGATCATGGCGGAGCAGCTGATCGAGCGCGGGGCGCCCGCCCTCATCCTGCTCTTCGCCCTGCTCATCGGCTTCGCCACGACCATGGCCGAGCCGGCCCTGGTGGCCATCGGCCAGCAGGCCGAGGCGGCCTCGCCGGGCCGGATCAGCGGTTCCGCCATCCGGCTCGTCGTGGCCGTCGGCGTGGCGGTCGGCATCACCCTGGGCGTGTACCGCATCCTCGTGGGAGCACCGCTGCACTACGTGATCATGGCCGCCTACGCCGTGGTCATCGTCCTGGTCCTGCTGGCACCGAAGCACATCGTGGCCCTCGCCTTCGACCTCGGCGGCGTCACCACCTCGGAGGTCACCGTGCCCCTCGTGACCGCCCTCGGCATCGGGCTCGCGGGCGCGATCGAGGGCCGGGACGTGCTGATCGACGGCTTCGGCCTGATCGCCTTCGCGTCCATCTTCCCGATCATCTCGGTGCTCGGGTACGCCATGATCCTGGAGAGGGTCCCCCGCCTGCAGAAGGAGCCGACATGAAGTTCACCGCCGTGGTGGTCATCGCCCCCGACGAGCTCGAGGACACCGTCATCGAGCAGGCCCAGCGCGCCGGGGCCACGGGGGTGACCATCCTTCCGGGCAAGGGCATCGGGGGTGAGACCAAGCGCACCTTCTTCGGCCTGACCTTCGAGGGCGCCCAGACCGTGCTCCTGATGGTCGTGGGCACGCACCTGGCCACGCCCATCCTCAAGGTGATGCACGACCTGCTCGTCGACGGCGGCGGCGGCTCCCGCGGCATCGCCTTCAGCATCCCCATCGACCACCTCACGGGCATCGACATGCAGCAGGTCGCCCGGTTCGAGGAGCACATGCGCCGCGAGGGCGCCTGACCCGACGCCCGTTCGAACCCCGATCGAGCTCCGTCCGAGATTCCCACCGTCCGAGATTCCCAGGAGGAACCCCGTGCTGACCGTCAAGGACGTCATGGTGCGCGACGTCATCACCATCTCCCCCTACAGCACCCTGCGGGAGGCGCTGTCGACCATGAGCACCCGCCAGGTCAAGAGCCTGGTGGTGGAGCCGCAGCACCCCCACGACGGCTACGGGCTGCTCAGCTACAGCGAGCTGCTGCAGGCCATCGTGGCGGAGGAGGGGGACGTGGACCTCCTCAACGTCTACGACGCCGCGGTCAAGCCGGTGGTCACGGTCGGCGAGGACCTGTCCGTGAACCAGGCCGCGGCGCTGATGACCCGTTTCCGGCTCAACCGCCTGGTGGTGGTCCAGGGCAACGAGCTCATCGGGCTGCTGGCGATGAACGACATCCTGGCGCGGCTGATCAGCGAGCTCACCTGACCGGCCCGCCGGCAGGGGCGGCTGCGGGTCAGCCCGCGGGCGGGCGCCATGCCTCACCCGCGTCGAGCGCGGCCATCAGGCGCGGGCCGGCGGCCTCCTCCACGACCTCGCGGGGGCCGACGACGACGAGCAGCGACCTCGCGCGGGACATGCCCACGTAGACCATGTGCTGGGCCCGGGCCATGTCCTGGAAGCCGTTGACCGCCAGGACCACGGCCGAGCGTTCGAGGCCCTTGAAGCCCAGGACGTGCCCGTAGAAGACGTCCTCCTCCGCGAAGTGCCCGTCCCAGTAGGCTCCGAAGCCCTCCGTGTCCACGATCTCCCGCTGCACCGGGTGGCGCCTGCCGGTGGTCAGCAGCGCGATGCGGCCCGGGTCCCACCCCTCGTCCTGGAGGGCGACCACGGCGTCGTCGGCAAGCTCCAGGACCGCCCCCGGCTCGACGTCGACGAACCGCACCGCCGGGCCCTCCCCGTTCCGGCACCGCTGCGGCTCCCGGGCCAGCGGGGCGAAGGCCCGGGCGATGGTGGCCGTGTTGCGCAGGTTGTCGTCCAGCGGGAACGGGTTGAGGTCGATGGGGGCGTGCCCGTCCCGGTCGAAGATGCGCTGGTGCTCGTCGGTGAACACGAACAGCACGCCCCGGTCCGGGTCCTCGAGGCACTGGACCAGCGCCTCCCACCACAGCTCCCCGAAGTCCTGTCCCTCGTCCACGACGATCGCGTCGAACCGGTCCCCGTCCGGACGGGCGGCGGCCAGCTCCCGCAGCCGCTGGGGGAGCCGGTGCTCCCAGTAGTCGGGGTCGTCGTCCTCGCCGGGCTCCGCGCCCCATTCGACGGGCAGCCGGTGGAACAGCCCGATGTACGCCGGGCGCTCCTCCTCCGGCCACGCCCGGGACATCAGCTCGAAGTACCGTGCGAGTCCCCGGGAGTAGCACACGAGCGCCGTGCGGTGCCCGTCGCGGGTCAGCCGGCGGGCCTTGAGCATGGCCAGGTGGGTCTTGCCGGAACCGGCGCCTCCGGTGATCTGCGCGCGGTGCTGCCACCGCAGCAGGGACAGGGTGCGCTCCTGCTCCCGGGTGAGCTGGTTGCCGGAGTCCTCGAGCTCCCGGGCGAGGTCCTGCACGTTGCACAGGGACAGGTGGGTGCGGCGCAGGTTCTTGACGATCAGCTCCACGGTGATCGCATCCGGTGGGCGGTAGGCCTGCGTGCTGCGGCGCAGCACCTGGTTCAGCCGTCCGGCGATGCCGTCCAGGTCGGTGCGGTCGAACAACCGGTCCCGCGGGGCGTCGGGGACGTCCCAGTCCCCGGGCAGGCGCGTGTAGGGCAGAGCAGCGAAGAACGTGGTCCGCCCGCCCCCACGGGACAGCCGCGGCGCCAGGTAGTCCAGGAGGGCGTGCATCCCGGACCGGGCCTGCTCCAGCGGCGACCGCTTCAGCCGGTGCGCCCCACCCCGGCCGGACTGGTGCCACTGCCCGTTCCGGACCGAGACCTCCCCGCCCTTCACCTCGATCACCGCGTTGCCCACACCCGGCCACAGCACCAGAAGATCCAGTTCCGCCTCGACCTCGTCCCCGGTGATGCGCTGCCCCGAGATCAGCACCGCGTCCTCGGGGAGCTGGGCCCGCAGCGCCTCCCAGACGCACTGCTCCGCCTCGAAACCGGGCGGGAACTCCGGGGACTCCGGGAAGGTCTGCGGCATGGCCCCAGGCTACCCAGGATGTGCCATCGCAACCGGGAGGCAGTGCGCCGTCGCGTGACGAGGCGCGATCCGCGACCCCCTCGTGCCGGCGGGTCGGCATCTGCCGGTACGAGCGGCGCAATCCGACGGAACGCGACCCCTCGCGGTGGCAGGAGACGGAACGCGGCCCCTCGCGGCGGCGGGGGAGGCGGAGCACGGCGAAGGGCCCCGGTGTCGACTGCGACACCGGGGCCCTCCGGGTGGTTCGACGGCTGAACCGTGCTGCTACATTCCGTCCTTGAAGTTCTTGCCCGCGTCCTTGACGTTCTCGCCGGCCTGCTTGGCGCTGCCGGACAGCTTGTCCGCCTGGCCCTCGGCCTGGAGGTCGCGGTTGTCGGTGGCGTCGCCGACCTTTTCCTTCGCGGTGCCGCCCGCCTTCTCCGCGGCGTTGCTGATCTTGTCTCCGAGTCCCATGGGCTCTCCCTCCGGTCGGTGAACAGGTGCTACCAGCGTAGACCCCTCAGCATGCTGAGGGAACAGGCAGGGCGCCCCGGAAGGGGTCATTCCCCCCAGGGCGAACAGCGCCCGTTCAGCGCTCCGGGACGTCGAGGCCGGCCGCGGTCAGGCGCTCGCGCAGCCAGGCCGGGATCCTGCGGTCCATCCTCCGGTAGCGCCCGAGGTGCCGGCGCCAGTCCTCCGCGGCGACCGGGTGCGGGGCGTGCGCCGGGAGGGCGGGGTCGTCGTCGTAGTTGAGCACGAGCTCCACCCCGGGGTGCTGCCAGCGCCGCCCGGCCACGGTGACGATCAGCGTGGCGGACAGCCACGACCCGTCCACGAGGTCGGCGTAGTCCTCCTGGAGGGCCCGGGCCAGCCGGCGAGGGGTGCTGCGCAGGCCCTCGGCGTCCACGGGCCGGCGGGTCGTGCGGTCGCCGCGGACCTCCCGCACCTGCAGGCGCAGGTCCCGGCCCACGCTCAGGACGTCCAGCACGAGCGCGTCCCATCCGGGCTCGGTCCCGTGGGCTCGGACGAGCCACCGGGCCAGCCGGTCGATGGTCCTGCGCTGCCGGGGGCTCTGGAGTCTGTCGGTCCGCACGGCCACACGCTAGCAAGCGCCGGGCCGGCGGCTCAGTCCGCCGTGATGACCACCTTCACCGCCCGGTGCTGCGCGGCGTTGCCGAACAGCTCGTAGGCCTCCTCCATCTGGGACATGGTGAAGCGGTGGGTGGCCATCGCCTTCGCGTCCAGCCGGCCGGAGCGGACCATGTTGAGCAGGCTGCCCACGGTGCGGCAGTCCACGAGCCCCATGTTGATGCGGACGTTGGAGATCCACATCCGGTCCAGGGGCAGCTCCACCGGCTTGCCGTGCACGCCGGCGTTGGCCACCGTGCCGTAGGGCCGGACCACGTCCAGGCAGGTCCGGAAGGTCTGGGGCACGCCCACGGCCTCGATGGCCACGTCCACGCCGAGACCGTCCGGGGACAGCGCCCTGATCCGCTCGACGGCGTCCGGGTCCCCGGCGTTGACCTTGTCCGTGGCCCCGAGCTCGAGGGCCTTGTCCATCCGGTTCTCGTCGAGGTCCACGGTGATGACGCGCCCGGCGCCGCAGAGGTTCGCCGTCATGACCGCGCCCAGGCCCACCGGCCCCGCGCCCACGATCGCGACCGTGTCGCCGGGCTTCGTGTTGCCGTTGAGGATGCCGATCTCGAAGCCCGTGGGCAGGGCGTCGGTCAGGAACAGGACGTCCTCGTCGTCGAGACCCTCCGGGACCTTGTGCACGGAGGTCTCCGCGAACGGCACGCGCACGTACTCGGCCTGCGTGCCGTCGATGAGGTGCCCGAACACCCATCCCACGCCGCCCAGGGTCTGGCAGTGGGAGGGCTGGTTGTTCCTGCAGTAGGAGCACTTCCCGCAGTTGGTGACCGCGGGGATGATGATCCGGTCGCCGGGCTCCAGCCCGGTCACGGCGTCCCCGACCTCGGTGATCGTGCCGACCGCCTCGTGGCCGAGGACCCGGCCGTCGACGACGGCGGGGACGTCGCCCTTGAGGATGTGCAGGTCGGTGCCGCAGATGGTGGTCGTGTCGACCTTCGCGATGACGTCGGTGGGGTCCTGGAGGGTCGGGTCCGGGACCTCCTCCCAGGCCTTGCGGCCCGGTCCGTGGTAGACGAGTGCCTTCATGGGGTCCTCCTCGGTCGCCGGTCCGGCGGGCTGCCGGGCCGCCCGTCCTCATCGTAGGCGCGAGGATCCCGGGCCGGCAGGGCTCACTGGTAGGAGACGAACCATGGCTGCGGCTCGATCGCGGACGTCTCCTCCGGCGTGAAGGTGGGCGTGTCCTCGTCGTAGAAGTTCTTCCACGCCATCCGGATCCCCTCCGGCAGGCCCTGCTGCAGCCGCTCCCACGTGCCCGTCTTCAGCTCCGGGGTGCCGTGGCCGTCGGCGTGCAGGACCAGCGCGAGCTCCGGGCGGGAGGCGTCCACGAGGTGGCGGTTCGTGATCATCGACTCCGCGAACTGGTGCAGGACCACCACCTTCTGCGGCAGGTCGTGGTCCCGGGTCAGGCCGGCGAGCCACGCCGTGGTCGCGTTGATCTCCGCGGCGTCCACCGAGCCGATCTGCACCATGTGCACCTGGTCCGGTCCCAGCCGCCACTCCGGGTCCAGGGCCAGGCCCACGTTGGGGAGCTCGAGCAGCTCCTGGTACTGCTGCGCCTGGCTCAGGAAGTCCTGCCGGCCGGGCTGGAGGTCCAGCACCACGTAGACGCCGTGCTCCGCCGCGGCCTCCACGTACGGGCGCAGCTCCTCGACCGGGAGCTCCTCGGAGTAGTCCCCGTCCTCGCCGGGGCCCGCGGAGGCCGTGGTCGCGATGATCTCGAACGCGGGGACCACCGGCACGTCGCTGAAGGGCTCGTACTGGGCGGCGAGCTCCTTCGCCCGGACGGCCGACTCCTCGGGGCCCTGCTCCCCGAGCACGCCCAGAGCCGGGGTCCCGGGGCGGCCGTAGAGGGCCACCATCCGCCGGTCGGGGAACACCTCGGTGCCCCCGCCGATCAGCTCCGCGGGCTCCTCGGGCACGGGGGTCGGGGAGGGGGCGGCCGACGACGGCGACGCGTCCGCCGCCGGTGTCGCCGCCGAGCCGCTGCCGGCGCCCTGGGCGCAGCCGGTCAGGAGGAGCGCGGCGCACAGGGCCGGGACGAGGGGGCGGGGCAGCGGCGAGCGGGTCATGGTCTGTCCTGGGGCCGAGGGGCAGGGGGGTCCGCCCAGCCTACGCACCGGCCGGTGCGCCGGACGGGAACAGGACCCGGAACGGTGCCGGCCGCGGCGCAGGTGCGTCACGCGGCGACCCGGGCGGTCCCGGACCCCACGACCCGGGCAGCCCGGGACCCGGTGGCCCGCCGGACCTCAGGCGGTGCCGGACTCCCCGGGCCCGCCCAGCTCGCCCAGCTCCTCGAGCAGCCGCAGGCCGCGCTCGGCCCAGGCGATCTCCTGGTCGGCGCGGGCCACCTGCCCCTCGTAGGCGAAGACCTTGAACCGGGTGATCCGCTCCCACTGCTCCTCGGGATTGGCCGCCAGCCGGCGCGCCAGCGTGGGGCTCGTGCGGTCCTGGAGCGCCCTGATCTGCTGGAGGGCCTGCGCGCGCTGGTCCCGGTAGTGCTCGATGTGGGCGTGCAGCTGCGCGGCCGCGGCGCCGGGGGAGGCCCACTCGAAGTAGGCGGCCCGCAGGTGGGCGGGATCCCGCTCCCGGACGTAGCCGAGCGGCTGGTCCTGCCACTGCCGCAGGGCGCGCTCGCCCTCGGGCGTGATCGAGTACTCCGTCTTGGTGGCCCCGCGCGAGCCCCACGGGACGGGCCGGCTCGTGAGCAGCCCCTCCGCGTGCATCTTGCGCAGCTCCGGGTAGATCTGCGAGTCGGGGGCGTGCCACACGTGGCCCACGGAGGAGCTGAACTGCTTGACCACGTCGTAGCCCGTCAGCGGCCCCGAGGAGAGCAGTGCCAGCAGGGCCGAGCGGAGGCTCACGGGCGGTTCCTTCCGTCGCAGCAGGGGTCGTCCTGCTGAGCCTAGCCGGGAGCCGGGCCCGTGACCCTTGTCACTCACTATGGACATAGGTATTGTGTGTCCTGCGCCACGACTATCTATCGAGATAGTGAGTGGATCGTGCTCGCCCCGGACCGCCCAGCAGAGGACCGCACCATGACCGTCGCCGCCACGAGGACCACCTCCACCGCCAAGCTCCTGTCCCACCCGCTCGACGCCTGGTACGTGGCCGGGTGGGACCACGAGATCACCGGGAAGGGCATCCTCTCCCGCACCGTGGCGGGACGCCCGCTGGCCCTGTACCGCACCGAGGACGGCCGCCCCGTGGCCCTGGCGGACGCCTGCTGGCACCGGCTCGCCCCGCTCTCCCAGGGGAAGCTGGTGGGCCGCGACGAGGTCCAGTGCCCGTACCACGGGCTGCGCTACAACGCCGCGGGACGGTGCACCTCGATGCCCGCCCAGGAGACGCTGAACCCCTCCGCCACCGTGCCCTCCTACCCGGTGCTCGAGCGCCACCGCTACGTGTGGGTCTGGCTCGGCGACCCCACGCGGGCGGACCCCGCCCTGCTGCCCGACATGCACCAGATGGACAGCCCCGAGTGGGCCGGCGACGGCGAGACCATCCACGCCCCCTGCAACTACCAGCTCGTCCTCGACAACCTCATGGACCTCACGCACGAGGAGTTCGTGCACTCCTCCAGCATCGGCCAGGAGGAGCTCTCCGAGTCGGAGTTCGAGACCACCCACGACGAGCGCTCCGTGACCGTTACCCGCTGGATGTGCAACATCGACCCCCCGCCCTTCTGGCTCAAGAACATGCGGGACAAGTTCCCGGGCTTCGAGGGCAAGGTGGACCGCTGGCAGATCATCCACTACACCTTCCCCTCCACCATCTGCATCGACGTCGGCGTGGCCGAGGCCGGCACCGGGGCGCCCGAGGGGGACCGCTCCCGCGGGGTCAACGGCTACGTGATGAACACGATCACCCCCGAGACGGACCGCTCCTGCCACTACTTCTGGGCCTTCATGCGCAACTACCGCCTGGAGAGCCAGCTCATCACCACCCAGCTGCGCAACGGCGTGCACGGGGTGTTCGGTGAGGACGAGGCCATGCTGCAGGCCCAGCAGGCGGCCATCGACGCCAACCCCGAGCACGAGTTCTACAACCTCAACATCGACATGGGCGGGATGTGGGTGCGCCGGCTCCTCGAGCGGGCGCTCGAGGCCGAGGGCCGCCCCGCCGCCGCCCCAGCCGCTCCCGCCGGGGCCTGAGGAGGGGTCGTGGCCGATTCCCAGCACGAGGTCTGGCAGCGCGCCGCCGTCGAGGACGTCGAGGACGTCGCCGCCGGCATCCGGCGCGTCGTCCTGCGCCCCGACCGGCCCTGCCCGGTGCGGCCGGGCGAGCACGTGGACGTCCGCGTCCTCGTCCACGGCGAGGAGCAGGTGCGCTCCTACTCCGTGGTCGACGCCGACGACGACGGCGCGCAGCTCGCCGTCAGCGTCTTCCGCACCCCCACCTCCCGAGGCGGCTCGATCTTCATGCACGGTCTCGAGCCCGGGCAGGTCCTCGAGATCACCCAGCCGCTGCAGAACTTCCCGCTGCGCGTGGGGGCCCCGACCTACGTCCTGCTGGCCGGCGGCATCGGCATCACCGCGATCGCCGGGATGGCGGCGCTGCTGCGCCGGCTCGGCGCGGACTACCGCCTCGTCTACGTCGCCCGCTCCCGGCCCGCCATGGCCTACCTCGACGACCTGCGCGCCCTGCACGGGGACCGGCTCGAGGCGCACGTCGACGACGAGGGCGGCTCGCTCGACGTCCCGGCCCTCGTGGCCGGCGTGCCGGAGGGCGCCGAGCTCTACATGTGCGGCCCCATCCGGCTCATGGACGCGGTGCGCCGCGCCTGGGCCGAGCGGGGGCTGGACCCGACCGGCCTGCGCTACGAGACCTTCGGCAACAGCGGCTGGTTCGAGGCCGAGCCGTTCGTGGTCCGCGTCCCCCGGCTGGGCGCCGAGGCCGTCGTCGGCCCCGACGAGTCCCTGCTCGAGGCCCTCGAGCGGGAGGGGCTCGACATGATGTCCGACTGCCGCAAGGGCGAGTGCGGGCTCTGCCAGGTCAAGGTCCTCGGCCTGGCCGGGCGGATCGACCACCGCGACGTGTTCTACTCGGACCGGCAGAAGCAGACCGGCACGTCCATGTGCTGCTGCGTCTCGCGGGTGGTCTCCGCCGCGCCGGCGGCCGATCCCGGCGAGCGCCCGGCCGCCGTCCTCACCATCGACGTCCCCTGAGAGGCTCCCCATGGACATCCGACACCAGATCGACGCATCCAGGATGTCGTCGTACCAGTGGCTCATCATCGCGGTGACCACGTTCCTCAACGCTCTCGACGGCTACGACGTGCTCGCCATGGCGTTCACGGCCACCTCCGTGACCGAGGAGTTCGGGCTCTCCGGCTCCCAGCTGGGCTGGCTGCTCAGCGCCGGGCTCATCGGCATGGCCGTGGGCTCCCTCGTCCTCGGGCCCTTCGCGGACCGGTACGGCCGGCGGAGGATCCTCGTGCTGGCGCTCGCCGTCAACGCCCTCGGCCTGTTCCTGTCCACCACGGCCGGGTCCGTGCTCGAGCTCGGGCTGTGGCGCGTCGTCACCGGCCTGGGCGTGGGCGGCATCCTCGCCTCCGCCACGGTGATCACCAGTGAGTACGCCAGCGCCCGCCACCGCGGCATGGCCGTGAGCATCTTCACCGCGGGCTACGGCGTGGGCGCCACCCTCGGCGGCATGGGCGCGACCCAGCTGATCCCCGCCTTCGGCTGGCGCTCCGTGTTCCTCACCGGCGGCCTGCTCACCCTCGTGGCGATCGCGCTCGTGCTGGCAGTGCTGCCTGAGTCCGTGGACTACCTCCGCACCCGGCGGCCCGCGGGCGCCGTGCAGAAGCTCGACCGCATCGCCCGTCGCCTGCGCCTCGAGGGGGAGGTCGAGCTCGGCCCCGTCCCGGCGGGCGCCGGCGAGCGGCGGAGCAGCGTGGGCCTGCTGCTCAGCGGCCGCTACCGCACCGCGACCCTCCTGCTGTGGGCGGCCTTCTTCGTCATCATGTTCGGCTTCTACTTCGCCAACTCCTGGACGCCCCGGCTCCTCGTGGAGACCGGGATGACCGAGCAGCAGGGCATCGTCGGCGGGCTCATGCTCACGATGGGCGGCACCTTCGGGTCCCTGCTCTACGGCGCGCTGACCACCAGGTGGGACGAACGGCTGACCCTGATGGCCTTCACGGTGCTCTCCGCGGTGACCCTCGTGCTGTTCATCACCACCACGTCCGTGCCCCTGCTGGCGTTCTCCTCCGGCGTGGTGGTCGGCATGCTCATCAACGGCTGCATCGCCGGGCTCTACACCGTGGCGCCCATGACCTACGAGCCCGGCATCCGGACCACCGGCGTGGGCTGGGGCATCGGGGTCGGCCGGGCCGGGGCGATCCTCGCTCCCATCGCGGTCGGCGCGCTGCTGGACACCGGCTGGACCCCCACGCAGCTCTACGTCGGCGTGGCGGTCGTCGTCGCCCTCGCGGCCCTGGCCCTCGTCCGGCTGCGCCCCTACGAGGAGACCGCTGAGGAGACCGCTGAGGAGACCGCTGAGGAGACCGCCGAGGAGTCCGCCGCCGCGTCCGCCGCGGGCGCGGCCGGACCGGCCGGTGAGCGGCCGGGGCTCACCAGCCCCGGGTCCCCGGAGCGCCCTTGAACGGACCGACCACCCGCGAGGTGATCCAGCCCCCGTAGAAACCGCCCTCCTGCGGGAGCACCTGCTCCCCGGCGACGAGGCACCGGTCCATCATCCCGGGCATCAGCGCCACGTGCCCGCGCAGGGACTCGAAGCCCGGCGCGGGGGAGGGGTAGGTCCAGGCCGCCCGCGGCGCGGTGCGGGTCCCGCCCCGGACGTCGAAGTACGCCGCCGCGCCCTTCCACTCGCACCACGAGCCCCCCTCGCACGGGACCAGGGCGCCCTCGGCGAAGGCCTCGCGGGGCAGGTAGTAGGTGGGCGGGTGGCTGGTCTCGAGCACCCGCAGCGCGGCCGTGGTGGAGGCGATGCGCGCACCGCCCAGCCACACCTCCACGTGCTCCCGGGTGGGCTCGGTCCGGGGCGGTCTCGGGTAGTCCCACACGGACTCCTGGCCGGGGCCGGGGGTCTCGGGCCGGGGTCGTCTCATCTGCGCTCCGTCCGGACGCCCGCCCGTCCGCGCCGGCCGGCGCGGTCTTCGGGCGTCACACAGTGGTGAGTGCTGCTTCACTATGCTACGGCGCATGACGACACCCTGGAGTGCTTGCCCCGGAAATCATAAGGTTCTGGGATGCTCATCTCAGGCCTTCTCATCGGCGCCGCCCTCGGGTTCGTCCTCCAGCGCGGCCGCTTCTGCGTCACCGGCGCGTTCCGCGACGTCTGGATCGCGAAGAACACGTGGTGGCTGTCCGCCTTCTTCGTGGCCATCGCCGTCCAGGCGGTCGGCATCTGGGTGCTGAACGCCCTCGGCGTCATCACCCTCGAGGCCTCGGCCTTCCCGTGGCTGGCCACGATCGTGGGCGGCTTCATCTTCGGCTTCGGCATCGTCCTCGCCGGCGGCTGCGCCACCGGCACCTACTACCGCGCCTCCGAGGGTCTCGTCGGCTCCTGGTTCGCGCTCATCTTCTATGCGCTGTTCGCGACCATCTCCAAGTACGGCCCGCTGGCCGGGACCACCGAGGCCATGCGCGGCGTGACGGTCGGCACCCAGGGCTCGATCCACGAGACCCTCGGCGTCTCCCCGTGGGTGCTCGTGCTGGTCCTCGTCGCCGTCACCGGCCTGTGGGCCCGCCACCACCTCACCAAGCCGCGGATGAAGATGGCCACGCTCCCGCCGGAGCGGACCGGTCTGAACCACCTGCTGTTCGAGAAGGCCTGGAACCCGTTCGCCACCGCCGTGGTCATCGGCGTCATCGCGATCATCGCCTGGCCCGCCAGCTGGGCCACCGGCCGCGAGTCGGGTCTCGGCATCACCACCCCGTCCGCGAACATCGCGAGCTACCTGACCACGGGCGACGTCGAGCTCGTCGACTGGGGCGTGTTCCTGGTCCTGGGCATCCTGATCGGCTCGTTCATCGCGGCCAAGGGCTCGGGCGAGTTCAAGCTCCGCGTCCCCGACGCGCAGACCATCGTCCGCTCCATCGGCGGCGGCGCCCTCATGGGCGTCGGCGCGGCGTGGGCCGGGGGCTGCACCATCGGCAACGCCCTGGTCGCCACCGCCGCGTTCGAGTGGCAGGGCTGGGTCAGCTTCGCCGTCATGATCCTCGGCACCGGCGCGGCCGCCAAGCTCTTCATCGCCCCCCGCAAGACGTCCGCCGCCCCGGGCCGCGTCCCGGCCGGCGTCTGAACCACCGACCCCCAGTCCCAGGAGGCACCATCCATGGCACAGCACATCCTCGAGACCGACGGTCTCGTCTGCCCGTTCCCCGTGGTCGAGGCGAAGGCCGCGATGGCCGAGATGCCCGCCGGCGACGAGCTCGTCATCAACTTCGACTGCACCCAGGGCACCGAGGCTATCCCGCGCTGGGCGGCCGAGAACGGCTACCCCGTCACGCAGTTCAGCAAGCGCGGTGCGGCCGAGTGGTCGATCACCGTGCAGAAGGCCTGATCCCCGGGAGTTCCACGCAGCGGCGGACCCCCGCGACCGAGCATCCTCGGGCGCGGGGGTCCGTCGTCGTCGGTGGGCCCGGTCACACCGGACCCTACTAAAATGAACACCGATCATTTAGAGTGGCAGGCACCGCGTTCTCGCCCGCAGAGAGGAACCACCATGAGCGACGTCCTGCAGAACTACGTCGACGGCGCCTTCGTCGACGCCCACGGCACCGGCCGGATCGACGTGGTCGACCCCACCACCGGCACCACGGTCACCGTCTCCCCGGTCTCCGACGCCACGGACGTGGACCGGGCCTTCGCCGCCGCCCGCGCGGCGTTCCGGAGCTGGAAGCGCACCACGCCGAGCGAGCGGCAGCTCCTGCTGCTCCGGCTCGCGGACGCGCTCGAGGCGCACAGCGACGAGCTCGTCGAGGCCCAGCACCGCAACACCGGCCAGCCGCGGCAGATGATCGCCGACGAGGAGGTCGCCGCCGGCGCCGACAACCTGCGCTTCTTCGCCGGCGCCGCCCGGACCCTCGAGGGCAAGGCCGCGGCGGAGTACCTGGGCGGGCACACCTCCTACGTGCGGCGCGAGCCGGTCGGCGTCGTGGCGCAGGTGACGCCGTGGAACTACCCGCTGCTGATGGCGATCTGGAAGCTCGGCCCCGCGCTGGCCGCCGGCAACACGGTGGTCCTCAAGCCCTCGGACACCACCCCCGGGTCCACCCTCGTCCTGGCCCGGCTCATCGACGGGATCTTCCCGGCCGGCGTGGTCAACGTGCTGCTCGGGGACGGCTCCACGGGCGCGCTCATGACCGGGCACCGGACCCCGGCCATGGTCTCGATCACCGGGTCCGTCCGTGCCGGCCGTGCCGTGGCCCTCGCCGCAGCGCAGAACCTGACGCGCGGGCACCTGGAGCTCGGCGGCAAGGCGCCGGCGGTCGTCTTCGCGGACGCCGACCTGCCCGCCGCGGCCAAGGCGCTCGTGGAGTTCGGCACCTTCAACGCCGGCCAGGACTGCACCGCGGTGACGCGCATCCTGGTCCAGGACAGCGCCCACGACGAGTTCGTGCGCCTGCTCGCCGCGGCCGCCCGGGACGTCGTGACGGGCGACCCGGACGAGTCCAAGAACTTCTACGGCCCGCTCAACAACGCCCGCCACTTCGAGGACGTGTGCCGCAAGCTCGCCGAGCTGCCCGAGCACGCGAGCGTGGTCACCGGCGGGAAGCCGGTGGCGGGCTCGCCCGGCTACTTCTTCGAGCCCACCGTGGTGTCCGGGGTGCGCCAGGACGACGCCCTCGTCCAGGAGGAGACCTTCGGCCCGGTGCTCACCGTGCAGCCCTTCGCCACGGAGGAGGAGGCGCTCGAGCTGGCCAACGACGTCGACTACGCCCTCGCCTCGAGCGTGTGGACCACCGACCACGGCACGGCCATGCGGGTCTCCCGCGAGCTCGAGTTCGGGTGCGTCTGGGTCAACACCCACGTCATGCTGGTCTCCGAGATGCCGCACGGAGGGTTCAAGGACTCCGGCTACGGCAAGGACCTCTCGCTCTACTCGGTCGAGGAGTACACCCAGGTCAAGCACGTGATGCACGCCCTGGACGCCTGAGCCGGCGCGGCCGGGGCTCAGTCCTGACCGGCGGATCCGTCCTGACCGGCGGATCCGTCCTGCCGGCCGGCCCGGTCCCGGGCGGCCGCCAGGCGCAGCCGGAAGCCCTCCAGCATGGCGGTGAGGGCCGCGTCGAAGGCCGCGTCCGCCGCGGCGGTGGCGTCCGCCGGCCGTGCCTGCACGGCGGCGGCGAACACCGGGGCGAGGTCCGCGCGCTCCCCGGGGTCGAAGATGTCGGCGGGCGCCGTCGCGTCGTACGCGGCGCCGAAGACGAGCGACTCGATCGAGACGATCACGTCCACGATGCTGGCGCGCTCCCAGCCCGCGTCCGCGAGCCCGGAGGCCACGGTCTCGTACATCTGCAGGGTGTGCGGGGAGTCGGCGACCGGCTGGACGGCCATGATCGGGATCATGGCCGTGTGCTGGGCGTAGCAGTCCCGGTAGGACCGCGCCCAGCTCTCGAGGGCCCGGTCCCACGGGACGGTGCCGAAGGCGGAGCAGTCGATGCCCTGGTTGATCGCGTCCTGGACCCGGATCAGCACCTCGCGCTTCGACGGCGTGTGGTTGTACAGGGCCGAGGTGGAGACCTTCAGCTCCCGCGCGAGCTCGGTCATCGTCAGGTGCCGGTAGCCCCGGGTGGCCACGATCTTGATCGCGGCCTTCGTGATCCGCTCCTCGGAGAGCACCGGATGGCGCGGGCGACCGCGACGCCGAGGGGCGGGGCCGGCGGGAGCCATGAGCAGATCCTCCTGCGGTCGGGGCATGTGGCGCTTCCTCCTGAGTCTAGGTGCAACGACTTGGTGACGGCTCTTGACGAGCACGGGCCGGAACCCATTTAATGAACCTAATTCATTTTAGTGTGAAGGAGAGCACAGTGACCGATCAACGCACCCTGGGCAGCGAGACCGCGATCGAGCGCGACGTCGTCGTCGTGGGGGCCGGCCCCGCCGGGCTCATGGCCGCCCGCACGCTCGTGGCCGCCGGGCGGACCGTGGCGGTCCTCGAGGCCCGTGACCGCGTGGGTGGGCGCACCTGGTCGAAGACCGTGGACGGCGCGTTCCTGGAGATCGGCGGGCAGTGGATCTCCCCCGACCAGACCGAGCTGCTGGCGCTGGTCGACGAGCTCGGCCTGGAGACCTACCAGCGCTACCGCGAGGGCGAGTCCGTCTACCTGGCGCCGGACGGGACCCGCCACACCTACACCGGCTCGATGTTCCCGGCGGGGGAGTCCACGATCGCCGAGATGGAGAAGCTCATCGCGCTCCTGGACGGGCTCGTGGCCGAGATCGGCGCCACCGAGCCGTGGGCGCACCCGGCGGCCCGGGAGCTGGACACCATCTCCTTCCACCACTGGCTGCGGCAGCACTCCGACGACGAGGCCGCCTGCAGCAACATCGGGATCTTCGTGGCCGGCGGGATGCTCACCAAGCCCGCGCACGCGTTCTCCGTGCTGCAGGCCGTGCTCATGGCCGCCTCCGCCGGGTCCTTCTCGAACCTCGTGGACGAGGACTTCATCCTCGACCGGCGCGTGGTCGGCGGCATGCAGTCCGTCTCGGAGACCATGGCGGCAGAGCTGGGCGAGGACGTCGTCTTCCTGGACACCCCGGTGCGCACGATCCGCTGGGCCGGCGCGGACGGGACCTACGCCGAGCACGTCCCGGGCACCCCGGTGACCGTGTGGTCCGACCGGCTCACAGTGCGGGCGAAGGACGTGGTCGTGGCCGTCCCGCCCAACCTCTACTCCCGGATCTCCTTCGAGCCGCCCCTGCCGCGGCTGCAGCACCAGATGCACCAGCACCAGTCGCTGGGCCTCGTGATCAAGGTGCACGCCGTCTACGAGACGCCCTTCTGGCGGGACAAGGGCCTCTCCGGCACCGGCTTCGGCGCCCACGAGCTCTCCCAGGAGGTCTACGACAACACCAACCACGGGGACCCGCGCGGCACCCTGGTCGGCTTCGTCTCGGACGAGCGGGCCGACGAGCTCTTCGGCCTGCCCGCCGAGGAGCGCCGCCGGCTGATCCTCGAGTCCCTCTCCCACTACCTGGGGGAGGAGGCCCTGCACCCGGTGGTCTACTACGAGTCCGACTTCGGCTCCGAGGAGTGGACCCGCGGCGCCTACGCCGCCAGCTACGACCTCGGCGGCCTGCACCGCTACGGCGCCCACCAGCGCACCCCGGTGGGCCCGATCCGCTGGGCCTGCTCCGACCTCGCGGCCGAGGGCTACCAGCACGTCGACGGCGCCCTGCGGCAGGGCCGGCTCGCCGCGGCCGAGGTCCTCGGCGCCGGCTCGCTGACGGGCGCGGAGCGATGACCACCGCCGGGGTGCCGCGCTACGTGGTCGGCTACAGCGGCGACCGGCGCAGCCGGGACGCCGTGCGGCTGGGCGTCGCGCTCGCGCGCGACGTGGGCGCCGAGCTCGAGATCGTCCTCGTGCTGCGCGCGGACGACCCGTACCAGCAGGTCTACCCGCCGGTGGGGGACATCTCGCCCGTGCTCCGCCGGCAGGCCCACCAGTGGCTGCGCGAGGCCGCCGCCCTGGTGCCCGAGGGGATCACGGCCCGCACCCACGTGCGGGAGGCGCGGTCCGTGCCCACCGGCCTGGTCGAGGCCGCCACCGAGCTGGGGGCCGCGATGATCGTGGTCGGCGCCGGGACGGGCGGCGGCCGCTTCACCCTGGGCTCGGTGGTGAACGCGCTGCTGCACAGCTCGCCGGTCCCCGTGGCGCTCGCCCCGCGCCGGTATCCCGGGGACGAGCCGCTGACCCGGGTCTACGCCGCCGTGGGCACCCGCCCCGGGGCGCACCAGGTCATCCGGGAGGCCGCCGAGGCGGTCGAGCGCTCCGGCCTGGAGCTGGAGCTCCTCTCGTTCCTCGAGGGCGAGGCCGCGGACCCGGGCGCCACCGAGCAGGCCCGCCGGCGCGTCGAGGAGCACCTGGAGGCCGCAGCGGCCGAGGCCCGCCGGACCGGGCCCGTGACCGTGCGGGTCGCCTCCGGGCGGACCCTCAAGAAGGCCGCGCAGGACGTCGACTGGGCTCCCGGCGGCCTCCTGCTCATCGGCTCGTCCCGCCTCGCCCAGGGGCGGCAGACCTTCCTGGGCACCACCGCAGCACGGCTGCTCAAGCACGTCCCGGTCCCGATGGTCGTGGTCCCACGACCGGCCCGCACGGAGGAGAACTGATCATGAGCGCTTCCGACATCGAGGCGCCGGCACGCTCCGGCACCGACAAGGGCCTGAGCAAGGGCGCCGTGGGGCTGCTCGGCTCCGTGGTCATCGGCGTCTCCTGCATCGCCCCGGCCTACACCCTCTCCGCCGCCCTGGGCCCCACCGCCGCGGAGGTCGGCACCTCCCTGCCGGCGATCTTCCTGGTGGGCTTCATCCCCATGCTGCTCGTGGCCTTCGGCTACCAGCAGCTCAACCGGGCCATGCCGGACTCGGGCACCACCTTCACCTGGGGCTCCAAGGCCTTCGGGCCGTGGCTGGGCTGGATGGGCGGCTGGGGGCTGCTGGCCGCCACCATCCTGGTGCTCTCCAACCTCGCCGGCGTGGCCGTGGACTTCCTCTACCTCGCCCTCGCCCAGATCACCGGCAACGACGCCATCGCCGAGCTCACGCGCAACGTGCCCGTCAACGTGGCCACGTGCCTCGTGTTCGTGGCCCTGGCCGCCTGGATCTCGTACCGCGGGATGGAGACCACCAAGGCGTTCCAGTACGTGCTCGTGGCGTTCCAGGCGGTCGTGCTCCTGTGGTTCTCGATCGCGGCCTTCGGCCACGTGGCCGCCGGCACCGCCTACGAGGGGCTCACCGTGCGCGCCGAGTGGTTCAACCCGTTCGGCGTCGAGTCCTTCTCCGCGTTCGCGGCGGGCGTGTCCCTGTCCGTGTTCATCTACTGGGGCTGGGACGTGGTGCTCACCATCAACGAGGAGACCAAGGGCTCGGCGACCACCCCGGGCAGGGCCGCCCTGACCACCATCTTCGTGATCGTGGCCCTCTACATGACCATCGCCCTCGCGGTGCTCACGTTCTCCGGGGTCTCCGACCAGGGGCTGGGCATGGGCAACGAGGAGATCCAGGAGAACATCTTCGCGGCCCTTGCGGGGCCCGTGATGGGCCCCTTCGCGATCCTGATGTCCCTCGCGGTGCTGTCCTCCTCGGCGGCCTCCCTGCAGTCCACGTTCGTCTCCCCGGCCCGCACGATGCTGGCCATGGGCTACTACGGCGCGCTGCCGGGGAAGTTCGCCCGGGTCACCCCGCGGTTCCAGACCCCGGGCTACGCGACGGTCGCGGCGGCCGTGATCTCCGCGGGCTTCTACGCCGTGATGCGCGTGGTCTCCGAGAACGTCCTCTGGGACACCATCACCACCCTCGGCATGATGGTCTGCTTCTACTACGGGGTCACCGCCCTGGCCTGCGTCTGGTACTTCCGCCGCGAGGCGTTCCGGGGGCCGAAGAACGCGTTCACCAAGTTCCTCGCACCGCTGCTCGGGGGGATCCTGCTGCTCGTGTTCTTCGGGCAGACGGCCTACGACTCGATGGACCCGGACTACGGCTCCGGGTCGCAGATCGGCGGCGTGGGCCTCGTGTTCCTCCTGGGGGTGGGCATCCTGCTGCTAGGCGTCGCGATGATGCTCGTCCAGTACCGGCGCAACCCGGCCTTCTTCCGGGAGCGCTTCGAGACCACCGAGCTGCCGGTCCTGGACTAGCCGTACCGACTCACCAGATGTTGACGCGCTCCTCCGGGGGCAGCCACAGGCCGTCGCCGGGGTGGGTGCCGAAGGTGTCGTGGAACGCGAACATGTTCTGCACCACCCGGTTGCAGCGGAACTCGTCCGGGGCGTGCGGGTCGGTGGCCAGCCGGTTGACCAGCTCCTGCTCCCGGGCGGTCGAGCGCCACAGCGCCGCGTAGGCGTAGAAGAAGCGCTCCGCGCCGGTCAGGCCGTCGAGCACCGGCGCGCTGTCCTGGTCCAGGCCCCGCTCGGCCAGGGACATCCGGTAGGCCACCAGGGCGATCTCCAGCCCGCCCAGGTCCCCGATGTTCTCGCCCACAGTGAAGGCCCCGCTGACGCGGTGCCGGGCCGGGTCCAGCCCGCGCGGCGTGCAGCCGTCGTACTGGGCGACGAGCGCGGCGGTGCGCCGGGCGAACTCCGCCCGGTCCTCGTCCGTCCACCAGTTCTCCAGGTGGCCCCGGGCGTCGTACTTGGCGCCCTGGTCGTCGAAGCCGTGGCCGATCTCGTGGCCGATCACGGAGCCGATCGCGCCGTAGCACACGGCGTCGTCGGCCTCGATGTCGAAGAACGGCGGCTGCAGGATCCCGGCGGGGAAGACCACCTCGTTGAGCACGGGGTGGAAGTAGGCGTTGACCCAGTGGGGGTAGAGGAACCACTCGCCGCGGTCCACGGGGGTGCCCATCTTCCCGACGGTGCGGTCGTGCTCCAGCGCCAGCCCCGCCCGGACGTTGCCGAGCAGGTCCTCGGGGTCCGGCTCCAGGGAGGAGTAGTCCCGCCAGGTCTCCGGGTAGCCGACCTTGACCGTGAACGTGGACAGCTTCTCCAGGGCGCGGGCCCGGGTGGCCTCCGACATCCACTCGAGCCGCGAGATCCGCTCCCGGTACGCGGCCAGCAGGTGCGCCACGAGCTGCTCCACCCGGGCCTTGTGCGCCGGCGGGAACCAGCGGGCCACGTACTCGCGCGCCACGTCGTCGCCGAGGATCCGGGTGACCAGGAACTCGGCCCGCTTCCAGCGCTCGCGGGGGCGGGTGATCCCGGACAGGGCGGTGCTGTAGAAGCGGAAGTTCTCCTCGACGAACGGCCGGGGCAGGAACGGGGCGCGCTTGGACACGATCCGCCACGACTGCCAGATCCGGATCTGCTCCTCGGACCACTCCTGCCACAGCCCGCCCAGCTGCGCCACGAAGGAGGGCTGGCGCACGATGACCCGGTCGAAGATCCCCGCGCCGCGCTCCGGGGCGGTGCCCTCGAGCCACGCCGTCCACGGGAAGCCGGGCGCCATGGCCTCCAGGCCGGCCACGTCCACGGGGTTGTACATCTCCTCGACGTCCCGTGCGGAGACGGTGTCCCAGTGGGCGGCGGCGAGCTGCGTCTCCATGGCGAGCACGGTCGCCGCGGCGTCCCGGGCGGGCACGCCCCAGCGGGCCGGCAGGCCCGCGAGCTCGAGCATCGCCGCGACGTGGGCGGTGAACGCCGTGCGCAGCCGCTCGTGCTGCGGGTCCGTGTAGTAGCTGTCCGTGGGCAGGGACAGCCCGTCCTGGCGCAGGAAGAAGGAGTAGCGGGAGGAGTCCCGGGAGTCGTTCTCCACGAAGAAGGACAGCGGCCCGTCCACGCCGGTGCGGTGCAGGGCGGCCGAGGCGCGGGCGAGCCCCTCCCGGCCCCGGGCGGCGTCGAGCACCGCGAGGTCCGGGTCCAGGGCGGCCAGGCCGCGGCGCTCGATCTGCGCCTCGTCGAGGAAGGACCGGTACAGCGCCCCCATCCGCGACCCGGCGGGCGCCTCCTGCACGATCTCGTGCACCCGCTGCGTGTTCCGGTCGGTGAGGATCGCGGAGGCGCCGTCGAACGCACGGTCGTCCGGCAGCTCGTGCGCCTCGATCCAGCCGCCGTTGACGTGGCGGTACAGGTCGTCCTGCGGTCGGACGCCGGGATGGGCGTGCTGCAGCTCGAGGCCGGAGTCGGTGGTCACGGGAGCTTCCCCTGTCGTCGTGGCGGGGCGGAGGGCGCGGGGGCGTCCGCCCGGCTCCAGCCTGCGGACGACGGCGCCGCGGCCCGCTTCGCGCGGGCCACGGCGGCCGTGCTGCTCGTCACCCCCGTGGACCGGGGGCGACGACGGGTCAGCTCGCGGCCGGCTCCGGGCTCGCGGACCCTGCCGCCTCGCCGGTGCCCAGCCACTTGCCCTCGAGCTCCTCGAGGGAGCCGTCCTCCTGCATGGCCGCCAGCGTCTCGTTGACCCGCTCCAGCAGGGCCGTGTTGCCGGTCTTGACGGCCAGGCCCAGCTGCTCCCCGGTCTCGATCTCCTCGACCAGCTGCAGCTCGGGGTTGTCCTCGATCGCGGGGCCGGTCACGGAGATGTTGCCGAGCGCGGCCTCGACGTCGTCGGTGTTGAGCCCCTGGATCATCAGCGAGGAGGTCTCGTACTGGACCACGTCCGCCCCGTTGTCCTGGGCGTAGGCCTCCCCGGTGGTGGCCTGCTGCACGCCGATGCGCTTGCCCGCGATGTCCGCCACGGAGCGGATGTCCGAGCCGGGCGCGACCAGGAGGGCGAGGTTGTCGTCGAGGTACGGCTCGGAGAAGTCCATCACCGACTCGCGCTCCTCGGTGATCGTCATGCCGGACGCGGCGAGGTCGCACTGGTCGGTGTCCAGCGCGGAGCCCGTCTCGATGGCCTCGAAGGGCGTGGTGATGACGTTCGACTCCACGCCGAGGTCCTGTGCGATCCGGTCGACCAGGTCGATGTCGAAGCCCACGGTCTCGCCGTTCTCGACGTACTCGAACGGGGCGTAGGGGATGTCCGAGCAGACCGTGAGGGTGCCGGAGCTGATCAGGCTCAGCTCGCCCTCGCCGGCGGCCTCCTCGCCCCCTCCGGTGCTCGTGCACGCGCTCAGGGCCAGCGCGGAGACGGCCAGCACGGACAGGGTCGCTGCCCCGTGGAACCTGCTCTTCATGGATCTGTCCTTCCCTCGGGAGGTGGCGGGCCGCCGCCGGCTGCACGGCGTCGTGCCCCGTGCGCGGCCCGCCGGTGAATGTGCCTCAGTGTAGGTGTTCGCGCGTTGCCGGGATGTTGCACACCACTGGTCGGTAGTCAATTCATTGTCCCCACTCCGGGCGACACCTCCGGGGCGGCGCGCCCGGGCGGCCGCGGCGGAGCCGTCCGGCGTCGGCCGTGCTCGGCGGATTCGGCACAATGGCCCCATGACCCGCACCGAGGACCAGCGCCGCAGCGACCGGGGCGCGCGATGACCGCGCCGCAGGCCCCCGCGAGCGTGCGCGTGGACGTGTGGCTGTGGGCGGTGCGCGTGTTCAAGACCCGCTCCGCCGCCACGGCCGCGTGCCGTGCCGGCCACGTGAAGATCGACGGCACCTCGGTCAAGGCCGCCCAGCCGGTGCGGCCCGGCCAGCGGGTGGCCGTGCGCCGCCCCGGTCACGAACAGGTCCTGGAGGTGGTGCAGCTGCTGACCAAGCGCGTCGGGGCGCCGGTCGCGGCGAAGGCCTACGTCGACCACAGCCCGCCCCCGCCCCCGGCGCTGCACGCCGCGGTCCCGCGGCGTGACCGGGGCACCGGGCGGCCCACCAAGAAGGATCGCCGGGAGATGGACCGCCTCCGGGGGCTGTGACGGCGCCCGCGCGGCGTTCCGTGCGCGCTCCCAGGAAGGCGCAGAATAATCCGCACTGCACGTGTGCCGTGGGTCACCCCGCCGTCCGGCGGTCCGACCCGCGGCCGGAACCCGAGGAGTTCGACCCATGGCACTGCTGGACACATCGGTGTGGACCGGAAAGATCTACGTCAACGGATGGCGCGACGGCCGCGGCGGCACCGAGGACGTCACGAACCCGTCGACGGACGAGACGCTGGGGCAGATCGGCTTCGCCTCCCCCGAGGACGTGTACGAGGCGGCCGAGAAGGCCGCGGCGGCCCAGAAGGAGTGGGCGGCGCTGAAGCCCTCCGAGCGCGCCGCGGTGCTGCGTCGCGCCGGCCTGCTGTTCGAGGAGCACGCCGAGGAGGTCATGGACTGGGTGGTCCGGGAGACCGGGGCGATCCAGCCCAAGGCCGGGCTGGAGGCCTCGGTTGCGGCCGCGGAGTGCTACGAGTCCTCGGCGCTGCCGAGCCACCCGCACGGGGAGTACCTGCCCTCCGACGCCCCGCACTGGTCGCTGTCCCGCCGGGTGCCGGTCGGGGTGGTCTCGGTGATCTCGCCGTTCAACTTCCCGCTGATCCTCTCGATCCGCTCCGTGGCCCCCGCCCTGGCCCTGGGCAACGCGGTGCTGCTCAAGCCGGACCCCCGCACCTCGGTCACCGGCGGCGCGCTCATCATGCGCGTCTTCGAGGAGGCCGGGCTGCCGCCCGGCGTCCTGCAGCTGCTGCCCGGCGGCGGTGACGTCGGGGCCGCCACGGTCGAGGCCCCGCACGTGAACGTCGTGTCCTTCACCGGGTCCACGGCCGCCGGCCGGCACGTGGGCGCCGCGGCGGCGCAGCACCTCAAGCGCGCCCACCTCGAGCTGGGCGGCAACAACGTGGTCATCGTCCTGCCCGGCGCGGACGTGGACCTGGCCGCGGGGGTCGGGGCGATGGGCTCCTTCTTCCACCAGGGACAGATCTGCATGACCACCGGGCGCCACCTGGTGCACGAGGACCTGCACGACGAGTACGTGGACAAGCTCGCGGCGAAGGCGGAGGCTCTGGTGGTCGGGGACCCCTCCGGCGGGCCCGTGCACCTCGGTCCGATCATCGACGAGCGCCAGCTCAAGGCCATCGACGCGATCGTGCAGGAGACCGCCATCGCCGGCGCCCGGGTGGTGGCCGGGGGGTCCCACGAGGGCCTGTTCTACCGGCCCACGGTGCTCTCCGAGCTGACCCACGAGATGACGGCCTGGAAGGACGAGATCTTCGGGCCGGTGGCGCCCGTGATGAAGGTGTCCAGCGCGGAGGAGGCGGTGGAGTTCGCCAACGCCTCCGAGTACGGGCTCTCGGTGTCCATCGTCGGGGACGTCGGCGAGGCCATGAAGATCGCCGACAGGATCCGCTCCGGCAAGATCCACATCAACGAGATGACGGTCGCCGACGAGGCCAACGCCCCCTTCGGCGGCATGGGCGCCTCCGGCACCGGCTCCCGGTTCGGCGGCCCGACCGCCAACATCGACGCGTTCACCGAGACGCAGTGGATCACGATCAGCCCGGACGTCCCGCACTACCCCTTCTGAGCGCCGCCGCTCCCGGGCCGCGTCCCGTCCGGGGGTGCGCCGCGGGGGCGGGAGGTCGTCGGTAGCCTGGACCGGTGACGACGACCTCCCGCCCCCGCGGCCTCAACCGGCAGATCCTGGCCCTGGCCGTCCCCGCCTTCGGGGCGCTCGTGGCCGAGCCGCTGTTCCTGCTGGCGGACTCCGCGATCGTCGGCCACCTCGGCACCCCCCAGCTCGCCGGCGTGGGCGTGGCCGCGGCCGTCCTGCAGACGGTCGTGGGGCTCATGGTCTTCCTCGCCTACAGCACCACCCCTGCGGTGGCCCGGCACCTCGGGGCGGGCCGGCTCCAGGAGGCCGTGGCGGTGGGCCGGGACGGGCTGTGGGTGGCCGCGGGGTTCGGCCTGCTCCTGTCCGCGGCGGGCTGGGCGCTGGGCCGGCCGCTGCTGGCGCTGATGGGCGCGCGCGGCGAGGTCCTGGAGCACGCCGTCGTCTACCTGCACTGGTCCCTGCCCGGACTGACCGCCATGCTCCTGGTGCTCGCGGCCACCGGTGTGCTCCGCGGCCTCCAGGACACCAGGACCCCGCTGCTCATCGCCGGGGTCGGGGCCGCGGCCAACGCGGGGCTCAACCTCCTGCTCGTGCACGGGGCGGGCCTGGGGGTGGCCGGCGCGGCGATCGGCACGAGCGCCGTGCAGTGGGCCATGGCACTGGCGTACCTGCGGATCCTCCGCCGGCTCGCCCGCGAGCACGGCGTGGGGCCCGCGACCACGTGGCCCCGGCTGCGCTCGCACCTCACGGTGGGCTCCTGGCTCATGCTGCGCACCGTCTCCCTGCGGGTCGCGATCCTCGCGACCGTCCTGGTGGTCACGGGACAGGGCGCCCAGAACCTCGCCGCGCACCAGCTCGTGATGACGTTCTTCAACTTCCTGGCCTACGCCCTCGACGCCCTCGCCATCGCGGCGCAGGCGCTGCTGGGCCGGGACATGGGGGCGCGGGACGTGACCGATCCCGTGCAGCGGCGGGCGGTCCGGGCCCTCATGAACCGGCTGGTCCTGTGGGGGCTCGGCTTCGGCGTGGTCACGGGCCTCCTGGTGGCCCTGGTCGGCACCCGGCTGGGGTTCCTGCTCAGCCCCGATCCCGCGGTGCAGGCCCTGTTCGCCGCGGCCCTGCTGGTGGTGGCGGTCGGCCAGCCGCTGGCCGCCTACGTCTTCGTCCTGGACGGGGTGCTCATCGGGGCCGGGGACGCCCGCTACCTGGCGGTGGCCGGGGTGCTCAACCTGGCGGTCTACGCCCCGCTGCTGCTGCTCGTGGCGCACTCCGCCGGGACGGGGACCGGAGGGTTCGTGTGGCTGTGGACCGCCTACGCCGGCGGCTACCTGGGGGCCCGGGCCCTGACCCTGGGGCTGCGGGCCCGCGGCGACTCCTGGCTGCTCCGGAACGCACGGTAACAACCCGGAGCGCACCCGGTGTTGTGGGGTGGATCACCTACGATGCAGACATGAACAGTGATCCTCGCGCAGAGAACCAGCCCACCGCCGACTCCGGGCACAACGTCGTGCTCGTCGGCATCGACGGATCCGACCAGGCCCGCCACGCGCTCGAGCGCGCCCTCGAGGAGGCCCGCGCCCAGGACCTGACCGTGCGCCTGCTCGGCGCCTATCCGGTCATCGGGGTCGGGGACCCCGGCCTCGAGATGCGCTTCACCGAGGCCGTGATGAAGGAGAACGCCGGCCACCTGGCCGAGGCCCGGCAGACCGTGGAGCAGGCGGGGCTGCCCGTCGAGGTCGTGGAGGCGGGCGGGGACGCCGCCAAGGCCGTCGTGGAGCAGTCGGGCGAGGCCGCGCTCGTGGTCATGGGCAAGCGCGGCCGCGGCGGCGCCCTGCGCGGCCGGCTGGGCTCGGTGTCCGCGGCGGTCGCCGCGCACGCGAAGTGCCCGGTGATCATCGTTCCCGAGGCCGCCGAGACCCGGAGCCCCGAACGGCACCCCGAGCGGCGCGGCGGCAGCGCGGGCGACTTCGCGCTCGAGGCCGACGGGCCGGTCAAGGCCGACCAGATCGACTTCACCGGCCGGGTGGTGGTGGGCCTGGACGCCCTCGGCTCCCGCAGCCCGGCGCTGGGCAAGGCCGTGGCCTACGCCCAGGAGCACGGCAAGGCCCTCGCGCTGGTCTCCGTGAACGGGGCCCTGTCCGGCACGCCCT
The DNA here is from genome assembly GCF_013368965.1 of Kocuria salina. Taxonomy (NCBI): domain Bacteria; kingdom Bacillati; phylum Actinomycetota; class Actinomycetes; order Micrococcales; family Micrococcaceae; genus Kocuria; species Kocuria salina. Next base: position 83,885 of record NZ_SSSF01000002.1, read on the forward strand.
CCTGGTTCCAGGACGAGTTCAACCAGGCCCGGTACTTCCACGAGGCGGACCAGAAGCTCACCCAGATCTCCGACGAGATCGCCGCGCAGCACCCCGAGCTGACGGTCGAGCACCACATCTTCGTGGGCCGACCCGCCCGCATCCTGATGAACGCCACGCACTCCGCGGACATGGTCGTGGTGGGCTCCCGCGGCATCGGCGGCTTCCGGGGGCTGCTGCTCGGCTCGGTCTCCCAGGCGGTGCTGGAGAACGCCACCGGCCCGGTCATGGTGGTGCCCGCGCACCGCCCCTGAGCACCCCACCCCCACGGCGAGACCAGGAGGCGGCACCCCATGCCGGAACAGATCGTCGTCGGCTACGACGGCTCCGAGAACAGCGAACGGGCCCTGGACTGGGCGATCCAGGAGGCCGGCACCCTCGCCGGCGAGCTCAGGGTGGTGGTCTCCATGGGCCGGCCCGTCGCCGTGGACCCCAGTCTCTACGGGCCGTTCCTGGAGGCGATCGAGGAGGAGGCGGACAAGGTCGCCGCCGCCGCCGTCACCCGGGCCCGGGACGCCGGCGTCCCCGCGGTCGCGGTCGTCGAGCGCGGTGACGCGGCCGGGGTGCTGGTGCACGAGTCGGAGGACGCCGCGTCCCTGGTGCTCGGCCGCCGGGGCCGGCGCGGGGTGCGCGGCCGCCTCGGATCGGTCACGGCCGCGGCGGCGGCGCACGCGAAGTGCCCCGTGATCGTCCTCCCGGACCGCTGGGACCCGCGGGCACGGGACGCCCGCGGGGCGACCGGCCCCTTCGCGGGCCGCGTGGTGGTCGGCGTGGACCGGCTCGGCCGGGACAACCCGGCCGTCCTGGCGGCCGGGCGGTACGCCGCACGGCACGGCGCGGGCCTGGCGCTGGTCACCGTGGTGCCGGAGGCGCTGAGCATGCCGACGGGCTCCGCGGACCTGGACCGGGCCGTGCGCGAGCAGCTCACCGAGCCCGCACAGTCCCTCGTGGACCAGGTGGCGGAGTCGGTCCGGGAGGACCACCCGGAGCTGGACGTCGAGACGTTCGTCTTCTCCGGCCAGCCGGCGGACCAGCTCGTGGAGGCCGGGCGGTCGGCGGAGCTCGTGGTGGTCGGCAGCCGCGGCTACGGCGGGTTCCGCGGGCTGCTCATGGGCTCCGTCTCCCAGGCCGTGCTGCAGGAGGGCGAGGGCCCCGTGATGGTGGTCCCGAACCGCCGGAAGAGCTGAACCGTCCGCCCGCAGGAGGAGCCCCCGCCCGTCCAGGACCGGGGGCTCCTCCTGCGGGCGGATCCGCCGAGCGGTGCCGGCGGGCCATCCTGGGGACGAGCCCGCGGAGCGCCCGCGGACGGACGGGAGCACACCGTGGACCGCAGAGCACTCGCCGCGACCGCCCTGGCCCTCGCCGCGCTCACCGGGTGCGCGGGCGGGACGGCGGACCCGGTGGAGGTCCCCGCCCGGCCGGCCGGGTCCAACGTCCTGGACTCCGCCGGCGTCCTGACGGACGCGCAGGAGCAGGAGCTCGACGCCCTGATCGAGGACCGCGGCGCCGGCACGGACGCCGCACGCGTCGCCGTGCTCACGGTGGAGGAGGCGACCGGGTCGATCGAGGACTACTCCCGCGAGGTCGCCACCGCCTGGGAGGTGGGCGACGCCGGGGCGGACAACGGCGTGCTCGTGGTCGCCGCCACCGGGGACCGGGAGCTGCGGATCGAGACCGCGGACGGGGTGCGCGAGCGGTTCTCGGACGACGAGGCGGAACGCGTGGTGGAGGACGTGCTGGCGCCGGCCTTCGCGGACGAGCGCTACGCGCAGGGCCTCGGCGAGGCCGTCGAGCAGATCCACGTCTACGCGCAGGGCGGGGAGCCGCCGCGGGAGCCCTTCGACTGGGCCCTGCTCGGCTGGGTCGCGGGCGGCTTCGGCCTGGTCGGCGTGCTGGTGGCGTGGTGGATCGCCGCGGACCTCCGCCGCCGGCGCCGGATCGCCGACGAGGAGCTGCGGGCGGCCCGGCAGCGCGACCCGGAGCTGCGGCTCACCGAGGAGCAGCACGCGGCGTACCGGACGTACCGCTACCACCACCGCAAGCCGGACGCCGTCACGAACCCGGCCGTGTGGCTCCCGCTCTACCTGGCCAACCCGGGGCTGTACTCCGGCGGCTCGGGCGGAGGCACGAGCGGGGACGGGCAGGGCGGCTCCTCGTTCGGCGGGGGCGGCGGATTCACCGGCGGCGGGGCGTCCGGCAGCTACTGAGCCGCCCCGCACGGGGCGGGGCGGCTCAGGCGGGGAGTCCGCGCCGGGCGGCCACAAGGGAGAGCAGGTGCCGGTGCACCGTGGTCTCCCCGGTCAGCTCGGGGTGGAACGAGATGCCGACGACGGCGCCGCTCGCCACCGCGACCACCTCGCCCCGGTGCCGGGCGAGGACCTCGACGCCCTCGCCGACGCGGGTCACCGCGGGGGCGCGGATGAAGGCCGCGCGCACCACGTCCCCGCCGCGGCCCCACGCGAGCACGACCTCCTCGGAGGCCGTCTGGGGTCCGAACGCGTTGCGGGCCACGGTGACGTCCAGGACCTCGAGGGTCTGCTGGCCGGGGGCTGGGTCCTCGATGCCGGACGCGAGCAGGATGAGGCCGGCGCACGTGCCCAGCGTGGGCAGGCCGCCGAGCACGGCGTCCCGCAGCGGCTCCCGCAGCCCGAACAGGCGCAGCAGCCGGTCCACGGTGGAGGACTCCCCGCCGGGCAGGACGATCGCGTCCAGCCCGGCGAGCTGCTCGGCCGTCTTCACGAGCACGGGCTCGGCGCCCAGCTCCCGCAGCATCGCGGCGTGCTCGGCGACCCCGCCCTGGAGGGCGAGGACGCCCACGCGGGGCGCGGAACTCACCAGCCGCGCTCCGCGAGCCGGTGCGGGGCGGGGAGGTCGCCCACGTTGATGCCGACCATCGCCTCGCCGAGCCCGCGGGAGGCCTCGGCGATCTTCTCGGGGTCGTCGAAGTAGGCGGTGGCCTTCACGATGGCCTGCGCCCGGGCCGCGGGGTTGCCGGACTTGAAGATCCCGGAGCCCACGAACACGCCGTCGGCACCGAGCTGCATCATCATGGCGGCGTCTGCGGGGGTGGCCACGCCGCCGGCGGTGAACAGCACGACCGGCAGCTTCCCGGTGCGGGCGACCTCGAGGACGATGTCGTAGGAGGCCGCGAGCTCCTTCGCCTTCACGTAGAGGGCGTCGGGGGAGATCCGGTAGAGGGCCTGCAGCTCGGCGATCTGCCCGCGGATGGTGCGGATGTGCTTGGTGGCCTCGGAGACGTCGCCGGTGCCGGCCTCGCCCTTGGAGCGGATCATCGCGGCGCCCTCGGCGAGCCGGCGCAGGGCCTCGCCCAGGTTGGTGGCCCCGCACACGAACGGGACGGTGAAGCGCTGCTTGTCGATGTGGTTGACGTAGTCGGCGGGGGAGAGGACCTCGGACTCGTCGATGTAGTCGACCTTCAGGTGCTCGAGCACCTGCGCCTCCACGAAGTGGCCGATGCGCACCTTCGCCATGACGGGGATGGAGACGGCGGCCTGGATGCCCTCGATCAGGTCGGGGTCGGACATGCGGGCCACGCCGCCCTGGGCGCGGATGTCGGCAGGCACGCGCTCGAGGGCCATCACGGCCACGGCGCCGGCGTCCTCGGCGATGCGGGCCTGCTCGGCGGTGACGACGTCCATGATGACGCCGCCCTTGAGCATGTCGGCGAGGCCGCGCTTGACGAGCGGGGAGCCGGTCAGCGGGGTCGCGTCCGAGGCGGTGGGGCGGGTGGTGCCGCCGGCAGGGTTCTGGGCATGGGCAGTCTGCAGATCGGTCATGGAGTCCATCCTGCGGCCGGAAGTGGTCCACCGACAGGTCCACCATCGATAGAATCTGTTGGACCACAGGAGTTCCGAGGGAGAGGAGCGGACCGTGCGGCACCCCCACGACGTCGAGCTGCCCGTGCGCGTGGACCGGGCCGATCCCGCGCCGCTGCCCGCCCAGCTCGTCCAGCAGCTGCGGGAGCTGGTGGTCTCCGGGACCCTGCGCCCGGGGGACGCGCTGCCCTCCACCCGCGGGCTCGCCGCCCGGCTGGGGATCTCGCGCGGCTCCGTGGTCACCGCCTACGACCAGCTCCACGGCGAGGGCTATCTGCACGCGACCAACGGCGCCACCGTGGTCCACCCCGACCTGGCCCGCTCCCGCACGGAGCCCCCGGCGGCCCGGCCCGGCCCCCGCCCGGCCGCGGCGCCGCGGCGCCGGACCCGGGAGCGGCCCATGATCGACCTCACGCCCGGCCGGCCCGACACCGGACGGCTGGCCACCCCGCAGTGGCGCGCCGCGTGGCGGGACGCCGCGGCCGCCGCCGGCACGGGGGCGCCCCCGCCCCAGGGCTCGGAGCCGCTGCGCGAGCAGATCGCCGAGCACCTGCGGCTGATGCGCGGCGTGGTCCGGGACCCCGAGGACCTCTTCGTCACGGCGGGCGCGCGGGACGGGCTCCAGCTGCTGCTCGCGGTGCTCGGCGGCCACGCGGGCCGCGGGCTGCGCGTCGCCGTCGAGGACCCCGGCTACCCCTCGCTGCGCCGGGTGCCGGAGCGGCTCGGCCACGAGGTGCTGCCGGTGCCGATCGACGACCAGGGCCTCGACCCCGCCCGGCTGCCGTCCGGGGCGTGGGCCGGCCCGGGGGAGTGGGAGATCGAGCGGCCCCCGGACGCCGTGATCGTCACCCCCAGCCACCAGTACCCCCTCGGGGCGTCGATGCCCGCCGCCCGCCGGCTCGAGCTGCTCGGCTGGGCGCGCGCCCACGACGCGCTGATCGTGGAGGACGACTACGACTCCGAGCTGCGCTACGTGGGCGAGCCGCTGCCCGCGCTGTCCTCCCTCGACCACGCCCCGGGCGCCGTCCCGGAGCCCCCCGCCCCCGGCCGGCTGCTCGGCGCCGGCGGCCACGTGGCCACGCTGGGCTCGTTCACCAAGGTCCTCGCGCCCGGGCTGGGGGTCGGCTACCTGCTGGCCCCGCCCGCCCTCCGGGAGGACCTGCTGCGGCTGCGCACGGACCTCGGCAACCCGGCCTCCGCGGTCGCCCAGGACGCCATGGCCCGCTTCCTGGCCGACGGCGGCCTGCGCCGGCACACCGCCCGGATGCGGCGGGAGTACCGGCGCCGGCGGGACCTGCTCACCGCTGCCCTCGCCGGGGTCCACGGGGTGCGGGCCGTGCCCATGGACGGGGGGCTGCACGCCGTCCTCGAGTTCACCGGGGAGGTGCCGCTGGCGGAGCAGGACGTCGTGGACCGGGCCGCGGCCGCGGGTGTGCGGGTGGCGGCGCTGGGGTCGTACTGGGCGCACGGCGCGGGGGGCGGCCGCCACGGTGTCGTCGTCGGCTTCGGCGCCACCGGTGCCGCCCCGGAGGGGGACGCCCTGCCGGACGCCCTCGCGGTCCTGGCCCGGGTGCTCTCGGCGCCCGGCCCCGCACGCGGTCGCTAGACTGGCCGGTGCCCCGCGGGCCTCCCCGCCGGGGCCCTCCCGCGAGCACGTTCCCGAAAGGCGCACCGTGAACCCCGACCCGAGCACCGGCATCCACCGCGACCTGTTCGCGCCCACGCTGCTGCGCGCGCTCGTGGCGCTGGTGTTCGGCGCCGTGACAGTGTTCTGGCAGGAGCCGACGCTGCCCGTGGTGGCCTGGGGCGTGGGGCTGTACCTCGTGCTCACGGGCACGGCGAGCGTGCTCCTGCAGCTGCGCCTCAACGGCAACGACCACGTGGACATGGGCCCCACCCGGCAGATCCCGCAGTCCTACGGCGTGCTGTACCTCCTGGGCGGGGTCTTCACGATCCTGGGCGCCGACACCCCCGCGTGGCTCGTGGTCTACGCGGCGTCCATCATGGGCCTGGCCGGGCTCACGGAGCTGGCGCTCGGGCTGAAGTTCCGAACGACCTTCCCGCTGGGCCGCGACTGGACCATCGCCGGGCTGGTCACGGTCCTCGCCGCCACCGGTCTCGTCCTGGTGGTGGACCTCGGCCCCAAGGCGCTCTTCGGGGTGGTGGGGGCCGCCGCGGTGGTCATCGGCGTCACCCACCTGCTGGCCGCCCTCACGCTCCGGCACGAGGACCGCCGGGGACGGGCCCCCGCCGGGACCGCGTAGACTGGGCTACCGCACGGCAGGCCCCGGCCCGCCGGGGACATCAGCTCACGAGGAGGACCAGTGGCACAGCGCAAGGGCTCGAGAGGCGGCTTCCGGGCCGACGTCAAGGGCCCCCTGATCCTGTCCGCCGTGCTCGCGGCGATCGCGTTCGTCGCCGTGGGCATCTTCGCCAGCGGCGGCACGGACAACGCCCTGCGCCTGGACCTCGCCTTCATCGCCGCCGGCATCGCGTTCATCGTGACGCTCGTGATCAGCGCCACGCTGATGATCGTCGAGAAGCCCAACGACCCCCACCTCGGCGCGGGCACGGGCGTCAACCGCTCCTCGGCCAAGCTCTACGCCGAGGCCCGGGCCCGGCGGCAGGCCGCCGCGCGGCCCCCCGGCGAGGCCGAGTTCGGCCAGCGCGTCCGGCCCGACACCGAGGGCGAGGACCTCCTCGGCCGCCGCCCCGCCGACGGCTCCGCCCCGGCGGACGGCCCGGACGACGACGGCCCCGCCCCGCGCGCCTGAGCATCCCGCCTGCCTGAGGCCCCCGAACGAGCCGGACCCCGCGCGCCCGGGGGTCCCGCTCGTTCCGGGGCCCTGCGCGCTCCGCGCCCGCTCCCGGGAGGGACCCGCTCCGGTGGACAGCCCTGTCGCGTCCGGCCGGGCGCTGGGTAGATTGGGACGGCACCTGAGCAGCAGGGCCCGAACCCGCGCCCTGCTCGAGACCGGACGACGGGAACCAGCATGAGCCAGCAGCCGGAACCGCCCACCGAGGGCGACGAGGAGTTCGAGCGCAAGGTCCAGCAGCGGATGGCCGACCAGCAGGAGGACGGCGCCGACGAGGACCCCACGGACGTGGCCCAGGAGGACCACAAGTCCGAGGTGCCCGAGCTCGAGGAGAACGAGGAGAGCCCGGTCGACCCGGGCTCCGTCTGACCCCGGACCAGCGCCTGACACAACGCACGACGCCCCGGGAAGGGCCGATGGTCCTTCCCGGGGCGTCGTCGCGTCCGGCGGGCTCAGCGGCCGAAGCTCCGCAGCCGCAGCGAGTTCAGCACCACGAACACGGAGCTGAAGGCCATGGCGGCACCCGCGATCACGGGGTTGAGCAGCCCCGCGGCGGCCACGGGGATGGCCACCGTGTTGTAGGCGAAGGCCCAGAACAGGTTCGACTTGATGATCGACAGGGTCCGGCGGGACAGGGCGATGGCCGTGGGCACCGACCCGACGTCGCTGCGCACCACCGTGATGTCCGCGGCCTCGATCGCCGCGTCCGTGCCGGCGCCCATCGCGATCCCGAGGTCGGCCTGCGCCAGGGCCGCGGCGTCGTTGACCCCGTCGCCCACCATGGCGACCACGCGGCCGTCGTCCTGGAGATCGCGGACCACCGCGACCTTGCCCTCCGGGCTGACGTCGGCCACGACGTCCTCGGCGGCGATGCCCGCCTCCGCGGCGACGGCCCGGGCCACGGGCTCGTTGTCGCCGGTCAGCAGCATGGGCCGCAGGCCCAGCTCCTTGAGCCGGGCGACCGCCTCGCGGGCGTCGTCCTTGACGGTGTCGCGCAGGTCGACGAAGCCGACGAGGGCCCCGTCGACGGCCACGAGGATCGTGGTGAACCCGCCCTCCTGGGCGCGGCGCAGCGCGTCGAGCTGGGCGCCGTCCAGGCGCACGCCGTTCTCGGACAGCCACGTGGTGCGCCCGACCACCACCGAGCGGGAGTGCATCCCGTCCGCCACGTGCGCGCGAACGCCGCCGCCGGGGGCCGAGACGAACCCGGAGACCGGGAACCGGTGCGGGGTGGCCGCGGCGACCGCCCGCGCGATGGGGTGCTCGGAGTGCTGCTCCACGGTGGCCGCGAGGTCCAGCACCTGGTCCCGGGAGTACCCGGACACGGGCGTCACGGCCGCCACGGAGAGCTGCCCGCTCGTGACGGTGCCCGTCTTGTCCAGCACCACGGTGTCCACGGTGCGGGTGTCCTCGAGCACCTCGGCGCCCTTGATCAGGATGCCCAGCTGCGCGCCGCGCCCCGTGCCCGTGAGCAGGGCCGTGGGGGTGGCCAGGCCGAGGGCGCAGGGGCAGGCGATCACGAGCACGGAGACCGCGGCCACGAAGGACGCGTTCACGTCCCCGGTCAGCAGGAGCCAGCCGGCCAGCGTGGCGAGGGCGATCACCAGGACGACCGGGACGAAGACCCCGGAGATCCGGTCGGCCAGCCGTGCCACGGGGGCCTTGCTCGCCTGCGCCCGGGACACCATCCGGCCCATCTGGGCCAGGGTGGTGTCGGCGCCCACGCGGGTCGCCTCGACCAGCAGCCGGCCGTTGGTGTTGATCGTGGCGCCGGTGACGGTGTCGCCGACCTCCACCTCCACCGGGAGGGACTCGCCGGTGAGCAGGGACGTGTCCACGGCCGAGCGGCCGTCCACGACCACGCCGTCGGCGGCGATCTTCTCGCCGGGGCGCACGACGACCAGGTCCCCCGGGCGCAGCTGCTCCGCGGGCACGCTCGTCTCCAAGCCGTCCCGCAGGACCACCGCGTCCTTCGCGCCGAGCTCCAGCAGCGCGCGCAGCGCCTCGCCGGAGCGGGCCTTCGCCCGGGCCTCCAGGTAGCGGCCCAGCAGCAGGAACGCGGTGACCAGGGCGCCGGTCTCGAAGTAGAGCTGGTGCCCGCTCATGTCCATCGCGTGGCCGAGCATCGCGCCGGCCGTCATGCCGGGCTCGCGCAGCAGGTTCCACAGCGAGAACAGGTACGCGGCGGACACGCCCAGGGACACGAGGGTGTCCATGGTGGAGGTCAGGTGCCGGGCGTTGACCGCCGCCGAGCGGTGGAACGGCCACGCCGCCCACGTCACGACCGGCAGGCTCAGGGCCGCGACCACCCAGCCCCAGTGCGGGAACTGGAAGCCGGGCAGCATCGAGATCACGAACACCGGGAGGGAGAGCGCGGCCGCCACGAGGAGGCGCCGGCGCAGGGACTCGGGCGAGCGCAGCGAGGACGCCTCGCGCCCGGCGACCCGGGCCATGGCGTCGGAGCCGTCCGGGCCGCCTGCGTCGTCGCCCCCGGGCGCGTTCTTGAGGACGGCCCCGTACCCGGCCTTCTCGACCGTCTCGACGACCTGCTGGTCGCTCACGCCCGCGGGGACGTGGACGGTGGCGGTCTCGAGGGCGAGGTTGACGGAGGCGTCGACGCCGTCGAGCCTGCCCAGCTTCTTCTCGACCCGGCTGACGCACGAGGAGCACGTCATGCCCGTGATCTCGAGCTCGAGGGTGCGCAGGGGCCCGGCGACCTCGGTGGGGACGGGCGTGCGGGTCTCAGGCAACGGTGTACCCCGCTTCCTCGACGGCCTCCTCGATCTCGGCCGCCGACAGCTCGCGGGTGGACGTCACGACCACGGGGGAGACCCCGCCGGCCACGAGGTCGACGTCGACGGACTCGACGCCCTCCAGCTCGGTGAGCTCCTCGGTGACGGACCTGACGCAGTGGCCGCAGGTCATTCCGGAAACGTTGACGGTGGTCTGCACGATGGGCTCCTCGGGGTTTCGGTGGGGTGGTTCAGCGGGGTGGGTCAGCTCTTGAGCAGGCGCGCGATGGCCGCGGACGCCTCCTGGAGCTTGTCGTCGACACTCGTGACGTCCCCGGACTCCTGGGCGGCCTCGACGGCGCCCACGACGCAGTGGCTCAGGTGCTCGTCCAGCAGGCCCAGGCTCACGGCCTTGAGGGCCGACTGGATCGCGGAGATCTGGGTGAGGACGTCGATGCAGTACTTGTCCTCCTCGACCATCCGGTGGATGCCCCGGACCTGGCCCTCGATGCGCCGCAGGCGCTTGAGGTACGCGTCCTTGTCCTGGGTGTACCCGTGCGGCGGGGTCTGGGTCATGGGTCCTCCTCGGTCGTCCTGCAGCCACTGTATACCCCTTGGGGGTATAGCTCAAGCGGCCGGTCCGCCGCGGCCCGGCGATGTGCCAATCTTGAGGCATGGCTTCACTGATCGAGGACTACGCCCTGCTCTCGAACATGCGCACGGGTCCGCTCGTCTCCCGCACCGGGTCCATCGACTGGCTGTGTGCGCCCCGGTTCGACTCCCCCTCGGTCTTCGGCGCCCTGCTGGGGGAGCCCGACCACGGGCGGTGGCTGCTCGCCCCCGCGTGCACGGTCGCGGAGGGGGCCGACGGCGAGGTCCTCGACGAGGAGGACAGCGGCGCCCAGGTCGCCGAGCGGTTCTACGTGGAGAACACGTTCGTGCTGCAGACCGTGTGGGTCACCGACTCGGGGTCCGTGCGCGTGACCGACTTCCTCCCGCTGACCTCCCGCACGGACGTGGTCCGCCGCGTCGAGGGCCTCACCGGCGAGGTCGAGATGTACCACGAGCTGCGGGTGCGCTTCGGCTACGGCGCCGTGGTCCCCTGGGTCAGCCGCTTCGAGGGGGAGGAGGACCCCGGCGGCGGCGACCCCGCGCCCCCCATGCTCGTGGCCATGGCCGGCCCGGACGCCCTCGTCCTGCGCGGTGAGCCCCTCCCCGAGTCCACGGACGACGACGACGAGCGCCGCCACCGCGGGACCTTCACCGTCTCCGCCGGCCAGGCACGGGACTTCGTCCTCACGCACTTCCCGTCCCACCGCACGCCCCCGGCGCCGGTCGACGTCAACGAGCAGCTCACCCGGACCGTGGAGCTGTGGCAGGACTGGTCCGGGCTGTACTCCCCGCCGGCCGTCGGGGAGGACGAGCCGGTGCACATCGTCCCGGTCCGCGGCCACGCCGTGGCCCGGCGCTCGGACGTGGTCCGGCGCTCGCTGCTCGTGGTGCGGGCGCTGATGCACCAGGAGACGGGCGGGCTCGTGGCCGCCCCCACCACGTCCCTGCCGGACGTGGTGGGCGGGGAGCGCAACTGGGACCACCGCTTCGCCTGGCTGCGGGACGCCGCGATGGCCCTCGAGGTCATGCTCGACCACGACCACGACCGCGAGGCCGCCCAGCTGCGCAACTGGCTCCTGCGCGCCGTGGCGGGCGACCCGCACGACCTGCAGAACATCTACGGGGTCGCGGGGGAGCGCCGCGGGCGCGAGCACCAGCTCGACCTGCCCGGCTACGAGCGCTCCCGGCCGGTCCGCGAGGGCAACGGCGCCGCGGGCCAGCACCAGTCGGACGCCGTGGGGCACGTCATGGTGGTGTTCGAGAAGCTCCGCCGGCGCGGCGCCGTGGAGGACCACCTCTCCTGGCCCCTGCAGCAGGCGATGCTGCGCTCGGTCGTGGAGAACTACGAGGTCACGGACCAGGGCCTCTGGGAGATGCGCGGCGAACGGCAGTACTACACGCACTCCCGCGTGCTGATGTGGGCGGCGCTCCAGTGCGGCGTGGACGCCGTGCGCGTGCACGGCCTGCCCGGCGACGCGCAGCTGTGGGAGCAGCTGCGGGACGCCCTCGCGGAGGAGATCTGGACCAGCGGCTACGACCCCGAGGTCGGCTCCTTCGTGCAGTACTACGGGGCGAAGACCGTGGACGCCTCCCTGCTCCAGCTGCCGCAGGTGGGGTTCGTGGCCTACGACGACGAGCGGATGCTCGGCACCGTGCGGCGGATCGAGGAGGAGCTGCGGCACCCCAGCGGGCTCATCCACCGCTACCGCAACGTCCTGGGCCCGGTGGACCCCGATGACCCCGACGCGTACGCCGGGGTCATCGGGGTGGACGGCTTTCCGGGCCAGGACAACCCGCACCTCGGCGCGTCCCTGTGGCTCGCCGCCCAGTACGCGCGCTCGGGCCGCACGGACAGCGCCCGGAAGCTCGTGGACTCCGTGCTGTCCCGCGCCAACGACCTCGGGCTGCTCTCCACCGAGTGGTCGCCCGAGCAGCGGCGGATGACCGGCAACTTCCCGCAGACCTTCACCCACCTCGCCCTCGTCCAGGCCCTGGACGCCCTCGACGCCGCCCAGGGGCGCCGCGCCCCGGCGGCGCCGCACGAGAGCCCGGCCGAGACCCCGGCTGCGGCCGGGGCCGGCACGGGCGGGTCGTCCGCCGTCGCCGGAGGCGCCTCGTGAGCCACGCGGCTCCGGTCGACTGGCGGTCCTCGCCGGCGGTCCGGATCGGGCTGTCCGTGTCCGTGGCCACCGGGCTGTACGGCATCTCCTTCGGCGCCCTGTCCGTGGCGGCGGGACTGACCTTCTGGCAGACCGTCGCCCTGTCCGCGCTCATGTTCACGGGCGGCTCCCAGTTCGCCTTCATCGGCGTGGTCTCGGGCGGAGGGGCCGGGGCCTCGGCGCTGGGCGCCGCCACGCTGCTCGGGATCCGCAACGCCGTCTACGGGATGAGCATGAACGCCCTCGTCCGCCCGCGGGGCTGGCGCCGGCTCCTCGCCGCGCACGTGACCATCGACGAGTCCAACGCGGCCGCGTCCTCCCAGGTCCACCCCGTCGAGGAGCGTCGGGGCTTCTGGACCGCGGGCCTGGGCGTGTTCGCGCTCTGGAACCTGTTCACCGTGCTGGGCGCCCTGCTGGGCAACGCCCTCGGCGATCCCGCGCGGTGGGGCCTGGACGGCGCCGCGGTGGCCGCGTTCCTGGGCCTGCTGTGGCCGCGGCTGAGCGCCCGGGAGCCCGTGGCGGTCGCGGTGGTCTGCGGCCTCGTCACGGCCCTGACGATCCCGGTGCTGCCGGCGGGCCTGCCGATCCTCGTGGCCGCCGTGGTCGCGGCGTTCCTGGGCCGCTCCCGCGGGCCCGGGCCGGCCCCGTCCGGCGCGGCGTCCGGCCCCGGCGCCGAGGGGACGGAGGCGTGAGCATGTGGTTCTGGGTGCTCGGGGCGTGCGCGCTCGCCTACGCCCTGAAGCTCATCGGCTACCTCGTGCCGGACCGGGTGCTGGACGACCCGCGCGTCGGGCGCATGGCCGGCACCGTCACCGTGGGCCTGCTCGCCGCGCTCGTGGTCATGAACGCGTTCGGCTCCGGCCGGGAGCTGGTGCTGGACGCCCGGCTGGGCGCGCTGCTCGTGGCGGGGACGGCCCTGATGCTGCGGGCCCCGTTCCTGCTGGTGGTGGTGCTGGGGGCGGTCGCGGCGGCCGTGCTCCGGCTGCTCGGCGCGCCCTGACGCCTCGCGTCAGGCGACGTTCGGCAGGATGTTGTGGTTGAGCCGGAACAGGTTGCCCGGGTCGTAGCGGTTCTTCAGCTCGACGAGACGCCGGTGCGTCCGCTCCCCGTAGGCCTGCCGCGCGGTCTCGGGCGTGACGGGGCCGTGCTCGGCACCGAGGAAGTTCACGTAGAGGCCCGCGTCGGCGAACGGTTCCACGGCGGCGTGGGCCTTCCGGGCGAACGCGGTGAGGCGGGCGTCGTCGGCGGCGTCCGGCCAGTAGCCGTAGACGTTGAGCCAGTACCGCGCGGACCGGTTGGGGAAGGCGGTGGCGCCGGCGGGCACCCGCCCGAAGAACCCCTCCATGTGGTGGATGTCGATGCCCGTGCCGAACCAGGTGATCTCCGAGGCGGCGCCGAGCAGGGCGTCGACCACCTCGTCGTCCAGACGGGAGAACGAGGCGTTCTTCCAGTAGCCGCGGGCCCCCTTCGGGAAGAGCACGTCCATGGCCGACTGCCACTCGGTCCACTGCACCGGGCCGACCTCCTCCTCGTCCGGCGGGGCGTCGGCCCGCAGCCGGTCGACCAGGCGCAGGCCCTCGGCGTGGTCGGGCGACATCCAGGCGAAGGCGATGATCAGCCAGGGCTCGTCGCCCATCCCGAAGCTGGGCGGCAGCCGGAGGATCGAGACGATGCCGTTCATCTCGTCCGGCAGGTCGTCGGTCCAGCGGGCGAAGGCCTGCAGGGCCGCGCGCCAGTGCTCGCGCCGGTAGAACAGGTTCCCGCCCAGCACGGAGGCGGGCAGCTCCCTGGCCTGGAACGTGAAGGAGGTCACGACGCCGAAGTTCCCCCCGCCGCCGCGGATCCCCCAGAACAGGTCCGGGTTGTGCTCCGCGTTGGCGTGCAGGTGCTCCCGGGTCCCGGTGATCACCTCGGCGTCCACGAGGTTGTCGAGGCTCAGGCCGTTGCTGCGCGTCAGCCAGCCGATGCCCCCGCCCACGGTCAGGCCCGCGACCCCGGTGGCGCTCACCACGCCGAGGGGCACTGCGAGACCGTGCGGGACGGTCGCGCGGTCGACGTCGGCCAGGGTGGCGCCCGGCTCCACGGTCACGCGCCGGGTCCCCGGGTCCACCTCGACCCGCCGCAGCGCGCCGAGGTCCAGGACGAGCCCGCCCTCCACGGTGCCGTGGCCGGCCACGTTGTGCCCGCCGCCGCGGACCGCCAGCGGCAGGTCCGTGTGCTGCGCGGCGGCCAGCACCGGGTCGATGTCGGACACCGCGCCGGCCTGCACGACAGCGCGGGGCCGCACGTCGACCATGCCGTTCCAGACCCGTCTCGCCTCGTCGTAGAGCGGGTCGTCGGGCTCGACCAGCGTCCCGGTGAGATGGGTGCGCAGCCTCGCGAGCTCTCGGGCGATCTCCTGGTCGTGCTCCCCGCGGTCCACGGCATTCATGGGGCTGGCTTCCTGTGGGCGGGGGCGCGCGCCCCCGGGCTGGTGCTCGTGCTCGACGGCGGTGCGCGGACCGTCGTCGGCGATGCCGGAAGGGTCACGGGCGGACTCGGAGCGGTCCGGGCGCTCGACCCCGCCGGGGCTGGAGTTCCGGTGCGGGGGGATGCGGAACGGCGCACAGTGGTGCTGTCTCCAGGGTAGGAGCGTCCCCGGCCCGGCACAACGGTCCGCGCACAACGGTCCGCGCACAACGGTCCGGGCACGACGGTCCGGGCGCACCTGGCCGGGCGTGGGCCGGACGGGCGTGGGCCGGACGGGCGTGGGCCGGACGGGCGTGGGCCGGACGGGACGGCCCGTGGACGCGGGGAACGTCCGATCCGGTGCTCAGGCGAGCGGCAGCACCGGGGGAATGATCCCGTCCTCGATGGCCCGCTTGTAGAGCTCGAGCTTGGTGCGGGCCGGCCGCTCCACCGCGGCGTACTTGCGGCGGATCCGCTTGAGGTGCTCCTCCACCGTGGACTCGGCGATCTCCAGCAGCGCGGCCACCTCCTGCTCCTGGAGTCCGTCCACGTAGAGCGCGAGCACCTGGCGCTCCCGGGCGGAGAGCTTCGCGGGAGCTCTGCTGGGCAGTTCGGCCAGAGCCGACTGGAGCACGTCGCTCACGAAGTGGCCCAGCTGCCGGGAGAGCCGCATGGTGCGGAAGACGGTCCGGATGGGCTCCCACTTGCCCACGGCACCGGCCGCCCCGCACGTGAAGGCGGAACGGACCCGGGCGAGGTCGTCCGGGGGCACCAGCACCACCACGGTGTGCTCCTGCGCGGTGAGGTCCGTGACGTTCTGCACGAGGTTGCGGCCGTCCAGGGTGTTCAGGCTCAGCAGGACCACCATCTCCTCGGCCGGGTTCTCGGCCAGGAACTCCGGGACGCTGCCCGCCACCGCGCTCACGCGCACGCCGTGCTCGGGGTGCTCGAGGGCCTCGCGCTGCATCGCGATGCGCGTCATGGGCTGGGGGCTGATCACGGCGGCGTTCAACATGGTGGGGCTCCTCGACGTCTCCCGCTGTGAGGTGGGCGGGATCTCCGCGGCCGGGGATCGCCGGTCCGCTCCGGCAGCGGGAGGGCCGTGTCCTGCGGCGGGACCGGCGCCGAACGCCCATATGTCCTTTGTGGAATACAGGGCGGTGTGGCGGGGGCCATCGGGGCAGGGGGTCCTCCGTGCGGTCGCCGCCGGCGGAGATGGTGCAGTGTGTTCCTCCACAGTGGCGGACCCGCCCGCGCGCGGGCAAGGCGATTCCGTGCGGACCTGCAACTTCGCACACCGCACGCCGCCCGACGGGCCGTGCCGGGGCCGGGGCCGGCGGAAGCGGTGCGGCTGGAAGAATGGGGGAGCCCGCACCGGTCGAGGAAAGGTCCGTACCGTCATGCACACCGACGTTCTCCCGGGATCGGGCGGGCAGGGACTCCGGCCGGGAGCGGCTCGCGAGCTCCGCGGAATCCTCGAGGAGCTCTCCCTGCGCGGCCTCGCCCCCCGGCTCCTCGATCCGGGGGCGGACCCGGTGCACACGACCGCAGGGGAGGAGGGCCTCCGGGAGCACGGGCCCGCAGGCGGCGATCCCGCACCGCGGTCCGAGGCGGAGGCGCTCCTGCTGGCCGGTCCCGGGGCGGATGCTCCCGTGGGCGACACCGGGCTGCTCCTCTGGCTCGACCGGGCGAGAGCCGCTGCGGCGGCGGGCCGGCCGGTCGTCGTCACCGGCCTGGCCCTCGACCCCGATGCCGTCCCGGAAGAGATCGTGCGCCGGCTCCTCCCGGTCGCCTCCCTCGTGGGGCTGCGGGACGAGACGTCCCTGGCGGTGGCCCGCCGGCTGTGCCCCGAGCACCCCGGCCTGCGCGTCGGCTGGGAGGACGCGCTCCTCCTCCCGCGTCCCGCCGCCCCGGCCCGGCCGCTCGAGCAGGACGGGCCGACACGTCGCCCAGGAGAGTGGAGCTCCCCGGCCGGGCGGGCGCAGGAGGAGTGGGAGGGGCCGGCCGCGGAGTCGGCGGATCCGGACGGACGGGCCGAGCGGCAGGACGAGCTGGGCGGGTCGGCGGAGGAGCCGGGGGCGCCGGCGGGGCCGCCGCGGATCCTCGCCGCAGTGCGGCGGCCGGCCGGTCCCTTCCCGCCGGAGCGGCTCGCCCCCGTGCTCGCCGCCCTGCTGGACGCGCTGGTGCACCGGACGGGCGCAGCGGTCACGCTCCTGGCATGCGGCGGCGCCCCGGCCGACGAGGAGTTCGCGGCGGACGTGGCCGCGCTGCTTCCGGGCGACGTCCACCGGGTGCGCGCGGCTCCGGGAGAGGCCGGCACGGAGGCGCTCCGGGCGGACTGGGTCCTGACCACCTGCTCCCGCGGTGCGGCCCTCGGCCTCGCGGCACGGGCCGTCGTCCTCCCGGTGGGTCCGGACAAATATTCCATGGACGACATGAACGGCGTGCTGAGCCGCTGGGGGCTGGAAGGTGCCGTCGTTCCCCTGGCGGCGCTGCTCACCCCCGGCGACGTGGCGTGGGACACCCGTGCGGCCCTCCAGCAGTGGGCGGCGGAGGCCGTGGAGCACCGGGGGGCGGTGCGCGCCGCGCTGGCGGACGCCGAGCCGGCGGTCCGGGAAGCGGCGGCCCGGTGGTGGGACGACGTGGCCGGGGCGCTCCGCGGTCAGGAGCCCCGGCCCGCGGTAGGAACGGTGGCGGCGCCGCGCGGGGTCGGTGCCCCGGTGGTGCGTGCCCTCCGCCGCCGGTACACCGTTCCCACGGTGCCGCCCGAACGGCCCACCGTCGCGGTCCTGCTGCGGCACCACGGCGCCCCGGCGCGCCTGGGCCGGGCCGTCGACGACCTCCTGGCGCAGACGTTCACCGACTGGCGACTGGTCCTCGTGGACGACGGCGGGAACCCCGCCGAGGTGGACGCGGTCCTGGCGCCGCGCCGGGACGAGCTCGCGGGGCGCGCGACGGTCCTCCACCACCGCAGGGCCCTCGGTGCCGCGGCGGCCGCCAACCGTGGGCTGCGGGCAGGGGAGTCTGAACTCGTCGTCCTGCACGACGGCTCGGAGCCCTGGCCGCCCGAGCTCCTGCAGCGCGCCGTGGCGCACCTCGAGGATCCCCTCGTGACCGACGACGGGGTCATGGTGCCGACCGAGAATCCGCCCGGGACCGGCCGAGACGTACCGGCCGGTCGGCCGGGACGGAATCTCGTGCCGACGGACCGGGAGGCCCTCACCCTCACCGACGTGCTGGACGGCGACCGCACCGCGGTCGACGCGCCGTTCCTGTACCGGCGCGCGGTGCACGGGGTGCTGGGCGACTACGACGAGACCATCGGCGCCGCGGAGCGCTGGGAGTTCGTGCTCCGCTTCCTGGAGACGTTCACCGTGGGCCTGCTCCCCGCGCGCCCGACCGCCCGGCGGGACCGGACCGACGGGCGCGCCTTGGCGCGGGGCGAGGCGGCGGTGCGCGAGCGCCATCTCAGGCAGTGGAGCGCGGAGCACGGGATCGGCCTGCCGCTCTACCTGCGGCGGGCCGCGGCGGAGGAGGCCGGCGCCCTGCACCGGAGGCTGGACGCCGCCGAGGAGCTCGCGCACGAGCTCCTGGAAGTGGTCCGCGCCCAGACCCGGCAGATCGAACGGCTCAAGCAGGTCGTGGCGGAGAAGGGCTTCCTTGCCTTCTGGCGGCGTGCGTGGCGGGCCCTGCGCGGAGGATGAGCGGCCCGCTCCGGCCCGCTCCGGCCCGCTCCGGCCCGCTCCGGCGCGGCCGGTCGGCAGGTTGCTTTCCAGTTCTCCCGTCCGTGTGACATGCTTCACCCTTGGGCGCGTCCGGGACGTGCGAATTCCGTCCCGGACGCGCCCTTCGCGCAGTGTCCGCACCAGATGAGGAGTCGGGGCATGGGATGGCTTGATCGGCAGCACTCGGTGGCACCACCGGGATTCAACCGCTGGCTCATACCGCCGGCCGCCCTCGCGGTGCACCTGTGCATCGGTCAGGCCTACGCCACCAGCGTGTACAAGAACGCGCTGGTGGCGCACTTCGACGCGAGCCTGACCCAGATCGGCATCATCTTCTCCATCGCCATCGTCATGCTGGGCCTGTCCGCCGCCGTCTTCGGGACGTGGGTGGACACCGGCGGGCCGCGCAGGGCCATGTTCACTGCGGCGCTGCTGTGGTCCGGCGGGTTCCTGGTCGGCGCGCTCGGCATCTTCACCGAGCAGCTCTGGCTCGTCTACCTGGGCTACGGGGTCATCGGCGGCATCGGCCTGGGCATCGGCTACATCTCGCCCGTCTCCACGCTGATCAAGTGGTTCCCCGACCGCCCCGGGCTCGCCACGGGCATGGCGATCATGGGCTTCGGCGGCGGCGCGCTGATCGCCAGCCCCCTCTCCGCGGCCCTGCTCAACTTCTACGACCCGAACTCCGGCACCGAGGGCTGGGTGGCGAGCGGGAACGCCGTCGGCAAGCTGTTCCTGACCCTCGCGGTCGTCTATCTCGCCTACATGCTCTTCGGCGCGTTCACGATCAAGGTTCCGGCGGAGGACTGGAAGCCCGAGGGGTTCGAGTCCTCGAAGGTCGAGTCGAAGGCCCTCGTCACCAAGAACCACGTCTCGGCCCGCAACGCCATCCGCACCCGGCAGTTCTGGCTGGTGTGGATCGTGCTGTTCTGCAACGTGACGGCCGGCATCGGCATCCTCGAGCAGGCAGCCCCCATGATCCAGGACTTCTTCCGCCAGGCGGACGGCGCCTCCCTCGTGACGGCCGCCGTGGCCGGCGGTTTCGTGGGCCTGCTGTCCATCGGCAACATGGGCGGGCGCTTCGTGTGGTCCACCACCTCGGACGTGCTGGGCCGCAAGCGCATCTACATGGTCTACCTCGGTGTCGGGGCGGTCCTCTACACCGTGCTGGCGCTGTTCGGCTCGACCTCCACGCTGCTGTTCGTGCTGCTGGCCTTCGTCATCATCTCGTTCTACGGCGGCGGCTTCGCCACGGTGCCGGCCTATCTGCGGGACCTCTTCGGGACCTTCCAGGTGGGGGCCATCCACGGCCGCCTGCTCACGGCGTGGGCCGCCGCGGGCATCGCTGGACCCCTCATCGTCAACGCGTTCCTCGACGCCCAGGGCACCCCCGGGGAGCTCACGGCGCAGGCGTACCAGCCGGCGCTGCTGACCATGGTCGGCCTGCTGGTCGTCGGCTTCGTCGCCAACCTCCTGGTCAAGCCCGTGGACGCCAAGTACCACGAGCCCGAGCGTCGGACCGCGGCGTCCGGCGCCGAGTCCTCCGGGAAGGCCGGCACCGAGTCCCCGCGCACGTCCGACACCGAGCTCTCCCCGAAGGAGGCATGACATGAGCCGTGCACGACTGGCACTGGGCTGGGTCCTCGTCGGGGTCCCGCTCGCCTACGGAGTGACGATGACCCTCACGCGGGTGACCGCGCTGTTCGTCTGACCGGCTGAACGACCGGCTGACTGGCCGGGCGCGTCCTGACCGGGCCGCTGCTCGGGCGGCGGGTCACACCGGGCCGCGGTCGTCCCCGGGGGCGTCGTCGTCGGACTGCCCGGCGTGGCCGAGGAAACCGCGCAGCAGCGCGGCCGTGCCCTCCAGATGGGCGAGGGAGGCGGCCCGGGCGGCGGGGGCGTCGCCGGCCAGGACGGCGTCGGTGAGCTCGCGGTGCTGGCGGTCGGAGTGCTCGAGGTTGACCGGCAGGACGGGGATCCGGTCCAGCAGGTCGCTGGCCCGCGAGCGCACCTCCGCGACGGCGCGGACCAGGCTGGGACAGCCGCCCAGCTCGGCCACCGCGATGTGGAAGCGTGCGTCGGCGGGGCGGTAGTCCTCCGGGGCGCTCTCCTCGACCTGCCGCAGGCACGCGAGCAGGTGCTCCCGGGCGGCCGCACTGAGGGACGCCGCCGCGGCCAGCTCCGCCGCGGCGGGCTC
Organism: Kocuria salina; assembly: GCF_013368965.1. Lineage (NCBI taxonomy): Bacteria > Bacillati > Actinomycetota > Actinomycetes > Micrococcales > Micrococcaceae > Kocuria > Kocuria salina. Next base: position 104,449 of record NZ_SSSF01000002.1, read on the forward strand.
GACCACGGCGCGGAACACGAGCACGTCCTCGACGTCCGCGGGGTCCACCGGGGGGAGGGCCTCGTCCGGCAGGGCGGTGCGACCGGTCACGAAGGTCCCGCCGTACCGGCCCCGGACCACCTCCAGGACCCCGGCGACCTGGAGCTCGTGCAGGGCCTCCCGGAGCGTGGCGCGCGAGATTCCGAGCATCGCCGCGGTCTCCCGCTCGGGCGGGAGCCGCTCGCCCCGGCGGAACAGGCCGAGCCGGATCGAGTCGAGGATCCGCTCCACGGCCTCCTCGAAGGCGTTGCCCTGGCGCACGGGCCGGATGCGGGGGTGCTGGACGGGATCGCTCACGGTGGCGCTCCTCCCTGCGGTGCGACGTGCGCCCATGGTGTCACGGTCCCCGGGGACCGCCTCCGGCGGGACCCCGCCCACCGCGCCGGCCGGGGCCACGGGCAGCAGCGGCGCGCCGCCCGGTCCGGACGGCGCGCCGCTGCCTCCGGCCGGGACGGCCGGCCGAGGTCCTAGTGGGTGAGGTCGATGGCGACCACGCCCACCGCGATGATCAGGGCGGCGGAGACGAGGAAGCCCGCCGTGATGGCGATGAGGGCCCAGGAGCGGGCGCGGCCGGGGCGGTCAGTGGCTGAGGACGTGGTCTGGTTCATGCCCACCATTCTGCGGCATCCGGGAGGCCGGCTCCACCGAGACGCGGTCCCGTGCCCGGCCCGGCGGCCGCCCGGCCGTGCGCCGCGGGGTCTTGACGGGGCACGGGGCAGCCCACAGACTGTGACCACTCGCGCCAAACGTCTGTTTTCAGACCTTTGTGGAATCCCGGAGGGATCGTCCCATGCCCGAATCCCCAGCACAGCCCACCCGCACCGACGAGTACTTCCAGCACCGCCAGCTCCGCTCCGGGGCCGCCGGGTGGGTCCTGCTCGCGGGCCTGGGCATCGCCTACGTCATCTCCGGGGACTTCTCCGGCTGGAACATCGGGCTCTCCGAGGGCGGGTGGGGCGGGCTGCTCATCGCCTTCGTGCTCATGGGCCTCATGTACACCTGCATGGTCTTCGGCCTCGCCGAGCTCTCCTCCACCCTCCCCACGGCGGGCGCCGGGTACGGCTTCGCCCGCCGGGCGCTCGGCCCCCTCGGCGGCTTCGCCACCGGGATGGCCGTGCTCATCGAGTACGCCGTGGCCCCGGCGGCGATCGCCACGTTCATCGGCGGCTACATCGAGGCGCTGGGCCTGCTCGGGATCACCAACTCCTGGCCCGTGTACCTCGTGACCTACCTGGTGTTCATGGGCATCCACATGTACGGAGTGGGCGAGGCGCTCAAGCTGATGTTCGGGATCACCGTGGTCGCGGTCCTCGCGCTGGGGGTGACCGTCGTCGCGCTCGTGCCGCACTTCGACGCCGCCAACCTCTTCGACATCGTCCCGAACGACGCCGCGGGGGCGAGCGCGTTCCTGCCCATGGGCTACGCGGGGGCGATGGCCGCCCTGGTCTACGGGATCTGGTTCTTCCTGGCGATCGAGGGCGTGCCGCTGGCCGCCGAGGAGACCGCCGACCCCCGCCGGGACATGCCGCGCGGGATCATCGTGGCCATGGCCTTCCTGCTGGTCTCGGGTGCGCTCATGCTGGTCCTGGTGCCCGGCGCGGCCGGGTCGGAGGCGATGAGCACCTCGGACAACCCGCTGCCGGAGGCCATCCGCACGGTCGCCGGGGCGGACAGCGCGATGGCGAACATCGTCAACTACGCGGGCCTGGCCGGGCTGGTCGCGAGCTTCTTCTCCATCATGTTCGCCTACTCCCGGCAGCTGTTCGCGCTCTCCCGGGCGGGGTACCTGCCCCGGTTCCTCTCGCTGACCGGCAAGCGCCGGACCCCGTGGGTCGCCCTCATCGTGCCCGGCACCGTGGGCTTCGTGCTCGCGGCCGTGACGGGCGACGGCGGACTGCTCATCAACATCGCGGTCTTCGGCGCCACCGTCTCCTACGTGCTGCTGAACCTCTCCCACATCGTGCTGCGGCTGCGCGAGCCGGACCTCCCGCGCGGCTACCGCACCCCGGGCGGCGTGGTCACCACCGGCATCGCCCTGGTGCTGGCGCTCGTGGCCGTGGTCGCCACGTTCCTGGTCGACGTGCTCGCCGCGTCCATCACCGCGCTCGTGTTCATCGTCTTCCTCGCCTACTACTGGTTCTACAGCCGCCACCGCCTCGTGGGCCACGCCCCCGAGGAGGAGTTCGCGCAGATCCGCACCGCCGAGGCGGACCTGCACTGACCCCGTCCCGCCCGACTCCCCGCCCAGCGACCCCAGCACCCCAGCGATCCCAGCGATTCCAGCGACGAAGGACCGGACTCATGACCCAGACTCCTCAGCACCCGCGCAACGACCGGATGCTCACCGTCGAGCAGCTGCGGCAGCACGTGGCCGACGGGCTCGTGGACACCGTGGTCCTGGCCTTCACCGACATGCAGGGCCGGCTCCAGGGCAAGCTCAACCACGCGCAGTTCTTCCTCGACTCGGTGCTCGACGAGGGCGCCGAGGGCTGCAACTACCTCCTGGCCGTGGACACGGAGATGAACACCGTGGGCGGGTACTCGATCAGCAGCTGGTCCTCCGGGTACGGGGACATGGAGTTCGCCATGGACCTCGACACGATCCGGCTGATGCCGCACAACCCCGGCCAGGTCCTCATCCAGTGCGACCTCACCGGCCACGGCGGGCAGCCCATCCCGATGTCCCCGCGGTCCATGCTCCGCCGCCAGCTCGACCGCGCCCGGGACATGGGCTTCACCATGGTCACCGGCACCGAGCTGGAGTTCTGCGTCTACAACACGAGCTACGAGGACGCCTGGGACGCCGGCTACCGGAACCTGGTCCCGGCCAACCAGTACAACGTGGACTACTCCGTGCTGGGCTCCCAGCGGGTCGAGCCGCTGCTGCGGGAGATCCGCAACGCCATGTACGCGGCCGGGCTGACCGTGGAGTCCGCGAAGGGCGAGTGCAACCTGGGCCAGCACGAGATCGCGTTCCGCTACGACGAGGGCATGGTCACCGCGGACAACCACGTGGTCTACAAGCTGGCCTCGAAGCAGATCGCCCACCAGCAGGGGAAGTCCATCACCTTCATGGCCAAGCCCAACGAGCGCGAGGGCAGCTCCTGCCACATCCACATGTCCCTGCGCGGACCGGACGGCGAACTGGTCTTCTGGGACCGCGAGCGGAACGCCCGGTCCCGCACCTACGAGCACTTCATCGCCGGGGTGCTGCGGACCATGCGCGAGTTCACGCTGTTCTACGCCCCCACCATCAACTCGTACAAGCGCTTCGTCGAGGGCAGCTTCGCCCCCACCTCGGTGGCCTGGGGCGTGGACAACCGGTCCTGCGCCGTGCGCCTCGTGGGCAGCGGGCAGTCCGCCCGGATGGAGAACCGCCTCCCCGGCGGGGACGTGAACCCGTACCTGGCGCTGGCCGCGATGCTCGCCTCCGGGCTGCACGGCGTGGAGCAGGAGCTCGAGCTGGAGCCGATGACCGAGGGCAACGCCTACGAGTCCGACGCCCCCGTGGTGCCCTCGACCATGCGCGAGGCCAGGGACCTGCTGGCCGGCTCGGAGCTCGCGCGGGAGCTGTTCGGCGAGGACGTCGTCGAGCACTACGTGCACTACGCCGACGTGGAGCTGGCGGCCTTCGAGGCCGCCGTCACCGACTGGGAGCTGCGCCGTGGCTTCGAGCGCCTCTGAGCCGGGCAGGCCCGGGTACCGGCCGCGGATCGGGCTGACCACCTACTACCAGGAGGGCTCCTGGGGGGTCTGGAGCTCCGTGGCGGCGATCGTCCCGGGCGCCTACGTGGAGGCCGTCGCGGCGGCCGGGGGCACGCCCCTGCTGCTGCCCCCGGTGGGCACGGACCCGGGGGTGCTCGAGCTCGTGGACGGGCTGGTCGTCATCGGCGGCGTGGACGTGGACCCGCGGTTCTACGGCGCCGACCGGCACGAGCTGACCTCGTCCCAGCCCTCCCGCGACGAGCACGACCTCGCCCTGACCCGGGCGGCCCTGGAGCGCGGGGTGCCCCTGTTCGCGATCTGCCGCGGCGCCCAGATCCTCAACGTGGCGCTCGGCGGCACGCTGATCCAGCACCTGCCGGACGTCAACGCGAACGCCGCGCGCTACCAGCCCGGACCGGGCCGGTACGGCGAGGTCGAGTTCGCCACCGAGCCGGGCAGCCGCTGCCGCGAGCTGCTGGGCGAGACGGCGTGGTCCCCGTGCTACCACCACCAGGCCCTGGAGACGGTGGCCGAGGGCCTGGTGGTGACCGCCCGCGCCGAGGACGGGACGGTCGAGGCCGTGGAGACCACCGAGGGCGGCTGGACGCTCGGCGTCCAGTTCCACCCCGAGGAGAACCGGAAGGACTCCCGGCTCTTCGAGGGGTTCGTCCGCGTGGCCCACGGCTACGCGCAGGACCGCGCCCGGCAGTACAGCGCCCGGCACGACAGCCCCGGGGGGACCGGCCGGGCAGAGCACGCTCCACAGCGAGAGGACACCCGCATCCCATGACCACCACGCAGATCATCGACCCCGCCACGGAGGAGGTCGTCGGCACCGTCGAGCTGACCTCCCTGGAGCAGACGGACGCGGCGATCGAACGGGCCCGGCGGGCCTTCGAGACCTGGCGGACCGTCGCCCCCGCCGACCGCGCCCGGCTGCTGCGCCGCTTCGCCGACGCGGTGGACGCCGACCTCGAGCACCTCGCGGCCCTGGAGGTCCGCAACGCGGGGCACACCATCGGCAACGCCCGCTGGGAGGCGGGCAACGTCCGGGACGTGCTGACCTACTACTCCGGGGCGCCCGAGCGGCTCTCGGGGCGGCAGATCCCCGTCCAGGGCGGGGTCAACCTCACCTTCCACGAGCCCCTGGGCGTGGTGGGCGTGATCGTGCCCTGGAACTTCCCCATGCCGATCGCCGCGTGGGGCTTCGCCCCGGCGCTCGCCGCCGGCAACACGGTGGTGCTCAAGCCGGCCGAGCTCACCCCGCTGACCGCGATCCGGCTCGGGGAGCTGGCGCTGGAGGCGGGTCTGCCCGAGGGCGTGCTCACCGTACTGCCGGGCAGGGGCTCGGTGGTGGGGGAGCGCTTCGTGACCCACCCCGCCGTCCGCAAGGTCGTGTTCACCGGCTCCACCGAGGTGGGTCGGCGGATCATGGCCGGCTGCGCGGAGCAGGTCAAGCGCCTGACCCTCGAGCTGGGCGGGAAGAACTCCAACATCGTCTTCGCGGACGCCGACCTGGAGCAGGCCGCCGCGTCCGCCCCCGCCGGCGCCCTCGACAACGCGGGCCAGGACTGCTGCGCCCGCTCCCGCGTGCTGGTCCAGCGTTCCGTGCTGGAGAGGTTCCTGGAGCTGCTGGAGCCAGCCGTGCGGGACTTCGCCTGCGGGGACCCGTGGGACGAGGGCACGCGGATGGGCCCGCTGGTCTCCGCCGCGCACCGTGACTCCGTGGCCGGCTTCCTCGCCGACGACGACGACGCCCGGGTCGCCTTCCGCGGGACCGCCCCCGAGGGCCCCGGCTGGTGGTTCCCGCCGACCGTGCTCACCCCGTCCCCGGACTCCCGGGTGTTCCGGGAGGAGATCTTCGGCCCCGTGCTCGCCGTGGTGCCGTTCGAGGACGAGGCGGACGCCGTCCGGATCGCCAACGACACCGAGTACGGGCTCTCCGGGTCGATCTGGACCCGGGACGTCGGCCGCGCGCTGCGGGTGTCCCGCGCCGTCGAGGCCGGGAACCTCTCCGTCAACTCGCACGCCTCGGTGCGCTACTGGACGCCCTTCGGCGGCTTCAAGCAGTCCGGCTTCGGCCGGGAGCTCGGCCCGGACGCCCCGCAGGCGTTCACCGAGACCAAGAACGTGTTCCTGGCCACCGACTGACGCCGCCGTTCCACCACCCGTCCCGGGGGAACCCCCACCACCGAACCCCTACCACCGAACCCCCACCACCGAAGGAGGACCCATGGAGGTCAACGCCCGCCGTCTGGTCGGCCGCAGCGCCGTCATCACGGGAGGGGCCAGCGGCATCGGTCTCGCCGCGGCCCGCCGCCTCGCCGCCGAGGGCGCGCACGTCGTCGTCGCGGACCTGAACCCCGCGGCCGGGGAGGCGGCCGCCGAGGAGGTCGGGGGGCTGTTCGTGCGCACCGACGTGGCGGACGAGGCCGACGTGATCGCGCTCTACGCGGCGACCTACGAGGCCTACGGGTCGGTGGACGTCGCCTTCAACAACGCCGGGATCAACCCGACCGACGACGGCTCCATCCTGGACACCGGGATCGACGCGTGGCGCAGGGTGCAGGAGGTCAACCTCACCAGCGTCTTCCACTGCTGCAAGCACGCCATCCCGTACATGCGCGAGCAGGGGAGGGGCTCGATCATCAACACCGCGTCCTTCGTGGCCGTCATGGGCGCGGCCACCTCGCAGATCTCCTACAGCGCCTCGAAGGGCGGCGTGCTCTCGATGAGCCGGGAGCTGGGCGTGCAGTTCGCCCGGGAGGGGATCCGGGTCAACGCGCTGTGCCCGGGCCCGGTCAACACGCCGCTGCTGCAGGAGCTGTTCGCCGCGGACCCCGAGCAGGCCCAGCGCCGGCTCGTGCACGTGCCGGCCGGGCGGTTCGCGGAGCCGGAGGAGATCGCCGCGGCGGTCGCCTTCCTGGCCAGCGACGACGCCTCGTTCGTCAACGCCGCCACGTTCCTGGTGGACGGGGGGATCGCCGGGGCCTACGTCACCCCGGTGTGACCCAGTGGTCAGTCGGCGGGGGCGGCAGGGCGGTTCACGGGTTCCTCGCCGTAGAGGGCGGCGACCTCCTCGGAGCCGAGCCACCCGCTGAAGGTGGGCGACTGCGGCCAGCCCTCGGGGGAGTCCTGCCACTCCTCCTGGCGCCCCCAGGGCAGCAGGTCGATGAGCGGGAAGGTGTGGCTGACCTGCTCGACACCGCGGCCGCTGCTGTGCCAGGTGCGGTGGACGGTGTCCCCGTCCCGGAAGAACACGTTCAGGGCGAACTCTCCGCCCGGAGGAGCCCCGACGTCGGCGCCGAACGGGCTGCCGGCGGTGGAGTACCAGGTCATGCGGTTGCCGACGCGACGGCGGTAGGCGAGCGCCTCGTCGATCGGGCCCTGGGTGACGACCACGAACCGGGCGTCGTAGCGGTCGAGGAAGTCCAGGCGGGTGAACTGCGAGGTGAAGCTCGTGCACCCTCCGCACTGCCAGGTCTCGCCGGGGAACCACATGTGGTGGTAGGTGATGAGCTGCCGCCTCCCGGCGAAGACGTCGACGAGACGGACCGGCCCGTCCTCGCCCTCCAGCGTGTAGTCCGGCAGCTCCACCATGGGCAGTCGGCGGCGCTGCGCCGCGATCGCGTCCAGCTCCCGGGTGGCGGCCTTCTCCCGGACGCGCAGCGCGTCGAGCTCCCGCTGCCAGGTCTCCTGGTCGACGACACGGGGCCGTCCTGTGCTGGTCATGGCAGATCCTCCTCGGTCCGGCCTCAGGCCGGCTGGTGGGCGGCGCAGTCGACCCCGGACCCGAACGACCGCGCGTCGAGCATCTCGATCGCGCCGTCGAGAGTGACGTTCTCGGTGATGACCAGGGTCCGCATGCCGGGACTCCTCCGTCCGTGCCCAGAGGGTGCGCCGTCGTCCCGCGGCACCGTGGACCAGTAGAGTGTGTACACCGTACACATCGATGGAAAGAGAGGTCAAGGGTGCCGCGCACACGGGATTCCTACCACCACGGTGATCTCCGCAGAGCCCTGGTCGACGCCGGCCTCGCCGCGACGCGGGCCCGCGGTGCGGCGGCCCTGGGGCTGCGTGACGTCACCCGTCAGGCGGGCGTCTCGCCGAACGCCGCGTACCGGCACTTCGCCGACCGGCAGGCCCTCCTGGCGGCGGTCGCGCACGAGATCCAGGACCGGATGGCCGAGCGGATGCGGGCGCGGATGCCCGTGGCGGGGGACCTCGATCCGCAGGACCGGGCGCGGCTCCGGCTCCGCGGGGTGGGGCTCGGCTACATCGCCTTCGCCGTGGCCGAGCCGGGGTGGTTCGCGACGGCCTTCTTCGGACCGGGCGGCGGGCCGGGCGACGTGCTCCACGACCCCCACGACCCCCACGACCGCCTGCCGCCGCCGTTCGCGCTGCTGGTGGAGGAGCTCGACGGCATGGTCGAGGCAGGCGCGCTCTCGCGCGAGCGGCGGGACGGCGCGGAGTGGGCCTGCTGGAGCACCGTGCACGGCTTCGCGGAGCTCGTGGTCCACGGCCCCCTGCGCGGGCAGAGTCCCGAGCGGGTCGACCGGTGGGCGGAGCGGGTCGTGGACGACATCATCACCGGGATCGCCTGACGGGCCGGGCCCGTGCCGCGGGACCTGCGCCGTTTCCCAGGAGCCCGGGCGGCGGCACCCCGCGGTCGCGCGAGCGGCGCCCGGTCAGCGGGCGGCGGCGACCAGGTCCTCCCGCAGCGCCGCCACGAACCCGTCCACGTCCTCCTCGGTGGTGTCCCACGAGCACATCAGGCGGACCTCGCCGACGGCCGGGTCCCACACGTAGAACGGCCAGCACTCCTGCAGCCGGGCGGTGGTCCCGGCCGGGAGCACCGCGAAGACCGCGTTGGCCTGGGGGGTCTGCGTCACCCGGGCGCCGGGGACCTCCGCGATCCCGGCCGCCAGCCGCCCGGCCATCGCATTGGCGCGGCGGGCCGCCTCGAGCCACAGGTCCCCCGTGTGCAGCGCCAGCAGCTGCGCGGACACGAAGCGCATCTTCGAGGCCAGCTGGGTCGAGAGCTTGCGCACGAACCGGGGCTGGCGCACGGCGTCCGGGGTGAGCACCACGACGGCCTCCGCGCCCATCAGACCGTTCTTGGTCCCGCCCCACGAGACCACGTCCACGCCCGCGTCGGTGGTCAGCGCCCGCAGCGGGACGTCCAGGGCCGCGGCGGCGTTGGCGAGGCGGGCGCCGTCCAGGTGGACCGTCAGGCCCAGGCCGTGCGCGTGCTCGCAGACCGCCTGCAGCTCCTCGGGCGTGTAGACCGTGCCGAGCTCGGTGGACTGGGTGACGGTGACGACGCGGGGCTGGGCGTGGTGCTCGAAGCCGAAGCCGTGCGCCTCCCGGTCGATCAGCTCCGGGGTGAGCTTCCCGTCCGGGGTGGGCACCGCCAGCATCTTCACGCCCGCGACCTTCTCGGGGGCGCCGCACTCGTCCACGTGCGCGTGGGCCGTGGCGGTGCAGATCGCGGCGTCCCAGCGGTCGGTCATCGCCGCGAGCGCCACGACGTTCGCCCCCGTGCCGTTGAACAGGGGATAGCACTCCGCCTGCTCGCCGAAGTGCCGGCGGACCACGTCCTGCAGCGCCTCGGTGTAGGGGTCCGCGCCGTAGGCCCCCACGTGCCCGCCGTTGGCGGTCGCCAGGGCCTGGAGCACCTCGGGGTGGACGCCCGCGTGGTTGTCGCTGGCGAAGCCCTTCCGGGCGGGGTCGTGCAGGCGGGACAGGACGGAGTCGGTCACGGGTGGCCCTTCCGGTGGATCGGCGGTGTGCCGGGCGGCACTCGCACTCTACTCGCGCCCCCGCCGGGGCAGTCCGGACCCGCACCGGGCCCGGGGCAGTCCGGTCCGGGCCCCGCCCGGGGCCGCCCGGCCCGGGCCGTCGGTAGGCTCGGGGCATGCGCATCGTCCGGGCCGCCGCGGCGGTGGTCGTCGGGGAGGACGGCCGGCTGCTGCTGGTCCGCCGGGGCCGGGAGCCCCAGCGCGGGCGCTGGAGCGTGCCGGGCGGGAAGCTGGAGCCGGGCGAGACCGTGGCCGAGGCCGCCGTCCGGGAGGCCTTCGAGGAGACCGGCGCCCGGGTCCGCGCGGAGCGCGAGCTGGGGGTGGTGCACGTCCCCGGGGGACCGGATCTCGTGTACGAGGTGCACGACGTCGCCGCGACCTACCTCGGCGGTGTGCTGCGCCCCGGCGACGACGCCGACGCCGTGCGCTGGGTGGCCCCGGAGGAGCTGCCGGGGCTCGAGACCACCGACGGCCTGCTGGAGCACCTCGCACGGTTCGGGATCCGCCCGGCCTGAGACCCGCGGGCCCGGCCTCTCGTCCGGGCCCGGAGCGCGTGCTTGGATAGGGGCATGGCACAGACGCGGGGTTTCTACGTCGACACCGTGGAGCGCACCACCACGGCGGACCGGGACGCGGTCTGGGCGGTCGTCGAAGGCATCGGCGGCGAGCGCGGCTGGTACAGCACCGACCGCCTCTGGGCCGCCCGCGCCACGGCCAACCGGCTGAACCTCTCGCCCGGGCGGCTGCGCCACCGCGAGCACCCGGACCGCCTGGCGGCCGGGGAGCGCCTGGACTGGTGGACGGTCGAGGCCCTCGAGCCGCCGCGGCGGCTGCGGCTGCGGTCCGTCGTGCGGATGCCGGGGGACGCCTGGCTGGACATCTGCCTGGAACCGGGACCCGACGGCACTCTCGTCTACCGCCAGACCACGGTGTTCCGCCCCGCGGGTTCGGCCGGCCGGGCCTACTGGTACGCCATGCTCGCCCCGCACAAGGCCGTCCTGGGCCGGCTCGCCACGGACATCCTGCGGCAGGCGGGCGGATAGGGCTCTTCCGCCCCGGCCGCTCCGGCCGTAGCGTGGACTCACCGGCCACCGTGACGCCCGGTGGACGCGGCCGGCGGCCGGGGGAGTGCCTCGGCACCGCTGCCGGGCGGAGCCTCCAGGAGAGTGCCGCCATGACCGCCGACGCCCCGTCCGTCCCCGACTCCCGCGCCCTGGCCGACGAGGCCGTCGCCCTGGTCCGCGAGTGGCTCGTGCGCGCCGCCGAGGGCCGCCGGCACCGCGACGGCGCCGCCGACCGGCTCGCCACCGTCCTCCAGGACCCGCACGGGCTCGAGTTCACCGTCGGCTTCGTGGACCGGGTGGTGCGCACCGAGGACGTGCGGGCCGCCGGGCGGGCCCTGCACGCGCTCGCCGAGATCGTGCCCCGCACCATGTCCGCGGCGGACCGCGCCCAGATCCGGCTCGGGGCCGCGCTCTCGGCCTCGGCGCCGCAGGTGGTCGTCCCCGCCGCCCGCACCCGGCTCCGCCAGCTCGTGGGCCACATGATCGTCGATGCCCGCCCCCGGCCGTTCGGGCAGGCCGTGAAGAAGCTGACGGCCCAGGGCCACCGGCTCAACATCAACCTGCTGGGCGAGGAGGTCCTCGGCGTGGAGGAGGCGGACAAGCACCTCGCCGACGCCGCGGCGCTGCTGGACCGGGACGACGTCGACTACGTGTCCGTCAAGGTCTCCTCCGTGGTCCCGCAGCTGTCCCACTGGGGCTTCGAGGGGACCGTGGCGAAGGTCGTCGAGCGGCTGCTGCCCGTCTACCGGGCCGCCGCCCAGGCCCCGGCCGGGAGCAAGTTCATCAACCTCGACATGGAGGTCTACTCCGACCTGCACCTGACCACCGAGGTGTTCACCCGTCTCCTGGAGCACCCGGAGCTGCGGGGTCTCGAGGCGGGGATCGTGGTCCAGGCCTACCTGCCGGACGCGCTCGCGGTGGTGCGGCGGCTCTCGGTGTGGTCCGCCGCGCGGGTCGAGGCCGGGGGCGCGGGGATCAAGGTGCGGCTCGTGAAGGGCGCGAACCTCCCCATGGAGCGCGTGGACGCCGAGCTCCACGGCTGGCCCCTGGCCACGTGGAGCAGCAAGCAGGAGACCGACACCAACTACAAGCGGGTCCTCGACTGGCTGTTCGTGCCCGGCCGGATGACGGGGCTGCGGCTGGGGGTGGCCGGGCACAACCTCTTCGACATCGCCTTCGCCCACCTGCTCGCCGAGCGCCGCGGCGTGACGGAGCGGATCGAGTTCGAGATGCTCCAGGGCATGGCGGTCGAGCAGGCGAGGGCCGTGAGCGCCGACGTCGGGCAGCTGCTGCTCTACGTGCCCGCCGTGCGCCCGGCCGAGTTCGACGTGGCCGTGTCCTACCTCGTGCGCCGGCTCGAGGAGAACGCCTCGCACGAGAACTTCATGTCCGGGATCTTCGAGCTGGCCCCGGACAACGAGGTCTTCGCACGGGAGGAGCAGCGCTTCCGGGCCGCCCTCGAGGCGCTGGACCCGCGGCAGGACACCGCCCCGGCCCCCGCCCGCGCCCAGGACCGCACCGCGCCCGACGCCGGGTCCGCGCACCTGCCGCTGGAGGAGCCCTTCCGCAACGAGCCGGACACCGACGTCTCGGTCCCCGCGAACCAGGCGTGGGCGGACGGGATCGCGGCCCGGATTCCGGACCGGTCCTGGTACGAGGCCCTGGCCGTGCCCGACCCCGTCGGCGCGCAGGACGTCGAGCGGCTCGTGCGCACGGGACGGGACGCCGCCGAGGGATGGCACGGCCGCGGCGCCCGCGAGCGGGCGGAGATCCTCAACCGGGCGGCCGACGTCCTGGCCGCCCGCCGCGGGCACCTGCTGGCGGTGGCCGGCGCGGAGGCGGGCAAGACCCTGGGCCAGTCGGACCCGGAGGTCTCGGAGGCGATCGACTTCTGCCGCTGGTACGCCCGCCGCGCCCTCGAGCTCGAGACCGTGGACGGCGCCCGGTTCGTCCCGGACCGGCTCGTGCTGGTCACCCCGCCGTGGAACTTCCCGCTGGCGATCCCCACCGGCTCCACGGTCGCGGCCCTGGCCGCCGGCGCCGCCGTGCTGCACAAGCCCGCCCCGGAGGCACGGCGCTGCTCGGCCGCCGTGGTCGAGGCGCTGTGGGAGGCCGGCGTGCCGCGGGACGTGCTCCAGCTCGTCGACTCCGTGGAGGGGGAGGTGGGGCAGGCCCTCGTCTCCCACCCCGGGGTGGACCGCATCGTCCTCACCGGCGCCTACGAGACGGCCCGGCTCTTCCAGTCCTGGCGGGCGGGGCGGCCGATGACCGCGGAGACCTCGGGCAAGAACGCCCTGGTCATCACGCCCAGCGCGGACCGGGACCGGGCCGTGTGGGACCTCGTGACCAGCGCGTTCGGCCACGCCGGGCAGAAGTGCTCGGCGGCCTCCCTCGGGATCCTCGTGGGCAGCGTGGCGCGGTCCGAGCGGTTCCGCCGGCAGCTGCTGGACGCCGCGTCCTCGATGGTCGTGGACTGGCCGCAGAACCTGCAGGCCTCGGTGGGCCCGGTGATCGCCGAGCCCGGTGAGAAGCTGCACCGCGCCCTGACCCGCCTCGACCCGGGGGAGCAGTGGCTGCTCGAGCCGCGGCAGCTCGACGACACCGGACGGCTGTGGCGGCCCGGGATCAGGACGGGGGTGGCCCCCGGCTCCTTCTTCCACCGCACCGAGTGCTTCGGCCCCGTCCTGGGGCTGATGGAGGCCGCGGACCTGCAGGAGGCGATCGAGCTGCAGAACGCGGTCGAGTACGGGCTGACCGCCGGGCTGCACTCCCTGGACCCCGACGAGGTCAGCACGTGGGTGGAGCTCGTCGCGGCGGGCAACCTCTACGTCAACCGCGGCATCACCGGGGCGATCGTCCAGCGGCAGCCCTTCGGCGGCTGGAAGCGGTCCTCGGTGGGCCTGGGCGCCAAGGCCGGCGGACCGAACTACCTGGTCCAGCTCGGCTCGTGGCAGAAGGCCCCTTTCGGGGAGGTCCCGGCCGAGCAAGCCGGCACCGAGCTCTCCGTGTCCGTCGCCCGCCACCTCGCGGAGCTCCGCCCCCTCGTGCCCGAGCCGGACGCCGCCTGGCTGACCGCCTGCGCCGAGCAGGACCAGGCGTGGTGGGACCGGGAGTTCGGCCGCGCCCACGACCCCACCGGCCTGCAGTCCGAGGCCAACCTGTTCCGCTACCGCCCGCGCGACGTCGTCGTGCGCGCGGCCGAGGACGCCCCGCTCACGGACGTGATCCGGGTGGGGCTGGCCGCCGTGCGCTCCGGCGCCCGCGTGGTCCTCGTCCCCGCGGGGGAGGTCCCCGCGCAGGTGCAGGAGCTCTTCCGCTCGGTGCTGGACCCCTGCGGTGACGAGGCCTTCGCCCGCGTCGCCGCCGACTGGTCCGATCCGAGCGGGGCGGGACGGATCCGGGTGGTGGGCACCGCGCCGGGCCTGGCCGAGGCGCTCGCCGAGCGGCCCGAGGTCGCGCTGCTCACCGGGCCGGTGGTCGGCGCCTCCCGTGTGGAGATGCTCCCGCTGCTCGCGGAGCAGGCCGTGTCCGTGACGATGCACCGCTTCGGGAACCCCTCGACGGACGCCGAGACGGTGGTGCGCCGGGTGATCGCGTCCTCGCCGAGCCTGGGCACCCCGGCGCCACCGGTCGAAATGTAGGCGTCGCCCCTGGTGGGAACGAGGCGCCGGTGCGAGGCTGAGCCCATGCGCGCATCCCTGAGGTACCTCGCACTGGGTCTGGCCGGAGCGCTCGGCGTCTCCGGCACCGTTCTCGGCGGCTCCGCGGCCGTTGCGCACGACGACCGGCAGCACGGGGGCCGGGGCTCGCCGGTCACCGCCGAGCTGCCCAAGGTCCCCGTCATGACCGGCGGCGGCGGCGCGGTCTCCTCCGTGGACCCGCTCGCGAGCCAGGTCGGCATCGACGTGCTCGAGCGGGGCGGCAACGCCGCCGACGCCGCCGTGGCCGCGGCCGCGGCCCTGGGCGTCACCGAGCCGTACTCCGCGGGCATCGGCGGCGGCGGGTTCTTCGTGCACTACAGCGCGGAGACCGGCGAGGTCCGCACGGTCGACGGGCGCGAGACGGCCCCGGCCACGTTCACGGAGGACGAGTTCCTGGACGAGGGCGGCGAGCCCCTCGACTTCGCCACCGTGGTCAGCTCCGGGAAGTCCGTGGGCGTGCCCGGCACCCTGGCCACGTGGGAGACCGCGGCCGAGGAGTTCGGCACGATGGACCTGCACCGGTTGCTGCGGCCCGCGGAGCGGATCGCCGCCCGCGGCTTCGTGGTGGACGAGAACTTCCAGGAGCAGACCGCCCAGAACGCCGAGCGCTTCGGGAGGTTCCCCGAGACCGCGGAGCTGTTCCTGCGCGACGGCGAGGCGCCCGCGGTCGGCACCGTGTTCCGCAACCCCGACCTCGCCCGCACCTACCGCACCATCCGGCACGAGGGCACCGGCGCCTTCTACGACGGGTCGATCGGGGCGGCGGTCGTCGACGCGAGCCGGGAGCCCGCCACCGCCGAGGGCGTGGAGGTGCTCCCCGGGGAGATGACCCTCGAGGACCTGGGATCCTACGAGGCCCTGCTCAAGGACCCGGTCTCCACCGAGTACCGCGGCCTGGAGGTCTACGGCATGGGGCTGCCCAGCTCCGGCGGCATCACGGTGGCCGAGACCCTGAACCTCCTGGAGGCCTACGACGAGCGCACCGGGACGGGCCTCGGCGAAGTCTCCGGGACCCAGTACCTGCACCGCTTCTCGGAGGCCACGGGGACCGCCTTCGCCGACCGCAACCGGTGGATCGGGGACGTGCAGGGCGTGCCCGTCGAGGAGCTCACCAGCCAGGAGTTCGCCGACGAGCGCGCCTGCCTCTTCGACCCCGCTGAGGCCCAGGAGCGGCCGATCCCCTTCGGCGAGCCGGACGGGGACTACGCCGCCTGCGGGACTCCCGGGGCCCGTCAGCCCGAGCCGGTCGGCGGCGTCTCGACCACCCACCTCAACGTGGCCGACCGGTGGGGCGACGTGGTCTCCTACACCCTCACCATCGAGCAGACCGGCGGCTCCGGGATCACGGTCCCGGACCACGGGTTCCTGCTCAACAACGAGCTGACCGACTTCAACTTCGCGCCCGTCACCGAGGGCGTGCCGGACCCGAACCTGCCCGGCCCGGGCAAGCGGCCCCGCTCGTCGATGAGCCCCACGATCGTGCTCCGGGACGGGGAGCCGTGGATGTCGGTGGGCACCCCCGGCGGCGCCACGATCATCACCACGGTGGCGCAGATCCTCACCGGGCACATCGACCGGGACCTCGACCTCGTCGACGCCGTGGCCGCGCCCCGGCTGAGCTCCCGCAACGGGGCCGAGGGCGCCGACCTGGGCCTCCTCGACTCGCCCACGGGCGACGAACTGATCGCCCTCGGGCACGAGCTCGAGGACGTGCGCTGGATCGGCAACGCCTCCGCCATCCGGATCCTCGGCGACGGCCGCTTCGAGGCGGCGGCCGAGACCGAGCGCGGCTACGGCGGCTCCGCCATGGTGGTGCACCCCGAGCCGTGACGCCGCGCTGTTGCTGACCGGCCGCTGACCTGTCACCGAGGCCCCGGGCCCCGTCCGCTCCGGACGGGGCCCGGGGCTTGTCGGGACACGTCCTAGGCTGGGTCCGGACCGCGCGTCCCGCGCCACGTCCGTCCGACCCAGGAGCCGCACCGTGTTCAGCCACCCGCCCGCCGACCGCCCCGGCCCCTCCGAGCCCGTCGTGCCGGGGGACCCCGCCCTGGACGACCGGTGGCGGGCGGCCACGGACGGGTGGCGCCCGTCCTCGATCCGCCCGTCCTCGATCCGCTCGGGCGAGCCCGACCGCGTCCGCGCCTGGGTGCGCCACGCCTGGGAGGGCCTCGCCGGCGGGGGTGTCGACGGCGCGGCCGCCGGGCCGGACGACGACGACGCCGTCGGCCGGCGGGTGCACGACCTGATGACCGTCGCCGCGCTGTTCGTCCTCCAGGAGCGCTTCCTGTCCGTCGCCGCCGGTGAACCGGTCCCGGCCGGGGCGCCCGACCCCCGCCGGGACGGCGCCCCCCTGGGCGACGACGAGGTCCTAGCGGTCGTGCGGCAGACGTGGGAGATCGACCCCGCGGAGGAGGGGGCGGAGGGGTTCGCGGCGGAGCTCGCCGGGTTCCTGCAGGACCACCTGGACGAGCTCGCCGAGGAGGTCCGCGAGCGGCTGGTGGACCGGCGCGGCCCCACCCAGGTGTTCGCCGAGCTGTGGAGCCTCGAGCACGTGGACGAGCTCGAGCCCGCCGACCAGGAGGGGGAGCCCCCGTTCCCGCTCTCCACGGACGACATCGCGTGGATCGTCAGCGGCGTCCCCGGCCCCGAGAAGCACACCGCCTGGGAGTGGCTCACCCGCTGAGCCGGACCCCGGCCGCAGCGGCACCGGAATAAGCCGGCCCGCCGACGACTTTTATGGATGTATCCACAAAATTTGCGACGAGGAGCCCCGCATGACCATCCAGCTCGGCCTGAACACCTTCGGCGACCTCTACCCCGGGCCGGACGGGCGGATGCTCGGCGGGGCACAGGTGATCCGCAACGTCGTGGCCGAGGCGGTGCTGGCCGACCAGGTGGGACTGGACTTCTTCGGCATCGGCGAGCACCACCGGGAGGACTTCGCGGTCTCCTCGCCCGAGACGGTGCTCGCCGGCATCGCCACGGTCACGGAGCGGATCCGCCTGGGCTCCGCGGTGACCGTGCTCAGCTCCGACGACCCGGTGCGGGTCTACCAGCGCTTCGCCACCGTGGACGCCCTCTCCTCCGGCCGCGCCGACGTCATCCTGGGCCGCGGCTCCTTCACCGAGTCCTTCCCGCTGTTCGGCTACCCGCTGGACGAGTACGAGGCGCTGTTCGAGGAGAAGCTGCAGCTGTTCGACCGGCTCCGCACCGAGGGCCGGATCGACTGGCAGGGCCGGCTGCGCGCGCCCATCCAGGGCCTGGAGGTCTACCCCAAGACCGAGGCCGGCGCGCTGCGCACGTGGATCGCCGTGGGCGGCTCGCCCAACTCGGTGGTCCGCGCCGCCCACTACGGGATGCCCGTCATCTTCGCGATCATCGGCGGCAGCCCCTCGGCCTTCGCGCCCTTCGCCGACTACTACCGCCAGGCCCTCGAGCACTTCGAGAAGGAGCCGCAGCCGGTGGCCTTCCACTCCCCGGGCTACGTCGCGGAGACCGACGAGCAGGCCCGCGAGGAGTTCTTCCCGCACCAGGCGTACACGCACGCCCGGATCGGCAGGGAGCGCGGCTGGGGCCCGCTGACCCGCGCGGAGTTCGACGCGATGTGCGGGCCGGAGGGCGCCTACTTCGTGGGCTCCCCGGAGACGGTCGCCCGCAAGATCGTCCGGTCCTCGGCGGCGCTCAGCGCCTCGCGCTTCGACCTCAAGTACGCGGTGGGCACCCTGGACCACGCCCGGATGCGGCGCAGCATCGAGCTCTTCGGCACCGAGGTGCGCCGCTACGTCGAGGACATGACCGCCGACCTGCCCGCGGGCACCGCCGCGTAGCCCCGCCCCGGCCGGCCGGGGCGGGCCGCTCAGAGCCGCGTCGTGACCGCGTCGTGGGGCAGGGTGACCAGCACCGTGGTCCCGACGCCCGGCTGCGACCGGACCTCGAGCGCGGCCCCCGCGGCGTCGGCGATGTCCCGCATGATCCGCAGGCCCAGATGGCCCTCGGGGGAGCCCCGGGAGTCGTCGAAGCCGGTGCCGTCGTCGCTGATCGTCAGCACCGTGGCGCCGTGCTCCACGCCGAGCCGCAGGCTCACCGTGGACGCGTGGGCGTGCTTGGAGATGTTCGCGAACGCCTCCCGCGCCACCTTCAGGAACATGCCCTCCTGCTCCGGGGTGAGGAACACCGCGGGACCGATCTGCACGGACGTGTCGATCCCCCGCTGGGCCAGCGGGTCCGCGAGCCGGGCCAGGGCCTTCGGCAGTCCCAGGGTGAGCAGGTCCGGGGAGTACAGGGCGGTGGTGATCCCGCGCAGGGTGCGGAGGCTGCCCTGCAGGATCGTCCGGGACCGGCCCAGCGCGCTGCGCTGCTCCGGGACGTCAGCCGTCATCTCCTGGGCCTCCAGGGAGTAGGACAGGCCGGCCAGGTCCTGGATCACGTCGTCGTGCAGGTCCCGGGCGACCCGCACCCGCTCCAGCTCGGCGGCGTCCACGGCGTGCTGGAGCAGCTGTGCGCGGGCCGTCCGGTGGTCCTGGATCCGGCGGGCCAGACCCACCGCCGGGGCGAGCTGCGCCAGCTGGAACAGCGCCAGGGTCAGCAGCAGCGCCGGCGCCATGCCCATGAGCACCGAGCTCTGCTCGTCCCGCACGATCGAGTCGTCGTAGTACGCCTCGAGGACCAGCTGCTCGCCGCCGGCGGGGACGAACCCCACGTAGACCTCGACCAGCTGCCCCGCGCCGGACTCGTGGGAGTTCTCCGCCGCCTGCTGGTGCTCGATGGTGGCGACCCCCTCGCCCCGGGCCACGAGGTCCTCGTCCCACGGGGGCGGGCCGTAGTTCTGCCCCACGAGCTCGTGCTCGTCGGAGTAGACGATCGTGCCCTCATCGTCCCAGATCTTGATCCGGTGGATGGTCCCGTCGTCGAGCCAGGGCTGCATCCGCACGTCCAGCTGGGCCGTGGCGGCCGCGTCGCCCGCGAGCAGGTCGTCGGTGATCAGGGGCGCCACGGCGTGGGTGGCCAGCCGCTGGGTGACGCGCAGGACGTGCTGCACGGCGTGCTCCTCGGCGACGGCCCGGATCCACCAGGTGGTGGGCACGGCGGCGACGAGCAGCACCACGAGTCCCGTGAGCAGGAACCTGCGAACGGCGGCCCGCACCTCGGACCGGTCGGTCGGCGGGGCCGGCGGGGGCAGCGGCCAGTCGTCGAAGACGACCGCAGCCCCCGGGTCGGCGCGGCCCACGTGCGAGAGCAGGCGTCTCATGACCGGACCGTCAGCAGGCCGAGCCTCGAGGCCACGGCGACCGCCTCCAGCTGGGAGTGGGCCCCCAGCTTGACGAGGATCGTCTTCACGTAGCCGCGGCAGGTGTTCGGGGTGATGTTCAGCAGTCGTGCGTTCGCGCCCACGCTGTGCCCCTCGGCCATCAGGCGCAGGACCTGGAGCTCGCGCCGGGTGAGCGCCGGCACCCCGGGGTCCGGCCGGCGGGCCGGATCCGTGGTCGCGAGCAGTGAGGGGTGGACCGCCATCGTGCCGCAGCGGGCGCTGCGGATGGTCTCCAGCAGGGTCGCGAGCGAGCCGTCCTTCGGCAGGAACGCGCAGATCCCGGTGCTCGCGGCGGCCTCCAGCACGTGCTGGGTGGGGTCACCGGTGAGCATGACGATCCGTGTCCCCGGCCGGTCCCGGAGGATCCGGGCGGAGGCGGTCACCCCGTTGCCGCCGGCGAGGTGGTAGTCCATGACCACCACATCGGGCCGCAGCGCCGCGCACAGGCGGACGCTCGACTCGACGTCGTCGGCCACGCCGACGCTGCACAGGTCCGGCTCCTGGCCCAGCGCGCCGGTCAGCAGCTCCGCGAACGTGGTGTGGTCGTCCACCACCAGGATCGAGGTGCGCGCCGCGCGCCCCTCCGCAATGTCAGCGTCCATCTTGGACCAGCCCCCCGGCAACCCCTGTACTACGTGTGGGTAGTATGCCGATTGCAAATCATGGACACCAAGCGGGCGAGTGTCATCTGTTTGGGGGTTGACAAGGGGACATTCGGTTCGTGAACGCCGTCGGCTGCACCAGCTCATGCCTCCACCCCCTATGCGGCCGTGCTCAGGCTGCGGCCCAGGAAGGCCTGGAGCACCGAGACCGCCTCCTGCCGGGCGAGCGGGACGCGGGCGCCAGGGACCCAGTCGGGGTCGCCGGCCCGGCTGTGGAGCACCAGGAGGGCCGTCAGGGCCTGGCCCAGCTCGTCGCCGGTCGCGGCCGTGGCCTGCAGCATGCGGGTGTAGGCCAACTGCAGCACCCCGGACGGAGCGCATCCCAGCTCCTGGTCCAGGGTCCACCGGCACTGCTCGTAGGCCTGCAGGCCCTCGACCGAGCGCCCAGCCCCTTCGAGCCCGAGCACGAGCACGGTCCAGGCTCGTTCGTTCAACGGGTCGGCCGCGACCACCTTCCGTGCCTGGGCCACGGCTTCCTCGCAGCGGCCCAGCTCGAGGTCTGCCTCGGCCAGCAGCACACGGGCCTCGGTCACTCGAGCCGCGAAGGCGCTGCGCTGGGACTCGATCCACTCGCAGTCCTGCTCGTCCTCCAGCAGGGAGCCCGAGGCCATGCCCAGCGCTCGGTGCAGCAGCCGATCCGCCTCGCGGGCGGAGGAGCGCATCGCAGTCTCCAGCAGTCGCTCGAAGCGGGGCAGGTCCAGATCCACCAGGGCGGCGTCGATGACGTAGCCGCCGTTCGTGGTCCTCAGCGGACCGTTCCTGCCCTGCCCGGGCTGGAGGTGCCGGCGCAGAACGCTGACGTAGCTCTCCAGGTTCGCGGAAGCCGCCGCGGGTGCGTCGTCCCCCCACAGCAGATCGACGAGTCGTTGCTTCGACACCCGTGTCCCCAGATGCAGGAGGAGGATCTCGAGGATCCGCCGCTGCCGGGGACCCCCCAGCTCCTTGGACGTCAGGGTCCGGCTCCCGCACCGGACCACCAACGGACCGATGACCTGCACCGACAGCCTGGCCCCCGTGGCACCGGCTGCGGTTCGAACGTCGACAGTAGAAACATCCATCGTGATCACTCCCCCCGAAGTGCCTCCACTGTGGCGGGCGGCCCCCCTCGGCCAACAGCACCGGATGGGGGGTGGGGCACCCCCCATCTGAGGGGTGTGCCAAAGGGAATGACCGGCGCACAGGGCGCCGGCCCCCGGGAGTCCGGGCCTCGACCGCCTGGAAGCAGCCCGCCCCGAGGGCCGGACGGGCCCGACCGCAGCCTTCACCGGCACCGATCTGCGACATGGAACGTCATGAACACGGGGCGACTGTCCCCCGAGCTGACGACGTGCGGAGGTGATCGGTCCGCACCGCAACGTTTCTCCAAGGTTCCGTGCCGACCGTGGGGTCATGACCACTCAGGACTCAACAGCCGTCGTCGACACCCCGCCGGCCCGGCGGGGACGCCACCGCTGGATGCCGCCGGCGCTGTTCCTGCTGGCGGTCCTTCTGGTGCTGGCGCACGGTGCCCTCTCCGCGGAGAAAGAGCCGGGCACCATGCTCGGAGCCTCCGGGTCCGTGCCCGGAGGGCTCGCGCGTCTCAACGGGGTCATGCCGTACACGCAGTTCGTCGCCCAGGAGGGACGGGACGTGCCGGCGGAGCTCAGCGGAGACGTTCCGAGCGGCGCCCACCTGGTGATCGTCCTGCTGGAGCTCACCGCGATGGAGCCCGAAGGCCTGGACTTCGACGCCGACGACTACGTGGTGGAACGGCTCGGGGGCCGCACGTCGCAGGTGGTCTGGGCGTCGCCCTCCGAGGCTCCGCTCGCGCAGAACGAGACCGTGCAGGCGGAGCTGGTCTTCGAGGTGCCCGACAAAGCCCTCGAACTGACTCTCGCCGGAGCCGGCGACGTGCGCCTCTCGATGGGTGCCGAACACCACAGCGGCGGCAGAGGACGCTGACCGCACGGAACGACCCGGTCGTTCCACCATATGTCATGACCAGAACGCGGGACCGCGCGGAGCGCAACGGTCCCGATCCAAGGGGGAGCAACATCATGGCCGTCTCAAGAAGAAACGTCCTGCTGCTGGGCGGGCTGGGAGTCGCAGGGGCGGCTCTGGGCGTGCCGACGACAGCGGTCAACGCCAAGTCGGCGAGCGCGCTCGCCGACTCCCTGATGCCCAGGCCGTTCCGGACCGAGTTCGCCCAGGCGCCCGTTCTCGCTGCTGACGACCCGCTCGGCCGGCCCACGATCGATCCCGTCGACGGGAAGCCCATCAAGTACTACACGGTCACGGAGCAGGCCGCCTCGGCCCAGATCCTGCCGAAGGCGGGTCTCCTGACGCCCATTCTCGGCTACAACGGCATCTTCCCGGGCCCTACGATCGACGTCTACCAGGGCACGAAGATCGAGCTGACCGTGGTCAACAAGCTGCCGCGCCAGCACGCCCTGGACGGTCACAGCCTGGACACGTCCACCCACCTGCACGGTTCCGCGTCGCTGCCCCAGTACGACGGCTATGCCAGCGACATCACGCGCCCGGGATTCCAGAAGACGTACAAGTACCCGAACTTCCAGGGCGCCAGGACCCTGTGGTACCACGACCACGGGGTCCACCACACTGCGCTCAACGCCTATTCGGGGCTGGCGGGGCAGTACCACATGCACGACGCCAACTCGGAGCGGCTCCTGCCGCGGGGGAAGTACGACGTCGCGCTCACCGTCTCCGACGCGATGTTCGCCGCCAACGGAGCTCTCGGCTACGACGACAACAGCCGGTCGGGGCTGTGGGGGGACGTCATCCTCGTGAACGGCAGGCCCTGGCCCGTCATGAAGGTGCAGAAGCGGGTCTACCGGTTCCGTTTCCTCAACTGCTGCATCTCCCGGTCCTTCCGGCCCCGGCTCAGCACGGGGGACCCGCTCGTCATGGTCGCCACGGACGGCGGGCTGATGCCGAGCGCCCAGTCGGTCCGCGAGTACCGGCACGCCGGCGCCGAGCGCTACGAGTTCCTCGTCGACTTCAGCAAGTACAGGACGGGACAGCGGATCGAACTGCAGAACCTGTCCAACGACAACAACGTCGACTACGACTTCACGAACAAGATCATGGCCTTCGACGTCGTGGACGAGCCCGTGGACACGTCCGACCCCACCTGGAACCGGATTCCCACCGCTCTCGTCGGCAGCGAGGTGATGGATCTGCAGGAGAGCCAGTCGACGAGGAGACGACACTTCCGGGTGAAGCGCGACGACAGCACCTGGACGATCGACGGGGAGACGTGGGCGGACGTGATCGCCAGCAACTACCGCAAGGTGATGGCGGAGGTCGAGCTGGGGGCCACGGAGATCTGGGAGTTCGAGAACTCCTCGGGCGGGTGGTTCCACCCCATGCACATCCACCTCATCGACTTCAAGATCATCGGACGCAACGGCCGGGCTCCGTTCGCCTACGAGAAGGGGCCGAAGGACACCGTCTACGTGGGCGAGGGGGAGACCGTCCGGCTGCTCATGAAGTTCGGACCCCACCAGGGCCGGTACATGGTGCACTGCCACAACCTCGTCCACGAGGACCACGACATGATGGCGCAGTACCAGGTCGGCGAGTCGGCGGACCCGGACCCCAACGATCCGATGACGGCGGACCCGGCGGTGCCGGCGGGAACGAGCAGCACCACTCCTTCCCCCACGCCGTCCCCCTCGCCGTCGGCCTCGCCCACGCCGTCAGTCTCGCCGTCGGCCACGTCGTCGCCGTCCGCCTCGCCGTCGCCCACGCCCACGCCCACCAAGAAGTCCGGGAAGAAGACGCAGACCAAGGGTCCGCGTGCCGGCAGATGACGTGGACCTGTCGTATCAGCCGCACGGGCGCAGCGGCCCCGCTGTCCCGAGAAGAGAGGATGAGCTGACATGGTGCAGCTGAGACCCGCCCCCGTCCCGACCCGGCAGAAGCCGGACCGGACACGTCACCGGCCCATCGGGCCGCGGGCGGTCTGGGCGGTGCTGCTGGGCCTGGTCCTGGTCCTGGCCACCCGGGTCTGGTTGATCGAACCCGTGGTCGTCGCCTCGGACAGCATGGAGCCCGCCATGGGGCAGAAGAGCGTGGCGCTGCTGCTGAAGCCCGATCCCGATCCCGCCGCGGTGTCCGCGGGCACCGCGGTCGTCTTCCCCCACCCCGACGACGGCAGCATGACCGTGAAGCGGGTGGTGGCCACCGGCGGACAGACCGTGGCGATCGAGGACTCCCTCCTCGTCGTCGACGGCAGGACGGTCGACGAGCCGTTCGTCGACCACAGCCGGATCGACGGCACCTACTTCGGCCCGGTCACCGTCCCCGACGGACACGTCTTCGTCATGGGCGACAACCGGGGCGTGTCGGTCGACTCCCGGCACTTCGGCACCGTTCCCGCAGAGGACCTGGAAGCCACGGTCCTGCTGCCCCGGCCCTAAGCCCGCCGCCGCTCGACGGCAACCGCACCAGCGGGCCCGGGACTCGCCACTGCCCTCGTCCCGGGCCCGCTCCTCCATGTCATGAACGGGGCATCCGCAAGGTATTTCCAAGACCCGCACCGTTGTCTGTTTGCACATGCACCAACTGGGGGAGAAGGGCATCCGATGAAGACCACGAAGAGGATCCGCGTGCCGGAGGAGACGGCGGCGGAGGGCGTCTCGCGCAGAGGCGTCCTCACCGGCGTGATGGCCGGCCTGGCCGCGCTGCCGGTCACGGGGCAGGCCCATGCCGCGCCCAAGGCGCCCACACCCAAAGTCCCCGCGCCCACGGCTCCCGCTGCGGCTCGCGTGCTGAGCGCGACCCGGTCGGGCCACGGTACGGGGGCGCCGCGGGGCTCCGACATCGCGGTCACCGCGGGGCGGACCAAGGAGGGACGCTTCGGGGTCATGTTCAAGAAGCTCCCGGCCTTCGCCCCGAGCGACGACCTGCTGGCGGACCTCGCGCAGCAGATGGTCGACCGCACCCCGCCGCTGGCCGACGTCTCGCTGAGCAACGACGGGTTCGACAACCCGGACATTCCTGCCGGCTACGCCTATCTGGGGCAGTTCATCGACCACGACATGACGCTCGACAAGACGCCCATGCCGCAGCAGGAGCTGGACCCGAAGGGACTCACCAACTTCGACACCCCCTTCTTCGAGCTGGGCTCCGTCTACGGCAGGGGGCCGGCCGCCGACCCCCAGCTCTACGACCCGGCCGATCGGCGCCGGATGCGCATCGGGCGGAACCACGACGGTTTCCCGGACCTGCCGCGCAACGCGGACGGCACCGCGATCATCGGGGACCACCGCAACGACGAGAACCTGATCGTCGCCCAGTTCCACCTCACCTTCCTGCAGCTGCACAACAGGTTCGTGGACGAGGGCATGACGTTCCAGCAGGCGCAGCAGATGACCCGGTGGCACTACCAGTGGCTGATCGTGCACGACTTCCTGCCCCGCATGGTGGGCAGGGGGCTGGTGGCCGGCATGCTCAAGCCGCGCAGGGGCGGACCGACCGGGGTGGACTGCAAGTTCTACAAACCCGGCAATCCCACCCGGCCCATGATGCCCATCGAGTACTCGGTGGCCGCCTACCGGTTCGGCCACAGCATGATCCGCGCCGAGTACGAGATGCACGACGCGGTCACCATTCCCTTCTTCGGGCACCCCGCGAACGACCTCCGCGGGTCCCGCCCGCTGCCGACCATCGCACGGGCCGACTGGAACTACTTCTTCGACGTCCCCGGGATGAGCGAGCCGGACGACCGCAACATGACGCGGCTGATCGACACCAAGCTGGCGCTCCCGCTCAACGAGCTCCCGCCGACCGTGGTGCAGCACGTAGACGGCGCCATCCTCTCCCTGGCCCACCGGAACCTGGTGCGGGGCAAGCGGCTCGGCCTGCCGGCCGGCCAGGACGTCGCCAAGGCCATGGGTGTGGCACCGATCCCCAACGACAGGCTCGGGCTCACGGACCCCGGCTGGAAGGGCCGGGCACCGCTCTGGTACTACATCCTGAAGGAGGCGGAGCTGCTCGGCGGCAGGACGCTGGGCCCCGTCGGCGGGAGGATCATCGCGGAGGTCGTCCTCGGCATCCTCTCCCTGGACCGCTCCTCGTTCCTCAACGCCCGGACCGGATGGGCGCCTGCGAGGACACCGTTCGAGTGCGGCGACTTCCTCGAGATGGCCGGTGCCCTCGAGAACATGCCGGTCGGCGACGAGGACGAGGACCCGGAGGTCGAGCTGCCGGAGGAGGAGGACCTCGAGGACGAGCACCCCGAGGACGAGGACCCCGGGGGCGCCTGACCCGCCTGCTGTGAGTACACGGAAGCGTGTACCGTGAGGGCATGTCCTTCGTCGCCCCCACCCACACCTCGGCGCTGTCCCGGCTGGGTGCCGCCCTCTCCGACGAGACGCGCCTCCAGATCCTGCTGGCCCTGCGCCACGCCCCGGGCCGCCCCTCGGAGCTGGCCCAGGCCCTGGGCGTGTCCAAGCAGGTGATGTCCAACCAGCTCGCCTGCCTGCGCGGATGCGGGCTGGTGACGGCCTCCGCCGAGGGGCGCAGCACCTGGTACCGGCTGGCCGATCCTCGCCTCGGCCCGGCGCTGGGGGACCTGCTGGAGCTGGTGGTGACCGTGGACCCCACCTGCTGCTCCCCGGCCGGATGCACCTGCGCATGAGCTCCCGCACTCTGGGACCGGGCCCCCTCACCTCGGCACGCCGGGCGGTCCTGCACCGGCGGGTGCGCCTGATCGTGGCCGGCACCATCACCTACAACGTCCTCGAGGCCGTGGTCGCCCTGACCGCCGGCACCATCGCCTCCTCCGCCGCGCTGATCGGCTTCGGGCTGGACTCCGTCGTCGAGGTCCTCTCGGCTGCGGCGGTCGCCTGGCAGTTCGCCGCTCCCGACCCGCACCGCCGGGAGAAGGTGGCCCTGCGGGTGATCGCGTTCTCCTTCTTCGGCCTGGCCGCCTTCGTCACCGTCGATGCGCTGCGCAGCCTGCTCGGGGCCGCCGAGCCCGAGCACTCCCCGGTCGGCATCGGACTGGCCGCCGTGAGCCTGGTGATCATGCCGCTGCTGTCCTGGTTCGAGCGGCGCACCGGCCGGGAGCTGGGCTCCGCGTCGGCGGTGGCCGACTCCAAGCAGACCCTGATCTGCAGCTACCTCTCGGCCGTGCTGCTGGTCGGACTGCTGCTCAACAGCACCTTGGGCTGGTCCTGGGCCGACCCGCTGGCGGCCCTGGTCATCGCCGGGTTCGCCGTGAAGGAGGGGCTGGAGGCCTGGCGGGGGGACGCCTGCTGCACCCCGGCGGCGGTGCTCGTCGGTGACGACGAGGACGGCGACGGGTGCGCCGGCGCGTGCGGCCCCGGCTGCTCCTGCTGCGCCCCCTGACCCCTCGGCCGCCGGTCCCTGCGGGCGGCCGGCCCCGTCCGGGCGGGAGCGCACCCAGGGGCCGGCCCGTGCGCCGAGGGGGTCGGAGCACGGGCCGGCTGGAGGGAGCGCTGTCTCAGATGCTCATCCGGTGCCCACCACCCCCCTCGCCTCTCCGCCGCGCGTGGACTGCACGAGCACGCTCGAGATGCGCTGGCCCGGGCCGGGCTTGGCCCGGTACTCCCAGTTGCCGAGCGAGTCCACCGGGGCGGAGCCGACCTTGACCGGCGTGCCCGAGGTCGTGTTGTAGATGTTCACCGAGGTCGCCGGGTTCAGCAGGGACGGTGCACCGGGCACGAGCGCCGTGCCGGTGAGCCGCAGCTCCTTGCCGACCCGGTGGCGCGAGGCCGCCGCGACGGTCACCACGTCGTCGCTCTTCAGGGTGATCGTCGCGGGGGCGCTCGCGACCCCGGCGGCGTTCTTGACCACCAGCTGGAGGACCGGGTCCTGGTCCGCGGCCGCGGGCGCCGTGGCGGAGACCGTGGTGAAGAACGGCACCACCACCTTCGGCTTGGCCACGGTCTTGCTGCTGAACGTCACCTGCGGCCCGCTGACCTGCGTCCACTCGTAGGAGGCCGCGTTCGTGGACCCGCTGCCGTCCAGCTCCGTGGCCATCCCCCGGGCCACCGAGCCGGGCAGGGCCGCGACGGCCGCGGTGGCCGCGGGCTGCACGACGTCGGGATTGTCCGGGGTGGTGCCCTCCGTGACGGGACCGGGATCCGGGGCGGGATCGATCGGGGCCTCGCCGACCGGGGTGGCGTCCCCGCCGGTGACGACCACGGGCACGGTGGTCCGGCTCGTCCCGGAGGTGGAGACCGTGGCCTCGACCGGGGGAGCGAGCGTGGGGAACGAGCCCTTGTAGACGTTCGCGGTGCCGGTGGCGGTGAGCTTCCCGAAGCCGGCGACCTCCGGGGCGGTCCCGGAGGCGGACGTCGCCTCGACGGTCAGGGCGGTGCCGTCGTAGGTCGCGGCCGTGGCGACCGAGACGTCGGTGACGGCGACCTCGGCGCTGCTGACGGGCTTGTCCCCGAGGTTCCGGACCGTCACGGTCGCCGGAGCGGCGCCCGTGTACGCGATGCGGGCGTAGGCGCGCTCCGAGTCGCCCTCGTCCTTCTCCATGGGCGTGGTCGCGAAGACCCCGTCCTGGCCGACCACCTCGAGCTGGTCCCCGCGGCTGGTGGCGAAGACGTCGAGGTGGCCTCCGCCGACGACGGCCCGGTCGGCCTGCACGCCCGTGTTGGTGGAGATCTTGCCCATCACGGAGAACTGGTCGTTGCGGGCGGTGGCGCCGTCCGAGGTCTTCACCTCGAAGAAGTTCGTGCCGAGCGGGCTGCCCGTCACGGTGTGCTCCACGTCGGGGTTGCCCAGGTAGCCCTCGGGAGCCCCGGCGTCCCACTTCAGGAACGGTCCGAGGTCCCCCTTGAGCGGTGTCTGGAAGTTGCCGATGGCGGGGGAGACGTCCTCCACCAGGCGCCCGCGGCCCCGCTCGTCGGTGTCGACCGTCACGGTGCCGTAGGGGTGCTGGAAGGTCAGGGTGGTGTTGGGCGCGGCGTCGTCCACGTCGATGCGCTGGCGGGAGAAGACGACCTGGTCCCCCGGGACCGGGTTCTCGTTGGCGAAGGCGGCTTCCAGGGCGAGGGTGAGGACCGCGTCCCCACCGCCGGGGATCTGGACCTCGGAGCCGGCGAGCATGTAGAAGGCCTCGCCGGGGAAGTTGTCCGGGAAGGAGATGGGCTTCAGCGGATCGGGGACGTCCCCCGGCGGGAAGGCGCACAGCGGGTTGTCGCCGTCCAGGCACAGTTCTGTGCGGACCTTGCTGCTGTCCTCGTACCAGGCCGGGAACCCGTGCTCGGTGTTCACGGGTCCCACGGCGGTCAGGCCGCCCGGGTTGCGCTGGACGACCTCGGTGGCGGCGGTCGAGGCGCTGATGCCGGTGGCGCCGAGCAGGAGCGCGGCGGCGGCGGCGACCGTGCGGCGGCCGCGGGGGTGCTGTGGCGGGTCCCGCAGCAGTTCGCGGGGCCCGGTGGAGGTGCTCATGATGTCTCCTCAAGTAGCGGCGGTGCTGATAGCGCGAATATGCAAAAGCGCACTTGAGAAAACCCTGTGGCACCGGGCCCGGGCCGGGGCCGCCACGGAACGGGAGGGGGGAGGGCTCGACGCACGACGTCATGACGGGCCCGGAGGAGGGACTGCGCTCAGCTCCGCAGCCGGGCCACGGCGTCGTCCTGGTGCAGGATGTCCTGGCGCATCTCGTCCTCGAGGAACGCCAGCAGCGCGCGGGAGAGCTCCGAGTTCTCGGAGGCCACGGCGTCCCGGGCCACCGCGGCCCGGAAGTTGTGGGCGAACGCGTCGATCGCGGTCTGGGCCACGCAGCTGTGCGTGGAGATCCCGCAGAGCATCAGGTGGGTGGCGCCCAGGTTGCGCAGCCGGGCCGCGAGGTCCGTGTCGAAGAACGCGCTGTCCCGGGTCTTGACCAGCCCCGTCCCGCCCTCGGTGTCGAGACCGGCCACGTACTCGGACTGCTCCGTGCCGGGGAACGCGAAGCCCTGCCCGTCGTCGTGCATGTTGACGGTCCACGTGGAGCCGTCCCGCTCGTGCTGGGTGCGGATCAGCACGATCGGGCAGCCGCCGTCGCGGGCCGCCCGGATCAGCTCGTTGACCTTCTCCGTCACGGGCTCCCGCTGCTCCTCGAGCTCGGGGAAGTCGAAGTACGAGTTCTGCATGTCGATGACGAGCAGGGCGGTGCGGCCCTGCGCCGGGTGCTGGGGCATGGCGTCCTCTCCGGTGCGGGGGGAGCCCCGCGGGGGGCTCCGGTGGACAACGATCCGATCAGTGAACTTACTACCTTCGGGCGCGCGGCTCCACCCGCTCCGGGGCTCCGGTAGCCTGAGGCGCATGGCCTATCACGCGGACGCCCTCGAGCTCGAGGGCAAGGAGATCCTCACGTGGGAACGCTTCGGCGAAGCGACCCAGGAGCTCGCCCAGAGCGTCGTGGACAGCGGTTTCCTGCCGGACATCATCATCGCGGTGGCCCGCGGCGGTCTGCTCCCGGCCGGTGCGCTGTCCTACGCGATGGGGGTCAAGCTCTCGGACGCGATCAACGTGGAGTTCTACACCGACGTCCACCAGACCCTGCCGGACCCCGTGCTGCTCGCCCCGATGCTGGACACCGAGTCCATCGCGGGCCGGAAGCTGCTCGTCGTCGACGACGTGGCGGACTCCGGGCGGACCCTCGCCCTGGTGCTGGAGCTGCTGCGCGGCCTGGGCGCGGAGGCGCGCTCCGCCGTCATCTACGGCAAGCCCCGCTCCGTGATCCGGCCCGACTACCTGTGGAAGGCCACCGACGACTGGATCGTCTTCCCCTGGTCGGCCGCCCCACCCGTCACCGCCGGCGCCTGACCGCCCCCGGGCCGCGTCCCGCCCGGGCCGCTCCTCATCCGGTCAGCGCAGCGCCGCCCGCACCCCGGGGTGGCCGGCCACGACGAGCCACACGACGTTGACCGCGACCAGGACGGTGGTGCTGAGCCCGGGCAGCAGGTGCCCGCCCAGGAGGAACACCGCCAGGTCGAAGAGGTCGCCGAGCACGGCCAGGGAGCAGAAGACGATGCCGAGGATCCAGCCCCACTGCAGCTGCTCGCGCAGCGGGAACCAGACCAGCGAGTAGAGGGCCGTCGTCAGCACCACGCCGAGGAGCGCCAGCGCGGCGGACAGCCCGGCGCCGGGGAGCCCCGGCACCCGCACCAGGTCCTCCATACCGGGGAGCTGGGCGCTGGGGCCCGCGACCGCCTGCACGAACGTGTCCGCCACGTTGACCGCGAACGAGAGCAGGGTGAGCCGCAGCAGCAGGCGCAGCCGGGCCGTCATCGGCGGCCCGGGCGGGACCGTGCCGGGACCCGGGCCGCCGGGGAGCCGCGGGGGCGGCCCGCCGCCCGGACGGTGCGGGCCGCCGGGACCGTGCGGGTGCTGGCTCATGGCCTGTGCCTCCTGGCGCGCGCGAGGTGTGCTCACCGCCGAACCTACCGCTCCCTGCCCCGTCCGGCACGGGTTTCCCGGGAGCGTCCCCCGCGGGACCTCCCCGGGGCGGCCCGTGCGACGTGGATCACCCGGGGTAGGCTGGCACGGTAGGCACCGACGGCGCGACCGCTCGTCGGTCGTGCGCGCACCCGTGACGACCGACCAGCCAGGAGCAGCCGCGACATGACGACTCAGCACGACCGGACCGCAGCCCCCGACCGCCACCGCGCCGAGGTGATCGACGCCCCGCTGCGTGCGGACGTCCGCCGCATCACGACCCTTCTGGGGGAGACCCTGGCCCGCCAGCGCGGCGATGAGCTGCTGGAGCTGGTCGAGCAGGTCCGCCGGCTCACCAAGGACGCGAAGGACGCCAAGGCCTCCGGGGCCGACGACGCCGCGGGCCAGGTCCGCGACCTGCTCGGCTCCCTGCCCCTGGACCGGGCGACGGACCTGGTGCGGGCCTTCGCCCACTACTTCCACCTGGCCAACGCCGCCGAGCAGGTGCACCGCGTGCGCGTGCTCGGCCGCCGCCCCGAGGACGAGGGGTGGCTCGCCGCGGCGGTCGCCGACGTCGCCGCCGAGGCCGGTCCCGACGCCCTGCGCGAGGCGGTGGGCAGCCTGGACGTCCGGCCGGTGTTCACGGCGCACCCCACCGAGGCCTCCAGGCGCTCCGTGCTGACGAAGATCCGGCACCTCTCCGACATCCTGGCCCGCGAGACCGCCGAGGGCTCCGCCGCGCGCCGCAGCCAGGACCGGCGCCTCGCCGAGCTGATCGAGCTCCTGTGGCAGACCGACGAGCTGCGCCAGAACCGCCCCACCCCGCTCGACGAGGCCCGCAACGCCCTGTACTACCTGCGGGAGGTCCTCACCGAGACCATGCCCGTGCTGCTCGCGGACCTCGAGGACCAGCTCTCGCAGCACGACGTGCACCTGCCGGCCGGCCCCCCGCCGCTGCGCTTCGGGTCCTGGATCGGCGGGGACCGGGACGGCAACCCCAACGTCACCCCCGAGATGACCCGCCGGGTCCTCCAGCTGCAGGGGCAGGCCGCCGTGGACATCGCCCTGAGCTTCCTGGACGTGCTGGTCTCCCGGCTGTCCCCCTCCACCGCCATCGTCGAGGTCGACCCCGAGCTCCGCGAGTCCGTGGAGCGGGACGTGGCCCACCTGCCCGGCCTGGACCCGCGGGTCCTGGAGCTCAACGCGCAGGAGCCGTACCGGCTCAAGCTCACCTGCATCAAGGCCAAGCTGATCAACACCCGCCGCCGGTTCGCGGAGGAGACCGTCCACGAGCCGGGCCGGGACTACCGGACCACCGCCGAGCTCGTGGCCGACCTCGACGTGGTGGCACGCTCGCTGCGGCACCACGCGGGCGCGCTCGCCGCCGACGGCTCGCTCGCCGCGGCGACCCGCACCATCGCCGGCTTCGGCCTGGGCCTGGCCACCCTGGACGTCCGCGAGCACGCCGACGCCCACCACGAGGCCGTGGGGCAGCTGCTCGACCGGCTGGGCGAGCTGGACCAGCCGTACGCGGACATGGACCGGGGGGCGCGCGCCGCGGCGCTCGCCGGGGAGCTCGCCGGCCGCCGCCCGCTCGCCCCGCCGGGTCTGTCCACGGGCGCCGTGCACCTCGACGGCGACGCGGACCGGACGTTCGCGGTCTTCCGGGAGATCGCCCGGGCCCAGGAGACCTACGGCGAGGAGATCGTCGAGACCTACATCGTGTCCATGACCCGCGACGCGGACGACATCCTGGCCCCCGTGATCCTGGCCCGCGAGGCCGGGCTGGTGGACCTCACCGGCGAGCAGGACCGCGCCACCCTCGGCTTCGCACCGCTGCTGGAGACCGTCGGGGAGCTGCGCCGCTCCGCGGAGGTCATCGACGAGCTGCTCTCCGACCCGGCCTACCGGCGGGTGGTCGCGGCGCGCGGGAACATCCAGGAGGTCATGCTCGGCTACTCCGACTCCAACAAGGAGTCCGGGGTGATGACCAGCCGGTGGGAGATCCACCGGACCGAGCGCCGGCTGCGCGACGTCGCCGCCCGGCACGGCGTGCGGCTGCGGCTCTTCCACGGCCGCGGCGGCTCCGTGGGCCGCGGCGGCGGCCCCACCCACGACGCGATCCTCGCCCAGCCCAGCGGCGTCCTCGCCGGCGAGATCAAGTTCACCGAGCAGGGCGAGGTGATCAGCGACAAGTTCTCCCTCCCCGCCCTGGCCCGGGAGAACCTCGAGCTGTCCCTGGCCGCCGTGCTGCGCGCCACGGCGCTGCACCAGGACCCGCGCTCCACCGAGGAGGAGCTGGACCGGTGGGGCGAGGTCATGGACGTGGTCAGCGACGCCGCCTTCGCCTCCTACACGGGCCTGGTCGAGGACCCCGACCTGCCGGAGTACTTCCTGTCCGCCACCCCGGTGGAGCAGCTCGGCGCGCTGAACATCGGCTCCCGCCCGGCCAAGCGCCCGTCGTCGGACAAGGGCCTGTCCGGGCTGCGGGCCATCCCGTGGGTCTTCGGCTGGACGCAGTCCCGGCAGATCGTGCCCGGCTGGTTCGGGGTGGGCTCGGGCCTGCGCGCCGCCCGCGAGGCGGGGATGGAAGGGGACCTGCGCACCATGCTGGAGCGCTGGCACTTCTTCCGCTCCGTGATCTCCAACGTGGAGATGACCGTGGCGAAGACCGACCTGGAGATCGCCGCCCACTACGTCCGGGCGCTGGTGCCCGAGCGGCTCCAGCACGTGTTCGAGGTGATCCGCCGCGAGTACGAGCTCACCCTCGACGAGCTCGCCCGGCTCACCGGGCAGGCGGAGCTGCTGGACGGCAACCCCACCCTGAAGCAGACGCTCGAGGTGCGGGACCAGTACCTCGACCCCATCTCCTACCTGCAGGTGGAGCTGCTCCGCCGGATCCGGGAGCAGGACGCCGAGGGCGGGGAGGTCGACGAGGGCCTGCAGCGGGCCCTGCTCATCACCATCAACGGGGTGGCCGCCGGCCTGCGCAACACCGGCTGACCGCCCGGGCCGGGCGGCGGCGCGGGGGGACGCGGTCGCCCGGACCCGGTCCGCGGGCGGGAAGACGTCCGCGGCCCGGCCGGACCGGGGCCCGGATCAGGGGACGGGCAGCAGCAGGGCGACGGCGCCGAGCACGGACAGTCCCGCCCGGAGGTGGTTGGCCCGCGTCCACGGCCGCGCGTAGGCGGACCACACCACGGTCCGGCGATCGGTGCCGGCCAGCCGGGCGTTGAGCGGGACGTTGACCGCCACGGTCAGGACCCAGCCCGCCAGGGAGGCCAGCGCACCCAGCACGCGCAGCGGCCCGCCGGGTGCGGAGAGGCTCGTGCCGACCACGACCAGACAGGCCAGGGCGGTGCCGAAGAGCAGCACCAGGAAGGGCGCCCGCACCGCGGCCCGGTTGACGGCGATCATCGCCGAGGCCGCCGCGCCGCCGGGGAGGCGCCGCAGCGCCGGCATCACCACCAGGGAGAACGCCAGGTAGAACCCGCCGACCAGGCCCGAGCCGATCCCGGCGACCAGCGCCGGCCACGTCTCCACGCCGCGGGGCTCAGTCGCCGACGGCGTCGCGGCCGCGGCGCACGATCAGCGGATCGGCTGGGTGGACCACGGACGGGTCCTTGTCCTCGTAGTCGAACTGGTCCAGGAAGAAGCGCAGTGCGTTGATCCTCGCCCGCTTCTTGTCGTTGGACTTCACCGTGGTCCACGGGGCGTGGTCGGTGTCCGTGCGCAGGAACATCTCCTCCTTCGCCTCGGTGTAGTCCTCCCACCGGTCCAGGGAGGCGAGGTCCTGCGGGGAGAGCTTCCACCGGCGCACGGGGTCGATCTGGCGGATCGCGAACCGGGTCCGCTGCTCCTGCTGGGTCACGGAGAACCAGAGCTTGGTGAGGTGGATGCCGGAGTCCACGAGCATCTTCTCGAACACCGGGGCCTGGTCCATGAACCACGCGTAGTCCTGCGGGGTGCAGAAGCCCATCACGGGTTCCACCACCGCGCGGTTGTACCAGGAGCGGTCGAAGAGCACCATCTCCCCGGCGGTGGGCAGGTGGCGGATGTAGCGCTGGAAGTACCACTGCCCGGCCTCGCGGTCCGAGGGCTTGGTCAGGGCCACGACCCGGGCGGCGCGCGGGTTGAGGTACTCGGTGAACCGCTTGATCGTCCCGCCCTTGCCGGCGGCGTCCCGGCCCTCGAACACGATGACGTGCTGGAGGTCGTGGTCCTGGCCCCAGTACTGGAACTTCAGCAGCTCGATCTGGAGCTTGTACTTCTCCAGCTCGTACTCCTCCCGGCCCATCAGCTCGTCGTAGGGGTGGTCCTCCCGCCAGGTCTCCACGGCCGAGCCCCCCGGGTCGATGAGGTCCGGGTCCTCCTCGTGCCCGTGGGGCACGGTGTAGCCCATCTGCGTGAGGTGGTCGATGAACTCCCGCAGGTTCTCCCGCACGGCCCACTGGTCGGCGGGCATCCACTGCCGTTTTCCGTCGGGCATCGGCCGTTCCTCTCCGGTCAGGGTCTCTTGAGCGCAGTGTAGGCGTGCTCATCCTGACCCGCCCGGACGGCGGGCACATGACCGCCCGGTGAACACCAGGGGCTCGGTCCTCCTGCCCCGCCCGGGGCCGACCGTGCAGAACCCCGTGCGGTCGGCTACAGGGGCTCGCCCGCGGCACCGTCGATGTCGACGCTGACGTCGTGGCCGACGGCGGTGCCGTGCTCCACCGTCCGCGAGACCGTGCAGTACTTGTCGTGGGACAGGGTGACGAGGCGTTGGACCATGCCGGCGGCCTTGCGGCCGGCGGCGTCGTCGGGGAACGCGAGGTGGAAGGAGAGGTGCAGGTCCTCCAGGCGGTTCGCCCCGTTCTCCTCGAGGATCTTCTGTCCGGTCGCCTCGACGCGGAACTCCGAGGGCTCCGAGCTGCGGGAGGTCGCCACGTCCACGTCGATGGCCGAGCACCCGGCGACGGCGGCCAGCAGGAGCTCCACGGGGGACAGCAGGCCCTCACCGCGGCCGAAGGCGATCTCGGCCCCCTCGGCGTTGCGGGCGGTGTAGTGGCCGGTGGCGGTGCGGGTCAGCTCGACGGAACGCGGGGCGGGGTCGTTGATCTCACTCATGCACCCATGATGCCAACCCCGCTCGCGTCGGCGGTCCCGGCACCGCCCCCGGGGGCCGGCGGAATAGGCGCTGCGGCCGTCGCCGTTGACGTGGGAACGTCACCGTCCAGCGCCCAGGAGGCCGGCTTGTCCCCATCACGACCGGCGCACGACGGCCGCGAGCCCGAGGAGCCCGAGCGGAGCCACCTGGACGCCGAGCTCGAGGCGCTGATCGCCGACTACCGCCGGCTGCACCAGGACGACGCCCGTCTGCGCCGGATCGAGCGCATCATCCACGCCGCCCACCGGTCCGCCGACGAGGAGGGCGGGGACCGTGCCGGCGAGATCCGCGAGGAGCAGATCGCGCCCGCGCTGAGGGTCCAGGACGCGCGGCGGGTCGCCGCCGGGCTGCTGCGCACCGAGGAGGACATGAGGGCCTACGCGGCCCGTTTCGCCCGGCGCAGCACCGAGAAGGACCCGGCGGGAAGGGACCTGGAGCGCCAGGCGCACGCGCTGGACGCCGCGGGCCGGAACTGGGTGCTGATGATCGGCCAGAACCGTGACCACGGACTGGTCGCCTGCCGCTTCGTCCGGGAGAAGGGCATCCCGCACGCCCGCGTGGTGTCCTTCACCGCGGAACGGCTGAGGCTGCCCATCCTGGTCGTCGAGCTCGGCCTGGACGAGGACGGCCCCTGCCCCGGGTGAGCTCTCCGCCGCGGGCGGCGGCCGGGGGCGCGGGGCACGCCACGACGGGTCGACCTCCGGCGACCAGGGGTCAGGTCCGCGTCGCCAGCACCAGCTCGGTGAGCGCGCTGAGCAGCGGCCCCTCCACGCCCAGGGCGGGTGCCTGCCCGAGCGCCCCCACGGGATCGCGCCGCACGGCCTCGTGCACCCGCCGCTTGACCTCGTAGCCGATCTGGGCGTCGTTGAGCAGGTCGAAGACGCGGTCCGCGGGATCCTGGGCGGCCACGGCGCCCAGTCCCGCCGACCGCACCACGATCTGCGCCCCGGGGGCGACCCCCTCGACGGTGACCGAGGTGCGGTGCCCGCGCACGCCGTTCCCCCGCCGGTCGGTGCGGGCCGGGACGGTCCTCCCGTCCACGGTCACGGTCGGCTCCGCCGGCTCATCGAGGCCGATGAAGGTGAGGGTCCAGGTGCGCGCCGCCGGCAGGCAGCCGAGGTGGCCCTGTGCCGGGCCGACCGTGAACTCCCCGGCGGCGGCGTCGAGGGCGAGCGGGGTGCGCGCCCAGCGGGCCGGGTCGAGGCCGTCGCCGCTGTCGTCGTCCTCGTCCAGGACGGTGCGGTGCGAGGCGCCGGCGACCACCAGGACCTCCAGCTCCCCGGGATTGCCGGGGCCCGGCGCGGCGTCGTCGTCGGACCCCGCGAGGGGCACGATCGCGCCGGCGCGGGCCAGGACGGGCACGTCGTGGAGACCCCGGTGCAGCACGAGCTCCCGCCCGCCGTCGTAGACGGTGCCCGTGAACAGGTCCGTCCAGGACCCCTCCGGCAACCACACCGGCACGGCCGCGCGGGTGACCACCGGGTCCGCGGGGGAGGTGACCGGGGCGACCATCAGCTCGGGCCCGAACAGGTACTGGTGGCCGTACCGGTAGGCCTGCTCCGCCTCCGGGTGCTCGTGGTACAGGGGCCGGACCAGGGGGACGCCCTCCACGGCGGCGGCCCGGTTGGCGGTGTGCAGGTAGGGGACCAACCGGTGCCGCAGCCGGAGGCCGCGCTCCATGGCCTCCGCGTAGGGGGAGCGGTAGCGCCACGGCTCCTTGGCGATGAAGTCGTTGTCGCCCGAGTGCAGGCGCAGGATCGGGGAGAACACCCCGAACTGCAGCCAGCGGGTGGCCAGCTCGTCGTCGCGGGCGCCGAAGACGTGCCCGCCGATGTCGTGGCTCCACCAGCCGAAGCCGATGTTCGCCGCGGTCGCCGTGAAGTACGGCTGGAACGCCAGCGAGGCCCAGGAGATGACGGTGTCGCCGGAGAAGCCGACCGGGTAGCGGTGGCTGCCGGGCCCGGCGTAGCGGGAGAGCGTCAGCGGGCGGGACCCGTCCGCGCCCGAGTCCAGGAAGTGGTAGTGGTTGAGCACCCACAGGGGGTCCACCCCGGGCAGCCGCGAGTGCGGCCCGGACTGCCAGTCGACCCACCAGAAGTCCACGCCGTCGGCCTCCAGGCCGCGGTGCAGGACCTCGAAGTACGCGGCCACGAAGTCCCGGTCGGTGACGTCGAAGGCCACGGGCTCCTCCGAGCCCGGCTCGCGCCCCAGGGCCTCGAGCATCGCGGGGTGCGCGTCCTCGAAGGAGCGCACCCCGTCGGCCGGGTGCAGGTTGAGCGTGACCCGGTAGCCGTGCTCGTGCGCCCACGCGAGGAAGGCCCGCGGGTCCGGGAACAGCTCCCGGTTCCAGGTGTAGCCCGTCCAGCCCGAGCCGTGCCGGCGCTCCACGTGCTCGTCCGTGAGGTGCCAGTCCATGTCCACCACCAGCACGGAGAACGGCAGGCGGCGCCGGTCGAACTCGGCGACCAGCTCCCGGTACTCGGCCTCGTCGTAGGCGTGGTACCGGCTCCACCAGTTGCCGAGCGCCCAGCGCGGCAGGACGGGCTGCGGCCCGGACAGGGCGTAGAGGTCGCGCAGTGCCTGCCGGTGGTCGTGGCCCCAGCCGAAGAGGTAGAGGTCCACGGCGCCCTCCTCGGGCGCGCGCGGCGCGTACCAGCCGTCGTCCGTGAGCAGCACCGAGGCGGAGTCGTCGATCACCCCGAAGCCCTCGCGGGACGTGATGCCCGGCTCGAGCGGGATCGGGCCGTCGGCCTCGTCGAGGGTGCGCGCGGTCCCGCCCAGGGTGGGGGCGGGTACGCCGTAGCGCCACACGCTGTGGTAGCTGGTCACGCCGCCGCGGATCTGCGCGGACAGTCCCGTCGGGCTGAAGGCCCGCTCGTCGTAGCTGAGGTGGATCCGCTCCGTGCTCAGCTCCAGCCCGGCCGCCGTGCGCCGCACCCGGAAGTCCGGCACCGGGAACCGGCGGTCGACGGCGAACGCGGACGGACGGTCCTCGAAGCGGCCGGCGGGACTGTACTCCAGGCGCAGCAGCCCGGGGCTCAGCACGCTGATGCGGTAGTGCTCGCCGGCGACGACGGCGCCCGGGTCCGCGGTGCCGGCGCCGGTGGGACGGAAGTGGGGGAGGGGCATGCGTCCACCCTAGGCGGACCGGGGCGGGAATAATCCGGGACGGGCGCCGCTTGACGGTAGTAGTTCAAATTTGAAAGAACAGGGCGGGCCGTCCGGCCGGACGCCGCCGCGGAGCAGGAGGACCACATGCAGTTCGGCATCTTCACCATCGGGGACGTCACCGAGGACCCCACCACGGGACGCACCCCCACCGAGCACGAGCGGATCAGGGCCACCGTCGAGATCGCGAAGAAGGCGGAGGAGGTGGGCCTGGACGTCTTCGCCACGGGCCAGCACCACAACCCGCCGTTCGTGGCGCCGGGGAACCCGCCCGTCCTGCTGGCGAGCATCGCGGCGCAGACCGAGCGGCTGCAGCTGTCCACGGCCACCACCCTGATCACCACCACCGACCCGGTGCGCATCGCGGAGGACTACGCCTACCTGCAGCACCTGACCGACGGCCGCGTGGACCTCACCATGGGGCGGGGCAACACCGGCCCGGTCTATCCGTGGTTCGGCCAGGACATCCGCCAGGGCATCCCGCTGGCGATCGAGCACTACAGCCTGCTCCACCGGCTGTGGCGGGAGGACGTGGTCAACTGGCAGGGCCGGTTCCGCGGCGCCCTGCAGGGTTTCACCTCGACCCCGCGCCCGCTCGACGGCGTGGCCCCCTTCGTGTGGCACGGCTCGATCCGCTCCCCCGAGATTCCGGAGCAGGCCGCCTACTACGGCGACGGGTTCTTCCACAACAACATCTTCTGGCCCGCCGAGCACACCCGACGGATGGTGGAGTTCTACCGGACGCGCTTCGAGCACTACGGCCACGGCTCGGCCGACCAGGCCATCGTGGGCCTCGGCGGCCAGGTGTTCATGCGCCGGAACTCCCAGGACGCCGTGCGGGAGTTCCGCCCCTACTTCGACAACGCCCCCGTCTACGGGCACGGGCCGTCCCTGGAGGACTTCACCACGCAGACGCC
Organism: Kocuria salina; assembly: GCF_013368965.1. Classification (NCBI taxonomy): domain Bacteria; kingdom Bacillati; phylum Actinomycetota; class Actinomycetes; order Micrococcales; family Micrococcaceae; genus Kocuria; species Kocuria salina. Next base: position 145,372 of record NZ_SSSF01000002.1, read on the forward strand.
GCTGACCGTCGGCTCCCCGCAGCAGGTCATCGAGAAGACCCTCGGGTTCCGCGACTACGCGGGCGACTACCAGCGCCAGCTGTTCCTGATGGACCACGCCGGCCTGCCGCTCAAGACCGTCCTGGAGCAGCTCGACCTGCTGGGCGAGGAGGTCGTGCCGGTGCTGCGCAAGGAGTTCGCCGCGCTCAGGCCCGCCCACGTGCCGGAGGCCCCGACCCACGCCTCGCTGCTGGAACGCCACCGCGCCGGCCAGGACCCGGTGCCCGGCGGCGCCGAGGACTCGCCCGCCGGGCGGGCCCGCGCCGCGCAGGCCGCGGAGCCGACCACGGGGCGGACCACGGAGAAGGCCCACCGATGAGCGTCCGGAACCCCACCGGGACGACGACGCCGGACCCCACCGCGGCGCGCCCGCTCACCGTGGCCGTGGTGTCGGCGGGGATGTCCGACGCCTCCTCCACCTCGCTGCTGGCCGACCGGCTCGCCGAGGCCGCCCGGGACGGACTGGCCGAGACGCCGGTGCGGATCGAGCGCGTGGACCTGCGCCCGCTGGCCCACGCCGTCGCCGACCACCTGCTCACCGGGTTCCCCGGTCCGGAGCTGCGGACCGCCCTGGACACGGTCGCCGGGGCGGACGCCCTGATCGCGGCCACCCCGACGTACAAGGCCTCCTACTCGGGGCTGTTCAAGTCCTTCTTCGACCTCGTCGACGACGCCGCGCTGGAGGACGTGCCCGTGCTGGTGGCCGCGACCGGGGGCACGGCACGCCACTCCCTGATGCTCGACACCGCCATGCGCCCCCTGTTCACCCACTTCAAGGCGCTGGTGCTGCCCCTGGGGGTCTACGCCGCCACCGAGGACTGGGCCGGCGGATCGCTCGAGTCGCGCATCCGGCGCGCCGGCGCGCAGCTGGCGCGCTCGATCGCGCCGGGAGCGCAGCCGGCCGGACGGGCGGCCGGCGAGGTCCCGGCCGGTGCGGCCGCGCCCGGGCGGGGCGGCGGGTTCGACGGGGTCCCCGACTTCGCGGACCTGCTCGCCCGGGCCGGCCGGTGACCGGCCACCCGGCGGCCGCGCCGGAGCCCGCGGCCCGCCCGTGGGACGTGTGGCAGCTGTTCTTCGAGACCACCGCCCGGCTGACCACGGAGATCGAGGCGCGGCTCAAGGAGCACGGCTGCTCGCTCATGGACTACCAGGTGCTCCTGCTGCTGCGCAACGCCGAGGACCACCGGCTGCGGATGGGGGAGCTGGCCCAGCGGCTGGTCTTCTCCCCGAGCCGGCTCAGCTACCAGATCGGCGTGCTGGAGAAGCGCGGCTGGGTGCGGCGCCGGCGCTGCGCCGAGGACGCGCGAGGCCTCGAGGCCGAGCTCACGGAGGAGGGGCTGCGCGCCTTCCGGCGCCTGCGGCCCGCCCACGCCCGCGACGTCGAGGAGCTGTTCCTCCGTGCGCTCGAGGGCGACGACGCCGACCGGCTGGCCGCCGTCATGGACCGGCTGGCCCGCCGTCTGGCCTGAGGACGGGGCTGCGGCGTCCCGGTCCGCGAGCTCAGCGCAGTGCCGCCCGCACGCCCGGCCGGGCGGCCACCACGAGCCAGGCCACGTCCACGACGGCCTTGAGCGCGCCCGTCACGAGCCCGATCGACGTGCCCGCCGGGACCACGAGCAGCAGCACGGCGTTGGCCACGGTGGTCAGGAGCGCCATGGACGCGAAGACGATGCCGAGGATCCACGCCCACTGCCGCTGCTCGCGCAGCGGGAAGTACACCAGGGCGTAGAGCCCGGCGGTGAACCCGAGGCCGAACAGGAGCGAGATGGCGAGGACGACTGTCCCGAACGCCCCTGCGGGCAGGCCGGTGTACTGCTCGGGCGCCGCCAGGTACCCCACCCCGCTGCCGAGGACCGCGACCACGAAGGACGCCACGGTGAGCCGGAGCAGCAGCCGCAGATCGGCCGTCACCGGGGGCCGGGGCGGGCGGGCCCTCGCGTCGGGAGGAGCGCCGGGCGGCGGCGGGCCGCCGTGGCCCCGGGGCTGGTGGGGCTGCTGGGACATCGTCGGTGCCTCCTGACGCACGGGCCTGACACGGGGAGGGCCCTGCGCAGGGCCCAGCACCGAACCTATCCGCTGGAATCGCATTCGCGAACACCTGGCGGCCCCATGGCCCCGGTGCGGCGGAGCGTGACGCCCGGATCCGCTCAGGCGGGGGAGGTCCCGGCCGCGACGAGCGCCGCGGTCGCCGCCGCGATCGCCTGCTCCTCGTCGGTGGGCACCACGAGGACCTCCAGTGCGGATCCCGGCGCGGAGATCCGGCGGACCTCCCGCGAGCGGGCGGCGTTGGCGTCGTCGTCGAGCACGACCCCGAGGGCGCCCAGCCGCCCGCAGACGCGGGCGCGGAAGGCCGAGGCGTTCTCCCCGATCCCGGCCGTGAAGACCAGCGCCTGCGCGCCGTCCACGGCCACGTGGTAGCCGCCCACGTACTTCGCCAGGCGGTGGGCGGCCATCTCCAGGGCCAGCTCGGCGCGCTCGTCGCCGCGGTCGGCGGCCTCCTGGACGGCGCGCATGTCGTGGTCGCCGGCGATCGCCCGCAGACCGGACTCCTTGTTGAGCACGGCGTCGAGTCGCTCGGGGGTCATCCCGGGGTCCCGGCGCAGGACGGCCGTGACCACGGACGGGTCCAGGTCCCCGGTGCGGGTGCCCATGACCAGGCCCGCCAGGGGGGTGTAGCCCATCGACGTGTCGTAGGAGGCGCCGTCCTTGACCGCCGTCACCGACGCGCCGTTGCCCAGGTGCGCCACCACGCAGCTGAACCGTTCGCGCGGGACGCCCAGGAACTGCGCCGCCTGACCCGTCACCCAGTCGTGGGACGTGCCGTGGAACCCGTAGCGGCGGATCCCCCACCGCTCGTAGAACTCCTCCGGCACGGCGTAGCGCCACACGTGCTCGGGCATGGTGCGGTGGAACGCGGTGTCGAACACGCAGATCTGCGGCAGGTGCGGCCACGTCTTCTGGACGGCCCGCAGGCCCAGGACGGCGGCGGGGTTGTGCAGGGGAGCCAGCGGGACCAGCCGCTCGATGTCGCGGATGATCTCGTTGGTCGCGAGCACCGGCGCGGAGAAGCGCTCGCCGCCGTGGACCACGCGGTGGCCCGCGGCGGCGATCGTGCGCCCCTCCAGCTCGGTCTCGAGCCGCTCCGCGAGCAGCTCGAGCGCCTGCGTGTGGTCCGCGATCCGCGAGCTGCCGATGTTCTCGATCAGCCCGGAGGCCAGCACCGTCCCGCCGTCCGCACCGGCCTCGAGCTCCCGGACCTGGTACTTGAGCGAGGACGAGCCGCAGTTGACGACGAGCACGAGCATGGAGGACTCCCTGGGGCTGTGGCGACGGGCATGGGGACGGGGACGGTGCGAGCGGTGGGCCGGTGGGTCACATGCCCTGCGCCTGGATCGCGGTGATCGCGACCGTGTTGACGATGTCGTCCACGGTGCACCCGCGCGAGAGGTCGTTGACGGGCTTGCGCAGCCCCTGCAGCACCGGGCCCACGGCCACGGCGCCGGCCGACTGCTGGACGGCCTTGTAGGTGTTGTTGCCGGTGTTGAGGTCCGGGAAGACGAACACGGTCGCCCGGCCGGCCACGGCGGAACCGGGCAGCTTGGAGGCCGCGATCGAGGCGTCCACCGCGGCGTCGTACTGGATGGGGCCCTCCACCTCGAGCCCCGGGTCCGCGCCGCGCACGATCTCGGTGGCCGTCCGGACCTTGTCCACGTCCTCGCCGGAGCCGGACCCGCCGGTCGAGTAGGACAGCATCGCCACCCTGGGCTCCACCCCGAACTGGCGGGCGGTGCGGGCGGAGGCGAGCGCGATGTCCGCGAGCTGCTGGGCGTCCGGGTTGGGGTTCACGGCGCAGTCGCCGTAGACCAGGACGCGGTCCTCGAGGAGCATGAAGAACACGGAGGAGACGATCCTCACGCCCTCGGAGGTCTTCACGAACTCCAGGGCGGGGCGGATCGTGTTGGCGGTGGTGTGCGCGGCGCCGGAGACCATGCCGTCCACGTCCCCCATCTGCACCATCATGGTGCCGAAGTAGGAGCCGTCGAGCATCCGCTCCAGTGCCGTCTCCGGCTGCACGCCCTTGTGGGCGCGCAGCCGCACGTACTCCCCGGCGTACTTCTCGCGCAGCGCGTCGTCGTGCTCGAAGTCCACGAGGGTCAGCCCGTCCTCGGCGAAGTCGAGGTTGATGCCCTCCGTCTGGCACAGCTGGGCGATCCGCCCGGGGTCGCCCAGGACCGTGAGGTCGCAGAAGTTGCGGCGGTGGATCATCTCGGCGGCCCGCAGGATGCGGGGGTCCTCGCCCTCGGGCAGCACGATGTTCTTCCGGTCCGCCCGGGCCGTCTCGACGAGCTCGTGCAGGAAGCGCAGGGGCGTGCGCTTGGCCGGGCGCGGCAGGTCGAGCCGGCTCACGAGCTCCTCGCCGTCCACCCGCCGGGCCCACTCACCGAGCGCGGCCGCGACCTTGCGCGGGTGCGCCCCGGAGAGGGTGCCCCGGGTCCGGGACACCTCCCGGGCGGCCCGGTAGGTGTCCAGCCCGGTGGTCAGCACGGGGAACGGCGCCGCGGCGGTGAGCTCCCGGATCCGCCCCTCGGTCTCGAAGCCGCCCGTGAGCAGCATCCCGGAGGGGACGGGCAGGGCGGGGGAGAGGGCGGAGGCCAGGGACGCGACGACGATGTCGGAGCGGTCCCCCGGCGTGATGACGAAGTCGCCGTCGGCGAGCTGCTCGAGGTAGTGGCCCACGGTCATCGCGGCGATCTTCACGCCCTTGACGTCCCGGTCCAGGGAGACCGCGGACGGGCCGTCCCCGAACCCGTGCCGGTCCCGCAGCTCCGCGACGGTCGGCGCGGCCACCGCCTCGTTCTCGGCGATGACGTACACGGGCAGGCCCCGCACGCCGCGGGCGGCGTTGTGCTCGATCTGCTCCACCCAGTCGGGGCGGGCGCGGTTGACGATGACCGCGAAGATGTCGCACCGCACCTGGTTCAGCTCGGCCCGGGTGACCTCGACCGCGTTGAGCACGTCCTCGGGGCTCTCGGACTCGTCGGCGCCGATCACGGCCAGCACGGAGGCGCCCAGGTTGTTGGCCATCCGGGCGTTCATGTCGAACTCGGCGGTGGCCGCGTTGTGCGCCAGGAGGTCGGTGCCGTCCACCACGATCACGTCGCAGTGCCGGGCCATCTCGCCGTAGACGGTCACGGCCATCGCGTCGAGCTCGTCGTGGTCCCCCGCGGCGAGCAGCTCCCGGGTGCGCGCCAGGGAGATGCCGCCGCGGCAGCGCTCGTCCGGGAGGTCGAAGTTGCGCTTCATCAGCTGCACCATCGGGTCCTCCGCCGGGGTCTCCCCGAGGTGGACGGGCCGGAAGTAGCCCAGGCGGTCCGTCTTGCGGAACAGCGAGTCGGCCAGGCCGAGGGCCACGAGCGACTTGCCGGACTGCGGCGTCATGGCGCTGACGTAGATGCCTTGGGTCATGGTGGCGGGGTCCTCCGACGGTCGGGCTGGGTCCGTGCCCAGTCTAGGGCCCACCCGCCGGAGGGCCGGGTGCGGGGCCGCTCAGGCGAGGGAGAGGAACATCTTCTCCAGCTCGGCCTTGTCCAGGCTCGGGTCCTCCGAGCGCAGGCACTGGTCCAGGCCCGTGGCGATGATGGAGAAGCCGGCCTTGTCGAGGGCGCGGGAGACCGCGGAGAGCTGCGTCACCACGTCCTTGCACTCGCGGCTCTCCTCGAGCATGCGGATGACGGCGCCGAGCTGGCCCTGGGCCCGCTTGAGCCGGTTGATGGTGGGGGTGAGGTCCTGGGGGTCGAGTTGCACGGGGCGCTCCTGGGTGTGGTGGTTGCTCCGACGATTCTATACCCCCTGGGGGATCTTGCATACCCAGGGGGGTATAGTGCATCATGGAGTCACACCCACCGTCACCCGGAAGGAACTGCCGCATGACCTCGAAAGTCGCCCCCGCCGAGCTGAAGTCCTGGATCGAGTCCGGAGAGGAGGTCGCCGTCCTCGACGTGCGCTCCGCCGCCGAGTTCGCCGCCGAGCACATCGACGGCGCCTACAACGTCCCCGTCGACCTCGTGGCCGACCACGCGCAGGACATCGCCGCGGCCCTCGGCGGCAAGGTCGCCCTGATCTGCCGCTCCGGCGCCCGGGCCACCCGCGCCCAGGACATCCTCTCCTCGGCCGGCACCGAGAACACCCACGTCGTCGACGGCACCGTCGACGACTTCGAGAAGGCCGGCGGCGCGGTCGTCCGCGGCGCCTCGACCTGGGCCATGGACCGTCAGGTCCGCATGGTCGCCGGCTCGCTCGTGCTGGCGAGCGTGGTGGGCGGGCAGCTGGTCTCCCCGAAGCTGCGCGCCGTCGCCGCGGGCGTCGGCGGCGGGCTCGCGTACTCCGCGCTGTCCAACACCTGCGCCATGGCCAACGTGCTCTCGAAGATGCCCTGGAACCAGGGTGCCAAGGATCCCTCCAAGGACGCCGTGCTGGAGCAGCTCACCGCCCAGTGATCCGTCCAGTGATCCGCCGGGTCGGCCCCGCGGACTGATCCGCCGGCCCCGCCGCCACGCCGTTCGCGTGGCGGCGGGGCCGGCGTCGTCCCCGGGGTTCACCCGGACGCCGCCGGGTGGGAGGATGGGGGCATGCTGGTTGCCTTCTCCGTCTCCCCGTCCGGCGGCGAGAACCCGAGCGGTTCCGTCCACGACGCCGTCGCCGCCGCCGTCCGCGTGGTCCGCGAGTCCGGACTGCCGCACGAGACCGACGCCATGTTCACCACGATCGAGGGCGAGTGGGACGAGGTCATGGACGTCGTCAAGCGCGCCACCGAGGCCGTGGGCCGCTACGGGCCCCGGGTCTCGCTCGTGCTCAAGGCCGACATCCGCCCCGGCCACACCGGTGAGCTGCAGGGCAAGGTCGAGCGCCTCGAGGCCGCGATCCAGCGGCAGGCCATAGAGTCCTGAGCGCTGCCCCCGCGGCGGTCCGCCTGCGGACCGCAGGACCGTCCGACGCCGGGGCCTGGTCCGCCCTGCACCTGCGCTGCCTCGACGAGACCTACCGTCCGCTCTTCGGGGACGCCTTCGCCGACCGGCAGCAGGCCGCGGCCGAGCGCACCGCCGGCTACGACCTCGCCCTCCTCGCGGACCCGCACGTGCGCACCCTCCTCGCGGTCGACGACGACGGGGCCGCCCTGGGGCTGGTCTCCGCCGGCCTGGCCCCCGCCGCGTGGGAGGGGCGGGCCGGGGTGCCCGCCCCGCTCGTCCCGCTGCAGCTGTTCCAGCTCTACGTGCTGCGGGCCGCCCACGGCACGGGCCTCGGCGCTGCCCTGCAGGAGGCCGCGATCGGCTCCGCGGACGCGTACCTGTGGATCATGGACGGCAACGCCCGCGCGGAGCGCTTCTACGCCAGGCACGGCTTCCGGGCCCTGGCCGAGTCCTTCCCCGCCGGCGGGCCCTGGACCGGGCAGCGCATGCACCGCATGCTGCGGACGGGGACCGCGTGAGCCGCGCGTCCCGCCGCTCGCGCACGGCGCCGGCGCCCGCCGGGCCCACCGGCCCCGCGGCCGGGAGCTACGAGATCTCGACCGGCACCGCCGAGCTCGTCCCGGACGCCTACGCCCCCGGCTCCTGGGTGCTGCACGTCAACGGCGTCCCCTCCTCCCACGTGGACCCGGAGCACCCCGAGCGGCTGGACTTCGAGTACATGCGCTGGATCGCCGCGGTCGTGGACGCCCACCTCGCCGCCCACCCGGATCCGGAGCGGCTGCGGGTGCTGCACCTCGGCGGCGGCGCCTGCTCGCTCGCCCGCTACCTCGCCCACGCGCACCCGGCCGCGCGGCAGGTCGTCGTCGAGCTCGACGGGCGGCTCGCCGAGCTGGTCCGGGAGTGGTTCGACCTCCCGCGCGCCCCCCTGCTGCGGATCCGGGTGGGGGAGGCCCGCGCCGTCACGGAGTCGCTGAGCCCGGCCACCCGGGACGTCGTGGTCCGCGACGTCTTCGCCGGGGCCGTGACCCCCGAGCCCATCACCACGGTGGAGTTCGCCCGGCACGTGCGGCGCGTCCTGGCCCCCGGCGGGCTGTACGTGCTCAACTGCGGCGACACCCGGGACCTCGCCGGGGCGCGCGCCGAGCTCGCCGCGCTGTCCGAGGTGTTCGAGCACGTCGCCGCCGTGGCGGACCCGGCGATGCTCAAGGGCCGCCGCTACGGCAACATCGTGCTGGCCGCCTCCTCCGCCCCGCTGCCGCTGGAGGGCTCGCCCGGGGCGGCCGCGCTCGGCCGGGAGCTGCTCGGCGGCGCGGTGCCCGCCCAGTACAAGGACGAGGCGTGGGTGCGCTCCTTCGTGGGCGGCACCCCGCCGCGCCACGACCCGGTCGCCGAGGGGGCGCGCGATGGCGCCTGAGTCCGCGACCGAGCAGGACGTGCGCGGCCTCGCCCGGCGGCACGGCCTGGACCTGGAACAGGGGACCGTCCGGTTCGAGGAGGCGGGTCTGGACTACCGGGTGGCGTTCGCCGCCGCCTCCGGGACCGGCGAGCAGTGGGTGCTGCGGATCCCGCGCCGCCCCGACGTCGCGGCGAAGGTGGCCGACGAGCTGCGGATCCTGGACTTCGTGCGCCCGCGGCTCCCGGTCGCGGTGCCCGACTGGCGGATCGCGGGCCCGGAGCTCGTCGCCTATCCGCTGCTGCCCGGCCGGCCCGGTCTCACCCTCGACGCCGCGGGGCAGCCGGTCTGGCACTACGACACCGCCTCCCCGGAGCACGCCCGGTCCCTGGCGGAGGTCGTCGCGTCCCTCCACCGCCTCGACCCCGCCGCCGCCGCGGCGGCGGGTGTTTCCGCCGAGACCCCCGAGCAGGTGCGCCGGCGGTGGGCGGCCGACCTCGAGCGGGTGCTCGCGGAGTTCGACGTCGCCGCGGAGCTCGCGGCCCGGTGGCGGGCCTGGCTCGACGACGACGGGCTGTGGCCGCGCCGCACCGTCCTCACGCACGGCGAGCTCTATCCCGCCCACCTGCTGCTCGACGACAGCAGCCGCATCCTGTCCGTCCTGGACTGGACGACGGCCGGCGTCGGCGACCCGGCCCTGGACCTCATGTACCAGCACCTCATCGCCCCGCCCGAGTCCTTCGCGGCGACCGTCCGCGCCTACGAGGAGCTCACCGGCCGCCACGAACCCCGCCTCGCCGACCGCTGCGAGGCCCTCGTGGCCGCAGGACCCCTCAACTACGCCCTCTTCGCCCTGGCGTCCGGGGAACCGGGCCACCGCGAGGCCGCCGCCGCGCAGCTGCGTCCCTGAGGTCCCCACGCTCCACCGTCCGGCCGCGCCCTATCCTGGCGGGATGGACAACCGCACCGAGGTCCGCGACTTCCTCGTCTCGCGCCGGGCCAAGCTCACCCCGGCCCAGGCCGGTCTGCCGGCCGGGGGCAACCGCCGGGTGCCGGGGCTGCGCCGCTCCGAGGTGGCGGCCCTGGCCGGGGTGAGCGTGGAGTACTACGCCAAGCTCGAGCGCGGGGCGGTCGCCGGGGCCTCGGCCTCGGTGCTGGAGGCGGTCGCCGCCGCCCTGCGCCTGGACGAGACCGAGCGGGCGCACCTGCTCGACCTGGCGCGGGCGGCCGACGGCGTGTCCGCCGCACGGCGCCCGCGCCGCCGGGCGTCGCGGCAGGCGAGCTCCCGGCCGGGGCTGCAGTGGGCGCTGGAGGCGATCACCGGCGGGGTGGCGTTCGTGCGGAACCAGCACCAGGACCTGCTGGCCACCAACGCCCTGGGGCGCGCCTTCTACGCCCCGCTGCTCGGGGACGGCGGACGCACCCCCAACCTGGCCCGGTTCCAGTTCCTGGATCCGGCCTCCCGGGAGTTCTACCCGGACTGGGAGGTGTTCGCGAGCATGTGCGTGGCGATCATGCGCGCCGAGGCCGGCCGCGACCCGCACGACCGGGCGATGCAGGACCTGGTCGGGGAGCTGTCCACCCGCAGCGAGACCTTCCGCACCCTGTGGGCCGCCCACGACGTGCGCACCCACGGCACCGGCACCAAGCGCTTCCGCCACCCGGTGGTGGGGGAGCTGACGCTGGCCTACGAGGAGCTGGCCGTCACCGCCGAGCCCGGGCAGGTCCTCATGATCTACACCGCCGAACCGGGCTCGCCCTCGGCCGAGCGGCTCCGGCTGCTCGGATCCTGGGCGGCCGACCGGCACGCCGCCGTCCCCGAGCGCTGATCCGCGGCTGCGGCACGTGCACGTCGTCGCGCCCCTGTTGCCCGAGGGGTCGCCATCGGCGAGAACATGCCGCGCTGAACGTCGGAACGCGACCCGCCGCGTGTGCTGAACGTCGGAACGCGACCCGCCGCGTGTGCTGGGCGCGGAGGCGACCCCGCGGCGGCGTTCCGGTGGGCTCGGGGATCAGCGGGAGGCGCGCGAGGCCTCGACCGACGCCACGAACTCCCGGGCCAGCTCCACCAGCTCCTGGGTGCGCTCGATCTGCGGCATGTGCCCGGTGTCCGGGAAGACGTGCAGCCGGGCGCCGGGCAGGGCGGCGGCCGCGGCCTCGGCGTGGTGGGCCGGCAGCACGGCGTCGGCCTCGCCCCACACCACGAGCACGGGCAGGCCCGTTGCCCGCACCTTCTCCAGCAGGGCCCTCCGCCAGCCGGGCAGGACGCCGATCACCGGCAGCCCGATGCTCCGGTAGGTGCCCAGGAACGTGGCCCGGAAGTCCGGCTGGGCGCCCACCCGCGCCGCGTGCCGCAGCAGCTCCGGGGTGGCCAGGGCCGGGTCGAAGAAGCAGTTCTGGTTCGACCGCACCGCGGCGGCCCGCGCCAGCGGCCGGAACCGGCGGCCCACCACGGGCAGCCGGGACAGCCCCGCCCACACCATGGGCAGGGGGGAGACGTTGGCCTCCCGGCCGAACCCGGCGCTGTTGGCGAGCAGCAGCCCCGCGACCCGCCCGGGATGCTCGGCGGCCACGGTCATGGCCACGGCGCCGCCCAGGGAGTTGCCCATGAGGTGCACCGGCCGCTGCTCGCCGAGCGCGTCGAGCACGCCGACCACGGCGCGGGCGAACGTCCCGAGCCCCGGCCGGTCCGCGCCGGCGGGGGTGAGCCCGAAGCCGGGGAGGTCCATGCTCAGCACGCAGTGGTCCCGCGCCAGCAGGTCGTGGGCGGCCGACCAGTCCTCAAGGCTCCGGCCGATGCCGTGCAGCAGCACGACCGGCGGCGCCTGCGCGGGCCCGGAGCGGCGGATGCGCACGGGCCGGCCGGCGACCTCCACCGTCGTCGTCGTGGCCTCCGGGGTGCCGGCGGGGGAGTCTGCGGCGGGGACGGGCGCGTGTCGGTCGGTCATGCGTGGGTCTCCTGCGGGCGGGCGCCGCGGCGGGCCGCGGTGCGGGGGATCAGGTCGAGGGTGCGGGACAGCGGGGTGCGCAGGGTGGTCGCGGAGTCCAGCAGGTAGTTCTGCCGCACCCGCCACGGGTGCCGGTCGCCCTGGCGCGGGAAGGCGCCGATCGCGCGCCGGACGTAGCCGGAGCTGAGGTCCAGCAGCGGCTGCTCGGCCATGCCCCGGGGGGCGCGCGGCACCACGGCCCCGGCGTCGTGGCGCTCCAGGTGCCGCAGCACCCTGCACACCAGCCGGTGGGTGAGGTCCGCGCGCAGGGTCCAGGACGCGTTGGTGTAGCCGATGCACAGCGCGAAGTTCGGCACGCCGGTCAGCATCGCCCCGTTCCACACGAACTGCTCGGCGAGCTCCACCGGCGTCCCGTCCACGGTCAGGACGATCCCGCCGAAGGGGAGCAGCCGCAGACCCGTGGCGGTGACCACGAGGTCGGCCTCGAGGACCCGGCCCCCGCTCAGCCGGACCCCTTCGGGCACGAACGTGTCGATCGTGCCGGTGACCACCTCGGCCCGCCCCCGCTTCAGCGCCTTGAACAGGTCCGCGTCCGGAACGGCGCACAACCGCTGGTCCCAGGGATCGTAGGACGGGGTGAAGTGCTCGGCCACGAGCTCCTCGGAGCCGAGGATGCGCGCGGCCCGGGATGTGAAGAACGCCCGGGCCGCGGCCGGGCGGCGGCGGCAGAACTGGTACACGGCCATGCTGAACAGGATGTTCTTGGCGCGGATGACCCGGTGGGCGAGCCCCGCGGGCAGGAGCCGGCGCAGCGCGTCGGCCCGCCGGTCCCGGCCGGGCACGGCGCTGATCCACGTGGGGGAGCGCTGCAGCATGGTCACGCCCGCGGCGGTCCGCGCCATGGCCGGCACGAGGGTCACGGCGGTGGCGCCGCTGCCGACCACCAGCACGCGCCGGCCCGTCCAGTCCAGGTCCTCGGGCCAGAACTGCGGGTGCACCACCCGGCCGCCGAAGTCCTCCAGGCCGGGCAGCGCGGCGTCGTGGCCGCGGTCGTAGTCGTAGTAGCCGGCGCACGAGTACAGGAACGAGCACGTCATGCTGCGCCGGTGGACGGCACCGTCCTCGTCCCGCACCTCGAGGCCCAGGCTCCAGCGCTGCTCGGCGCCGGACCAGTCGGCCGAGACCACCCGGGTGCGGAGGCGGAGGTGCCGGTCGATGCCGAACTGCTCCGCCGTCTCGTGGATGTACGCGAGGATCGACGGGCCGTCCGCGAGCGCCTGCGGGTCCCGCCACGGCTTGAAGGAGTAGCCGAGCGTGAACATGTCCGAGTCGGAGCGCACGCCCGGGTAGCGGAACAGGTCCCAGGTCCCGCCGAGGTCGTCCCGGGCCTCCAGCACGGCGTAGGACAGCTCGGGGCGCTCGGTCTGCAGGCGGTAGGCCGCGCCGATGCCGGACAGGCCGGCTCCGACGACGACGACGTCCCGGTGGTCGGTGCCGCCGGGGATCTCGCGGGGCGGCTCGCTGGCGGTGGAAGGTGCTCGCATGCTTCCAGGATCGCCCGGCGCGCCCGCCAGGACTTGACGCTGCGCGACGATTGCTTGACCCTGGGCGACATGACGGTCATCCGGTCCGCAGGTCTGCGCGGCTTCCGCGCCGCGGTCGCGGAGCTCGGCGGGATCGCCGAGGCCCTGGCCGACGCCGCCGGCCTGCCCCGGTCGGCCCTGGACACCGACGACCTCCTGGTCCCCGAGCGGGCCGTCGCGCGGGTGCTGGAGACCGCCGCCCGGGAGCTGGACTGCCCCGACCTGGGGCTGCGGGTCGCCGCCCGGCAGGACCCGGGCGTGCTCGGCCCGCTCGCGCTCGCCGCCCGCCACTCGGAGACGGTGCGCGACGCCCTCGAGTGCACCTCCCGCTACCTTTTCGTCCACGCCCCGTCCCTCGAGCTGGCGCTGGTGCCGGACCCCTACGGGGCCCGCGGGGTGACGGCGGTGCGCTACGGCGGCTCCGCCGCGACCGCCCGGGACCCCGGGCGCGGCAGCCCGCAGGGCACCGACCTGGGCCTGGGCCTGCTGCACCGGGCCCTGAGCTCCCTGGTGGGGGGCCGCTACGGGCTGCGCACGGTCGAGCTGGCCCACCGGCCGGCGGCGCCGCTGCGGGTCTACGAGGAGTTCTTCGGGGCACCCGTGCGCACCGGCCGCCCCGACGTCCTCCTGCGGATCCCCACCAGCACGCTCGCCCGCCCGCTGCACGGGGACGCCGGGGTCCGGCAGGTGGCGCTCGCCTTCCTCGACACCCAGCTCCCCGGGCCCGGCTCCGCGTGGGCGCCCCGGGTCCGGGGCGTGCTGGTGCAGCTGCTCGGCACCGCGTCCCCGGAGATCGAGGCCGTGGCCCGGGTGCTGGACCTGCACCCCCGCACCCTGCAGCGCCGGCTCGCCGAGGAGGGCACCACCTTCGGCGCCGTCCTGGACGAGACCCGGCGCAGCGCGGCCCTGCGCTGGCTCACCACCACCGACGTCCCCCTCGGCCAGATCGCCGGGCTCGTGGGGCTCTCGGAGTCCTCGGCGCTCACCCGGTGCGCCCGCCGCTGGTGGGGTGCCCCGCCGCGGGACGTCCGCCGCCGGGGCGTCCCGGTCGGCTGACGGTGTCGCCGCGCGTCAACTTCCTGTCGCGGTGGGTCAAGCGGTGACCGGTGCCCGCCCGCACACTGGACAGCAGGCCCCGATCCACGACCCCGACCCCAGGAGCAGCCCGTGTCCCCGTCCGCACCCTTCCGCTTCGCCGGCGCCACCGCGGTGCTCACCGGCGCCGCCTCCGGCATCGGCGAGCAGCTGGCCCACGGCCTCGCCGCCCGCGGCACCCACCTGGTGCTCCTCGACCGGGACGCCGCGGGACTCGAGACCGTCGCCGGGGCGATCCGCGCGGGGCACCCGGACCTGCCGGTGCGCACGGTCGTGGCCGACCTCGCCGAGCTGTCCGCGCTGCCGGGCGTGGCCGAGCGGATCCGGGCCGAGCACCCGCGGATCGACCTGCTGGTCAACAACGCGGGGGTGGGCCTGGGCGGGACCTTCGAGCAGGTCTCCGCCGAGGAGTTCGACTGGCTCATGGACATCAACTTCCGGGCGCCGGTGGTGCTCACCCGCGAGCTGCTGCCCGCCCTGCTCGCCGCCCCCGGCAGCCACCTGGTCAACCTCTCCAGCCTGTTCGGCCTCATCGCCCCGCCCGGGCAGGTGGCGTACTCCGCGAGCAAGTACGCCCTGCGCGGGTTCTCCGAGGGCCTGCGCCACGAGCTGGCGGGCCGGGTGGGGGTCACCGTGGTGCACCCGGGCGGGGTCCGGACCAGGATCGCCGAGACCGCCCGCACCCCGGCCGGGGTGTCGGAGGAGCGGGCGCGGAAGGACCGGGAGGACTTCGCGGCGCTGCTCAGCTATCCGGCGGAGCGTGCGGCCGCCGACATCCTGGGGGCGGTGGAGCGGCGCCGGAACCGGCTGCTCGTGGCGCCCAGCGCCGTGCTGCCGGACCTCGTGGCGCGAGTCCTCCCGGGCTCCTACTGGCCGGTCCTGCGGCACGCGCCCCGGGTCCTGAAGCATGCGCCCCGGGTCCTGCGGCGTCTTCCCGGGCGGCGGCGCCGGGCCTAGGCTGAGCGCATGACCAGCACCCTGTCCGCCGTCGTCGTCGACTGCCGCGATCCCGAGACCCTCGCCCGCTTCTGGTGCGCCGCCCTGGGCTACGTCGTCCACGCGGAGGCCGAGGGGTTCGTGGGCATCGTGCCCGCGGAGGGCAGCGGCCCGCACCTCGACTTCGTGGTCGTCCCCGAGCCCCGGACCGTCAAGAACCGGCTGCACCTCGACCTGCGCGCCGTGGACACCGACCGGGACTCCGAGGTCGCCCGCCTGGAGTCCATCGGCGCCCGCCGCGTGGACGTGGGCCAGGGGCCCGAGGTGACCTGGGTGGTGCTGGCCGACCCGGAGGGCAACGAGTTCTGCGTGCTCTCCGACCTCGAGGAGGACTGAGCCGGCGGGCTCAGGCGAGCACGCCGTCCACGTAGTACCACCGGCCGTCCTCGCGCCGGAACCGGGAGTTCTCCCGCTGGGCCCCCCGCGCCCCGTCCGGGCCGCGCCGGTGCGCGGTGAAGTCCACCCACCCCTCGTCGTCGAAGGGGCCGCCGCCCGTCACCCCGTGGACGTCGAGCCGGGTCCAGCGCAGCGCGGGGTCCAGGTCCACGGACGCCGGGCGCGTGCCCGGGTGCCACGTGGCCAGCAGATAGGCATCGTCCCCGGCGGCGAAGGCGCTGAACCGCGAGCGCATCAGCAGCTCGGCCGTGGGCGCCGGGCGGCCGCCGTGGAAGCGCCCGCAGCACGCGCCGTAAATCTCCCCGGTGCCGCAGGGGCAGCGGGCGTCGTCGTCGATCACGCCATCCAGCCCTCGACCACGCCCTTGCCGAAGAACACCACGAAGGCCGCCGCCACCACGTACATGAGCGGGTGGACCTCCTTGCCGCGGCCCTGCACGAGGCGGATGAAGACGTAGGAGACGAAGCCCGCGCCGATGCCGTCCGCGATCGAGTAGGTGAACGGCATGACGGCGAACGTCAGGAAGGACGGCACGGACAGGCCCCAGTCGTCCCACTCGATGCGCACGACCTGCTTGGCCATGAGGAAGCCCACCACGACCATGGCCGGGGCCACGGCCTCGAACGGCACCACGTTGACCAGCGGGGTGATGAACATGGCGAGCAGGAACAGCACGCCGGTGACCACGTTGGCCAGGCCGGTGCGGGCGCCGTCGGCGATGCCGGTGGAGGACTCCACGAAGATCTGGTTGGAGGACACGGAGCCCGCGCCGCCGGCGATCGCGCCGGCGGCGTCCACCAGCAGGATCTTGTCCACGTTCTGGATCTGCCCGTTGCGGCCCACGAGCCCGGCCTGCTGGGAGAGCCCGACCATCGTGCCCATCGCGTCGAAGAAGATGGAGAGCAGGATCGTGAAGATCAGCAGCGCCGCGGCGAGCGCCCCGAGGCTCCGGAACGCCTCGAGCGGGGCGGCCGAGCCCACGAGGGAGAGGTCCGGCAGCGCCACGAAGGAGGTGGGGGCCGCGGGCACGACCAGCGACCACCCGGTGGGGGCGTCCACGGAGGAGCCGGACGGGACGACCGCCTCGAGCACGTGGGCGAGGATCGTGGTGGCGACCACGGCGATCAGGATCGCGCCGCGGACGTTGCGGACGATGAGGGCCACGGTCAGGAGCAGGCCGACCACGAACGTGAGCATGGGCCAGCCCAGCAGCGTCCCGCCGTCGCCGAGCTGCACGGGCACGGTGGTGCCGGCGGCGTCCGGGATGCGGCGCACGAAGCCGGCGTTCACGAAGCCGATCAGGGCGATGAACAGGCCGATCCCCACCACGATGGCGGTCTTCAGGGACGCCGGCACGGCGTTGAACACAGCGGTGCGGAAGCCGGTGAGCACCAGGACGAACATGATCAGGCCCGCCCACACGACCAGCCCCATCACCTGGGGCCACGTGAGCTCCGGGGTAGTCACGATCGTCACGGCGAGGAACGCGTTGACGCCCAGGCCCGTGGCGATCGCGAAGGGCGCGCGGGCCACGACGCCCATGAGGATCGTCAGCACCCCGGCGACGAGCGCCGTCACGGCCGCGACCCGCTCACCGCCCAGGACGTTGCCGGCGCCGTCCGGGCCGTAGCCGAGGATCAGCGGGTTGAGGACCACGATGTAGCTCATCGCGATGAACGTCGCCACGCCGCCGCGGACCTCGCTCGCCACCGAGGAGCCGCGCTCGCTGATCTTGAAGAAGCGGTCCAGGCCGTTGCGCGGCGGACCGGAGGGGGTCTCGGTGGAGACGGAAGCGGAGGATGCCATGGCGGTCCTTCAGGCACTCGACGGGAGGGAGCACGACTCCACAGGGGACGCTCCCGGGCTGACGGCGGCACCGGCGTGCCACCGGGACGACACTACCTCCCCGCGTCCGGGCGCGCCGGGGCCCGTCCCCGCCGGGACGGGACGCCGCCGGGACGACGCCGGGCTGCGGGCCCGGTGTCCTTGCACACGCCGGGCCCCGTGTCCACCCCTGTGTCCCGTCACGACGGTTCGTGGCGGTTTGTGACGACCGGCGTGACTGTCCAGCGGGACGCGCGAACAATCGAGCGCATGACACAGACGACGCGCGCGCCCCGCGCTGCCCGGAAGCCGAAGGCCGAGGGGCAGTGGAAGGTCGACGGCCGGGACCCCCTGAACCCCAACGAGGTCTTCAAGCAGGCCGACGACGGGCTCAACGTGCGCACCCGGATCGAGGAGGTCTACTCGAAGCACGGCTTCGCCTCGATCGACCCCCAGGACCTGCACGGGCGCTTCCGCTGGTGGGGCCTCTACACCCAGCGCCGGCCGGGCATCGACGGCGGGCGGACGGGCTCGCTGTCCGACGCCGAGATCGAGGACGAGTACTTCATGATGCGCGTCCGGCTCGACGGCGGGGCCCTGACCCGCGAGCAGCTGCGGGTGCTCGGGCAGATCTCCGCGGACTTCGCGCGGGACTCGGCCGACATCACGGACCGGCAGAACATCCAGTACCACTGGATCCGGGTGGAGGACGTCCCGCAGATCTGGCGCCGGCTCGAGGACGCGGGACTGGACACCGTCGAGGCCTGCGGGGACGTGCCACGCGTGATCCTGGGCTCCCCGCTCGCCGGGATCGCCGAGGACGAGATCATCGACCCCACCCCGGTGATCGAGCGGATCAAGTCCACCTGGATCGGCTCCCCGGAGTTCTCCAACCTGCCGCGCAAGTACAAGACCGCGATCACCGGCCACCCGTCCCTGGACGTGGTGCACGAGATCAACGACTGCGCCCTCGTGGGCGTGGTCCACCCCGAGCTCGGCCCCGGCTACGACCTGTGGGTCGGCGGCGCCCTGTCCGTGGTGCCGTTCCTCGGCAAGCGCCTCGGCGCGTTCGTGACCGAGGAGCAGGCCCCCGAGGTGTGGAAGGGCGTCACGAGCATCTTCCGCGACTACGGCTACCGGCGGCTGCGCAACCGCGCCCGGCTGAAGTTCCTGGTCCAGGACTGGGGCCCGGAGAAGTTCCGGCAGGTGCTCCAGGACGAGTACCTCGGCTACGCGCTCGCGGACGGCCCCGCGCCGGAGAAGGCGGCCGTCCCCGGCGACCACATCGGCGTGCACCGGCAGAAGGACGGCCGGTTCTACATCGGCGTGGCCCCGCGCGTGGGCCGCGTCTCCGGGGCGAAGCTGCTGGCCCTCGCCGACGTGATGGCGAAGTACGGCTCCGACCGGCTGCGCACCACCCCGCACCAGAAGCTCGTGCTGCTCGACATCGAGGAGGCCGACGTCGAGAACGCCGTCGCCGACCTCGACGCCCTGGACCTGCAGGCGCGGCCCTCCGCGTTCCGCCGCTCGACCGTGGCGTGCACCGGCATCGAGTACTGCAAGCTCGCGATCGTCGAGACCAAGCAGACCGCCTCGGACACCATCGACGAGCTCGAGCGGCGGCTCGACGGCGTGGAGCTGCCCCACCCCATCTCGATGCACGTCAACGGCTGCCCCAACTCGTGCGCCCGCATCCAGACCGCGGACATCGGGCTCAAGGGCCAGCTGCTGCCCACCGAGGACGGCGGGCAGAAGCCCGGCTACCAGGTCCACCTGGGCGGCGGGCTCGCCGCGGACGACCGTGCGGAAGCCGGCCTGGGCCGGACCGTGCGCGGGCTGAAGGTGTTCCAGGACGACCTCGCCGACTACGTGGAGCGGCTGGTCCGGCGCTTCCTGGCCCAGCGCACCGAGGACGAGAGCTTTGCCGAGTGGACCCACCGGGTCGAGGAGAGTGAACTGGCATGACCGGCACGGACACGGGCACCCGCCCCGCGCTGCGGGACGAGCAGCAGCTGCGCGACCTCGCGGCGGCCGGCGCCGCGGCCCTGCACGCGGAGCTCGACGCCGAGGGCCGGGTCCCGGCCGAGGGGGAGGCCTCCACGGAGGAGGCCATCCGCTGGGTCGCGGAGAACTTCGACCTGCGCAGCGTCACCGTGGCCTGCTCGATGGCCGACGCCGTGCTCCCGGCCCTCGTCGCCGAGCAGCTGCCCGGCGTGGAAGTGCTGTTCCTCGAGACCGGCTACCACTTCCCGGAGACCATCGGCACCCGGGACGCCGTGGCGCACATGCTCGACATCACCGTGGTCGACGCCCTCCCGGAGCTGACCGTGGCCGAGCAGGACGAGAAGCACGGCAAGGACCTCTTCGCCCGCGACCCCGGCCTGTGCTGCGCGATCCGCAAGGTGGCCCCGCTCAAGAAGTCCCTGGAGGGCTACGAGGTGTGGTTCACCGGCGTGCGCCGGGACGAGTCCTGGACCCGCACCAACGCCCCGATGGTGACCTTCGACGAGACCCACAAGCTCGTCAAGGTCAACCCCATGGTGCGCTGGAGCCTCGACGACCTCGTCGAGTGGTCGCAGGACCACGGCGTGCCGACGAACCCGCTGATGGCGGAGGGCTACCTCTCCATCGGCTGCGCCCCCTGCACGCGGCCCACCGCCCCGGGCGAGGACCCGCGCGCGGGCCGCTGGGCCGGCCAGGACAAGATCGAGTGCGGTATCCACCTGTGAGCGCACCCACCACGACGGAGGCGAACGTGACCACCCCCACCACCGCCCCGGCCCCCGCGGAGGCCGGCGTGCACAGCAGCCTCGACGCGCTCGAGGCCGAGTCCATCCACATCCTGCGCGAGGTCGTGGCGGAGTTCGACCGCCCGGCCATGCTGTTCTCCGGCGGCAAGGACTCGGTGGTCATGCTGCACCTGGCCGCCAAGGCCTTCTGGCCCGGCCGGATCCCCTTCCCCGTGCTGCACGTGGACACGGGCCACAACTTCCCGGAGGTGCTGGAGTTCCGGGACCGCACCGTGGAGCGGCTCGGCCTGCGGCTGGTCGTGGCGAGCGTGCAGGACTACCTCGACGACGGCCGGCTGCTCGAGCGCGCCGACGGCACCCGCAACCCGCTGCAAACCCTCCCGCTGCTGGACGCCATCGCGGAGCACCGGTTCGACGCCGTGTTCGGCGGCGGCCGCCGCGACGAGGACAAGGCCCGCGCGAAGGAGCGGATCCTGTCACTGCGCGACGAGTTCGGCCAGTGGGACCCGCGCAACCAGCGCCCCGAGCTGTGGAACCTCTACAACGGCCGGCACACCCCCGGCCAGCACGTGCGGGCGTTCCCGATCAGCAACTGGACCGAGCTGGACATCTGGCGCTACATCGAGCGCGAGAACATCGAGCTGCCGCCCATCTACTACGCCCACGAGCGGGACGTCTTCCGCCGGGACGGGATGTGGATGGCCGTGGGCGAGTTCTCGGCGCCGGCCGGGGCCGAGGCCGTGGAGCGGCAGACCGTGCGCTACCGCACCGTGGGGGACATGTCCTGCACCGGCGCCGTGCTCTCCGGGGCGCGCACCGTGGCCGACGTGGTGGCCGAGGTCGCCGTGTCCACGCTCACCGAGCGCGGGGCCACCCGCGCGGACGACAGGATCTCCGAGGCCGCCATGGAGGACCGCAAGAAGGACGGGTACTTCTAGACATGACTTCCCCCAGCACCGTGACCGGGCACGCCCCCGCGGCCGAGCACGTCCCCACGATCGATCCCGGCTCGCTGTTCCGCTTCGCGACCGCCGGCTCCGTCGACGACGGCAAGTCCACCCTGGTGGGCCGGCTGCTGCACGACGCCAAGGCGATCCTCGCCGACCAGCTCGAGGCCGTGGGCCGGACCTCCGCCGAGCGCGGCTTCGGCGGCGGCACGGGCCGGCTCGACCTCGCCCTGCTCACCGACGGCCTGCGCGCCGAGCGGGAGCAGGGGATCACGATCGACGTGGCCTACCGCTACTTCGCCACGGACCGCCGCTCCTTCATCCTCGCGGACTGCCCCGGCCACGTGCAGTACACGAAGAACACCGTCACGGGCGCCTCGACGGCCGACGCCGTCGTGCTCCTCGTGGACGCCCGGCACGGCGTGGTCGAGCAGACCCGGCGGCACCTGGCCGTCGTGTCCCTGCTGCGCGTGCCGCACGTGGTGGTCGCCGTGAACAAGATCGACCTCGTCGACTACGATCAGGAGGTCTTCGACCGGGTCGCGGCGGACGCCACGGGCATCGCCGCCCGGCTGGGTGTCGAGGACGTGCACGTGGTGCCCGTCTCCGCCCTCGAGGGCGACAACGTGGTGGAGCCCTCCGCACGGACCCCCTGGTACTCCGGGCGGCCGCTGCTGCGGGTGCTCGAGGAGCTGCCCACGGTGGACGAGTCCGGCCGAGGCACCGCCCGCCCCTTCCGCTTCCCCGTCCAGTACGTCATCCGCCCCCAGGGCGGCACGGCCCCGGGCGCGGACGCCGAGCGGCTGCGGGACTACCGCGGCTACGCGGGCCAGATCGCCTCGGGCACCGTGGCGGTCGGGGACGAGGTCGTGGTCCTGCCCGCGGGCCGGCGCACCACGGTCACCGGCATCGACGTGGCGGGCACCGCACCCGCCCCCGGAGCGCCCCTGCCCGGCGAGCAGCTCACGGAGGCCGCGGCGCCGCTGTCCGTGACGCTGCGGCTGGCCGACGACATCGACATCGCCCGCGGCGACCTCGTCGCGAGCGCCGACGACGAGCTGCCGGAGCCCGTCCGGGACCTCGTGGCCTCCGTGGCCTGGCTCGGCGAGCGGCCCCTGCAGCCCCGCGCCCGCGTGCTCGTCAAGCACGGCGCCGCCACGGTCCAGGCCATGGTCGTCGAGCTCGAGGGGCGGCTGGACCTCGAGGAGCTGGTGCTGCGGGACGCCACCACTCTCGAGCTCAACGACATCGGGCGGGTCCGGCTGCGGCTGGCCTCCCCGCTGCCCGTCGACCCCTACGACCGGCTGCGGCGCACCGGCGCCTTCCTGGTCGTGGACCCGGCCACGGGCAACACGCTCGCCGCCGGGCTCGTGCGGGACGCCTGAGGTGGGCGGGCAGCAGCCGCCCGCCCTCGTCACGGTGACCGCCGGTGACGGAGGGCGCGCCGCCTCGGGCCGCCGCCGCCGGGGATGGCCGCTGGTGCTGACCGCGCTGGCGCTACTGGCCGCCCTGACGGTCGCCGCCACCGCGCTGCGCGACAACGGGACGCTCGCGGCCTGGGAGGCGGACGCGGTCGAGACCTCGGACGCCGCCGAGCTGCGGCTGGGCTACTTCGGCAACCTCACGCACGGCCCCGCCCTCGTCGGACTGGAGAACGACTACTTCGCCCAGGAGCTGGGGGACACCGCGCTGTCCGCGCAGGTCTTCAACAGCGGCCCCACAGCGGTGGAGGCCATGAACGCCGGGTCGATCGACGCCGCGTTCGTGGGCCCCAACCCGGCGATCAACTCCTTCGTCCGCTCCCAGGGCCGCTCGCTGGCCGTGGTCGCGGGCGCCGCCTCCGGCGGCGCGCAGTTCGTGGTGCGCCCCGCCGTCACGGGCCCGGAGGACCTGGCCGGGCGCACCGTGGCGAGCCCCGAGTTCGGCGGCACCCAGGACGTGGCCCTGCGCACCTGGCTCGCCGAGCAGGAGTACGACGCCGACGGTGAGGGGGACCGCGCCGTGGCGATCACGCCCATGGCCAACGGCCAGACCATCTCGATGCTGCGGCAGGGCCGCGTGGACGGCGCCTGGCTGCCCCAGCCCTGGGCCACCCGTGCCGTCCAGGACGGCGCCCGGGTCCTCGTGGACGAGCGGGACCTCTGGGCGGACGGGCGCTATCCCACGACCGTCCTGGTGGTGCGCAAGGACTACCTCGAACGCCACCCGGAGACCGTCGAGGAGCTCGTGCGCGGTCTGCAGCGGTCCGTGGACTGGCTGCACGAGCACGAGGCGGAGCCCGAGCTGCTGGCCTCCACCCTGAACGAGGGCCTGGAGAGCGCGCAGACCGAGACGCTGCCCGAGGCGACGGTCGCGGGTGCGCTCGAGGCCGTCGAGTGGACCACCGACCCCCTCGCGGACACCTACCCGCAGCTGCTCGCCGACGGCGTGGCGGCGGGGACCACGGAGGAGGCCCCGCTCGAGGGGCTCGTGGACACCACGGTCCTGGACCGGGTCCGCGCCGGCTCGGAGGGGGGCGCATGAGCACCACCACCGCGATCCGGCTCCGCGGCCTCGGCAAGAGCTTCGCCCCCGAGGACGGCCCCGTCCTGCAGGACGTGGACCTCGACGTGGAGCGCGGGCAGTTCGTCGCGCTGCTCGGCGCCTCCGGCTGCGGGAAGTCCACCCTGCTGAACATCGTCGCGGGCCTCGAGGAGCCGACGGAGGGCTCCGTGACGGTCCCCGCGGAGGGCGCGGCCCTGATGTTCCAGGACGCCGCGCTGTTCCCCTGGCTCACGGCGCGGCGCAACGTCGAGCTGGCCCTCGAGCTGCGCGGGGTCCCCACCGCCCGGCGGCGGGACCAGGCCGGGGAGCTGCTCGAGCTGGTCCGGCTGCCGCACGCGGCGGACAAGCGCCCGCACGAGCTCTCCGGGGGGATGCGCCAGCGGGTGGCCCTGGCCCGGGCCCTGGCCCAGGACCGGGAGGTCCTGCTCATGGACGAGCCGTTCTCCGCGCTCGACGCCATCACCCGGGACCTGCTGCACGAGGAGCTGCTGCGCGTCTGGCGCACCACCGGCCGGACGATCGTGTTCATCACGCACAACGTCGCCGAGGCCGTGCGGCTGGGCCAGCGGGTGCTGCTGATGTCCTCCCGCCCCGGTCAGGTGGTCCAGGAGTGGGACACCCGCCCGTGGAAGGACCCCGAGTCCTACGGCTTCGAGGGCAGCGCGCAGTCGCTCGACGACACCCTCGGCGAGCTGACCCGCACCATCACCGCACGTCTGCGCGAGGAGATCAGCCGCCATGCGAAATGACACCGCCCTGCCCGGCGTCCCGGCCGCGCCGCCGGTGGCGCCCGCGCCCCCGGCACCCCGCCGCGGCGCGGAACGGGCCGTCCCCGGACCCGCCCCGGACCGGGCCGGCGACCCGGCCGGGACCGGTGAGGAGCTCGCCGGGCTCGACGCGCTGCAAACCGAGCGCACCCGGAAGACCTCGCTGGGCGAAGTGCTGCGCACCAAGGTCGCCCCGCCCCTGGTCGCCCTGGTGGCCGGCCTGCTGCTGTGGCAGCTGCTCGTCGCGCTCCTGGGCACCCGCCCCGACGTCGTGCCCGGCCCGCTGGACGTCGCGCGGCAGTTCGGCGCGCTGGTCGGCGACGGCACCGTGCTGGGCGCCCTGGGAACGAGCCTGTGGCGGGGGATCAGCGGCTTCCTGGTGGCGGCGGCGGTCGCCACGCCGCTGGGGCTGCTCATCGCCCAGTGGCGTGGGCTGCGCAACGCCGTGGGCCCGATCATCTCCGGGCTGCAGGTGCTGCCCTCGATCGCCTGGGTGCCCGCCGCGATCATCTGGTTCGGCCTGTCCGACGCCACGGTGTACTTCGTGGTGCTCATGGGCGCCATCCCCTCCATCATCAACGGCATGCTCGCGGGCGTGGACCAGATCCCGCCGCAGCTGCGCCGCGCCGGGCACGTGCTCGGCGCCCGGGGGTGGACCATGGCCAGCAAGGTCGTGCTCCCCGCCGCCCTGCCCGGGTACCTCGCCGGGCTCAAGCAGGGGTGGGCCTTCTCCTGGCGCTCGCTCATGGGCGCCGAGCTCATCGCGATCGGCGGCTCCATCGGGTTCGGCCTCGGCTCCCTGCTGGAGCAGGGGCGGACGGTCTCCAACATGGCGGTGGTGATGGTCGCCGTGCTGTCCATCCTCGTCGTGGGCATCCTCGTGGAGCTGCTCTTTTTCAACCCCGTGGAACGGCGCCTGCTGCGCGGGCGAGGGCTGCTCGGCCACCGCTCGTGAGTCTCCGCACCCAGGAGATTCTGCGCCGGATTCACTACCCTTGTACCCGGTCTACGATGCGCGCGGCGGACGCCGTGCGCGCAATCGAAAGGAAGCCACGTGGCTGACACCACCACCCGCCCCCTGCGCGTCGCCATCATCGGCGCCGGTCCGGCCGGCATCTACGCCGCGGACATGCTCACCAAGTCCGAGCCCGTGAAGAACGGGGAGCTCGAGGTCAGCATCGACCTGTTCGACCGCTACCCGACCCCGTTCGGCCTCATCCGCTACGGCGTGGCCCCCGACCACCCCCGGATCAAGGGCATCATCACCGCGCTGCGCGCCATCCTGGGGCGCGGCGACATCCGCTTCTTCGGCAACGTGGAGTTCGGCCGGGACCTGACCCTCGCCGACTTCGGCGCCCACTACGACGCCGTGATCTTCGCCACCGGAGCCGTCTACGACGCCCCGCTGAACATCCCCGGCAACGACCTCCGGGGCGTGCACGGGGCCGCCGAGTTCGTGGCCTGGTACGACGGCCACCCGGACTTCCCGCGCACCTGGCCGCTCGAGGCCCGCGAGATCGCGGTCATCGGCAACGGCAACGTGGCCCTCGACGTCGCCCGCGTGCTGTCCAAGCACGCCGACGACATGCTCCTCACCGAGATCCCCGGCAACGTCTACCAGGGGCTCAAGGCGTCCCCGGTCACGGACGTGCACATCTTCGGCCGCCGCGGCCCCGCCCAGGTGAAGTTCACCCCCCTCGAGCTGCGCGAGCTCGCCAAGTCGCGGGACGTCGACATCGTCGTCTACGACGAGGACTTCCAGTACGACGAGGGCTCCGAGCTGGCGATCGCCGAGAACAACCAGGTCAAGGTCATGGTCAAGACCCTCGAGAAGTGGCGGGCCGACGACTCCCCGAAGACCGCCTCCCGCCGGCTGCACCTGCACTTCCTGCAGAGTCCCCGCGAGGTGCTGGGGGAAGACGGCCGGGTCACGGGGCTGCGCATGGAGCGGACGCGCCTCAACGGCGACGGCTCCGTGTCCGGGACCGGCGAGTACGTCGACTACCCGGTGCAGGCCGTCTACCACGCGGTGGGCTACCTCGGCTCCCGCCTGCCCGAGCTGCCGTTCGACGACGGCCGCGGCGTGATCCCCAACGCCGAGGGCCGCGTGCTGGCCGAGGACGGGACCGTGCTGCACGGCCTCTACGCGACCGGGTGGATCAAGCGCGGCCCGGTCGGGCTGATCGGCGCCACCAAGTCCGACGCCCTCGAGACGGTCACCCACCTCCTGGAGGACCGCGCCGTGCTGCCGGGCGCCACCCGCCCGGACCCCGCGTCCGTCAACGACGTGCTCGAGGCCCGCGGCGTCGAGTACACCACCTGGGAGGGATGGCTGGCCCTCGACGAGTACGAGCAGGGCCTCGGCCAGTCCTCGCACGACGCCGAGGGCAACCCGCGCGAGCGCGTCAAGGTGGTCGAGCGCGAGGAGATGGTCAGCGTCTCCCGCGAGGGCGTGGCGGAGCCGGTCTCCTCGCCCGTCTGAGCCGCAGCACCGCACCGCGCCGCCGTGCCGCGAGGGGCCGCGTCCTGCCGGACGCGGCCCCTCGCGTTGCCGGACCCCGGGCCTACAGGCCCAGCAGCCCGCGGACGTGGTCGTTGAGGAACACCCCGTCCGGGTCCACGGACGCCCGGGCGTCGAGGAAGTCCTGGAACCGCGGGTACACGGAGCGCAGGTACTCGGCGTCCTGCGTGTGCACGGTGCCCCAGTGGGGGCGGCCGCCGTGGGCCACGAAGATCTCCTCGGCCGCGGCGAACACCTTCGGGTCGTACCGGCGCCAGTACTGCCGCAGCGCGATCCAGCCGGTCTCCCGGCCGTGGGCGGGGGCGAGCCAGGCGTCCTCGGCCGCGGCGCAGCGCACGTCCACCGGGAGCGAGAACGAGTAGTCGCGCCGCTCGATGAGCGTCTGCAGCTCCCGGAAGGCCACGACGAGCTCCTCGACCGGCAGGGCGTACTCGGAGGAGACGAACCGGGTCCGGCGCGGCACGGTGAACACCCGGAAGGACAGGTCGCTGTACTGCCGCGGGCTGTTCGTGAGGGCGTCGAGCCGGTTGAGCCCCGGCGTGGAGCGCGGCAGGGCCGTGGCCAGCTGGTTGAGCCCCGCGGTGAGGGTGTTGCGCAGCAGGGCGTCGTCGAGCCGGCGCACGGTGCGGGCCACGGGGGAGCCGGGCCGGGTGTAGGAGTCCGGGAGCTTGTGCAGGCGCGTGAGGATCCGGGTCTGGGCGGTGGCGGTGCCCGGCGTCCAGAAGAACTCGAAGTGGTCGGCCCCGGCCATCCGGCTGCCCAGGGTGTCCACGAGCTGGCCGAGGGGCTCCTTGAGCTCCGCCGCGTGCAGCCGGAACGTCGGCTCGCACACCAGGGTGACGCTCGCGAGGACCCCCATGGCGCCCAGGCCCACGCGCGCGGCCTGGAACAGCTCGGGGCGCTGCTCGGCGGAGCACTCCACCAGCTCGCCGTCGGCCGTGACCAGGCTCAGGGCCACCACCTGCTGGGAGAGGGAGCCGAAGGCCAGGCCGGTCCCGTGGGTGCCGGTCGAGACGGCGCCGGCGACCGTCTGCCAGTCGCTGTCCGGCAGGTTGGTCACGGCCAGCCCGTGGGCGTCCAGCTCCTGGTTCAGGTCACGGATCGTGGTGCCCGCGAGGACCGTGACCCGCTGGTTCTCCCGGTCGACGGCCGGCAGCCCGGACAGCCCGGAGAGGTCGACCATGACGTCGGGGGCCAGGGGCAGCGCCGAGAAGCTGCACCCGGAGCCCACCGCGCGCACG
Organism: Kocuria salina; assembly: GCF_013368965.1. NCBI lineage: Bacteria > Bacillati > Actinomycetota > Actinomycetes > Micrococcales > Micrococcaceae > Kocuria > Kocuria salina. The sequence continues at coordinate 173,384 of NZ_SSSF01000002.1, forward strand.
CCCAGTCCGCGGCGCACGGCGGCGGCGACGCCCTCCGCGAGCTCCGGGACGGAGGTGGGGCGCAGCACGTGCCGGGGGGTGACGGAGTGCGTCCTGCCCCACGTGGCCCACTCTCTCGTCCCGGTCTCGCCGGGCAGGGCGTCGGGCAGCGAGACCTCGCTCATCGGCGGGACCGTCCTTCCTCGCAGGCAGGTGCACAGTGCGCCCTCATCATGTCATCCCGGGGGCGCTCCGGCGCCCTCGACGACCCCGTCCTGCGGCCCCGCCGCGCGTACCATCGGAGGCGAAGCCCGCGGCGGGATCCGGAGCACCGCGGACCGAGGACGCGCACAGGAGGCAGCACCATGACCGACCACCCGTCCCCGGACCGGGAGCGCGAGGAGCCCCACGAGACCACGCTGGGCGAGGAGGCGGTGCGCGACCGCGTCCCCTCGGGCGGCGGGCAGAGCCGCTCCCTCGACGCCACGGGGGAGATCGTCGTGGGCATCGACGGCTCCGAGCAGAGCCTCGGGGCACTGCGGTGGGCGGCCCGGGAGGCCCGCCGCCGCGGTCGTCCGGTGCGGCTGGTCACCGCGTACAGCCTGCCCGTGTTCTCCGGCTCGGGGTTCGACACCGGCTACGCCACCGTGGACGAGGCCGCCCTCACCCAGGGCGTCGAGGAGCTGCTGAACCACGCGGCGGACCAGGTCCGTGACGTGGGGGTCGAGCTGCGGGCGACCGTCGAGACCGGGGACCCCTCCGGGGCCCTGCTCGAGCTGAGCCGCACGGCGGAGCTGCTGGTCCTCGGCTCCCGCGGCCGGGGCGGTCTGCTGGGCCGGCTGCTCGGCACGGTCTCCACGGCGGTGCCGGCGCACTCGAAGTGCCCCACGGGCGTGGTCCCCCTGCCGTGGGCGCAGCAGCACCTGGGCGCGGAGGAGCTCACGAGCACCCGGGCCCTCGTGGACCGCGTGGTCGTCGGCTCGGACGGCTCCACCCAGGCCCGGGCGGCCATGCTCTACGCCGCGGAGGAGGCGCGCCTGCTCGGCGTGCCCCTGACGGTGCTGTGCGCGCTCCCGCCCGTGAGCGGGGCGCTCGCGTGGATGCCCACGGCGGTGGACTTCGAGGTGATGTACGACGACGTCGCGCGGGCGCTCAACGGCGGCGTCGCCTGGCTCGAGAGCTGGTTCCCCGACCTGCAGATCGGCTCGGAGCTCGCGGACGGCGCGCCGGTGCAGGTGCTGGTCGAGCAGACCCGGCGCAACGGGCTCGTGGTGATGGGCACGCGCGGCCGGGGCGGCTTCGCGGGGATGCTCCTGGGCTCCACCTCGCAGGGCGTGCTGCACAACGCCGCGGGACCCGTGCTGATCGTCCCGGACCGCTACGACGAGCGGATCGAGACCCGCAAGGACTTCGACTCCGACGACATCCGCCCCTGGGACGCCTGAGCGGGCCGGCTCAGCCCCACCCCAGTTCGTGCAGGCGCTCGTCGTCGATGCCGAAGTGGTGGGCGACCTCGTGGATGACGGTCACCGTGATCTCCTCCACGAGCTCCTCGCGCTCCGCGCACATGCGCTGCAGCGGACCCCGGTAGACGAAGATCCGGTCCGGCAGGGAGCCGGCGCCCCACCCGCCGTCCCGGGCGGTCAGGGGCACGCCCTCGTAGAGGCCGAGCAGCCCGGGGGAGTGCTCCGGCGGCTCCTCCTCGACCAGGATCACCACGTTGTCCATCGCCCGGAACAGGGCGTCCGGGATCAGGTCGATGGCGTCGTCGACGGCGCCGTCGAACTCCTCGCGGGTCATCTCGATCACGCTCTCCTTCCTACCCCACGAGCCCGGGCGCCGGCTGGGTCCCCGGGGGCAGTGCGGGAATTGTGCGGGATCCGCGCGAGCCTCTAAGCTGTACTCGGTTTCTCCCGTGTCACGGTCCTCGGTCGCCGAGGTCGTGGTCGTCGACGCGGGTGTCCGGCCCCCATCGTCTAGTGGCCTAGGACACCGCCCTTTCACGGCGGCGACACGGGTTCGAATCCCGTTGGGGGTACGCGATCGGAGGGTCCGCCCACCGATTTGCACAACCGGCGAGGAATGCTGGTAAGATCAGTCCTCGTTGGAAACAGCAAGGCCCTGTAGCGCAGCTGGTTAGCGTGCCGCCCTGTCACGGCGGAGGTCGCGGGTTCAAGTCCCGTCAGGGTCGCTCAGACGGCGTTCATCGAGTCGATGCGGCGCCGTCGCGGCATATCCGCTGCGGATGTGCCGGGGCTCTGTAGCTCAGTTGGTAGAGCGTACGACTGAAAATCGTAAGGTCACCGGATCGACGCCGGTCGGAGCCACCGCGGAAACCGCCGGTCCCCTCGAGGGGCCGGCGGTTTCTTCGTGCCGGGGGCCCTGCCGCCCGCTGCCAGCGGACACGGAGGTTCGCTCCCTACCCTGGGAGCCGTGACCCGGTATCCCCGTCGCCCGAGCCCCCGCGGGGCAGCAGCGGCCGCGCTGACCGCCCTGAGCCTGCTGGCGCTCACTGGCTGCGGCGCCGGCCCGCAGTCCTCCGGGCTCGTCCTCGAGCCGACCGCGGGCTCGCCCGCCCCGGTGCCGGCCGGGCCCACCGCGGAACCGGAGGCCTGCTTCGACGTGGCGAGCGCCTACACGGCGCTGACCCTCGTGCCGCTGTCCGGCGACGAGCCGGACCCCCACTTCCGCCCCCAGGGGGCGGCTGCCTCCGTGCGGGACCTCACCTCCCGGCTGCCCGCCGAGCTGCGCCCCGCGTTCGAGGACGCCGTGGCCGCCCTGGACGCCGCGGGCCCGTCCGTGCAGCCCGCCGAGCTGGCCGATCTGCAGCGGACGCTCGCGCCGGTCGGCGACTGGCTCCGCCGGGCGTGCGCGGAGCCCACCCCCTCGAACTGATCAGCAGCCTGTCTAGACTGGGGGGCAGGTCGCCCGGCCCGGGTGGCCCCGACGGGAGGAGCCGACATGACCGAGCACCGACGCGAGCAGGAACCGGGGCACGGGCCGGTCGACGACCAGCGCGAGGACGGCGTGGTCGTCGAGCCCGGCGCCGAGCTCGACCGCGACCTGGAGCAGCAGGGACTGGGCGCCGAGCGGCCCGGCGACGAGCAGGGGCGGCCGTGACCGGCCCCGCGCGGACGAGCGCGCTCGGACGGGCCGCGGCGACCGGCGCCGCGGCGGGGATCGCGGGGGCCGCTCTGATGGTGCTGGGGGAGAAGGCGGAGCAGGCGCTCACCCACCGGCCGGACTCCTACGTCCCCGCGCGCGCCCTGCTCACCCTGCTGGGGCGCCACCCCGGGGACCGCGAGCAGCCCACGGGCTGGAACTCCGCCATGCACTACGGCACGGGCGCCGCCCTCGGCGCCCTGCGCGGCGTGTGGGCCGTGACCGGCATCCGGGGTCCGCACGCGAACGCCTGGCACACGGTGGTGCGGCTGGCCTTCGACCAGACCGTGGAGAACGCGACGGGGGTCGGGGCCCCGCCGTCGTCCTGGCCGGCCGGCGAGCAGGCCGTGGACGTCCTGCACAAGGCGGGGTACTCCGTGGTCACCGGCGTGCTCGCGGACCGGCTGGTGGCGCCGGCGCTCGTGTCGGGCCGGGGGCGCACCAGCCACTGACCGGCGCGCCGACCGGGCGTCCGCGACGAGCGGTCGTCCGCGGCGTGCCGGCATGCGGCGCCGCACGCCGTGCGCCAGGACCGCCGGGACCCCCGAGGCCGGGGCCCCGAGGGCCGGCAGGACGGCTCAGGGGGCCAGGCGCCACCACACGGCCCGCTCGGGCCGCAGGACGCCGTCCTGCACGGCGTCCCGGCTGCTGAGCACGAGCGGCTCTCCGGCGGGCAGGGGGACGGGGGCGCCGCCCAGGTTCGCCGCCACGAGGACCCGCTCCCCGGCGCCGGTGGTGTTCACGAAGGACAGCAGGCCCGTCGCGGCGTCGTGGCTCGCGTGCCACGCGAAGGAGCCGCGGCCGAGACCGAGCTCCCGGCGCACCCGCAGCGCCGTGCGGTACACCGTGTGCGTGGAGTCGGGGACCCCCACCTGCCGGTCCGCCGCGAGCTGCGCGAACTCCTCGGGCTGCGGCAGCCACGGGTCGGCCCCGAAGCCGTGGCCGGGCTCTCCCGCGGCCCAGGGCAGCGGGACCCGGCAGCCGTCGCGGCCGATCTCCTCGCCCCCGGTCCGGGCGAACGCCGGGTCCTGGCGCAGCTCGGCGGGCAGGCGGGTGTGGTCGGGCAGGCCCAGCTCGTCCCCCTGGTACAGGTAGGCGGAGCCGGGCAGGGCCAGCTCCACCAGCGCGGCGGCGCGGCCGCGGGCGAGGCCCTGCTCGTGGTCGGGCTGCTCGCTGTCCGCGTCGATCCCCTTGGGGTAGGCGATGGGGTCCGTGAGCCCGAAGCGGGAGACGTGCCGGACGGTGTCGTGGTTGGACAGCACCCACGTGGTGGGCGCGCCGACGTTCGCCGACTCCGCCAGGGAGTCCTCGATGGCCCGGGACATCCGGGCCCAGTCCCACCCGGCCACCAGGAAGTCGAAGTTGAACGCCTGGTGCATCTCGTCGGAGCGGACGTACATCGCCAGCCGGTGCGCCGGCTCGACCCACGCCTCGGCCACCAGCATCCGGTCGCCGTCGTACTCGGCGAGCACCCGGTGCCAGTCGCGGTAGACCTCGTGCACGCCGTCCTGGTCGAAGTAGGGGCTGCCGGTGCTCAGCGGGGTGTCCGGGGCGTCGTGCTCCCGCGCGTCGTGCTCGCCCTCGACCATGTGCACCTGGTGGTCCCAGTCCGGCAGCCCCTCGGCCTTCACGAGGCCGTGGGCCACGTCCACGCGGAAGCCGTCCGCGCCCCGGTCCAGCCAGAAGCGCAGGACGGAGCGGAACTCCTCCCACACCTCCGGGTTCTCCCAGTTGAGGTCCGGCTGGGTGCTGTCGAACAGGTGCAGGTACCACTGCCCGTCCGGCAGCCGGGTCCAGGCCTCGCCGCCGAACACGGAGCGCCAGTTGTTCGGCGGCAGCTCCCCGTGCTCGCCCCGGCCGTCCCGGAACATGTACCGGTCCCGCTCCGGGCTGCCGGGCCCGGCGGCCACGGCGGCCCGGAACCACTCGTGCTCGCTCGAGGTGTGGTTGGGCACCAGGTCCACGATCAGCCGCATCCCGAGCTCCGCCATCCGGGCGCGCATCCGGTCGAAGTCCTCCAGGGTGCCGAAGCGGGGGTCGACGTCCCGGTAGTCGGAGACGTCGTAGCCGGCGTCGTGCTGCGGCGAGACGTAGAACGGGGACAGCCACAGGGCGTCCACGCCGAGGTCCGCGAGGTAGTCCAGCCGGTCGACGATCCCGGGCAGGTCGCCCAGACCGTCACCGTCGGAGTCGTTGAAGGACCGGGGATAGATCTGGTAGATCACCGCGGAGCGCCACCACTCGCCCTCCTCGGTGGCGGGGGACTGGCTGACCTGCTGCGTCATGGGCTGCTCCTCGGGTGCTTCGTCGGGGGTGTCCGGCGCGGGTGGCTCCGGTGCGGGGGCGTCCCCAACCTAGTCAGTCCCCGGGCGCGGTGTCACGGCGGCCGGCGCTGGGGCGGCGGCCGGGGCGGCCGTTGTCAGGCCGGGACCGCCCGGCCGGTGCGCGACCACGTTGGTGGGGGCGAGGGCCAGGACGACGAGCGCGGCGGCGAGGACCGCCAGCCCGGTCCAGCCGGCGCCCGTCAGCCGTTCGCCGACGACGACGACGGCCAGGACCGCCGCGACGGCCGGTTCGGTCAGGGTGAGGGTCGTCGCCGTGCTCGGGCGCACCCGGGCGAGTCCCACGCCGAACAGGAAGTACCCGAGGAACATCGGCACCAGCGCCATGTACGCGGCCACGGCGAACGCCTGCCCCGAGGCCAGCAGGGGCGCCCCCGTGAGGGCGAGGACCGGGAGCAGGAGCGCCCCGCCGGCGCCGAAGACGGCGCCCATCGAGGCCGCGCGCCCCACCCCGTGGCCCATCAGCCGGTGCACCACCCACGAGTAGAGCGCGTACGTCGCCCCGGCCACCAGCCCGAGCCCGATGCCGGCGGCGGTGTCCGCGGCCGAGGCCCCGGACCCGCCGGCCCTCGACAGGCACAGCAGGCTGCTGCCGAGGACGCCCAGGAGCGCGGCGGTCATCCACCACCGGCTCAGGGGGCGGCGCTCGAGGACGCGTTCCAGGACCCCCGAGGCCAGCGGCGCGGAGGCCAGGGAGACGACCGTGCCGATCGCGACGCCGCCCAGGTGCATCGAGCTGTAGAACGCCAGCGGATAGACGGCCACGGCCGCGGCCCCGGCCGCCACCGGCCCGGCGTGCGAGCGCAGCGCCCGCCGGGAGCGGCGCAGGGCGGGCAGGGCGATCGCCGCCTGCAGCAGCCCGCCCACGCCCAGGGCGGCGGCCCCGATCGCCAGCGGCCCCGCGCCGGGGGCGAAGGTCGCCGCGGTCCCGGTCGTGCCCCACAGGACCGCGGTGAGCAGGATCGCCGCGACGCCGAGGCCGGCGTGGCGCCCCGTGCGCTCCACGGCGCGGCTCACGGTGCCGCGCACGGTGCGACCGGCACGTCGGTGGTCGTCGTGCGGGCGTGCGCGCGGACGCGGGGCGGCGCCGGGCGCTGCGGGTGTGCGGTCATGGGCGGGCTCCTGTCGGTCGACGGTCCAATCTACCCAGGGCGGGCGACGGGCGCCCCGGGCCCGGTGCGCCCGGGGCAGCCAGCGCTCGCGGCAGCCGGCCCGCCCCCGTCCCGGGCGGGCCGCGTGGTAGAAGTGGGCATGACCACTCCGACGCGCACGTTCGCGCCTCCCTGCGGGCCGGTGCGCGGCCGGGTCGACGGCGACGTCGTCCGGGCGACCGGGATCCCGTACGCCACGGCGGACCGGTTCGCCGCGCCCGTCCCGGTCGCGGACCGGGTGGAACCGTTCGACGCCACCCGCCCGGCCCCGGCCTGCCCCCAGGCGCACTCACCCTTCCTCACCGGGGTCCTCGGCGACACCCTCGCCGGGCTCCCGCGGGACGAGCACTGCCAGCGGCTGTCGGTGACCCTGCCCCTCGAGCGGGGGCCGGCGGAACGGCTGCCGGTGATGGTCTGGATCCACGGCGGCTCCTACACCACCGGGGCCGGGGACGCCCCGATCATGGATCCCCGCCCCCTGGTCGCCGAGCAGCGGGTCGTGGTCGTGAGCGTCACCTACCGGCTGGGACTGTTCGGCTACCTCGGCGCGGGCCGGGGCCGCCCCGCCAACCTCGGTCTGCTCGACCAGCTAGAGGCCCTGCGCTGGGTGCGGCGCAACATCGCGGCCTTCGGCGGCGACCCGGACCGGGTGACCGTGTTCGGCCAGTCCGCCGGGGGCGACGCCGTGGCCCATCTCATGGCCGTCCCGGGCGCGGAGCTGCTGTTCCGCCGGGCCATCCTGCAGAGCCCTCCGCTGGGCATCGCCCGCGGCCGGGCGGCGATGACCGCGGCGATGGCGGGCGCGGCCGGTGCCGTCACCGCGGGGACGCCGGCCGCGGAGGTGGTGGCGCTGCAGGCCGAGGTCGAGGCCGGCGCGTCCTCCTTCGGGCTCCGGGGCCGGATGCCGTTCGGCACCCAGTACGGCCACCACCCCCTGCCCGCCGAGGAGGGCGTCGAGGCAGCCTGGGACCGCGTGGCCCCGCACATCGACGTGCTCATCGGCCACACCGCCGAGGAGGCCCGGCTCTACCTGCCCACGCTACCCCTCCTCCACCGGGTCACCCGCGTCCCGCTGCTCGGCCCCGTGCTCCGCCGCGCCGTCGTGGGGCAGGTGACCGCGGCCGTCCACGGCCGGGCCGTCCGCCGGTTCGCCGCCCGGCACGCCCGGGCCGGAGGCCGCGCCCACACCTACCTGCTCACCTGGAGCGCGCCGGGCAGCCCGTACGGATCCGCCCACACGGTCGACCTCCCGCTCCTGTTCGGCGACGAGGCCGCATGGGCCGGCACCGGGCTGCTCGCCGGGGCCCCGTGGGAGGACGTCCAGGCCCACGGCCGGCGCCTCCGGCGGCTGTGGGCCGGCTTCGCCCGCGGGGAGCCGCTGGCGGACGCCGGGGCGGTCCCCGGCGTCCTGCGCTACCGCGCGGCCACGGGTGCACGACCCCTCGAGCGCGTCCTCGGCTGTGTCCTCGGCGCGGTGCGCCGCGCTCAGGGCGCTGCGGGCACCTCCCGCGCCCCCGTGCGGGCGCTGCGCCGGGCCGCGTCCAGCACCGCGGCGACGGCCACGGCGTCCCACGGGTCCACGGGGGCCTCGCCGTCGCCGAGGAGCCACCGGGCCACGGCCCGGTAGAAGTCGGCGGGCTCGCCGGGGGCGGTGGGCACGGGGTCGGTCCCGGTGCCCCGGACGAGCAGACCCGTCATGCCCTCCCCGGGGTCCAGCAGGTCGAAGGGGCCGGGGCTGTCGGCGTGCCCGGCCACGAGGTAGGCGCCGGCCGAGCCGAGCACCCGGGTCCGGGGCCCCGGCGCCCCCACGAGGCTCCCGGCCCACAGGTGGCTGATCGTGCCCGAGGCGTGGTCCAGGGCCAGGAAGACGTCGTCCTCGGCCGGGGTCGTCAGCGCGCGCAGTTCGGCCCGCACCGCGGCCACCGGCCCGAACAGCTGGATCGCCGCGTCCACGAGGTGCGGACCGAGGTCGAGCAGCAGCCCGCCGCCCCGGCCGACCGCGTTCTCCCGCCACCGGTCCTTGGGCACCGGGCGCCACCGCTCCCAGCGGCGCTCGAACCGGTGCACGTCCCCGAGGTGCCCCTCGGCGAGCACCCGGGCCAGGGTCAGCTGCTCGCTGTCCCAGCGCCGGTTGTGGAAGACCGTCAGCGGGGTCCCGGTCTCCTCGGCGCGGCGGACCACGGCCACCGCGCCCTCGTGGTCCATGGCCAGCGGCTTGTCGACCACCACGGGGACCCCGGCCTCCAGGCCGGCCAGCGCGTGCTCCACGTGCAGCCCCGTGGGCGAGGCGACGACCAGCACGTCGGGCCGCGAGCGCTCCAGCAGCCCGGGCAGGTCCCGGTGCACCTGCACCCCGGGCCAGTCGGCGCCCGCGCGGGCGGCCCGCTCCGGGTCGCCGGTGACGATGTCGGTGACCCGCCCGCCGGCCCGCCGCAGCAGGTCCCCGTGGAAGTCCCGCCCGGCCATGCCGTACCCGACGAGTCCGGCGGTGAGCACTCGTCCTGCACCCTGATCAGTCATGCGGTCACGATAGCCCCTGGCACCGGGCCGCACCGGGCCGCTACGGCCCGTCCGGGCCCGCGATCTCGTCGTCGACGAAGCGGGGCGCGGCCGCGACGCCGCCGGCGACGACGAGGAGCACCGCGGTGCCCATCAGCAGCAGCAGGGGAGCGGTCCAGCTGCCGGTGGCCTCGTGCAGGGCGCCGACGGCGAAGGGCCCGGCCGCCGCGAGCAGGTAGCCCACCGGCTGGGTGAACCCGGACAGCTGCGCGGTCACCCGGGGGTCCCGGGAGCGGGCCGTGAGCAGCGCCAGGGCGGTGGGGAACGCGAAGCCGCCCACCCCCAGGAGCAGGGCCCAGGCCCAGGGTGTGGTGGCGGGCGCCAGCAGCAGGCCGGAGTAGCCGGCGACCATGCAGACGCCCAGGCCCACGATCCACCGCCGCAGGCGCGGTGAGCGGGCCACCAGGACGGGCATGAGGAGCCCTCCCGGGATGCCCATGGCGGCGATGAGGGCGGCCATCAGCCCGGCCTGGGCCTGGCCCAGGCCGCCGTCGCGGTAGATCTGGGCCACCCAGCCGAACTGGACGTAGGCGTGCATCGACTGGATGCCGAAGTAGACGCACAGCGCCACGGCGGTGCGGGAGCGGAGGATCGAGGTGCCGCGGCCGGGACGCAGGGCGCGGCCGGGGGTCGTGGCGGGCTCGCGCCGGTCGCGGACGGTGACCAGGACCCAGGGGACCACGGCGGCCAGGGCCACGAGGCCCCAGAGGCCCAGTGCGGCACGCCATCCGTCGGGCCCGCTCGCGGCCAGCGGCCCGGCAGCCAGCAGGGGCAGCGTGGCGCCGACGGCCAGGCCGGTCGTATAGAGGGAGTTCAGCGCCGCCGTGCGCCGGCCCCCGTGGCGCTTGATGAACGCCGGCACCAGGATGTTGCCGACGGCCATGCCGGCGAAGCCCAGCACGGACAGGAGCAGGAACACCGGCACCGATCCCGTGACCGACCGGGCCAGCAGCCCGGCGGCGACCAGGACCAGACCGGCGGTGACGGCACCGCTGATGCCGGTCCTGCGCGAGAGCGCGGCCGCGCACGCCCCCGCCGCGGCGAACGTGAGCCCGGGCAGGGCGGTCAGCACGCCGGCCATCGTGGGGCTCAGCCCCAGTCCCTGCTGCACCTCCGCGAGCACGGGCCCCACGGAGGTGGCCCCGGGGCGGAGATTGACCGCCACGACCGCCACCGCGAGCACCACCAGCCACCCCGGCACGCGGGGCGGGACGGCGGAACGGTCAGGGGGCGGGGTGGACGGGCGCACCGGCCTGTTCTATCACGGGGCGCGGCGGCACCGGGGCGCGGGCCGGACGGAGCGGTCCGCTCAGCCCTCGCAGTCGGTGCAGTACCGCGTCTCGCCGGACTGGCGGGCCAGCTGGGAGCGGTGCCGGACCAGGAAGCAGGAGGCGCAGGTGAACTCGTCGACCTGTTCCGGGATGACGGCCACGGTGAGCTCTTCGTGGGAGAGGTCGGCGCCGGGCAGGTCGATGCCCTCGGCGGTGTCGAAGTCCTCGGCGTCGATGACCGCGGTCTGGGTGGTGGCGCTGCGCTGGACCTGGATCGCCTCCAGGGACTCGTTGGCCGGCTCGTCCTCGGGCCGGGTGCGCGGGGCGTCGTAATCGGTGGCCATGATGTGGTGCGTCCTCCTGGAACGGGGTGGTGCTGTGCAGAGGGTGCCCTGCACGGAAGGACCAGAGTGTACCCCTACGACATGGGCAACTGTCGAGTCCCCGCGCGTCCCGGCGAAGTCCGGCGTCTCGGGCGTGATCCTCGTCGCACCCCGGAGGGGCCCGGATCGGTCCCTGGCGCGCCGCGCAGGACGCCGCCCGGCCCTGGTCCGGTGTCAGCTGGCGCTCTCCAGGTGCGCGAGGCGCAGCCAGCGGTGCATGAGCCGGCGGAACGCCACGGCGGCGCCGTGGGCGTCCCGCGCGGCCAGCAGCTCCACGGCGTCCGAGAAGTCCTGCGGGCTCTCGTCCGGCTGGAACGGGTCAGCGAGCGAGCCGTAGTGCAGGACCACGAGGGAGTTGGCGGAGAACGCCCCGAGCCACCGGCCCAGGTGCGTGAGGTCCTCGGCGAGGTCCTCGAGGTCTTCGCCGCCCGCGTCCTCCACCACCTGCGCGGCGCGCACCACGCGACGGGTCGCGAGGTCCATCGGCACCGCGCACCGGTGCACACGGTTGCCGTGGTGGAAGCTCTCGGTGTGGTCCTGAGCGGTGAAGAGGGAGAACCACGCCATGGGGACGGTGAACGCCGACTGGCGCGCGTGCACGGGCACGAAGTGCTCCCGGCTCACGCGATCGCCCGCGGCCCGGACGGCGTCCTCGGGGATGAGCAGGTTGGGCAGGGGCTGGCCGCCCTCCTCCTCGGCGAGCGCCACGAGCCGCAGCGAGCGCCGCAGCCGCTGCGGGGGGTGGTAGACGGGGAAGTCCCCGACCCCGGCCGCGAGCATGTCCCGGCCCCGGGGCGCCGCGGAGAACGGCAGGGTCCACAGCGGCTCCACGGCCGGGGGCAGGGGCTCCTGGCCCGGCTCGGCCAGGCGGGCGAGCTGCTCGGTCAGCTCGTTGACCCCGGCCTCCTCGGGGGACAGGGCCCGGGGCACCAGCGGGGCGTACACGGCATCGAGCTCCTCGGCGGGCACGTACACCCGCAGGGCGAACTGGTGGGGGATCCCGGTGGCCGAGCGGAACGTCCGGCCGACCTGCAGCAGCTGGGCCACGGCGGCTCAGGCGATCTCGACGACGACGGGGGCGTGGTCCGAGGCGCCCTTGCCCTTGCGCTCCTCGCGGTCGATCGACGCGTCGGTGACGCGGCCGGCCAGGGCGGGGGAGTAGAGCTGGAAGTCGATGCGCATGCCCTCCTTCTTCGGGAAGCGCAGGCCCTTGTAGTCCCAGTACGTGTAGACGCCCGGGCCGGGGTGCCGGGGGCGGACCACGTCCAGGTAGCCGGCCTCCTCGAGGAAGGCGCGGAAGGCTGCGCGCTCGGGCGCGCTGACATGGGTCAGGCCGTTGTCGAGGAAGAACTGCATGTCCCACACGTCCTCGTCCTGCGGGGCCACGTTCCAGTCGCCCACCAGGGCGACCTGCGCCGTGGAGTCCTCGTCGACCCACTGCTTGGCGTGGTCCTTGAGCACGCGCAGCCACTCCAGCTTGTAGGGCATGTGCGGGTCCTCCAGGCCGCGGCCGTTGGGGACGTAGAGGGACCAGACGCGCACGCCGGCGCACGTGGCGCCGATCGCCCGGGCCTCCTGTACGGGCTCCTCGCCGGGCTTGCCGAAGGCCGGCTGGTCCGGGAAGGTGCGCTCGACGTCCTCGAGGCCCACCCGGGAGGCGATCGCCACGCCGTTCCACTGGCTGAGGCCGAAGTGGGCGACGTCGTAGCCCATGTACTCGAAGAGCTCCCAGGGGAAGTTGTCGTCCTTCGCCTTGGTCTCCTGCATGGCCAGGACGTCCACGTCCGAGCGCTGCAGCCACGCCTCCACACGGTCGGCGCGGGCGCGGACGGAGTTCACGTTCCAGGTGGCGATCCTCATGGGCCCCACGTTACCGGCTGCCCCGGACGGGAATTTTCAGCACCCCTTGCGCAGCACCGGTCCAAGTGCCATGGTTAGTTACATAACTAATGAACCAGTGAGGGGGAGGGCCGTGATCGCCGACGACCGCCCGATCTTCCAGCAGATCGCCGAACGGATCTGCGCCGACATCCTCGCGGGCGCCTATCCGGAGGAGACCCAGGTCCCGTCCACCAACGAGTTCGCCGCCTTCTACCGGATCAACCCGGCCACCGCCGGCAAGGGCGTCAACCGGCTCGTGGACCGGGGGATCCTCTACAAGCGCCGCGGCATCGGCATGTTCGTCGCCGCCGGCGCCCGGGAGCGGCTCCTCGAGCAGCGGCGGCAGGAGTTCGCCGACCGCTACGTGGCACCGCTCGTCACCGAGGCGCACTCCCTCCGGCTCCCGCCGGGGGACGTCCTCGACCTCGTCCGCTCCGCCCTCGGCCGGTCCGAGGCCGCCGCACCGACCCGTCAGGAGTCCACCCCATGAACGGCACGCCAGCCCCCATCGTCGCCCTGCGCGGCGTCTCCCGCACCTACCGGGAGACCCGGGCCCTCGACGGCGTCGACCTCGACCTCGCCCCGGACCGGATCTACGGACTCGTGGGGCGCAACGGCTCCGGCAAGACCACCCTGCTGTCCGTGATCGGCCAGCAGGTCCGCCCCGACCGGGGCGGGCGGGTCGAGCTGTTCGGCCGCCCCGGGTGGGAGAACCCCGAGGCGCTCTCCCGCACGGTGCTGCTGCGGGACCGGCAGCGCTACCCCGAGGAGTTCCGGGTCCGCCACGTCCTCGACGCCGCGCCGGCGTTCTACCCCGGCTGGGACGAGGAGCTCGCCCGCGGTCTCGCCGAGGACCTCCGGCTCCCGTCGCGGACCAGGATCAAGAAGCTCTCCACGGGGCAGCACACGGCCCTCGGCATCGTCCTGGGCCTCGCGTCCCGCGCGGAGCTCACGATGCTGGACGAGCCCTACGGCGGGCTGGACCCGGTGGCCCGGGAGCTGTTCTACGACCGGCTCCTCGAGGACTTCGCGCGGCACCCGCGCACCGTGGTGATCTCCACGCACCTGGTCGACGAGGTCGCCAACCTCCTCGACCACGTCCTGCTCCTCGACCGCGGGCGGCTCGTGCTGGACGCCGGTCTCGAGGCAGCCCGCGCCAGCGCCCACACGGTCGCGGGGCCCGCCGCCGACGTCGCCGGCTACCTGGCCGAGCGGCGCCTCGAGCACCAGGTCTCCCGCGAGCAGCGGATCGGGGCGCTGCGCACCGTGACCGTGGCGGCGCCCCACGACGACGACGCCCGGGCGGCCGCCGCGCGCCACGGGATCGAGATCGACGCCGTCTCCCTGCAGTCGGCCGTGGCCGCCCACGGGCTCGTCCCGGTGCCCGCCGACCAGCTCCAGAACGCCTGAGAGGACCTCCGCCATGTCACGACTCACCCCTGTCCTCAAGCTCAACACCGTCAACCGGTCCGCCGGGGTCTGGATGGTCGTGGGCGTGATCACGGTGTCCGGGCTGCTCAGCCTGCTCGCCGGGGTCGTGCTGCACGTGGTCCTGGGCGCCCCGCTGGGCGCCGTGGCCGAGGGCCTGCGCTACAACCAGGTCCTGCTCTGGTGGCCCGGGATCGCCCTGCTGGTCCACGCCGCCCAGGTGATCGGCACGAGCACGCCCCTCGCCCTGGCGCTGGGGACCACCCGCCGGTCGATGTGGTGGGGCTCGGTGCTGACCTTCGTGCTCCACGCCCTGCTGGCCGCGGCCGTCCTCACCGTGTTCCTGCTCCTGGAGCGCGCCACCGGCGGCTGGTTCCTGGGCCTGCCCGCCTTCGACGTCCACCTCTTCGCCGGAGGGTCCCCGGCGTGGGCCCTCCTCGTGGCGTTCCTGGTCTACCTCGGGGCGCAGCTGGTCGGGGCGGTCTTCGCCACGGTGTACGTCCGGGGCGGCCCCGTGGCGCTGACGCTGTCCATCATCGGGACCGTCGTGACGACCCTGGCCGTGCTGGTGTGGGCCGCCGCGACCGGAGCGGGCTCCGCCGCGGCCGTCGGCGCGGGTTCCGCGGGGGTCCCGGCGGAACTCGTGCTCCTGGCCGCGGCGGCGCCCGTGCTGCTCGCGCTGCTGGGCTGGGGCCTGTACCGCCGGGTCTCCGTCCGCTGAGCACCCCGGCGCGGCCAGCGCCGCCGCGCCGGGGGACCAGGGGTTTCCCCGCGCGCCCTTCCACCGGGTGGTTGCACATGCTAATTTCCTGCTGGCCCGTGCCCCCGGCGGCGCCGCCCCCAGCAGGGAGAGACCCCCATGAACCTCGCACGGACCGCGCTCGTCGTGTCCACCACCTTCGCCCTCCTCCTCGGCGGAGTCCCGGCGGCGCTCGCAGCCCCGACTCCTCCGGCCGATCTGCCCGAGCTGTCCGGTCCGGCCGAGCCGGCCGCCACCGCGGGCGCGCCCGCCCTGAGCCTGCACGGCGGCTCGGGCACCGACGCCGCCCCGGCCGGGGCTCCGGCGCCGGCGGCCGCGGAGGACCCGGCCGCCGGCGGCCTGGCCGGGGCGGCGTCGGCCGGCGCCCACCCGACCACGGTCGAGGACATCACCGAGGCCTTCAAGATCGTCAACGACCACCGCGGCCAGGCGAGGCGCGCCCCGCTGGTCTACAACACCGCGCTGTCCCGCAACGCCCAGCAGTGGGCGGAGACCATGGCCGGGGCCCGCAAGGAGTCCCGCAACCCGGACCCCTGGGCGGGCGCCCCTGCCGGCGGGATCCGGATGGACCAGTACTACGGGAAGGGCGTCTTCACCGGCCCCTTCGAGGGCGTCGAGGCGGTCGAGGCGCTCGCGCACTACCTGCTGGACTTCTTCCCCCGCAACGGGACCGACCAGTTCGCCCGGGACCTGACCCATCTCGGGGTCGGGGTGAGTCACGCCGCCACGTCGGGCTCGGGCGGTCCCGGGTGGGAGACCTACCTGACGATCTACTACTACGCCTATCCGGCCGGGCAGGCCGTGCCCGGGACGGTCGCGAGCCCGGCGCAGGGGTTCGTGCCGCCGGTGACCGCACCCCCGGTGACGGCGCCGTCCTACGCCGTCCGGGGGGCGATCGGCACCAAGTACCACCGTCTGGGCGGGGCGGCCGTGCTCGGGGAGCCCACCATGAACGAGCGCGGCGGCCTGATCGAGGGCGGCGTCTACCAGCAGTTCCGGAAGGGCACCCGCACCACCACCGTCTACTGGGCCCCCGGCTACGGCGCGATGGCCGTGAAGAACTACGGATCCATCGGCGGCCGGTGGGTCGCGGCCGGCCGGGAGCACCACTTCGGCCTGCCCGTCACGGACGAGCGCCCGGCCACCGGTGGGGCGTACCAGGTCTTCCGCCGCGACGGTCGCTCCACCATGCTCCTGTGGAGTCCCGGGACGGGCTCCCGCGCGGTCAAGCAGTACGGGGCCATCGGGCGGGCCTGGAAGGCCGCCGGCTCCGAGCGCGGCTGGGGCTTCCCCGTCACCGACGAGTACCGCTACGGCGCCGAGGTGCGCCAGCGCTTCTCGAAGGGCGTCACCGTCCACTACGCCGCGGGGCGCACCTGGGTCACCCGCTGAGACCGAAGCTGTCGAGGTCGGTCTCTCCGTGCGGTGGGACCGGCCGAGCCGGGGGTGTTCCGACGTGGCGCGCACGGTTCGTCGGATCGTCCGGCGGTTCCACCGCGGTTCCGGCCCCGGTGACCTGAGGAGATGCTCAGGGGAAACGGCTGCGGGTCGTTCCCGGCCGTGGGCAACAGGCGCGCTCGCGCGGCCGGTCCGGACCACCTCACCACGACACCGGCCTCGGGGAGCCGGGCCCAGGAGGCCGCGGGCTCGCCGGTCTCAGAACGGCGGGGGGTCATCGGGCGGGAGGTCGTCGAGCCGGAGGCCGCCGGGCGGAGGATCAGCGGCCGGACCCACGGGCGGAGGGTTGCCGGGCGGCCGGCCGGTGGCCGGGGCGCTCCGGCAGTCGGGTGCGGTGCCGGCAGCGGTGTGCTCGGGTTCGGGGCGGGCAGCCGTGTGCTCGGGTGCGGTGCGGTGCACGAGCCCGCCCGGTGAGGTCCACTCCAGGACCGCGGCGTGCCCGGCCGCGCCCCCGGCCGTTCCCCCGGGCGGGCTGCCGTCCGTGCCCGGGGCGGTGCCGTCGTGCGGGCCGGGGGTGATCCGCCGCACCGACCAGGCTCCGAGGTGGCCGTGGCGGTGCTTGACCCGGTGGTGGTGGCGGCACAGGGCGGCCAGGTTGTGCTCGGCCGTGGGCCCGCCCCGGGCCCAGGCCACCGTGTGGTCGAGATCGCAGGCCTCGGACCGGCGCCGGCACCCGGGGAAGCGACAGGTCCCGTCGCGCAGCTCGACCAGCCGGCGCAGGTCCCGGGGCACGGCGTAGACGGTCCGGTCGTGGTCGAGGACCACTCCGGTCACGGGGTGGGTCAACACCCGGTGCCACGCCCCGGCCCCGGCGGCCAGCTGACGGGCCACCTCCGCGCTGATGGGCCCGTAGCCCGACAGCACCGGAACCCCGTCCCCGGCCGACTCGCCCCCGGCCGTGCCGGCGCACGTCAGCACCGAGACCGGGACCAGCACGCTCACCCGGGCCCGCACCCCGCGCCGAAAGCCCGGCTCCTCCGGCAGGACCCCGTCCAGCAGCAGGTCCGCCAGCACGTCGGCCCGCAGCTCCGACACCGAGCGCGGCACGGACTCTTCCTGATCCTGCGGTCCCGGCCGCCCCGATCGTGCGGGGTCCGGGACGTCCTGGCCCAGCAGCCGGGCCAGGTCCTCGAGCCGGTCGTGCACGGCCAGGGCCACCGGGGCCTCCAGCAGGGCGTGCAGCCAGGCCGTGCCGTCGGCGGCCGGCTCCACCCACACCGCCCGGGCCCTGCGCGCGGCGCGGCGGGCGCGTTCCTCGGCGCCGGCCACGAGCACGGCCCGCCGGGTGCGGGCGGTCGCGCGCAGCTGCGCGGCGGTGGCGTGCGGGGCCCGGTCCAGCAGCTCGGCGATCAGCCGGCCGACGGCCGCCACCGGCGGCGGGTCGCACCGGCCGGGGGCCCAGGTCGGGGCCTGGGTGATCAGCTCACGCCACTGCTCGACCAGCACCGCGGCCTGGGGCGAGCCGATCCGGCCCTCCTCCAGGGCGGTGAGGACCTCCGGGAGCATCTCGGCCAGCAGCACGGCGTCCTCCACCCGCCGCCGGGCCGTGCCCGCCGGCAGCCGCAGGGCCGGACCGACCTCGGCCGCGACGTCCACGAGCAGCTGGTGCTCCGCCTCGGCCAGCGGGCTCAGCGGGTCCGGGCGGAGGAACCCGCCGGCGGCGATCTCGGCCTCGGCCTGCGCCATCGCCTGGAACCGGGCCGCCGTGCGCGCCGCCTGCCCGGCCAGCCACAACCGGTGGATGCAGCGCACCTGTGCGCCCACCGCCCGCGCCTCCGCCGCCGCGGCCTCCACCAGGCCCGCCGCGGCAGCCCGCACCTCGGCGGCAGGCCCGGGAGCGCCCTGCACCGCGGTGTCGTGCACCTCGGCGAGCACCGGCCGCGCCGGAGACTCCTCCCCGGCCACCGGGGTCCGGGTCCGCCGCTGCGCCGTCGCCGTCATGGAACCATTCTCCCCAGCACCTCAGACTCGCTAAGCCGACGGGCCCCGACGACGACGGAGCCGCGCACCCCGATCGGGGTGCGCGGCTCCGTGGTGGTGCGGGTGCTTCGGGCGTCAGGAGCGCCACCAGTCGTCGAGGATCGTGGCGGGGGTCGTGCGCTTGTGCCGGGTGATGCGCCAGCGGTGCTCGATCTGCTCGGCCACGGCGTCGGCGACCTCGCGGCCCTCGAGGTAGTCGTCGATGTCGTCGTAGGACAGCCCGAGCTCGGCCTCGTCGGTCTGGCCCGGGGCGTCGTCGAGCAGGTCGGCGGTGGGGGCCTTCGCCCACAGCCGCTCCTCGGCGCCGAGGGTCTTCGCGAGGAGCCGGTTCTGCCGCTTGTCGAGCCCGAACAGCGGCAGCACGTCCGCCCCGCCGTCGCCGTACTTGGTGAAGAACCCGGTCACGGACTCGGCGCCGTGGTCGGTGCCGATCACCAGGTAGTTGTGCTCCCCGGCGATCGCGTACTGCGCGATCATCCGCATCCGGGCCTTGATGTTGCCCTTGTTGAAGTCGGAGATCTCCCGGTCCGTGGCGCCCTCGAAGCCGTGCTCGAAGCCGTCCACCGCCGGGGCGATGTCGTAGGTGATGGTGCGGTCGGCGGCGACGAAGCGCAGGGCCGCCTGGGCGTCCTCCTCGTCGTGCTGCTTCCGGTGGGGCAGGCGCACGCCCACGAACTCCGCCTCGCCGCCCTCGGCGCGCACCCGCTCGACCGCCAGCTGGGCGAGCCGGCCGGCCAGCGTGGAGTCGAGGCCCCCGCTGATGCCGAGCACGAAGCCCTTCGTGCCGCTGGCCCGCAGGTAGTCGCAGAGGAAGCCGACGCGCGCCTCGATCTCCTGCTCGGGGTCGATCTCGGGCTTCACGCCCATCTCTTCGATGATTGCTGCCTGCAGTGTCCGCATGGGCCCATGCTAGTGCGGGCCGCGCCCGGGCGGGCAAGGGGAACACGGTCCCGGAACGGCGGGGCCCTTGCGTAGGATGCGGGCCATGCCCCCGCACCGGAGCCGCCCCCGGGAGCACCGGATCCGACCGACCGAGCGAACCAGGAGCGCAGCATGAGCGAGCAGCACGGGACCGACCGCCGGAACACCGCCGAGGACACCCCTGGGAACACCTCCGGGAACACCTCACGGAACGTCTCGGGGAGCACGTACGAGAACATCCTGGTCGAGACCCGCGGGAGGGTCGGGATCATCACCCTGAACCGGCCGCGGGCGCTCAACGCCCTCGACGCCGCGACCCTGCGGGAGGTCGTCGCCGCGTCCACCGCCCTGGACACCGACCCGGGGATCGGGGCGATCGTCCTCACCGGCTCGGAGAAGGCCTTCGCCGCCGGCGCCGACATCAAGGAGATGGCGGGGCGCAGCGCCCCGGAGATGTACCTCGCGGACTGGTTCGCGGGCTGGGACGCCTTCACCCGGGTGCGCACCCCCGTGGTCGCCGCGGTCTCGGGCTACGCCCTGGGCGGGGGGTGCGAGCTCGCGATGATGTGCGACCTGCTGATCGCCGCGGACACGGCCCGCTTCGGGCAGCCCGAGATCAACCTCGGGGTGATCCCCGGGATGGGCGGCTCCCAGCGCCTGGCCCGTGCGGTGGGCAAGGCCAAGGCCATGGACATGGTCCTCACCGGCCGGCACCTCGACGCCGCGGAGGCGGAGCGGGCGGGTCTCGTCTCCCGCGTGGTGCCCGCGGCGGACCTGCTGGCGGAGGCCCTGGACGTCGCCGGGACCATCGCGGCGAAGTCCCTGCCCTCGGTCCTCGCGGCCAAGGAAGCCGTGGACACCGCGTTCGAGACCACCCTCGCGCAGGGCGTGCACCTCGAGCGGCGGCTCTTCCACGCGCTGTTCGCCACCGAGGACCAGAAGGAGGGCATGGCCGCGTTCGCGGAGAAGCGCGAGCCGCGGTTCACGCACCGCTGAACCCCCGCCGCGGCCGGGTGCCGCCCGGCCGCGGGAGCTAACGTGGTGCCATGCCTCAACCGTCGAACGATGCCTCCGCCTGGCAGGTCCGCGAGTCCGCCCTCGACCCCGGCGCGCACGGCGCCCTGGAGTCCGTCTTCGCCCTGTCCAACGGGTACGTCGGGATCCGGGGCACGCTGGACGAGGCGCAGCCCAGCGCCTCCCGCGGGACCTTCCTGGCCGGGGTCTACGAGTACCACCCGCTGTCCTACCCCGAGGGCGGCTACGGGCACCCGGAGCACGGGCAGGCCATCATCGGCGTGGCCGACGGGAGCACCGTGCGCCTGCAGGTGGACGGGGTGCAGCTGGACGTCCGGGAGTCCCCGCCGGAGCAGCACGACCGCGTGCTCGACCTGCGCGCGGGCACGCTGCGCCGCGAGACGGAGTGGGTCACCCCGCGCGGCGCCCGGATGCGCCTGACGTCCACCCGCCTGGTCTCGCTGACCCAGCGCTCCGTCACGGCGATCCGCTACGAGGTCGAGGCGCTGGACCGCACGGTCCAGGCGGTGCTGCGCTCCGACCTGGTCGTCAACGGCACCCCGCCCAAGGTGGAGAACGAGGACCCGCGCGTGGCCGCGGTCCTGGAGCAGCCGTTCCGCGCCCGCCTCAGCCGCTGCCACGAGACCGGCGGCGTCCTGGTCCACCGCACCCACGGGAGCGAGATCGGGGTGGCCGCGGCGGTCGAGCACGAGGTCGACATGCCGGCCGGCGGCGCCGTGAGCACGCAGTGCGACGACGACCAGGTGGTCACCACCCTCGTGACCGACCTCCGGCCCGGGCAGCGGGTGGGGTTCGTCAAGTACCTCTGCCACGCGTCCTCGGACGCGGACCCCTCGGCCGACCTGCGGGAGCAGGTGCTCGCCGCGATGACCGGGGCGCGGCGGCGCGGCTGGGACGGGCTGCTCGCCGACCAGCGGGCGGAGCTGGACGAGTACTGGGACAGCGCCGAGGTGGAGATCGACAGCGACCCCGAGCTGCAGCTGGCGATCCGCTTCGACCTGTTCCAGCTCCTGCAGGCGGCGGCCTGCGTCAGCCGCGCCCCGGTCGGGGCGAAGGGGCTGACCGGCGGCGGGTACAGCGGGCACACCTTCTGGGACATCGAGGGCTTCGTGCTGCCGGCCCTGGCGCTGCTGCGCCCCCGGGACGCCGCACGGCTCCTGCAGTGGCGCTCCTCGACCCTGGACCGGGCCCGGGAGCGGGCGCAGGTCCTGGACCTGGGCGGCGCCTCCTTCCCGTGGCGCACCATCGACGGGCACGAGACGTCGGCGTACTGGCCGGCCAGCACCGCGGCCATGCACGTCAACGCCGACATCGCGCGGGCCTTCCGCTGGTGGGCCGACGCCACCGGCGAGGACCTCACCGAGGTCGGCGGGGTCGACGTCCTGGTGGAGACGGCGCGCGTGTGGGCGGCCATGGTGCACGAGGACCACGAGGGCGGCATCCACCTCCTCGGCATGACCGGGCCGGACGAGTACACCGGCGTGGTGGATGACAACGTCTTCACCAACCTCATGGCCCGGCGCAACCTCCGGGCGGCCGCCGACGCGTGCGAGGAGCACCCCGAGCACGTGGGGCGGCTCTCCGTGACGGCGGACGAGCTCCAGCGGTGGCGGGCCCTGGCGGACGCGATCCACATCCCCTACGACGCCGTGCGCGGCGTGCACCCCTCCAACGAGGGGTTCACGACCTACCGCGAGTGGGACTTCGAGGCCAAGCGCGACGGCTACCCCGTGGAGGAGCACTTCCACTACGCCAAGATCTACCGCCGCCAGATCGTCAAGCAGGCGGACCTGGTCCTCGCCCTGTGGTGGTGCGCCGAGGCGTTCACCCCGGAGCAGACCGCCCGGGACCTGGACTACTACGAGCAGCGCACCGTCCGCGACTCGTCCCTCTCGGCCTGCGTGCAGGCCGTGGTCTGCGCCCGCGTGGGCCACCTGGACCTCGCCCTCGAGCACCTGCGCGAGTCCGCCCTCGTGGACCTGCGGGACATCCAGCAGGACGCCGAGCAGGGCCTGCACCTGGCCTCCGCCGCCGGGTCGTGGCTGGCCGTGGTCTGCGGGTTCGGGGGACTGGACACGGACGGGGGCGAGCTGCGCCTGGCCCCCCGGCTCCCGGAGCGCCTGCACCGGATCGCCTTCCGCCTCCGGTGGCACGGCCGCCGGCTCGGCGTGGAGATCACCCGCTCGGGCACGACCGTGCGGGTCCTGGACGGGGACGCCGGCGAGGTGGCGCTGCAGATCGACGGCGAGGCCCTGGCCGTCACGGCCGCGCGCCCCGCGACCGCGCCGCTGCACACGCCGCACCCGCCCACCCCCGCCCCGCACCAGCCCCCGGGACGCGCCCCGCGCGCCCCCCGCACGCCGTGACGCGCCCCGCGCCCCTCGAGGTGCTCACCCGCGTCTGGGGCTACGACGCCTTCCGCGGGCAGCAGGCCGAGATCATCGACGCGGTCACCGGCGGCGAGGACGCCCTCGTGCTCATGCCCACCGGCGGCGGCAAGAGCCTGTGCTACCAGATCCCGGCGCTCGTCCGGGAGGGCACCGGGGTGGTCATCAGCCCGCTCATCGCGCTCATGCACGACCAGGTCGACGCCCTCGAGCAGGTCGGCGTGCGCGCCGCGTACCTCAACTCCACCCAGACCGTCGAGGAGCGCCGCGACGTGGAGCGTCGACTCCTGGCCGGCGAGCTCGACCTGCTCTACCTCGCTCCCGAGCGCCTCCCGGTCGCGGCCGATCTGCTCGACCGCGCCCGCATCGCGCTCTTCGCCGTCGACGAGGCGCACTGCGTGGCCCAGTGGGGCCACGACTTCCGCCCCGACTACCTCGGGCTGACGATCCTCCACGACCGCTGGCCCGGGGTCCCGCGCATCGCCCTCACCGCCACCGCGACCGCGGAGACGCGCGAGGAGATCGTCCGCAACCTCCGCCTGGACGACGCCCGGGTCTTCGTCTCCAGCTTCGACCGGCCCAACATCCAGTACCGGGTCGGGCCCAAGAAGGACGCCCGCCGGCAGCTGCTCCAGCTCATCCGGACCGAGCACGACGGCGAGGCCGGCATCGTCTACTGCCTCAGCCGCGCCTCGGTCGAGCGCACCGCGGAGTGGCTGGCCGGCCAGGGCGTCACCGCGCTGCCGTACCACGCCGGCCTGCCCGCCGAGGTGCGCTCGCAGCACCAGACCCGCTTCCTGCGCGAGGACGGCGTCGTCATGGTCGCGACCATCGCCTTCGGCATGGGGATCGACAAGCCCGACGTGCGCTTCGTCGCCCACCTCGACCTGCCCAAGAGCGTCGAGGGCTACTACCAGGAGACCGGGCGCGCCGGGCGCGACGGGCTGCCGTCGACGGCGTGGCTGGCCTACGGGCTGCAGGACGTCGTCCAGCAGCGCCGGATGATCGAGGACGGCGAGGGGGACCGGCAGCGCAAGCGCGCCCAGACGCTGCACCTGGACGCGATGCTCGCGCTGTGCGAGACGGTGCAGTGCCGCCGCCGGCAGCTGCTGCGCTACTTCGGCGAGGCGAGCGAGCCGTGCGGCAACTGCGACACGTGCCTGGACCCGCCCGAGGCCTTCGACGGCACGGTCCCGGCGCAGAAGCTCATGTCCACGATCGTGCGGCTGCAGCGGGAGCGGGGCCAGCAGTTCGGCGCCGGGCACCTGGTGGACATCCTGCTCGGCCGGGAGACCGAGCGGGTGGTGCGGATGCGCCACACCGAGCTCACCACGTTCGGCATCGGCACCGAGCTGAGCGACCAGGAGTGGCGCGGGGTGGTGCGCCAGCTGCTCGCCCAGGGCCTGCTCCAGGTGCAGGGCGAGTACGGCGTCCTGGCGCTCACCGAGGCCGCCGGGGAGGTGCTGCGCGGGCAGCGGGAGGTGCGCCTGCGGCGCGAGCCGGAGCGGGCCAGGACCGTCCGCACGCCGAGGACCGCCGCCGCGCCGCCGGTCCTCGACCAGCCCCAGCAGGAGCTCTTCCAGCAGCTGCGGGCCTGGCGCTCCGCCGTGGCCAAGGAGCAGGGCGTGCCCGCGTACGTCGTCTTCAACGACGCGACCCTCGCCGCGATCGCCCAGGCCCGGCCGAGCTCGCTGGGGGAGCTGCGCGGCATCTCCGGTGTCGGCGACGCCAAGCTCGAGCGCTACGGCGAGGCCGTCTGCCAGGTCGTCGCCGACGCCTGATGATCCGCACCTGCGGATGCCGTGCCGGACGAATGACCGTAGATGCGGATAGCATGGCGCCATGACCGAGCTCAGGATCGCCGAGGCCGCCCGCTTCCTCGGCGTCAGCGACGACACCGTCCGGCGCTGGATCGACCAGGGCGCGCTGCACAGCACCCGGAGCGCGACCGGCCAGACCGTGGTGGACGGACTGGAGCTGGCCCGCCTGCTCAAGGAGCGCGCCGTCCGGCCCGAGGACCCCGCGCACGTCGCCAGCTCGGCGCGCAACCGGTTCGTGGGACTGGTCACCGAGGTCGTCTCGGACACCGTGATGTCCCAGGTGGAGCTGCAGTGCGGCCCGCACCGGGTGGTCTCGCTCATGAGCACCGAGGCCGTCCGGGACCTGGGCCTGGAGCCCGGCCGCGTGGCCACGGCCGTCGTCAAGTCGACCAGTGTCGTCGTCGAGACCCCCGGGGCGTGAGGCGGCGGTGCGCACCAGGGCCCCCGCCGCGGCCGTCCTCCTCGCCGCCCTCGGCCTCGGCGCCACCGGGTGCGGGGCCGGCGGGGACCCCGCGACCGTTCTCGACGTCCACGCCGCCGCCTCCCTCACCGGCACCTTCACCGAGCTCGCCGAGCAGTTCGAGGCGCAGCACCCGGGGATCGAGGTGTCCCTGAGCTTCGCCGGGTCCTCCACCCTGGTCCAGCAGCTCACGGAGGGGGCGCCCGCCGACGTCCTCGCCACCGCGGACGAGCGGAGCATGGCCGGGGCCGTGGCGGCCGGCCTCGTCGACGGCGAGCCCGAGGTCTTCGCGACCAACGTCCTGACCGTGGTCGTGCCCGCCGGCAACCCCGCCGGCGTCGCGTCCTTCCGGGACCTGGCGGAGCCGGGCGTGCAGGTCGTGGTGTGCGCCCCGCAGGTGCCGTGCGGCGCCGCCGGCGAGCGGGTCCAGGAGTTCTCGGGCGTGCGGCTGAGCCCGGTGAGCGAGGAGGGCTCCGTGACGGACGTGCTCGGCAAGGTCGTCTCGGGCCAGGCGGACGCCGGCCTGGTCTACGCCACGGACGCACGCTCGGCCGGGGACGCGGTCGAGGTCGTCGAGGTCCCGCAGGCGGCGCAGGCCGTCACCCGTTCCCCCGTCGCCGCGCTCGCGGACTCCGACGAGCCGGAGCTCGCCCGGCAGTTCACCGAGCTCGTCGCCGGCGACCGCGGCCGGGAGGTCCTGGCCGGGGCGGGGTTCGGGGCGCCGTGACCCGGCGTCTTCCCCGCGGGTTCAGCACCGTCCCCGGCTGGGTGTGGATCCCGGCGGCCCTGGGCGCCCTGGTGGTGGTCCTGCCGGTCCTCGGGATGCTCGCCCGGGTGGACGGGGGCGGCTTCCTCGGGCTGATCACCTCCGAGTCCTCCCGCACCGCGCTGTGGCTGAGCCTGCGCACCGCGACCGTCTCCACCGCGCTGTGCGTGCTGCTGGGCACCCCGCTGGCCCTGGTGCTGGCCCGCGCCCGGCTGCCCGGGGCGCGGCTGCTGCGGGCACTGGTGCTGCTGCCGCTCGTGCTGCCGCCCGTGGTCGGCGGGATCGCCCTGCTCCACACCTTCGGGCGCCACGGGCTCGTGGGGCGCCACCTCGAGCTGGCGGGGATCAGCATCGCCTTCACCACCGTGGCCGTGGTGCTCGCCCAGACGTTCGTGGCGCTGCCGTTCCTCGTGGTCAGCCTCGAGGGCGCGCTGCGCAGCGCGGCGGCGGGCTACGAGGAGGTCGCGGCCACGCTCGGCGCCCGGCCCACCACCGTGCTGCGCCGGGTCACCCTCCCGCTGGTGCTGCCGGGGCTGGCCTCCGGCGCGGTGCTCTCCTTCGCCCGCTGCCTGGGCGAGTTCGGCGCCACCCTGACCTTCGCCGGCAGCCTGCAGGGGACCACCCGGACCCTGCCCCTGGAGATCTACCTGCTGCGGGAGACGGACCCGGACGCCGCCGTCGCCCTCTCGCTCGTGCTCGTGGTCGTGGCGGTCCTCGTCGTGGGGCTCTCCGCCCCCGTGCGCCGGACGGCGGGCCGGCGGTGACCGGGACGGCGACGACGGAGGGGCTGTCCGTGACCGCCCGGCTGGCCGCCCGGGACGTGGACCTCTCGCTGAGCGTCCCCCCGGGGGCCACCGTGGCGGTGACCGGCCACAACGGCGCGGGGAAGTCCACCCTCTTCGCCGTCCTCGCCGGGCTGCTCGTGCCGGACACCGGCCGGTGCACCCTCGACGGGACCGTGCTCTTCGACCTCGACGAGACCGGGCGCGGGCGCTGGGTGCCCCCGCACGAGCGCGGCATCGCGCTCATGGCGCAGGAGCCGCTGCTGTTCCCGCACCTGAGCGTGCTCGAGAACGTGGCCTTCGGCCCGCGCAGCCGCGGGGCGGGCCGCGCCCGGTCGCGGGCCGCCGCCCGGCACTGGCTCGCCGAGGTGGGCGCCGAGCAGTTCGCCGACCGCCGCCCGGCCCAGCTCTCCGGCGGCCAGGCGCAGCGCGTGGCGATCGCCCGGGCCCTGGCGGCCGAGCCGCGGCTGCTGCTGCTGGACGAGCCGTTCTCCGCCCTGGACGCGGCCGCCCGGCCCCTCGTCCGCGAACTCCTCGTCCGGGTCCTGGCGGAGCGCACGGCCCTGGTCATCAGCCACGACCCCGGGGACGCCGCCGCCCTCGCCGAGCACGTCGTGGTGCTCGAGCACGGCCGGGTCGCGGCGGGCTGAGCACCGCGCCGGAGCGCTCCGGCGCCTCCCCGGTCCGCGCAGTACGATCGGGACCACCACCGTTTTCGTATGACCCGGCTCACACGACCCACCCCGTCGTGACGGGCCGACGAGAGGACCACCCATGACTCCCGTCCTGCGCGGCGAATCCCCGTCCGTGGAGCAGCACCCCGGCATCCCCTTCCCGGACGCCGACCTCTTCTGCTTCGCCGCCCTGCTCCCCCCGGATGAACGCGCCCGGCTGGCCGACCTGCACACCTTCCTCCAGGAGCAGGTCCGCCCCGTGGTCACGCCCTACTGGAACCGCGAGGAGTTCCCGTCCCACTTGCTCCCGGCGCTGGCCGCCCACGGGCTCGGCGAGCTCCAGCTCTCCGGGGCGAGCCGGCTCTACCGGGGCCTGGCCTACGCCGAGGTCGCCCGGGCCGACGTGTCGCTGAGCGCCCTCGTGGGGATCCACAACGAGCTCATCGTCGACCTGATCGCCGCGCTGGGCTCGGAGGAGCAGAAGAACCGCTGGCTGCCCGACCTGCGCCGCTTCCGGGCCCTCGGCGCCTTCGCCCTCACCGAGCCCGAGCACGGCTCCGACATCGCCGGCGGCCTGGCCACCACCGCGACCCGGGACGGGGACGAGTGGGTGCTCACCGGGACCAAGCGCTGGATCGGCGCCGGCACGATCGCCGACGTCGCGATCGTCTGGGCCCGGGACACCGCCGACGGGAAGGTCAAGGGCTTCCTCGTGGAGACCGACCGGCCCGGTTGGTCCGCCACGAAGATCGAGCACAAGATCGGGCTGCGGATCATGCAGAACGCCGACATCGTCCTGGACGAGGTCCGGATCCCGGCGACCAACGCCCTGCCCGGGGCACAGGACTTCGCCGCGGCCAACGTGATGCTGCGCAACTCCCGCGCCTGGGTGGGCTGGCAGAGCGCCGGGGTCCAGCTCGCGATCTTCGACGTCGCCCGCGACTACGCCTTGACCCGGCGGCAGTTCGGCAAGCCCCTGGCGAAGTTCCAGCTCGTCCAGGAGCCCCTCGCCCGGATCCTCGGCAACGCCACGGCCGCCCTGGGCCTCATGGCCCAGATCGCCCGGCTCCAGGAGGACGGGGGCTTCGACATGCCCCACGCCGCGCTGGCCAAGGCCACCACCACGTCCCTGGCCCGCGAGTCCGCGGCCCTGGGCCGGAACCTGCTCGGCGGCAACGGCGTGGTCACCGACCACGAGATGGCCAAGCTCTTCAACGACGTCGAGATCCTCTACACCTACGAGGGCACCTACGAGATCAACGCCCTCATCGTGGGCCGCGCCGTCACCGGCGTCTCCGCGTTCGTCTGAGCCGGGTCCCCGCACCACCGTCCGGCCCCCCTACCGCACCGAGCACCCCTCCGAAAGGACCCCGCATGGACGTCACCGACACCTCCGCCCTCGTCACCGGCGCCGCCTCGGGCCTCGGCGCGGCCACCGCCGCGATGCTCGCCGGGCGCGGCGTGCGGGTCTTCGGCGTGGACCTCCCGGCCGCGCTCGAGAACGCCCCCGACGTCCCCGGCGTCACCCGCGTGCCCGCCGACGTCACCGACCGGGAGCAGGTGCGCGGGGCCGTGGCGGCCGCGGCCGGCGCCGGGCCCCTGCGCACCGTGGTCAACTGCGCCGGCATCGGCCCCTCGGCCCGGGTGCTGGGGAAGAAGGGGGTGCACGACCTCGACCTGTTCGAGACCGTGCTGCGCGTGAACCTCCTCGGCACCTTCACGGTCCTCGCCCTGGCCGCGGAGCGGATCGCCGCCACCGACCCCGTCGACGACGACGGCCAGCGCGGGCTGGTCGTCAACACGGCCTCCGTCGCCGCGTTCGAGGGGCAGGTGGGGCAGGCCGCCTACGCGGCGTCGAAGGGCGGGGTGCACAGCTTAGGGCTCACCGCGGCCCGGGACCTCGCGAGCGCCGGCATCCGGGTGAACACCATCGCCCCCGGCGTGATCGAGACGCCCATGCTCGCGGCGGTGGGCGAGGAGTTCCGGGCCGCGCTCGCGGCGGGTGTGCCGTTCCCGCGCCGGCTCGGCCGGCCCGGGGAGTTCGCCCAGCTCGTGGCGGCGTTCCTCGACAACGACTACCTCAACGGCACCACCGTCCGGATGGACGGGGCGCTGCGCATGGCGCCCCGCTGAGAGACCGCCCCATAGACTGGGGCCCATGACCACCGACTTCTCGCCCGTCGACCTCGCGACGGCCCGCGACCGCCTCCGCCAGCTGATCATCGACCTCGCCGTGGTGCGGGGCCGGGTCACGCTCGCCAGCGGCATCGAGGCCGACTACTACGTGGACCTGCGCCGCGTGACCCTCCACCACGAGGCGTCGCGCTACGTGGGCCAGGTGATGCTGGCGCTGCTCGACGAGGCCGGGATCTCCTGCGCCGCCGTGGGCGGGCTGACCATGGGGGCGG
This sequence comes from Kocuria salina, assembly GCF_013368965.1. Lineage (NCBI taxonomy): Bacteria > Bacillati > Actinomycetota > Actinomycetes > Micrococcales > Micrococcaceae > Kocuria > Kocuria salina. Next base: position 202,991 of record NZ_SSSF01000002.1, read on the forward strand.
ACCCCGTGGGCCACGCGATCATGCGCACGGCGGGGGACCAGGGCCGGGCCGTCGACACGTTCGTGGTCCGCAAGGCCCAGAAGAGCTACGGGATGGGCCGCCAGGTCGAGGGCCCCCCGGTGCAGGGCCGCGACGTCGTCGTCGTGGAGGACACCTCCACGACCGGCGGGTCCGCGCTCACCGCGGTGGAGGCCCTGCAGCGGGCCGGCGCCAACGTGGTGGCCGTGGCGATCATCGTGGACCGGCGGACCGGCGCCAAGGAGCGCATCGAGGAGACGGCGGGCGTGCCGTGCCTCTACGCCTTCACGAAGGACGAGCTCGGGCTTGACTGACCCCGTCGACGGGACCGGCGCCGCGGGACCGGGCCCCGCGGTGGGCGTCGGCCCCTGGGCGGGCCCGTGGCCCGAGGGGGAGCAGTGGGATCCGGAGCTGCTCGAGCACGGGGACCGGCGCAACGTCGTGGACGCCTACCGGTACTGGACGATGGACGCGATCGTGGCCGATCTGGACACCCGCCGGCACGGGTTCCACGTGGCGGTCGAGAACTGGCAGCACGACCTGAACATCGGCTCGGTGGTGCGCACCGCCAACGCGTTTCTCGCCCGGGAGGTGCACATCGTCGGCAGACGGCGCTGGAACCGCAGGGGAGCGATGGTCACCGACCGGTACCAGCACCTGCGCCACCACGCGAGCGTCGAGGAGTTCGCCGCCTGGGCGGACGCCGAGGGCCTGCCCGTGATCGGGATCGACAACTTCCCCGACTCGCAGCGGCTCGAGACCTACGACCTGCCCGAGCGCTGCGTGCTGGTGCTCGGCCAGGAGGGGCCGGGGCTGAGCCCCGAGATGCACGCCGCTGCCGGGGCCACCCTGTCGATCGCCCAGTTCGGCTCGACCCGCTCCATCAACGCCTCCGCGGCGGCCGCGGTGGCGATGCACGCCTGGGTCCGGCGCCACGTCTTCGGCCAGCCGGTCGCCTGACGGGCGACCCGCCGCGTCCACCCGCCGTCCCCCGTCGTCCCGCGGCGCGGCTTTGGCTAGAGTGGGAGCCAGGCCACACCCGAACCGAAGGAGCCAGCATGCCCATCGCAACCCCTGATGTCTACGCCGAGATGATCGACCGGGCCAAGGAGAAGGGTTTCGCCTACCCGGCGATCAACGTCACCTCCTCCCAGACCCTCAACGCCGCCATCCGCGGCTTCGCCGAGGCCGGCTCGGACGGCATCATCCAGGCCTCCACCGGCGGCGCCGCCTACTGGTCCGGGGCCTCCGTCAAGGACATGGTCAACGGCTCGCTCGCGATGGCCGCCTTCGCCCGCGAGGTCGCCAAGAACTACGACGTCAACATCGCCCTGCACACCGACCACTGCCCGCAGGACAAGCTCGAGGGCTTCGTGCTGCCGCTGCTGGAGGAGTCGGAGAAGGCCGTGGCCCGCGGCGAGGACCCGATCTTCCAGTCCCACATGTGGGACGGCTCCGCCATCGAGCTCGACGAGAACCTCAGGATCGCCCAGGACCTGCTGGCCCGCACGAACAAGGCCAAGATCATCCTCGAGGTCGAGATCGGCGCGGTCGGCGGCGAGGAGGACGGCGTCGAGAACGAGATCAACGAGAAGCTGTACTCCACCGTCGAGGACGGTCTCGCCACGGTCGAGGCCCTCGGCGCCGGCGAGAACGGCCGCTACCTCACCGCCCTGACCTTCGGCAACGTGCACGGCGTGTACAAGCCCGGCGGGGTCAAGCTGCGCCCCGAGCTGCTGCAGCAGATCCAGGCGGAGGTCGGCAAGAAGCTCGGCCAGGACCGCCCGTTCGACCTCGTCTTCCACGGCGGCTCCGGCTCCTCCGCGCAGGAGATCGCCGACGCCGTCTCCTACGGCGTGGTCAAGATGAACGTGGACACCGACACCCAGTACGCCTTCACCCGCCCCATCGCCGGGTTCATGTTCGCCAACTACGACGGCGTCCTGAAGATCGACGGCGAGGTCGGCAACAAGAAGAAGTACGACCCGCGCGTGTGGGGGGCCCTGGCCGAGGAGTCCATGGCCGCCCGCGTGGTCGAGGCCTGCCAGAACCTCGGCTCCGCCGGGACCTCCGTCAAGTAGCCGCCCCTCCGCGGCCGCGGAGCACGACGGCGGCGTCCTGCCCGAGCGGGGCGCCGCCGTCGTTCCCGCGCCCGTCCTGCACGCCCCGCAGTCCCGCGCATCGAAAGGACCCCGTCCCTCATGAGCCTCACCGGCAAGAACCTGCTCGGCGGCCCCGAGCCCACCTACCTCACCGAGGACCCGGGCCTGGTCGAGCGCATCGAGGCGGGCGACGAGGCGGAGGACCTCGCCGCGCGCTTCCCGAAGGCCTCCCTCGCGTGGGCCATGTGCGCCGAGGACGCCCTCGCCGAGGGCCGCGTCCTCGAGGGCTACGCCTTCGCCCGCGTGGGCTACCACCGCGGCCTCGACGCCCTGCGCGGCCACGGGTGGAAGGGCCACGGGCCCGTCCCGTTCTCCCACGAGCCCAACCGCGGCTTCCTGCGGGCGCTCGCGGCCCTGGGCCGGGCCGCCGCGGCCATCGGCGAGTTCGACGAGGCCGAGCGGATCCAGAAGTTCCTCAACGACTCGGACCCCACCGCCGCGGAGCAGCTGCAGCGCTGACCCGGCGGTCGCCAGGGCCCGGGGGACGTCGGAGGACGGCTCCCGGGCCCTCGTCGTGTCCGCGTCCTTCCCCGGAGGCCTCCGTCGAGCGCCGCCTCGGACCTGAGGAGTTGGATCTCGTCCGGCACCGGCTTACAGTTTGATTGTCGACAATCAAGCCGCACCGGGTCCACTCGCCCCGGGCCGGAGGAGAGACCCGGACGAGAGATGGAGAGCAGCATGGCAGCCCGGTCGGCCCTTCCCCCCGTGGTCCAGGAGTCGACCCCTGCGCTCATCGCCAGGATCCTGCGGGAGGCCATCGCCGACGGCCGCTTCCCGCCCGGGAGCCAACTCGTGGAGCAGGAGCTGGCCAGGGAGCTCAACGTGAGCCGGGGACCCCTGCGCGAGGCCATGCAGCGGCTCACGCAGGAGGGCCTGCTCGTGGGCCACCGCAACCGCGGGCTGTTCGTGATGGAGCTGACCGAGGACGCGGTCCGGGACATGTACCTCGCCCGGGAGGCCGTGGAGTGCGCGGCCGTGCGCCGGATCGTGGCCACGGGCACCGGGCCCTGGGCCGCCGAGGCGCTGGCCGTGCCGCTGGCCGAGATGCGGGCCGCCGCCCCGGAGCCGAACGGGCGCGCGATGTCGGAGGCGGACCTGCACTTCCACGAGCTGCTCGTGGAGCTCGCCGGCAGCCCCCGGCTGCTCGGCATGCACCGGACGCTGCTCACCCAGATCCGGATGTCCCTGACCGGCATGCAGGGGACCTACGGGTCCGCCGACGCCCGCCTCCGGGAGCACACCGAGATCGCGGAGGCGCTCGACGCGCAGGACGCGGACCGTGCGGACACGCTGCTGCGGGCCCACATGCAGGACGGACTCGAGCGGGTCCTGGGCGCCTGACCGGGCCGCGCCCCTGCCCGCGCGCGGGGCGTCAGGACGCGCCGGGCTCCTCGCCGCGGCCGGGGCCGCCGGGCCGGCGCGGACGCCACATCGGGCGGGGCCAGTCCCTGCGGGGCAGGCGCACGTTCCACTCGCCCGCCCCGGGCAGCCGCCACCCCCGGCGCCGGGCCACCACGGTGACCGTGGCGGCGGTGAGGATCGCCGCGGCCATGCCCCAGTTGGGGTAGCCCAGGCCGTGCAGCACCGCCATCTCGGCGCTGCCGATCACCGCCCCGGTCGCGTAGAGGGTGTTGCCGCCGAAGATCATCGGCACCCGCCCCACCGCGATGTCGCGGATCATCCCGCCGCCCACGGCGGTGATCACCCCGATCATGACGGCCGGCAGCCAGGTCAGTCCCACGTCGAGGGCCTTGCCCGTGCCCGTCGCCGCCCAGCAGCCCAGGGCCAGGGCGTCGGCCACCACCAGCACGCGGTTGGTCCACTTCCCCCGGAACTGCAGGAAGAACGCGATGGTGGCGCCGGCGATCGCCGTGATCAGGTACGCGGGGTTGGTCAGGGCCACGGGGAAGCCGACCTGCAGGAGGGTGTCGCGCAGCAGTCCCCCGCCGAGCGCGGAGACGACGGCCAGGAACGCGAAGCCGACGGGGTCCATCTTCAGCTGGCGCGCCACCACCCCGCCCAGGACGCCGTTGGTCAGCACGCCGAGCAGGTCGACGGCGTCGAAGGCCGCGCTCGGGTCGAGATCCTCCACGGCCACCACGGCCACCACCGCCTCTCCCGCGTCACGCCGACGCCCGAGGGTAGCACCGTCTCCCGCGCCCCTGCTGGCCACCGCGGCGGCGTTCCTGGGCATCCTCGCCCTGGTGGGCGGGGTGGTGACGGGCATCGTGCTCGCGGTCCGCAGCGAGTGGGACAACCTCTCGGCCTCGGCCGTGGAGGGGTGGGAGGAGCTGCAGCGCGTGATCATGTCCGGGCCCCTGCCCGTGGACACCGCCTCCCTGGACGCGCTGCTCCAGCGGGCCACCGACTTCCTCACGTCCAGCGCCTTCGCCGGGGGAGCCATCAGCGGGCTCACGGCCGCCACCGAGTTCCTCGCCGGGGTGGTGCTCATGACCGTCGTCCTGTTCTTCTTCCTGAAGGACGGCGCGAAGATGTGGAACTTCACGCTGCGCTGGTTCCACGGCGGGACCCGGGCGCGGCTCGCAGAGTCCGGGGACCGGGCGGTCCAGGTGCTCGGCGGCTACGTGTGCGGCACCGCGGTCGTCGTCGCCGTCGACGCGGTGTTCATCGGGGTGCCCCTGGCCCTGCTCGGGGTGCCCCTGGCGCTGCCGCTGGCCGTCATCGTGTTCATCGGCGGGTTCGTCCCGATCGTCGGCGCCACGGCCGCGGGGATCCTGGCCGCCCTGGTCGCGCTCGTGACCAACGGCCCGTGGACCGCCCTGATCGTGGCCGGCGTCGTCGTCGTCGTCAACCAGATCGAGGGCGACCTCCTCCAGCCCGTGGTGATGGGCCGGACCCTGAGCCTGCACGCGATCGTCGTGCTCCTGGCCCTCACGGTGGGCACCATCGTCGGCGGGATCTTCGGGGCCATCCTCGCCGTGCCGATCACCGCGGTGGGCTGGGCCGTGGTCCAGGTGTGGAGCGACCGGTACCAGGCGGGGGAGGACCCGGTGCTGGGGCCGGACCCGCTCGACCCCCAGGACACCGCCCGGTCCAAGGCGAGCATGGCCGAGCGGTGGAAGTACCAGCGGATGCGCTACCAGCACCGCCCCGGCGGCCGGCTCGGGGCCACGGGGCACGACGCCCGCGGGCGTCCGCACGACGGGCCCGCCCCGGCCGGGGACGAGCCGGACGGGCAGGCCTGAGCGGCCCCGGAGGGCCACGGCGTCACAGGAAGGGGCGCAGCGGCACCAGGACGGTCTCGGCGAACCAGGCCGCGGGGGACCGCTCGTCCCACCGGCCCGCGGTCAGCTCCCGGCAGTTCTCGCTGTCGGCGGCGAAGACCGCCTCCATGTCCGCGGCGACGTCCCGGTCGTGGATCTCGAGGTTCGTCTCGTAGTTGAAGCCCAGGCTCAGCCGGTCGATGTTGGCGGTGCCGACGATCGACCACTGCCCGTCGATCGTCGCGGTCTTGGCGTGGATCATGGCGTGGCGGTAGAGCAGCACGGTGATGTCCGCGGCCAGCAGGGTCGAGTAGAAGCCGCGGGAGAGCCAGTCGGCGAGCACGTGGTTGGAGTCCTCGGGCAGGATGACGCGCACGTCCACGCCCCGCCGGGACGCCTCGATCAGGGCGGAGAGGATCTGCTGGTCGGGGATGAAGTAGGCGGTGGTCAGGTAGATGTGGTCCGTGGCCCGGTGGATCGCGTCGAGGTAGACGCTGCGGATCGGGTACACGAGGCTGGCCGGGATGTTGTTGATCGCGCGCACCCGCGAGTCCCAGGAGCCGGGGTTCACGTGCGGGAGCTTCGGCCGCCGCGCCGAGGGGTGGTTCCACACCGCGGCGAAGGAGTGGCCCAGCTCGAAGGCGGCGGGGCCGGTGAGCCGCACGTGGGTGTCCCGCCACTGCGTGGCGTAGAGCGAGCCGAGGTTGTAGCCGCCCACGAACCCGACCTCGTCGTCGACCACCAGCAGCTTGCGGTGGGTCAGCCCGGTCGCCTGCAGCGGGCTCAGCAGCAGGCGCGGGCGCAGGACGGGGAACCGGAAGACGTGCACGTCCGGGTGGAAGCGGTAGAAGCCGCGGGGCACCACGAGGTTGCCGAAGCCGTCGTACATGACGTGCACCTCGACACCGCGGGCGGCGGCGTCGTTGACGGCGTCCAGGAACTCGCGCCCGACCTCGTCGTCCTTCCAGATGAAGGTCTCCAGCAGCACCCGGTGCCGGGCGCCGCGGATCGCGGCGAGCATGTCCCGGTAGAGGTCCTCGCCGTAGGTGTAGATCGTGGTGCCGGTCTCCGCGACCGTGTGCTCGAACGTGCCCGGGCGGGGGAACCCGGAGCGCCTCGAGCGGCTCCGGCGCTTGATCGCGTCGGTGGCCACCAGGGTGGCCACCACCGCCGCCTGCACGGCCACCATGCCCAGGGCGGAGCGGACGGCGAACGAACGGAGCAGGCGGGGCCCGGAGGAACGAGGAATTCTCATCCGCGAAGCCTACCCGGGCGCCGCCGGCGGTGCGGGGCGGCCTCAGACCGTCCGCGCCGCCGCCCGGCCCGCGGCGTCGTCCTCCGCACCGTCCTCCGCGCCGCCACCCGTCGACGACGACGGCGCTGCGGTCGTGCCGCCGGCGGTCGGCCCGTCCGCGCCCGGGGAGCCGTCGCCCAGGAGTCGGGCCTTCTCGGCCTCGAACTCCCCGGCGGTCAGCGCGCCGCGGTCCCGGAGGTCCGCCAGGAGCGTCAGCTGGTGGGCACGGCCCCCGTCACCCGGCCCCGGACGCGACCGGGCCGCCGCGAGGCGCTGCTCCTCGGCGGCGCCGACGGACCGGGTGAGGAGATAGACCAGCGGTCCCACGAACGGCAGCAGGACGATCACGAGCGCCCACAGCACCTTCGTCCCGCCCCTGATGTCCTCACGGCGGGTGATGTCGACCAGCGCCACGCCCCAGAGCAGGGCCAGCGGCGTCCAGATCACCAGCAGCCACAGAAACTCCCAGAAGTTCATGAGGTCCTCCCCGGTCCGGCGGGGCTCTCGGCGTCCCCGGGTTCACCTCCAGGGTCCCGCTCCGCCGCGGGCCGGGCCTCACCCGGCGCGGGTGATCCGGGGGACCCGTCGAGGGTCGTGTGCTCCAGGAGGCCGAGCGTCCGGGCGCGGAGCACGGCCTCCCGCCGGGTGCTGACGCCGAGCTTGCGGTACAGGGACTTCAGGTGCGCCTTGACGGTGTTCACCGACAGGTACAGCTCGGCGCCGACCTCCGTGTTGCTCATCATCGTCGGCAGCAGCAGGAGCACGCTGCGCTCGCGGCTGGTCAGCGACTCCAGCACGGCCGGTGCGCGGGTGGGGGTGCTGCCACCGAGGAGGTCCAGGACGGTCCCGACGAACTCCCGGTGCGTGCCCACGGCCCGCCGGTGCAGCTCCAGCAGTCTCCTGACCCGCTGCCCGTCCACGAGCAGGAAGGGGCGCACGATGTGCTCGGGGGCCGCCACGGCCAGACAACGCCCGAGTCAGGCGTGGGCCTGCACCTCGTCGCGGAGCCGGTCGTGGGCGAGGGCCGCCAGCAGCCAGGCCTCGACGGCGGGTCCTCCGTCCACCTCGGTCTCCCGGAACAGGTGCTGCAGCTGCCGCAGGCACTGCGCGGGGTCGTTGGTCTCCAGCAGGGCCCGGGCCCGCAGGACGATCCGGTGCCCGTGCGGCCGCCCCCGGGACGGGGCGGTGACGGGCGGGTCGCCGAGCAGCGCCGGGACGGCGGCGGGCCGTCCCTCCGCCAGGAGGATCTCGGCCCGGACCAGCTCGCACCACTGGGCGAGGAAGTCCGGCATCGCCCAGTCCTGCGTGCTCCCGCGCAGCCGCCCCAGGAGGTGCCGGGCCGCGGTCACGTCCCCCTTCGAGAGCTCGAGCCGCACGCCCACCAGGGCCAGGCCGGTCTCCGCGTAGCGGTCCGGCACCCGGCCCACGCACGCCCTCCCGCGGTCGAGGGCGGCGGCGCAGGCCCCGACGTCGTGCTCCAGGAGCCGGATCACCGCCTCCGCCAGGAACGCCGTGGCCGTCAGCGGGAGGAAGGTCCAGCCGGACTCCTCCGCGACGGCCAGTGCGACGTCCACCTCGCGGCGAGCCTCCCGCAGCCGGCCGCGCATCGCCTTCAGGGCGGCGAGGTTCCCGTGCAGGTGCAGCGCGAGCACCGGGGTCATGGCGGAGCGGTCCGCGAGGGCCGCGACCGTCCGGGTGAGGGTGGTCTCGGCGGCGCCGAGCTCACCGGTCCACAGGAGGCCCATGGCCAGCACCGTGGCGGTGGCGATGCGGTACACGGGGGCGGCCGGGAGCTCCTCGGGGAGCACCTCGTCCAGCTGCCGGATCGCGGTCCTGGAACGGCGGACCTGCTCGGTGGCGTCCGCGTGCATCCACGCCAGAACGGCGTCGAGCGTGGAGAGCACCACCGTGGTCAGCCGGGCGTCCTGCGCGGACAGCCGGGGCAGCAGCTTGCGGGCGCGCGCGGCGTGGGAGGCGACCCCCACCGGGTCGTAGGCGGCGTAGCGCACGGCGGCGACCGCGGCGGCCACCTCGCAGTCCCGGGCGACCAGCTCGTCCGGCACGCCGCTGAGCAGCGCGACGACGGCCGCGCGGTCCGTGCCCAGGACCTCCGCGCCGGCGCTGCGCAGGACGAACCGGGCCAGCGCCGGCCAGTCCTGCGCCGCGCGCAGGTGCCGGGCCGCTTCGAGCAGCTCCCTGTGGGCCGCGAACCAGCCCGCGGCGCGCCGGTGCAGGACGGCCTGCCGCGCGGGGTCCTCCGCCCTGAGCCGGTGGCGCAGCAGGTCGGCGAAGAGGTGGTGGTAGCGGTACCACTTCCGCCGGTCGTCGAGGGCGACCACGAAGAGGTTCTCGTGCTCGAGCCTGGCCAGCAGCCGCTGGCCGTCGCTGCGGCCCGTCAGGGTGTCGGCGAGCTCGCCCGAGACGCGCCGGACCACGCAGGTGTCGAGCAGGAACCGGGTCAGCGCGGGCTCCTGCTGCGCGAGGACCTCCTCGGTGAAGTAGTCGGCGGGACCGCGCTGGTCCCCGGCCAGTCCGCGGACGGCCGCGCCCACGTCCTCGGCGCCCTCGAGGGCCAGCGCGGCGAGACGGAGCCCTGCCGCCCAGCCCTCCGTCCTCGTCAGCAGCACGGCCAGCTGCGGCGGTGTGGGGGCGACCTCTTGGGCGGCGAGGAGCTCCAGGGCCTCCGCGGGGTCGAAGCGGAGGTCGTCGGCGCGGAGCTCCGTCAGCCGGCCGCTCAGCCGCAGCCGCTGCAGCGGCAGGTCCGGGTCGCTGCGGGTGGCGATCACCGGGCGGAGGGCGCCGAGGTCCTTCCGGGCCGCCGCGGCCAGGGTCTCCTCGGCGGGCGAGCCCGCGATGCGGTGCAGGTCGTCGAGCACGAGCACCCGCGGCGCCGGGAGCAGCCCGCAGGCCTCCACCAGGAGGTCGACGAAGCGGGGGTCGTGGGTCGGCGGGGCGCGCAGACCGGCCAGGGCGCTCCCGGGGCCGACGTCGGACGCGGCCTGCAGGGACGCCAGGACGCGGGCCCAGAGCTGCTGGGGGTCCCGGTCCTCGGGCTCCACCGACAGCCAGGCCACGGGCGGGCGGCGCGGTGCGGCCCACCCCGACAGGAGCAGCGTCTTGCCCGCCCCCGCCGGGGCGGAGACGACCACGGTGCCGGCGGCCACCCCGGCGTCGAGCATCCGCTCGAGACGCGGGCGGCGCACCGTCCTGGCGGGCACCCGGGGGATCGAGGAGCGCGTGGCGGACAGCGGTTCCGGCGGCGGTGGACGAGCCCCGCTCCGTTCGCCCGTCATGCTTGGAGGCTACTCCAGGAGCCCGGATGCCGGAATTGTGTCCGGCCGGCCCGCCGCATCACCCGTCGCGGGTGATGCGGGGCCCGGCCGTGGGCGCGACAGTGGGAGCACCGTCCGGCAGGCAGCGGGGCGCAGCAGGACAGGAGACAGCCATGGTCGTGTCGCTTCTCGTGCGGTGGGCGGTGCTGGCGGGGGCGGTCGAGCTCACCGCGTGGTTGCTCCCGGGGTTCTCCATCGAGGGCGGTCTGCTCTCCCACCTGGTGGTGGCGCTGTTCATCGGCCTCTGCAACGTGCTCGTGCCGCTCGTCACCGCCCGGCTGCCCCAGCCGGGGTCGGTGGTGCTGCTGGCGCTGCTCACCCTGGCGGTGAACGCGGTGCTCATCTGGGTCTTCTCCGCCCTGACGGGCCTGCTGGCCGTCTCCGGGCTGCTCGTCGCCGCGCTGGCGGCGCTGCTCATCTCGGTCTTCGCCGCCGTGCTGTCCCTGGTGGCCGATCGGCTCCTGGCCGCGCGCGCCCAGCGCACCGGTCCGGCCCCCGCCACTCGCGGGTGAGGCGCCCCGCAGGCGCCGGGAGGGGCGGCGACTACGCTCGTGCCATGGACCCCGGTTCCAGCGCCCCCGCCGTGGCGCGCTCGATCGGCCTCGTGCTCGGGCTCGGCCTCTCCGTGGCGGCGGTGACGCCCTCCCTGCTGCCGCGGCCGCCCGTCTTCCAGGGCTTTCTCGCCGGGGTCGGTTTCACGCTCGGCCACGGCCTGGGGGTCCTGCTCGTGGGGCTCGTGCTCCGGGCCGCTGCCGCCCGCCGCACCGGCGGACTCCCACCGGCCCGGGGCTCCGGGCGCGACTCCCGCCGGACCGCCGTGCGGGAGTGGGCGGCGGCCGCCGCCCTCGTGGTCCTGGGCTCGCTGGCCCTGTCCGCCCTGGTGGTCGAGTGGCAGAACGACGTCCGCGCGAACGTGGACATGCCCCCTCGGGCCGCCGCCGGGCTGGGCCCGTTCCTGCTGTCCTGGGCGCTGACCTCCGCGGCGGGACTGGGGCTCCTGGGCGCGCTGGGCGCCGTGCGGCGGCGCGCCCGCGACCTCGCCCGCCGTCGCGGCGCCGGCGCGGGCGCGGCCTCGGCCGTCTCCGTGGCCGCCGCGGGCACGGCCGTCCTCCTGGCCGTCCTGCTCGTGGTGCTCGGCGTGCTGGCCGCGGCGGACCGGGTCTACGCGGCACGGGACGCGACGACCCCCGAGGGCGTCGTCGAGCCCGGCTCCCGGTGGCGCTCGGCGGGCGGGGACTCGCCGGTGCGCTGGGAGGCGCTCGGCATGCAGGGCCGCGCCTTCGTCGGCGGCGGGCCCACCCCGGCGCAGATCGAGGAGGTGACGGGCCGTCCCGCGGCGGAGCCGGTGCGGGTCTACGTGGGGCTGGACCAGGCCGAGACGGCCGAGGAGCGCGCCGCCCTGGCCGTGGACGAGCTGCGCCGCACCGGCGGCTTCGAGCGGGAGGTGCTGGTGGTGGCCGCGCCCACCGGGTCGGGCTGGCTCGAGCGCCAGTCCGTGGACACCGTGGAGTACCTCAACGGGGGGCGCACGGCGATCGTGGCGACGCAGTACTCCTACCAGCCCAGCTGGGTCTCCTTCCTCTTCGCCCCGGAGCTGCCCCGCGCCTCGAGCCGGGCGCTGTTCGACGCCGTGCACGCCGAGTGGGCGCGGATGCCGGCGGGGGACCGCCCCCGGCTGGTGGTGTACGGGCTGAGCCTCGGCGCCTCCGGGATGCAGTCCGTGTTCGCCGACGTCCCGGAGATGACCCGCCGCACGGACGGCGCCGTGTTCACCGGCCCGCCGAACAACGCCCAGCCCTGGCGGAGCCTGCAGGAGGGCCGCGACCCCGGCAGCCCCGTGTGGCAGCCGGTCCTGGACCAGGGCCGGACCGTGCGCTGGCTCTCCGTCCCGGGGGACTTCGACGCCGTGCCCGGGCCGTGGGAGCGCCCGCGGATCGCCTACCTCCAGCACGCCACGGACCCCATCACCTGGCTGGACCCCGCCGTGATCTGGCAGCGGCCGGAGTGGCTGGCGGGATCGCAGGCCGAGGGCGGGCGCGCCGCGGACGTGAGCGACGCGATGGTGTGGATCCCGCTCCTGACCTACCTCCAGCTGGCCGTGGACATGGTCCTGGGCGAGGCCGTCCCGGCCGGCCACGGGCACAACTACGGGGACGTCGCCGTGGACGCGTGGGCCGCCGTCCTGCCGGAGCACGGCCTGGACGGGCCGGCCCTGGACCGCGTCCGGGAGGTCATCGCCGCCTACCCCTACGAGGACGCCGGGGCGGACTGAGGCCGGCGGCCGGGCGGGGCGCGGTCGTCCCGGCCGCCGGGTCCCGGGCCGGCCCGGTGCTACCGCCCCGTCAGCTCCGCCCGGGCGAGGTCCAGGGCCCGGGCCAGGCGCTGCACGCCCACCTCCGTGCGCTCCGGGCTCGTGGAGGCGAAGCACAGCCGGAAGGCGTCCTGGAACCGGCCCGAGGGGGACAGCGCGGGACCGGGGATGAAGGCGACCCCCTCGGCGAGGGCGATCTCGAACAGCCGGGGCGTGGCCACGGCCGCGTCGTCGCCCTGCAGGGTCACCCACAGGAAGAAGCCGCCCTCGGGGTCGGTCGTGACCACCCGGGAGCCCAGGTGACGGGCGATCGAGGCGTCCATGGCCTGTTTGCGCCGCCGGTACTCCGTGCGCAGGCCGGCCAGGTGGTCGTCGTAGCCGCCCTGGCGCACGAACCGCTCCACGATGTGCTGACCGGGGACGTTCGTGCAGGTGTCCATGGCCTGCTTGCCGGCGATCAGCAGCCTCCGCAGCCGCGGGTCGGCGTCCACCCACCCCACGCGCAGCCCCGGGGCGAGGACCTTGGAGAAGGTCCGCACCGAGAACACGAGCGGGTCGTCCGGGCTGATCTCGCGGAAGCCGGGGACGTCCTCGCCGGCGAAGCGCAGGCCCCCGTACGGGTCGTCGTCGATGATCACGGCCCCCCACCGGTGCGCGAGGTCCAGGAGGCGCCGCCGGCGCGGCTCGCTCAGCGTGGTGCCGGAGGGGTTCTGGAAGTTCGGGATCGTGTAGACCGCCCGCGGGGTGCGCCCCGTCTCGGCGACCAGCGTCTCGAGCGCGTCCACGTCCATGCCGTCCTCGTCGACCGGGACCTCGAGCAGGTCCGCGCCGTAGCTGAGGGCGGTGCCGGAGCCGTTCGTGTAGGTGGGGGACTCGACCACCACGAGGTCGCCCGGGTCCACGAAGAGCTTGAACGCGAGGTCCAGGCCCTGCATGCCGCCGGAGGTGATGACGAGCCGTTCGGGCCGGGTCGGCTCCGGGGTCGTGGAGTGGTGGGCCACGACGGTCTCGAGCAGACCGGGCTCGCCCTCCGTGGCCCCGTACGTGAACGAGCCGGCGCCGAGGACCTCGGCGGCGATCCGCCGGAACTGCTCCGTGGGGATCACCTCGGCGTCCGGGGCGCCCATCGCGAAGCGGACGATGTCGTGGGTCTGGGCGGCGAGCAGGGACGTCGAGGAGTCGATGACCGACCCCACGAGCCCGTCCGCCCGGCGGGCCAGGGGCAGCAGGCCCCGGGCGGGGTCGCCGCCCACCCCCGCGGTGGGGGCGGTGCGCAGGCCGGCCACGGTGGTGAGGGATGCGGCGGTGGTGGTCATGGGATCACTTCCTGATGAGGGCTCGGGGGAAGGAGGTCAGGGCCTCCGTCCCGGTGGCGGTGATGCGGATCGACTCGGAGACCTCGTAGCCGTACCCGGTCATCCACATGCCGCAGATGAGGTGGAACGTCATGTTCTCGGCGAGCACGCTCTCGTCCTCCGAGCGGATGCTGATGGTGCGCTCGCCCCAGTCGGGGGGATAGCCGATGCCCACGGAGTAGCCGAGCCGGCTGGGCTTCTCGAGCCCGAACTCCGCGAGCGCCCAGTTCCAGGTGCTCGCGAGCTCGCGCACCGGGACGCCCGCGGCGGTGACGTCGAGCACGGCCTCGAGCCCCGAGGCCACGGCCTCCTCGAGCAGACCCAGCTCGGCCGTGGGCGGGCCGAGCATCACCGTGCGGGCCAGCGGCACGTGGTAGCGCCGGTGCACCCCGGCGAGCTCCACCACCACGGCGTCGCCCTCCCGCAGCACCCGGTCCGACCACGTGAGGTGCGGGGTGTCGGCGGAGGCCCCGGTGGGGAGCATCGGGACCATGGCCGGGAAGTCCCCCCACGCGTCGTCGACCCCCTCGACCTGGGCCCTGGCGATCTGCGCCGCGACGAGGTGCTGCGGGACCCCGGGCTCGATCGTGTCGATCGCGGCCTGCATCGCGGCCGTCGTGACGCGGGCGGCCGTGCGCAGGTACTGGATCTCCGTCGGGGACTTCACGGCGCGCACCCAGTTCACGAGGTCGAAGGCGTCCACGAGGGTCCACTCCGGGAGGGCGTTGACGAGCGAGCGGTAGCCCTTGGGGGAGAAGAAGTGGGAGTCCATCTCCAGGCCCACGCACCCCCGGGCGGCGGGGGCGACCCGGCCGCGGCGGCGCAGGGCGAAGGCCACCCAGTCGAAGGGGTGCAGGTGCGGGCGGTGCACGTAGCGCTCGGGATAGCCGACGATCTGCCCGGGGTCCAGCCGGGCCGTGCGGAACGCGCCGTTGGCGTCCATCTCCCGCAGGAACAGCAGCAGCTCGCCCTCCGCCGGCACGAACAGCAGCTGCGGGGTGTAGAAGGACCAGGCGTCGTAGCCCGTCAGGTAGAACAGGTTCGCGGGGTCGGTCACCAGCAGCGCATCCAGGCCCTGCTCCGCCATCCGCCCCCGCACCGCGCGCAGCCGGGCGGCGTACTCCGCGTCGGGGAACAGCGCGGGGCGGACGTCCGGATCGGCCACGGTGTCATCGGCCACGGGGCACCGCCGTGTACTTCGTCTCGAGGAACTCCTCGATCCCCGTGCGGCCGCCCTCGCGCCCGAGGCCCGAGGCCTTGACCCCGCCGAAGGGCGCCGCCGGGTTGGAGACCAGCCCCGTGTTGATCCCGACCATGCCGACCTCGAGGGCCTCGCTGACGCGGAAGCTGCGGTCCACGTCGCGGGTGAAGAGGTAGCCCACGAGCCCCCACGGGGTGTCGTTGGCCCACCCGAGCACCTGCTCCTCGGAGTCGAACGCCACCACGGGCGCCACCGGCCCGAAGATCTCCTGGGACATGAGCGCGGCCTCGGGGCTGACCCCGGACAGCACGGTGGGGGCGTAGAACCAGCCCCGGCCCCCGGCCCGGCGTCCCCCGCACAGCACGGACGCCCCCCGGGCCAGGGCGTCGTCCACGAGCTCCTCCACCTTGGCCAGAGCCTTTTCCTCGACGAGGGGGCCCACCTGGGTGCCCTGGGCCACGCCGTGGCCCACGGTGAGGGAGCCCATGCGCTCCGCGAGGCGTGCGGAGAACTCCCCGGCCACGGAGCGGTGGACGAACAGGCGGTTGGCCGCCGTGCAGGCCTCGCCCATGTTGCGCATCTTCGCGGTCATCGCGGCCTCGACCGCCACGTCGAGGTCGGCGTCCTCGAACACGATGAAGGGGGCGTTGCCGCCCAGCTCCATGGACGAGCGCATGACGTGCTGGGCCGCCTGCTCGAGCAGCCGCACCCCCACCTCGGTGGAGCCGGTGAAGGAGATCTTGCGGGCGATCCCCGAGGACATCCAGGGCCCGACCACCGAGGAGGCCCTCGAGGTGCACACGACGTTGAGCACCCCCGCCGGCAGTCCGGCCTCCACCAGGACGTCCACGAGGGCCAGGGAGGACAGCGGCGTGAGGTTCGCGGGCTTGAAGACCATCGTGCAGCCGGCCGCGACGGCCGGGCCGATCTTGCGGGTGCCCATGGCCAGCGGGAAGTTCCACGGGGTGACCAGCACGCAGGGTCCCACCGGCTCCTTGGAGACCAGGATCCGGGTCCTCCCGTCCCCCGAGAGGGTCATGTCCCCGCCGATCCGCACGGCCTCTTCGGAGAACCAGCGGAAGAACTCGGCGGCGTAGGCGACCTCCCCGCGGGCCTCGGCGAGGGGCTTGCCCATCTCCGTGGACATCACCAGCGCGAGCTCGTCCCGGCGGGCCATGATGAGGTCGTGGGAGCGGCGCAGGATCTCGCCGCGCTCGCGGGGCGCGGTCCGCGCCCAGTCCTTCTGGGCCCGCCCCGCGGCCTCGATCGCCCGGACGGCGTCCTCCGGGCCGCCGTCCGCCACGGTGGCGACGACCTCCTCGGTGGCCGGGTCCACCACGTCGAAGCGGCGCCCGGAGGCGGCCTCGGTCCACTCGCCGTCGACGAAGACCCCGGTGCTGACCCCGGCGACGGCCTCCCGGGACCGGCGCAGGACGTCCTCGGAGGCGGTGACGGGAGCGGGGGCGGCGGAGTCGGTCACGGGGTGTCCTTCCGGTCGGGATCGGCGCGGGGTGCGGCGCGGGGTCCGAGGCGGGATCCGGTGCGTCCGGGCGCGGTGCGGGACGGGGCGGGGCTCATGCGGTCGCCGCCGCCCCGGCGAGGACCTCGGCCAGGGCGGCCTCGAAGCGCTCGAGGCCCGTGCGGATCTCCTGCTCGGAGACCACCAGCGCGGGGATCAGCCGGACCACGTTGCCGGCCGGCCCGCACGTCAGGGTGAGCAGCCCGTGGCCGGTGGTGGCCTGCTGCACCGCGAGCGCGGCGGCGGCGTCCGGGGAGCCGTCCTCCTGCGCGAACTCGACGCCCTGCATCAGCCCGCGGCCGCGGACGTCGCTGATCCCGGGGTAGCGCTGCTGCAGGGGCCGCAGCCCCGCCTGCAGCTGGTCCCCGCGGACCCGCGCGTTCTCCACCAGGTGCTCGTCGCGGACCACGTCCAGGGTGGCGCAGGCCGCCGCGGCGGCCACGGC
Organism: Kocuria salina; assembly: GCF_013368965.1. Taxonomy (NCBI): domain Bacteria; kingdom Bacillati; phylum Actinomycetota; class Actinomycetes; order Micrococcales; family Micrococcaceae; genus Kocuria; species Kocuria salina. The sequence continues at coordinate 219,852 of NZ_SSSF01000002.1, forward strand.
GTTGCCGCCGTAGGTCCCGCCCTGCGACCCGGGCCAGCCCCGCTCCATCAGCGCGGTCGGCGCCGCGATCGCGGAGATCGGGAAGCCCGAGGCGAGGCCCTTCGCGGTGATCAGCACGTCCGGGACCACGTCCGCGAACTGGTGGCCCCAGAACCGCCCGGTCCGCCCCACCCCGGCCTGCACCTCGTCCAGCACCAGCAGGATCCCGTGCCGGTCCGCCCGCTCCCGCAGCCCCTCGAGGAAGGCCGGCGGGGTGGGCAGGTAGCCGCCGTCGCCGAGCACGGGCTCGATCAGGAGGGCCGCGGTGTCCTCGGGCGCCGTCCTGGTCACCAGGAGGTAGTCCAGCTCCCGCAGGGCGAAGTCGACCGCCGTCCGCTCGTCCCACCCGTAGCGGTGGGCGTAGGGGAACGGGGCCATGTGCACCCCGCCCATGAGCGGGGAGAAGCCGGCGGAGAACCGGGTGCCCGCTGTGGTGAGGGTCGCCGCGGCCACCGTGCGGCCGTGGAAGCCGCCCTGGAAGACCACCACGTTGGGCCGGCCCGTGGCCATCCGGGCCAGCCGCACCGCGGCCTCGACCGCCTCGGAGCCGGAGTTGGCGTAGAACACGGAGTCCAGGCCCGGCGGCAGGACCTCGCCCAGCTTCTCGGTGAGCTCGAGCAGCGGGGGGTGCAGCACGGTCGTGTACTGGGCGTGGATGACCCGGCCGACCTGCTCGCGGGCCGCCTCGACCACCCGGGGGTGGCAGTGGCCCGTGCTGGTCACCCCGATCCCGGTGGTGAAGTCCAGGTACTCGCGCCCGTCCGTGCCGGAGATCCAGCAGCCCCGGGCGGAGTCGACGACGACCGGGGTCGCCTGCTTCAGGAGCGGACTCAGTGAGGTCATGGCCCATCATGGGAACAGCCCGTGCAGATTGTCAACAATCGGACCGCCCCCGTAGGGTGGCCCCATGAGCACCGTGCGCGAGCCGCCCCGAGTCGTCGTGCTGACCGCCGAGGGCACGCCACCGCCCGGCAACGAGGAGGCCCTCCGGGCCCTCGCCGACGTCACCGTGGTGACGCGCGAGGGCCTCGCCGACGCCCTCGCGGGGACCGGCGGGCGGCGCCCGGCGGAGGTGCTGCTGCTGTGGGACTTCTTCTCGGACGCGCTCGCCGGCGCGTGGGACGCCGCGACGGGGCTGCGCTGGGTGCACGTCGCGGCCGCCGGGGTGGACGCCGTGCTGTTCCCGGCGCTGCGCTCCTCGGCGGTGCTGGTGACCAACGCGCACGGCGTCTTCGACCGGCCCATCGCCGAGTTCGTCCTCGCCGCGGTCCTGGCCCAGGACAAGCAGCTGCACCGGAGCGCGCGGCTGCAGCGCGAGCACCGGTGGGTGCACCGCGAGCTGCGGCGCACCCAGGGCTCCACGGCCCTCGTCGTGGGCACCGGGGGGATCGGCCGCGCCACCGCCAGGCTGCTGCGGGCGGTGGGGGTGGAGGTCCGCGGCGCCGGGCGCACGGCGCGGACGGAGGACCCGGACTTCGGGACCGTCGTCCCCGCCGCCGAGCTGGCCGAGCACGCCGGGTGGGCGGACCACGTGGTGCTGGCCGCCCCGCTGACTGGGCGGACGCACGGGATCGTGGGCCCCCGGGTGCTCGCGGCGATGTCCCCGCACGCCCACCTCGTGAACGTGGGCCGGGGCGCGCTGGTGGACGAGGACGCGCTGCTGGAGGCCCTCCGGGCGGGGCGTCCGGCCGCCGCGACCCTGGACGTCTTCGACACGGAGCCCCTTCCGCGGGACCACCCCTTCTGGGCGATGGACAATGTGCACGTGTCCGCGCACATGTGCGGGGACGTGGAGGGGTGGCGGGACGAGCTCGCCGCCCAGTTCGAGGACAACCTCCGGCGCTGGACGGCCGGGGAGCGGCTGGTCGACCAGGTGGACAAGAACGCCGGCTACGTCCGCTCCCGGTGAGGGGGCGGCGGGACCGCCGGCGACGGCGCCGCGGGTCCCGTGCCGGCGGGCCACGACGAGAGGAGAGCACGGACCGTGCGCGTAGCAGTTCCCAGAGAGATCAAGCCGGCCGAGCGGCGGGTGGGCCTCGTGCCCGCCGGGGTGACCCAGCTCGTGCGGGACGGCCACGAGGTGCTCGTGGAGACCGGCGCGGGGGAGGGCTCCGGGTTCGACGACGACGCCTACACCGCCGCGGGGGCCGAGGTGGTCGACCGGTCCGCCGTGTGGGAGCGGGCGGAGCTGCTGGTCAAGGTGAAGGAGCCGGTGGCCGAGGAGTACGGCTTCCTGCGCCCCGACCTCACGCTCTTCGCGTACCTGCACCTGGCCGCCGACCGCCCGCTCACCGAGGCGCTGCTGGAGGCGGGCACCACCGCCGTGGCCTTCGAGACCGTCCGCGCCGGCCGGACCCTGCCCCTGCTCCAGCCGATGTCCGAGATCGCGGGCCGGCTCGCCGCGCAGTCCGCCGCCCACCACCTGCAGTCCAACGCCGGCGGCCCCGGGCTCCTGATGGGCGGGGTCCCCGGCGTCGCCGCGGCCAAGGTCGTGGTGGTCGGCGGCGGGGTCGTGGGCACGCAGGCCGCCCTGATGGCCTCGGGGCTGATGGCCGACGTCACGGTGCTCGACGCCAACGGCGTGCGGATCCGCGAGCTCACCGACCTGCTCGGGCACCGGGCCCGCGTGCTGATGAGCGACGAGCACGTGCTCGAGGAGGAGATCTCCGGGGCGGACGTGGTGATCGGGGCGGTGCTCGTCCCGGGGGCGGCGGCGCCCAAGCTCGTGCGCCGCGAGCACCTCGCGGTGCTGCACGACCACGCCCTGCTCGTGGACGTCGCCATCGACCAGGGCGGGTGCTTCGAGACCTCCCACCCGACCACCTACGACGACCCGACGTTCGAGGTGGACGGCATCACCCACTACTGCGTGGCGAACATGCCCGGCGCCGTGCCGCGCACCGCGACCCGGGCCCTCGCCAACGCCACCACGCCCTATCTGCGGCGCCTGGCCCGCGGCCCGGAGCAGGCCCTGGCCGCCGATCCGGAGTTCGCGGCCGGGCTCAACACGGCCGCCGGGCGGATCCGGCACGCCGGGGTGGCGGAGGCCTTCGCGGACCTGCCCGCGCAGCTGGACTGAGTCCCGGCGGACGTCCCGCCGGGGCTCAGTCCGGCGCCGGGCCGTCCGCCGTGAGCAGGCGGAGCAGCCGCTCCAGCTCGACCCGGTCCTCCGGGGCCAGCCGCGAGAAGTACTCCTCGGACTCCCGGCGCCGGTCCTCCCGGACCCGCTCGCGCAGGCCGGTGCCCCGGGGCGTCAGCGCCACCAGTGTGGCCCGCCGGTCGGACGGGTCCGGGACCCGTTCCACGAGCCCCTTCTGCTCGAGCAGGTCCACCACCTCCGTGGCGGACCGCGGGGCGATGCGCAGGGCCTCGGCGAGGTCCTTCACCCGCAGGCTGGCGGACCCGCCGCCGTGGCGGCAGGTCCCGGCCGGGCCTTGCCGGTGCCCCGGCTCACCGGCACATCCGGCGAGGGCGTCGAGCGCCCGGAACTGGTGCGGGGTCAGTCCGAAGGGGGCCAGCTGCTCGGCCCACCGGCGGCGCAGCCGGCGGAAGACGGCGTGCAGCAGGTCCCCCAGGCGGGCCGGATCGGGAGCGTCGTAGGGCATGGCGTCATCCTATCCCCGTTGCGGGTTACCTCATAGAGAGGTAACCTCCTTGATAGTTCCCGAGGAGGATCCCATGGCGACGACCCAGCACCCCGCGCGCGTCCGCACCCCGGCGCACGACGGCGGAGGCACCCCGGCCGACAGCCCGGGCGTCCTGCCCGGCGCCGGCCCCGGAGGCGGCGGGGGCGGAGGTCGGCCTGCGCGCCGGAACCCCGCGGACCGGACGCAGCTCGCCCGGCACCCCGTCAGCCCGCGCCGGATCGCGGCGCTGTTCGCCCCGCACCGGGGCACGATCGCGCTCGTCGTCGTGCTCATCACCGCGTCCTCGGTCGTCAACCTCGCCCAGCCGTTCCTGGTCCGCGGCGTGATCGACGACGCCCTGCCGAGCGGCGACACCCGCCTGCTGGTGGTGCTGACCGCCTCGATGGTCGGGGTCGCGGCGCTCACCTCCGTGATCGGCGTGGTCCAGACCTGGAAGGCCACCGCCATGGGCCAGCAGGTGATGCACGCGCTGCGCGTGCAGCTCTTCACCCACCTGCAGGCCCAGTCGCTGGGGTTCTTCACCCGGACCCGGGGCGGGGAGGTGCAGTCGCGGCTCACGCACGACATCGCGGGGATGCAGTCCGTGGTCACCAGCTCCGCCACGGGCGTGGCGTCCAACCTCACCACCGCCGTGGCGACGGCCGTGGCCATGGTGGCGCTGTCCCCGGCGATGAGCCTCGTCTCCCTGGTGGTGCTGCCGCCGGCGATCTGGCTCTCCCGCCGCGTGGCCCTGATCCGCCGGGACGTCACCGACGAGCGCCAGCGGGAGCTCGCCGCGCTCCACACCCAGGTGGAGGAGGGGCTGTCCGTCTCGGGGGTCCGCCTGGCCAAGACCCTGGGCACCACCGCGCGGGACGCGGAGCGCTTCACCGAGCGCTCCGACCGGCTCGTGGGCCTGGAGCTGCGCAGCCAGCTGGCCGGGCGCTGGCGGATGGCCACCATGCAGATCGTCTTCGCCGCCATCCCCGCCGTGATCTACCTGGCCGCCGGCTTCCCGGCCACCAGCGGCGGCATGACCATCGGCACCCTCGTGGCGTTCACCGCCCTGCAGGGGACCATCTTCCGGCCCGTCATGGGTCTGCTGAACATCGGCGTGCAGTGGGTGTCCGCGCTGGCCTTCTTCAGCAGGATCTTCGAGTACCTCGACCTCGAGCCGCAGATCGTCCCGCCCGCCGCGCCCGTCCGGCTGGACCCGGCCGCCGTGCGCGGCGAGGTCCGGTTCGAGGGCGTGCGCCACGCCTACGACGACGGGGCCGACGTCCTGCACGAGCTCGACCTGGTGCTGCCGGCGGGCACCACCACGGCGGTGGTCGGACCCACCGGCTCGGGCAAGAGCACCCTCGGCTCCCTGCTGCCGCGGCTCAACGACGTCGCCCGCGGCAGGGTGACGATCGACGGCGTCGACGTGCGGGAGATCGATCCGGCGGACCTCGCCCGGATCGTGGGCGTCGTCTCCCAGGAGACCTACCTGGTGCACGCCACGGTGCGCGCGAACCTGCTGCTGGCCGATCCGGACGCCTCCGACGCCGAGCTGTGGGCCGCCCTGGGCGCCGCGCGCGTCGCCGACACCGTCGCCGGGCTGCCGGATGGGCTGGACACCGTGGTCGGCGCGCGCGGCCACCGCTTCTCCGGCGGGGAGCAGCAGCGCCTGGCCATCGCCCGGACCGTGCTGCGCAACCCGCCCGTGCTGGTCCTCGACGAGGCCACCAGCGCGCTGGACAACACCACCGAGGCGCAGGTCCAGGAGGCCCTCGACCGGCTGGCCGCCGGCCGCACGACCCTGACCATCGCGCACCGGCTCTCCACGGTCGAGAACGCCGACCAGGTCGTGGTGCTCGAGGGCGGACGCATCGTCGAGCGGGGCGCGCCGCGGGAGCTGCGCGCGGCCGGCGGCCCGTTCGCCCGGCTGGCCGCCCGGACCGGCCCGGCCGGCGGCGCCGGCCCGCGCCCCGGCGCCGCCTCCTGACCCGCGGGAGCCCGCGTGACCACGGACGTTCGTGGTCACGCGGGCTCCCGCGGGTCGGCCGGTGCGCCCGGGGTCAGCCGCGGGTGCCGTGCTGGACGATCAGCGGCCGGCCGGCGGGCTGCGCCACCCGCTCGCGCGCCGTCCGGGCCGCCGCCACGAGGTGCTCCAGCGACGCCCTCGTCTCCTCGTAGCCGCGGGTCTTCAGGCCGCAGTCCGGGTTGACCCACAGGGTCCGCGCCGGGACGTGCTCGAGGGCCCGCTCGAGCAGCTGCTCGATCTCCTCCTGGGAGGGCACGCGCGGGGAGTGGATGTCCCACACGCCCGGCCCGATGCCCCGGGAGAAGCCGGCGGCCTCGAGGTCGGTCAGCACCTCCATCCGGGACCGGGCCGCCTCGATGCTCGTGACGTCGGCGTCCAGGCCGTCGATCGCCCCCACCACCTCGCCGAACTCCGAGTAGCACAGGTGGGTGTGGATCTGGGTCTCGTCCCGCACCCCCGAGGTGGCCAGGCGGAACGCGTCCACCGACCAGCCGAGGTAGGCGGGCTGGTCCGCGCGGCGCAGCGGCAGCAGCTCCCGCAGCGCCGGCTCGTCCACCTGGATGATCCCGATCCCGGCGGCCTCGAGGTCCGCGACCTCGTCCCGCAGCGCGAGCGCCACCTGGTTCGCCGTCTCGCCGAGCGGCTGGTCGTCGCGCACGAAGGACCACGCGAGGATCGTCACCGGGCCCGTCAGCATGCCCTTGACCGGCTTGTCGGTGAGGGACTGGGCGTGGCCGATCCACGGCACCGTGAACGCCTCGCCGCGCAGGCCCGGACCCTCCCGGCTGACGTCGCCCCACAGGATCGACGGGCGGGTACAGCGGGAGCCGTAGGACTGGACCCAGCCGTGGACGGTGGTCGCGAAGCCGTCGAGGTGCTCGGCGAAGTACTGGACCATGTCGTTGCGCTCCGGCTCGCCGTGCACCAGCACGTCCAGGCCCAGCTCCTCCTGCAGCCGCACGACCCGCTCGATCTCCTCCCGCAGGAAGGCGTCGTACTGCGCGTCCGTCAGGGCGCCGGCGCGGTGCCGGGCGCGGGCGGCACGGACCTCCGCGGTCTGGGGGAAGGATCCGATCGTGGTGGTGGGCAGCGGAGGCAGGGGGCCGGAGGCCGTGAAGGCCCGGCCCTCCTGGGCGCTCCGGCGGACCTCCGCGGCCGACCGTCCGATGTCCGCGGCGGTCAGCGACCCGGCGCGCTCGCGCACGGCCGCGTCCCGGACCCCTGCGGCGTCCTGCCGGGTGCGGCGGGCCTCGGCGGCCTCGGCCAGCTCCGGCGCGACCGCCTCCGTCCCGGCGGCGAGACCGCGGGCCAGGGTGACGATCTCGCCGACCTTCTGGTCGGCGAAGGCGAGCCAGCTCCGCAGCTGCGGGTCCAGCCGGGTCTCCTCGGCCACGTCGTGCGGGACGTGGAACAGGGACGTGGAGGAGGCCACGGACACCTGGGCGCCCCCGCGGGCCAGCTCCGCGAGCTGGTCGAGCCGGCCGGCCAGGTCGGCCCGCCACACGTTGTGCCCGTCCACGGCGCCGGCCACGAGCACGGCGGAGTCCTCGCCCCGGAAGAGCTCCAGCTCCTCGGCGGTGGGGGCGGCGCCCTTGACGAGGTCGAGGTGCAGGGCCTCCACCCCGGAGCAGGCCAGCGGGTGCAGCAGCGGCCCGGGGGAGCCGTAGGACGTGGTGACGAACAGCTGCGGGCGCCCGGTCACGGCGGTCAGGCCCGTGTAGGCGTCCCACACGGACGAGGCGAGCTGCTCGCCGGGGACGTCCTGGTCCGCCACGAGGGCCGGCTCCTCCAGCTGCACCCAGTCCGCGCCGGCGGCGGCGAGCTCCTGGAGCAGCCGCGCGTACACGGGCAGCAGCTCGGGGAGCCGCTGCAGCGGGTCGAAGCCCGCGGGGGCGTCGTCGTCGGCCTTGGCGAGGAGGAGGAAGGACACCGGGCCCACGAGGACCGGGCGGACGGTGAAGCCGTGCGCGGCGGCGCGGCGGACGTCGGCCACGAGCCGGTCGGCGGTGGCGCGGAGCGGGGTCTCCGGGCCGATCTCGGGCACGAGGTAGTGGTAGTTGGTGTCGAACCACTTGGTCAGCTCGAGGGGAGCGCGCCCGGCGTCGCCGCGGGCCAGCACGAAGCTCGCGTCGAGGCCGAGCCGGCCCTCGGCGTCGGCGAGGTCGGCGAAGCGGGCCGGCACCGCCCCGAGGGCCACGGTGGTGTCCAGGACCTGGTCGTAGAGGGGGAACGCCGCGGGCAGGGACGAGTCCCGGGCGCCGAGGCCCAGCTCCACGAGCCGGCGGTGGGTCGCCAGCTGCAGGTCGGCGGCCGCCGACTCGAGCTCCTCGCGGGTCGAGCGCCCGGCCCAGTAGTCCTCCAGGGCCTTCTTAAGCTCGCGGCGGCGGCCGATCCGGGGGTAGCCGGTGATGGTGGCGGCGGGGAACGGGACAGTGGTCATGGTGGTCTCCTGAAGAGGTGTCGAGGGGTCGTGCGGAACGGTGGGTGGGCGCGTGCTCAGGCGGGGAGCAGGAGGTCCTCGAGCGCGACGGGCACGTGCGGGACGCGCGGGAGGTCCACGTGCTCCAGCAGGTCGAGCGCGGCCCGGTGCTCGTTGAAGGTGTAGAGGTGCAGCCCGGGGGCGCCGGCGTCCAGGGCGGCGCGGGCCAGCCGCGCCGCGAAGGCCACGCCGGCGCGGTGCCGCTCGGCAGGACCGGGCGCGTCCTCCAGCGCGGCGGCCAGGCCCGGGTGGGGCGCCAGGCCCGCCAGCCGGCACAGCGTCCGGAGCCGCCGCGGGTCGGTGACCGGCATGATCCCCGGGACGATCGGGATCGTCACCCCGGCCGCCCGCGCCGCCGCGACCAGGCGCTCGTAGCGCTGCGGGCGGAAGTAGACCTGCGTGATCGCGAAGTCCGCCCCGGAGCGCTGCTTGGCCAGCAGCACCTCGACGTCGTGCCGGAAGGACGGCGACTCCGGGTGCCGGGTCGGGTAGGCGGCCACGCCCACGGCGAGCCGGCCGGCCGCCAGGGCCGCGGTGTGGCGCTGCTCGACCTCGCGCACGAGCTCCACGAGCTCGCCGGCGTGCCGCAGCTCGCCCGGCTCGGCCCCCGGGTCGAGGTCGCCGCGCAGGGCCAGGACGCCCCGGACGCCGCGGCGGACCAGTGCGGCCACGGTCTGCTCCAGCTCGGCCCGGGTGCTGCCGACGCACGTCAGGTGGGCCAGGGGCCGCAGGCTCGTGCGCGCCAGGAGGTGGTCGAGCAGGGCGAGCGAGCTGTCCCGGCGCTGCTCGTCCCCGCTGTACGTCACCGAGACGTGGTCGGGACGGGTGGGCTCGAGCTCCTCGATGGTCCGCAGCAGCGTGTCGGCGCTCGCCGCGCTGCGCGGCGGATAGAGCTCGTAGGACAGGGACGGCGGCGCCGGCCGGGCGGTCGGGCGTGGTGTCACGTTCTTCCTCCAAGGGTCACCCCGAGGGAGGGCAGCAGCCGTCCCGGAGTGGACCCGGGAGGCTGCGACAGCTCCATCGGTCCTGGCGGGAGCACCGTTCCGCGCACCCCGTGGCGGGGGCGCGGATGGTTGCTGCGGCGTCGACGAGCCAGGTCTCTCGGCCGCTCTGGATAGATGCAGGACCCATTCCAGCGGCTGCCCCGCCGCGCTGCCAAGTGCGGGCGCCCAGAAGACGCCGGTGCGCCGACTGTGACGACCGCGGCGTCACAGGACGCAACACGGACGCGCGACGACGCACCGGCGGCGAGGCCCATGAGGAGCGCAGGTCCGGGGCCGTCACGATCCGGTCTCGGGTCTTGCCGGGCCGGGGCGGGCGGCCTAGTCTTTGACAACCAACAGGTTGATCAAGGAATCAGTTGACGAACACCGTGGATCCCGGCGACGACGAGCTCGACAGGGCCTTCCTGGCCCTGGCCGACCCGGTCCGCCGCCGCATCGTCGCCCGGCTCAGCCGCGGCCCGGCCACGGTCACCGAACTGGCGGAACCCTTCGCGATCTCCCTCCAGGCGGTCTCGAAGCACATCCAGGTCCTCGAGCAGGCGCAGCTCGTCACGCGCACCCGTGACGCTCAGCGCCGGCCCGTCCACCTGGACCCCGCACGGCTCGAGGCGCTCACCGCGTGGATCGACCGGTACCGGCTGGTCCGGGAGGAGCAGTTCCGCCGCCTCGACGCCGTGCTCGACACCCGAGCCGCGGACCGCGGCGAGCACACCCAGGACTGAACCATGGGACACGCCCTGCACCTGACCGTCCCCGACGGCCTGCCCTTCATCGACTTCGAGCGCGAGTTCGACCACCCCGTGGCCGACGTCTTCCGCGCCCACGCCGACCCCGAGCTGTTCCGGCAGTGGATCGGGCCGCGCGGGCTGCGGACCCGGATCGACGGCTTCGAGTTCCGCCCCGGCGGCGCCTACCGGTTCGTCCAGCGCGGCGAGGACAGCACCGAGGAGTACGCCTTCCGCGGCGTCTTCCACACGGTGCGCGAGAACGAGCTCGTGGTCCAGACCTTCGAGTACGAGGGCTGGCCCGACGCCGTGGACCTGGAGTACCTGCATTTCGAGGACCTGGGCGACGGCCGGTGCCGGCTGCGCGGGCACACCGTCCACGCGTCCCAGGAGGCCCGCGACGGGATGGTCGGATCCGGCATGGAGAAGGGCGTGGCCGAGGGCTACGAGCGGCTCGAGGAGCTGCTGGGCGGGCGGACCGCGCAGGGCGGGGCCTGACCGTGGACTGGACGCTCGAGGTGGTGCTGGTGCCGGTGCGCGACGTCGACCGGGCCGTGGAGTTCTACCGGGACCAGGTCGGCTTCCACCTCGACCACCACACCACCACCGAGCAGATGGACATCGCCCAGCTGACCCCGCCCGGGTCCGGCTGCTCGATCGTGGTGGGCAACCTCCCCGCCCACCGGGAGATGGCCCCCGGGTCCCTGCGCGGGCTCCAGCTGGTGGTCGCGGACGCCCGGGCGGCCCGCGAGGAGCTGCTGTCCCGGGGCGTGGAGGTGAGCGGGATCACGGTGCTCGACGAGCGGGACGGCGGCACCGTCTTCGGCTTCAGCGACCCCGACGGCAACTCGTGGGCGGTCCAGGAGCTGCGGGTCCGCGCCGAGCGCCCGCTGATCCCGCCGGAGCACCGCCTCTGACACCGTCACCGGCGCCGGTGACGGCCGCGCACCGCGGCATGTCCTGTGCCCGTGGCCCCGGCGGGGCCGCGGCTCCGCCGGATCAGTCCTGCGGGGCCTGCTCGGCCCGGCGGCCGAGCACCTTCGAGGCCAGGGCGATGAGCGCCACCAGCCCGGCCGTGAGCAGGAGCTGGCCCCGCACGGCGCCGTCGAGCAGCCCGAGCAGGACGATCCCGGCGAGGAGCGCCAGCGCCAGGTACGACAGCCACGGGAAGGCCCACATCCGCAGGGGCAGCTCGGTGCCGTCCCGGTCCGCGCGGCGGCGCAGGACGATCTGCGAGACCAGCGCGAGCCCCCAGACGACCAGGCAGGTCGCGCCCACGGTGTTGAGCATCCACAGCAGCACGGTCTCGGGCCACAGGTAGTTGAGCACCACGGCGGCGAAGCCGAAGAGCACGGAGACGACCACCGCGCTCCGGGGGACCCCGCGGTCGGAGACGTCGGCGAAGGCCCGCGGCGCCGAGCCGCGGCGGGCCAGCGACCAGAGCATCCGGGACGCGCCGTAGATGTTCGCGTTGAGGGCCGAGAGCAGCGCCAGGATGATGACCACGGCCATCAGCACGTCCGCGCCGGGCACCCCGGCGGTCTCCAGCACGGCCACGAACGGGCTGACCGAGAGCTGCTCGTCGTTCCACGGCAGCACCAGGACCATGACGGTCACGGCGCCCACGTAGAAGACGAGGATCCGGACCAGGATGGTGCGCACGGCGCGGGCCACGTTGCGCTGCGGGTCCTCGGTCTCCGCGGCGGCGATGGTCACGAGCTCCGTGCCGCCGAACGCGAAGACCACCACGAGCAGCGCGGCGGCCACCCCGGTGGGGCCGTGGGGCAGGAAGCCGCCGTGGGCGGTGAGGTTCGCGAGCCCCGGGGAGGGCTCCTCGGTCAGGCCCAGGAGCACGGCGATCCCGACCGCGAGGAAGGCCAGCACCGCGAGCACCTTCATCAGCGCGAACCAGAACTCGGTCTCCCCGAGCGTGCGCACCCGCACCAGGTTGATCGCCGTGAACACCACCATGAACAGCAGCGCCAGCACCCACTGCTCGGCCACCGGCCACAGCTCCGCGAGCAGCTGGGCCGCGGCCGTGGCCTCCGCCGCGACCACCACCACGATCTGCGCCCACCACAGCCAGCCGAGGGTGCGTCCCACGGTGCGGCCCATGGCCTTCTCGGCGTAGGTGGAGAACGCGCCGGGGGACGGGTCCGCGGCGGCCATCTCGCCCAGCGCCCGCATCACGAGCACGAGCAGCACGCACGCCACCAGGAAGGACAGCAGCACCGCCGGCCCGGCGGTGCGGATCGCGGCGCCCGTGCCGATGAACAGGCCGGTGCCGATCGCGCTGCCCAGGGCCATCATCACGAGGTGCCGGGCCTTGAGGTGGGTGCCCGGGGCGGCCGCGGGCGCGGAGGACGGGGACCCGCCCGGGGTCCACGTGGAAGGGGAACTCATGAGCATCGAGGGTATCGGACCGCGGCGGCCGCCGGACGGGGCGGCGGATGTCGGTCCCGGGTCACGGCCCGCTAGACTTGCACGGTACGAGCCCCTGGGTCTCCTCCTGCCGGCGTCGCGCCGTCCCGGTCGCGCGGGTGGGAGCGGGCCGACGCACGGGCGTTGTCGTGCCCGGCCGGTGCGCGCCTCCGCCGGGGCCCGCGGGAGAAGTCCCGTTCCATCCAGGCAGGAGAGTCGTTCAATGCCAGCAATCGTGATCGTCGGCGCCCAGTGGGGCGACGAGGGCAAGGGCAAGGCCACCGACCTGCTGGGAGGCCGCGTGGACTACGTGGTCAAGCCCAACGGCGGCAACAACGCGGGGCACACCGTGGTGGTGGGCGGCGACAAGTTCGAGCTCAAGCTCCTGCCGGCGGGCATCCTGAGCCCCAACGCCGTCCCCGTGATCGGCAACGGCGTCGTCGTCAATCCCCAGGCCCTCTTCGAGGAGATCGACGGCCTTGAGGCGCGCGGGGCGGACACCTCCCGGCTGCGCGTCTCCGCGAACGCCCACCTGGTGGCCCCGTACCACCAGACGATGGACCAGGTCTCGGAGCGCTTCCTCGGCAAGCGGGCGATCGGCACCACGGGCCGCGGCATCGGACCCGCCTACATGGACAAGGTCGGCCGGCTCGGCATCCGCGTCCAGGACGTCCTGGACGAGTCGATCCTGCGGCAGAAGATCGAGGGCGCGCTGCGGCAGAAGAACGAGCTGCTCGTGAAGCTCTACAACCGCCGGGACATCGACGTCGAGGAGGTCGTGCAGTACTTCCTGGGCTACGCCGACCGGCTCGCCCCGATGATCGTGGACTCGACCTACCTGCTCAACCAGGCCCTCGACGAGGACAAGGTGGTGCTCATGGAGGGCGGCCAGGCGACCTTCCTCGACGTCGACCACGGCACCTACCCGTTCGTGACGTCCTCCAACCCCACAGCGGGCGGCGCGTCCGTGGGCTCGGGCATCGGGCCGACCCGCATCACCCGGGCGATCGGCATCATCAAGGCCTACACCACCCGCGTGGGCGCCGGGCCGTTCCCCACCGAGCTCTTCGACGAGATGGGCGAGCAGCTGCGCACCACCGGCGGCGAGTTCGGCGTCAACACGGGCCGTCCCCGCCGCACCGGCTGGTACGACGCCGTGATGGCCCGCCACGCCTCCCGGATCAACGGCTTCACCGACTACTTCCTCACCAAGCTCGACGTCCTCACCGGCATCGAGCAGATCCCGGTGTGCGTGGCCTACGACGTCGACGGCGTCCGGCACGACGAGATGCCGATGACCCAGACCGAGTTCCACCACGCGAAGCCGATCTTCGAGCACTTCGCCGGGTGGGAGGAGAACATCACCGGCTGCCGCACCCTGGAGGACCTGCCGGCGAACGCCCGGGCCTACGTCGAGGCGCTCGAGTCGATGAGCGGCACCCGGATGTCCGCGATCGGCGTGGGCCCGGACCGCGACGACACCATCGTGGTGCGCGACCTCATCAACTGATCCCGTCCCCGAGGTCGCACGTGCCGGCGACCTCGTGGGCGGGGCAGGGGAACGCTCAGACGAGGACCAGCACCACCCAGATGCCGAGGGCGCCGAGGGCGAGCATCGCGGCCGAGGTCGCCAGCACGGCCCCGACCTCCGGCTCGGTGCCCTCCTCGACGATGCCGCGGGCGCTGCGGACGTAGCGGGGGCGCTGCGTGACGTAGATCGCCGCCGCCGTGAGGACCGCCAGGCCGAACAGCACCAGCACGAACGGCCCGTGGTGCGGCAGCCAGCGCAGGAAGATCGCCGAGACCACCACGAAGGACATCAGGGTCCGGCCCCAGGCCATCGTGGTGCGCTCCGGCTGCAGCCCGGGGTCCCCGTGCGGCGGCCGCGGGGGGTCCGGGGGCCCCGGAGGGCGGCGGAGCTGCGGGCGGGGCATCTCAGCCCTGCAGGACGACGACGACGAGCACTCCCGCCGCGATCGCCCCGCCCACCGCGAGCACCGGTGCGATCAGGGGCAGGGGCAGCGGGGCCTGGCGCCGCATGCTCCGCTCCACCCCGATCCAGCGGAACGTGGCGCCCGCGCTGAGGAGCATGCTCAGCACCAGCAGCACGATTGCGAGGAACTTCCGCACGCCGTCGTCGAACAGGTCCGCGGTGAACGCCTCGATGGCGATCCCGCCGGCCAGGAACGCGAGCGCGGTCCGGATCCAGGCGAGGAACGTGCGCTCGTTGGCCAGCGTGAACCGGGGGTCGGGTGCGGTGCCGCCGCCGAGCACGCGCTCGGACAGCCGGCGTCGCCCCGGGGTCTCGGACTGCTCGCCCATCGCCTGCCCTTCGCTCGCGCGGTCGTGTCGGCCCCATCCTGCCACGGGCCGTGCCGCGAGCTGTGCCAGGGGCGGGGGCACAGTCGGGGGCACGGGCCGGTCGCGGAGGCACCGGTCGCGGATACAGTGGGAGCTCCAGCCGCGACCCCCGAGGAGGACACCCGTGAAGATCGCCGTCGGACAGTTCGCACCCACCGCCGACACGGCCGAGAACCTGCGGACCATGCGCCGGCTCGCTGAGCGGGCCGCGGCCGGCGGGGCGCAACTGGTGGTGTTCCCGGAGGAGGCCATGTTCTCCGAGCGGCTCCTCGGGGAGGACTTCGAGGAGCTGGTCCTGCGCGGCTGGTCCGGGTTCGTCCAGCAGCTGTCCTTCCTGGCCGCGCAGACCGGCGTCGCCGTGATCGCGGGCGGCTACGAGGGCTCCGCGGACGGGCGACCCTACAACACGCTCGTGGCCGTGGACGCGCAGGGCGCGATCCTCGGCACGTACCGCAAGCTCCACCTCTACGACGCCTTCAGCCACCGGGAGTCCGACCGGATCCGCCCGGGGGACAAGGGCGTCACGGTGGTGCGGATCGGGGAGCTCGCGGTCGGCATGATCACCTGCTACGACCTGCGCTTCCCCGAGATCTGCCGTGCCGTGGTCGACGCCGGGGCGGAGCTGCTCACCGTGCCCGCGGCCTGGTTCGCCGGCGAGCACAAGGTGGACCACTGGCAGGCGCTGCTCAAGGCCCGCGCGATCGAGAACACCGTCTGGGTCGCGGCCGCGGACACCTGCTCCGAGCACACGGTGGGCCGCTCTGCGGTGCTCGACCCGCTCGGCGTGGTGGTCGCCGAGGCCGGGGAGGACGAGACCGTGCTGACCGCCGACGTCACGCGGGAGCGCATCGCCGAGGTGCGCGAGACCGTGCCCGTGATCGCGAACCGCCGGTTCGGCCCGGCGGAGCTGCTGCCCTCCGACGAGGGCTGAGGCGGCCGCCGCCCCGACCGACCGACCGGCCTGACCGACCGCACCGACGAGCCCTGGAGGACCCCGTGGACGACGACCGCTCCGATGCCCCGCCGCGCCCGGACGGCCCCGGCGGGTCCGGGCACGCCGGCGGCGGCCCGACGACCCCGGGCGGCCTGACGACCCCGGGCGGCCCGACGACCCCGTGGGGCCCGACGACCCCGTGGGGCCCGCCCCCGCCGTGGCAGGCGGAGCGCTTCGCCGTGGGCCGCAGCCACGCCGACACCGCGCTGATCCTCGGCATCCTGAGCGTGGTGGTGCTGCCTCTGCTGGGTCCCTTCGCGATCTGGCAGGCGCGCGAGGCCGAGAAGCTCGGCACCCCCGCCGTTCCCGGGCGGGTGCTCGGCTGGGTCGGCACCGTCCTGCTCGGCATCCTGGTGCTGTTCCTCGTCCTGTGGCTGGTCGCCGTCGTGTTCCTGGTCAGCTCCGGCGGCTGAGCCGGGGGCCGGGACGGATCCCGGCCCCCGGTCACCAGATGCGCACGCGCTCCACCTCGGGCAGCCACAGCGCGTCCGTCTCCCGCACCCCGAACGCCTCGTAGAACGCGGGGACGTTGCGGACCGTCTGGTTCGCCCGGAACTCGTTGGGGGAGTGCGGGTCGGTGGCGATGCGGTGGCGCAGCGCCTCGTCGCGGGACTTCTGCTGCCACACGTAGGCCCAGGACAGGAAGAGTCGCTGCTCGGGGCTGTAGCCGTCGATCAGCTCCCCGGGGCCGAAGGCGCTGCCGGTCTCCCGGGACATCCGCCACGCCTGGTGGGCGATCGTGAGCCCGCCCAGGTCCCCGATGTTCTCCCCGAGGGTGAGCTCGCCGTTGACGTGCGTGCCCTCCTCCGCGAGCTGCTCCGGGACCAGGCGGTCGTACTGGCGCACCAGCTCCGCCGTGCGCTCCTCGAAGGCCTGCCGGTCGGCGTCGGTCCACCAGTTGCGCAGCCGGCCGTCGCCGTCGCAGGTCGAGCCCTTGTCGTCGAAGCCGTGGCCGATCTCGTGGCCGATCACGGAGCCGATCGCGCCGTAGTTCACGGCGTCGTCGGCGTCCTCGTCGAAGAACGGGGGCTGCAGGATCGCGGCCGGGAAGACGATCTCGTTGCGCAGCGGGTGGTAGTAGGCGTTGACCGTCTGCGGGGTCATGAGCCACTCGTGCTTCTCCACCGGTTGGCCCGCCTTGCGGACGAGCTCGGCGAGCCGGAACTCCGTGGTGCGGATCCGGTTGCCCACGAGGTCCTCGGGGTCGATCCGCAGGGAGGAGTAGTCCTTCCACTGCTCCGGGTAGCCGATCTTCGGGGTGAACTGGGAGAGCTTCTTCAGCGCCTCCTGGCGGGTCTCCTCGGTCATCCAGTCCAGGCCCGTGATCGAGACGCGGTAGGCCTCCAGGAGGTTGGCCACGAGCTCGTCCATCCGCTCCTTGGCGGTGGGGGAGAAGTGCGCGGCGACGTAGAGCTCGCCCACGGCCTCGCCGAGGACCCCGTTGACGAGCTCGACCCCGCGCTTCCAGCGGTCCTTGAGCCGCGGGGTCCCCGAGAGCACGGTGCCGTAGAAGGCGAAGTCCTCCTCGACGAACGCGGAGGACAGGTAGGAGGCGCGCGCGGAGACCAGGTGCCAGCGGGCCCAGGACCGCCAGGCCGGCAGCAGCTCGTCGACGAGCAGCTCCTCGACCCCGGTGAAGAAGCTCGGCTGGGCGTTGACCACGGTGCGCAGCGCCGTCGCGGGCAGCTCCGCGCCCTCGGCCAGGAGCCGCCAGTCGAGGACCGCGGCGGAGGCCGCGAGCTCCTCGAAGCCCATGGGGTTGTACATCTTGGTGAGGTCGCGGACCGTGACCTTGTCCCAGTGGTGGGCGGCGATCCGCGTCTCGAGGTCCACCACGGCGCGGGCCTGCTCCTCGGCGTCCTCGACCCCGGCCAGGGACAGCATGGTCCGCACGTGCTCCAGGTACTTCCCGCGGATCGCGGCGTGCTGGTCGTCCCGGTAGTACTCCTCGTCGGGCAGGCCCAGCCCCGACTGCCCCACGAACACGAGCTGGCGCTCGGGGTCGCCCGGGTCGGCGTCGACGTCCACGCCGACCAGGCCGCCCGCACCGCGGCGGATCATCCGGCCCAGGTGGCGCACCAGGCCGGGCACGTCCGCCACGGCGTCGACCTCCGCGAGATCCGGGGCGAGGGGGGAGGCGCCGAGCGCCTCGATCCGCTCCTCGTCCATGAAGGACGCGTAGAGGTTCGCGATCTTGGACTCCACGGCCTCCGGGTCCCCGGCGCGGGCACGGGTGATGAGCTCGCGCACGGCGGCCTCCGCCTGGTCCCGCAGCTCGATGAACGCGCCCACGGACGGCTTGTCGTCGGGGATCTCGGTCCGGCGCTGCCAGGTGCCGTTGACGTGGCGGTAGAGGTCGTCCTGGGGGCGGACGGAGCGGTCGAAGCCGGAGAGGTCGAACACCGAAGAGGTCACCGTGGATGTCATGCCCACCACGTTAACCGGCTCCCGGCGGAGCGGGCGGGCTGTTCCCCGACCGCTTAACCCGGTTCGTCCCGGGTCCGGCCCGCGTGCGCCCCGGGGCCGGACCCGGCGGGACCGTCCTCCCGGGTCAGGACCGGCCGCCGGTGAACCGCGGCGGGCGCTTCTGCTGGAACGCGGCGAAGCCCTCGGCGTAGTCGGCGCTGCGGCACAGCTCGCCCTGCACCCGGTTCTCGTTCTCCACGGACTCCCACAGCCCCAGGCGCTCGTCGCGGATCTGGGCCACGAGCTCGCGGGAGGCGAGGAACGCGCCGGTCGCGCCCTCGGCCACGGCCGCCGCCTTGGCCCGGGTGAGCTCGAGCAGCTCGTCGGCGGGCACCGAACGGCTGAACAGCCCGGAGCGCACGGCCTCCTGGCCGCTCATCAGCTCGGCCGTGTAGATGAGGTCCAGGGTCCGGTGGGCGCCGAGCCGCTCGGTGAACAGGGCGTGCCCGCCCGAGTCGAGGGTCGCCCCGAGGTTCGCGAACGGGGAGCCGATCTTGGCGCTGTCCGCGACGTAGACCACGTCCGTGGCGATCGCCAGGCCGAGCCCCACACCCAGGCACGGGCCCTGCACGGCGGCGAACGTCGGGGCGGGGAACCGGGTCATGGCGCGCAGCAGCGGGGTGACCTTCCCGGCCAGGTAGCCGTGGGCGTCGTCGCTCGCGGGGTCCACGGCGGAGATGTCCCGGCCGGCGCAGAAGCCGCGGCCCTCGCCGCGCAGCACGAGGGCGCGGACGCCCGCCTGCGCCGCCTCGGCGTAGGCGTCGCCGAGCTCGGTGAGCGCGGCCTCGTCCAGGGCGTTCATCCTGCCGGGTGCGTTCAGCACCACTTCGGCCACGGATCCGTCGATGGTCAGGTCGATCACTGCTGCTCCTCGGTGAGGTCGGGACTGGGGGCGGGACGGCCCGGGGGCCCGGCACCTGCACGGTGCCGGGCCCCCGGAGCGAGCGGCTCAGGCGTCGAAGTCGACGGTGAGCTGCTCGGAGGTGGGACGCGTCTGGCAGGTGAGCACGTAGCCCTTCTCGATCTCGTCCTTCTCGAGGGCGTAGTTCTCCTCCATCACGAACTCCCCGGAGACGACCTTCGCGCGGCACGTGCCGCACACCCCGCCGGCGCACGCGAACGGGACGTCGGGGCGGACCCGCAGGGCGGCGTTGAGGACGGTCTCCTGGGCGTTCTTGGGGGACTCGATCGAGGAGGAGAGCCCGTCCAGGGTGAAGGTGATGTCGTACTTCTCGCCCGACGGGTCCGCCGGGACCACGCGTCCCTGCTGCCCCTGGGGGGTCTCGGGACGGCCGGTGCTGAACAGCTCGAAGCGGATCTTCTCCTCCGGCACGCCGCGCTCCGCGAGGGTGTCCCGGCACAGCTGGACGAGCTCGAACGGCCCGCACAGGAACCACTCGTCCGTCCGGTCCACCTGGAGCACCTCGTCCAGGATGTCCTGGAGCTTGTCGGCGTCGATCCGCCCGGACATCAGCGGGCTGATCCGCTGCTCGCGGGAGAGCACGTGGTGGACCGCCAGGCGGGACGGGTACTTGTCCTTGAGGTCCCCGAGCTCCTCGGCGAACATGACCTCCATCGCGGAGCGGTTCGCGTAGACGAGGTCGAACGTGGAGGACTCCGAGGCGCGCAGCACGGCCTTGGCGATCGCCATGATCGGGGTGATCCCGGAGCCCGCGGCGAAGGCCACGAGGTGGACGGACGCGTTCTTGGCGACCTCCTCGGCGGCGAGCCGCTCGGGGTCGTTCATGCTGGTGAGCCCGAGCTTGGAGATGAACGCGCCCTGCGGGTTCATGACGTCGAGCGTGTCGCCGGCCCGCAGGGAGCTGTTGGCCCAGGTGGAGAAGACCCCGCCGATGTCCTGCTTGATCGCCACCCGGATCTCGCCCGGCCGCGGCTCCGCGCAGATCGAGTAGGACCGGCGGACCTCCTGCCCGTCGATGTGGGCGCGCAGCGCCACGTACTGCCCGGGCAGGTAGTCGTAGTCGTCCACGAGCTCCGGGGGCACCGTGAAGGCCACCTCGACGGAGTCCGCGGTGAGCTTGCGGACCTGGGAGACCTCGAGGGTGTTGAACGTGGCCCGGCGCCGGGCGGGGGTGGTGATCTCGGTCATCAGTGCACCTTGAAGTAGTCGAAGGGTTCCAGGCACTCGTTGCAGACGTGGAGCGCCTTGCAGGCGGTGGACCCGAAGCGGGTCAGCTCGCGGGTGTTCAGGGAGTGGCAGCGCGGGCACTTGACGGTGAGCCCCAGCCGGACGGGGCCGGCGGCGGCCCGGCCGCTGGGCGGGGCGATGCCGTACTCGTCGAGCTTGCGCCTGCCCTCGTCGCTCATCCAGTCCGTGGTCCACGCCGGCTGCAGCACGAGGTCGACCCGCACGTCGTCGTAGCCCTCGGCGTTGAGCGCCCGGGTGACGTCCGTGGTGATGGTCTCCATCGCGGGGCACCCGGAGTAGGTCGGGGTGATGACGACGACGGCGCGCGCGCCCTCCAGCCGGGCGTCCCGCAGGATGCCGAGGTCGGCGATGGAGAGCACGGGGACCTCGGGGTCGTTCACCGTGGCGGCGATGTCCCAGACGCGGCCGGCGGCCTCGTCCCGGGGGCGCAGCTCGCGGCCGGTCACCTGCGTGGCGCCCGTCTGCTCGGAGCCGGTCATCGTCATCGCCTCCTCACCAGGTGGCGCCGGGATGCCGGCGGGCCAGCACCTGCATCTCGGCGAGGATGTGGCCGCGCTGCTCGCTGAACTGCCCCGAGCGGTCGCCGCCCCAGGCACCCAGGACCTCGGGGACGGACAGCCCCGCCTCGTCGAGGATCGCGGTGATCCGGCGGTCGAAGTCGGCGCGCAGGGAGGACGGGAGCACGGCGACGTCCCCGAGGGACTCGACGAGCTCGTCGTCGTGGAACAGCTCGTCCACGTAGGGCCACATGTAGGTGAGGCCGGCCTGGACGCGGCGCTTGGACTCCTCCGTGCCGAGGCCCAGGCGCAGGATCCACTGGCTCGCGTGGTCCTGGTGGTACTCGACCTCCTTGAGCGCCTTGTCCGCGATGGCCGCGAGCGTCGGGTCGGTGGAGCGGACGAGGCGGCGGTAGAGCTCGTACTGGTAGTAGGAGAAGATCAGCTGCCGGGCGATGGTCTGCCCGAAGTCGCCGTTCTCCTGCTCCACGAGGCGGCAGGAGCGGAACTCCTCCTCGTCGCGGAAGTAGGCGAGGTCGTCCTCGGTCTTCCCCCACGCGGTGCCCGCGTAGGTGAGCAGGAAGCGGGCGTGCCCGAGCAGGTCCAGGGCGATGTTGGCCAGCGCGATGTCCTCCTCGAGCTCCGGGGCCCGGGCGATCCACCAGCCGAGGCGCTGGGCGAGCATCAGGGCGTCGTCGCCCAGGTACAGGGCGTAGCGGGCCACGTCCTCGGGGGCCTTCGCGCCGCCGGCCCGGATGTCCTCCGC
Organism: Kocuria salina; assembly: GCF_013368965.1. NCBI lineage: Bacteria > Bacillati > Actinomycetota > Actinomycetes > Micrococcales > Micrococcaceae > Kocuria > Kocuria salina. Next base: position 241,426 of record NZ_SSSF01000002.1, read on the forward strand.
GGTGATGGCGTCGCCCGCGCTCTGCCGGGTCGCGGACTCGTGGGATGCGAAGCTCACAGGTGCTTCACCCCTTCGCTCTTGGTGTAGTACGTGGCGTGGCGGTAGCTCTTGCCCTGGGCGGACTCGAAGAACCCGCCCTTGGAGTCGGGGTCCGAGGCGGTGATGGCCGCGGAGGGCACCACCCACACGGAGGTCCCCTCGTTGCGGCGGGTGTAGAGGTCCCGGGCGTTGCGCACGGCCATCGTGGCGTCCGGGGCGTGCAGGGATCCGGCGTGGACGTGGGAGAGCCCGCGCGAGGACCGCACGAACACCTCCCACAGGGGCCACTCGTCCGAGGGCGCGCCGATCGGGCTCACGGTGTTATCGCTCATGCTCAGGCTCCGATGAGTTCGGCGGAGGCGCGCTCCGCGGCGGTCTTGCGGGCGTAGGCGGCGGCGGCCTCGCGGACCCAGGCGCCGTCCTCGTGCGCCGTGCGGCGGCGCTGCATGCGCTGGAGGTTGCACGGGCCCCGGCCGCCGACGACGGCCTTGAACTCGTCCCAGTCCAGCGGTCCGTAGTCGTAGTGGCCGCGCTCCTCGTTCCACTTGAGGTCCGGGTCCGGCAGGGTCAGGTCCAGTGCCGCGGCCTGCTCCACGATCATGTCCACGAAGCGCTGGCGCAGCTCGTCGTTGGAGAAGCGCTTGATGTTCCACGCCATGGACTGCTTCGAGTTGGGCGAGTCGTCGTCCGGGGGGCCGAACATCTGCAGCGAGGGGCCGTAGAAGCGGTTCACGGCGTCCTGGGCCATCTGCTTCTGGGCGGGCGTGCCGTGGGAGAGCTCGTAGAGGATCTCCCAGCCCTGGCGCTGGTGGAAGGACTCCTCCTTGCAGATGCGGACCATGGCCCGGCCGTAGGGGCCGTAGGAGGCCCGGCACAGCGGAACCTGGTTGGCGATCGCCGCGCCGTCCACGAGCCAGCCGATGGCGCCCATGTCGGCCCAGGTGCGCGCGGGGTAGTTGAAGATCGAGGAGTACTTGGCCCGGCCGTCCAGCAGCTGCTGGTTGAGCTCGGAGCGGGGGGTGCCCAGGGTCTCGGCGGCGGAGTAGAGGTACAGCCCGTGGCCGGCCTCGTCCTGCACCTTGGCCATGAGGATGGCCTTGCGCTTGAGGGACGGCGCCCGGGAGATCCAGTTGCCCTCCGGCTGCATGCCGATGATTTCGGAGTGGGCGTGCTGCGAGACCTGGCGGACCAGGGTCTTGCGGTAGGCGGCGGGCATCCAGTCGCGCGGCTCGATCCGGGAGTCCTCGGCGATGATGCGGTCGAAGTGCTCCTCGCCCGCGCGGTCCAGCTCCGCCTGCTCGGCCGCGTCCGCGGCGGGCACGGCGTGGAGCCCCGTGTTCTGCGTAGTCATGGTGTCCCTCTTCCGACGAGATGGCGCCGCGGGGCGGGAGGGCCGCACGCGACTAACTGACCGTTCGTTCAGAATATAAGCCCCCGGGGGTGGCGTCAACAGGTGACGCCGATGGCGTGCCCCCACGCTCCTCCGGGGCGGTGCGGGTTGACACGGGCGGCGGAGTGGGATTGTCTACTGAACATTCGGTCGTGAACTGTGAGGAGAGTTACATGTCCCAGGGCCATCCGATCCTCGCGGGGGACCACACCTCGCGCTGGATGGGCATCACCGTGGACCGTGCCGAGTACGGCCACGCCCAGATCCGCATGACCCTGCGGGAGGAGATGCTCAACGGGTTCGGCATCGCCCACGGCGGCATGGTCTTCGCCTTCGCGGACACCTGCTTCGCCCTCGCCTGCAACGACCCCGCCGGGGACGGCACCACCATCACGGTGGCCGCGGGAGTGGACATCAACTTCCTCGCCTCGGCCTACCGCGGGCAGGAGCTCACCGCCGTGGGGACCGTGCGCGCCCAGGCGGGGCGCAGCGGCGTCTACGACATCCAGGTCCTGGCCGACGGCCGGCTCATCGCCGAGTTCCGGGGCCGCAGCCGCACCATCCCCAACCCCGCCCTCCGCGCGGCGAAGCCCGCGGAGCGCCCTGCCGAGGACCCTGCCGGGGACCCGGCCGCGCAGCCCGTCCTGCAGTCCGCCCAGCCGTCCGCCCCGCAGCCCGAGGAAGTCTGACATGACCGAGTGCTCCGTCCCGAACCCCTACACCCCCGCCCCCGCCCCGGCGGACCGGTCGCGGCCGGACCCCGAGGAGACGATGAGCCGGGACCAGATCGAGTCCCTGCAGGTCGAGCGGCTGCGCTGGACCCTGCACCACGCCTACGAGAACGTCGCCGCCTACACGGAGCTCTTCGACGGGCACGGCGTGCACCCCGGCGACTTCAAGGAGCTCGAGGACCTCCGGCTCTTCCCGTACACGGACAAGGAGTTCCTGCGGAAGGCGTATCCGTTCAAGTCCCTCGCGGTGCCGATGTCCGAGGTCCGGCGGATCCACGCCTCCTCCGGCACCACCGGGCAGCCCACCGTGGTGGCCTACACGCAGAACGACATCGACACCTGGGCGGGCCTCGTGGCCCGCTGCTTCCGGCTCTCGGGCGTGCGCCCCGGGGACAAGGTGCACAACGCCTACGGCTACGGTCTGTTCACGGGCGGGCTCGGTGCCCACTACGGCGCCGAGCGCCTGGGCTGCGCCGTCATCCCGATGTCCGGCGGGCAGACCGAGAAGCAGGTCCAGATGATCCGGGACTTCCAGCCCGAGGCCATCCTCTCGACCCCCACCTACCTGCTGACCATCGCCGACGGCTTCAGGAAGCTCGGCCTGGACCCGCGGGAGACGTCGCTGCGCACCGCGGTGCTCGGGGCGGAGCCCTGGACCGAGGAGATGCGCCGGGAGATCGAGACGGCCTTCGACGTCGACGCGTGCGACATCTACGGCCTCTCCGAGGTCATGGGCCCCGGCGTGGCCGGCGAGTCCGCCGCGTCCAAGGACGGCTCGCACATCTGGGAGGACCACTTCCGCCCCGAGATCATCGACCCGTTCACGGACGAGGTCCAGGACACCGGCCGGCCCGGCGAGCTCGTGTTCACGGCGCTCACCAAGGAGGCCCTCCCGATCATCCGCTACCGCACCCACGACCTGACCCGCCTGCTGCCCGGCACGGACCGGCCCGGGCACCGGCGGATGGGCCGGATCACGGGCCGTTCCGACGACATGATCATCCTGCGCGGGGTCAACCTGTTCCCCTCCCAGATCGAGGAGCTCGCCCTGCAGGTGCCGGAGCTGAGCCCGCACTTCACGCTCGAGATCACCCGCCCGCACCGGATGGACCAGATGACCATCAACATCGAGCGGCGCGAGCAGGTGACGGTCGAGGCCGCCGAGGCGGGCGGCCAGAAGCTCCTGCACGCCATCAAGACGAAGATCGGCTCCTCGGCCTCGATCCGGATCGCCGAGCCGGGGACCCTCGCCCGGTCCTCCGGCAAGCTGCGCCGCGTCTACGACCACCGCAAGGACGCGTGACGCCCCGGCGCCGACCCGCGCCGCGGCGGGCCCCTGGGGCGGCTCGGGGGCCCGCCGCGGCATAAGATCGTTGTCCTGCCCGTCCCCACCGAGATCGAGGTCCCCATGACGCACGCACCGGCGCCCGCCCCTCCGGACGGCGCGGCCCCGCGCCGGGGCCGGCCCGGCTACGACCGCGAGACGCTGCTCGGCGTGTGCGTGGAGGTCTTCAACGTGCACGGCTACGACGCCACGTCGATGGGCACGCTGTCCAAGCACCTGGGGATCTCCAAGTCCGCGATCTACCACCACGTGGAGTCCAAGGAGGAGATCCTCGAGCAGGCGCTGGGCCGGGCCCTCGACGCGCTCGAGGAGGTCCTGGCCGCCGCCGAGCGGACGGAGGCCCCGGCGGTCGAGCGGCTCGAGCAGGTGATCCGCGGGACCGTGCACGTGCTCGTGGAGCAGATGCCGTACGTGACCCTGCTGCTGCGGCTGCGGGGCAACTCGGAGGTCGAGACGCGGGCCCTCGAGCGCCGCCGCACGGTGACCCGCCGGGTCGGCGCGCTCATCGAGCAGGCGCAGGCGGAGGGCGACCTGCGCCGCGACCTCAGCGGCCGGTCCGCCTCGCGGCTGCTCCTGGGCATGATCAACTCGATCGTCGACTGGTACCGGCCGGACCCGGACAAGGGCGACGACGGACTGGCCGACACCGTGGTCGCGCTCGCCTTCTCGGGGCTGCGGGCCTCCTGAGCCCTCGCCCGGTCGCTCCGCCGAGCCCCGACCGCGGAGGCCGCTCGCCGCCGGGTCCCCCCGAAGCACGCGATCCCCCACGCCCGGTGCGTGAGGGATCGCGTGCTTCGTGGGGACCCGACAGTCCGGGCGGGTCTCGCCCGGGTCAGGCGGTGGGCCAGGTCTTCGCGACCAGGGTCAGCACGTCGTAGGTCGCCACGATCTCGTCGTGCTGGTTGTGCAGGATCGCGTCCCAGCAGACCTCGCCGTACTCGTCGGTGACCCGCGGGGTGATCTGCTTGGCGGTGAGGGTCACCCGGATGGCGTCGTCGTAGGTCACCGGCGTGATGAAGCGCAGGTTCTCCAGGCCGTAGTTCGCCAGGACGGGACCGGGGGCGGGCTCCACGAACAGCCCGGCGGCCCAGGAGACCAGCAGGTAGCCGTGGGCCACCCGGCGCGGGAAGAACGGGTTGGCCGTGGCGGCCTCCTCGTCGGTGTGCGCGTAGAAGGTGTCGCCGGTCTTCTCGGCGAACTCGGTGATGTCCTCGAGGGTCACGGTGCGCAGCTCGGAGGCGAACTGGTCGCCGATCCGCAGCGTCTCCAGGGACTTGCGGAACGGGTGCTCGCCGGTGCCGTTCTCGACCGCCTCGCGGGTCACGGTGTTCGCCGCGGCGCCCCGGTGCCAGACCCCGGTCACCGCCGTGAGGATGTCCGGGGGTCCCTGGATCGCGGTGCGCTGCATGTAGTGCTTGACGCCGCGCACGCCGCCCAGCTCCTCGCCGCCGCCGGCGCGGCCGGGGCCGCCGTGGACCAGGTGCGGCATGGGGGAGCCGTGGCCGGTGGAGGTCTTCGCGTCCTGGCGGTTGAGGAAGTGCACGCGCCCGTGGTGCGAGCCGATGCCCGCGGTGAACCGGGCGGCGGTCGCGCCGTCGTTCGTGCACACGGTCGCCACGAGCGAGCCGCCGCCGAGCGCGGCGAGCCGCACGGCGTCGTCGACGTCGGTGTAGCCGAGCACGGAGGTGACGGGGCCGAAGGCCTCGACGAAGTGCACCTCCGGGGTGTCCGGGTCGTCGAAGGACAGCACCGTGACGGGGAAGAAGGCGCCCGCCCCGGTGTCGGCGTCGCCGACGGAGGCGTCCGGGCCGCCCAGGCGGACGGTGCCGCCGGCGGCGACCAGGCGCTCCACGGCCTTGCGGACCTCGCCCTGCTGCTCCTTGGATGCCAGGGCGCCCATGGTGACGCCCTCGGTGCGGGGGTCGCCGATGACCACGCGCTGCTGCACGCGCTCGGCGACGGCGGCCACGACGTCCTCCACGCGGTCCTGCGGGACGATGACGCGCCGGATGGCCGTGCACTTCTGCCCGGCCTTGGAGGTGATCTCGACGAACACCGCCTTCACGAAGGCGTCGAACTCCGGGGTCTCCGGGGTGGCGTCGGGGCCGAGGATCGCGGCGTTGAGGGAGTCCGTCTCGGCGGTGAAGCGCACTCCGCCGTCGATGACGTTCTCGTGGTGGCGCAGCGACTGCGCGGTGCCGGCGGAGCCGGTGAAGGCCACGTGGTCGCGGTAGTCCAGGTGGTCGAGCAGGTCCCGGGCGGAGCCGGAGACCAGCTGCAGGGAGCCCTCCGGCAGGATGCCGGAGTCGATCATCAGGCGCACGCAGGCGGCCGTGACGTAGCCGGTCGGCGTGGCCGGCTTCACCAGGGTCGGCATGCCGGCGATGAAGGCGGGGGCGAACTTCTCGAGCATGCCCCACACCGGGAAGTTGAACGCGTTGATCTGCACGGCGACGCCGGGCATGCGGGTGTAGATGTGCTCGCCCAGGAAGGACCCGTCCTTGGAGAGCTGCTCCACCGCCCCGTCCACGACGACGTTGGCGTTGGGCAGCTCGCGCCGGCCCTTGGAGGAGAACGTGAAGAGGGTGCCGATGCCGCCGTCCACGTCGAAGAAGTGGTCCTTCAGCGTGGCCCCGGTCGAGTAGGAGACGTCGTAGAGCTCCTGCTTGTGCTCGGTGAGGTACTGGGCGAGCTCCTTGAGCTTGAGCGCCCGCTCGTGGATGGTGAGCTCCCGGAGGGAGCGCTGCCCCACGGTCCGGCCGTAGTCCACGGCGGAGGCGATGTCGATGCCGTCCGTGGACACGCGCGCCACGACCTCGCCGGTCGAGGCGTCGGCCACCTCCGTCACCTTCTGCGGGTTCTCCGGCGACCACCACCGGCCCCTCAGGTAGCTGGGGAGGATGGTCTGGGTCTGTGCTGCCACGGTGCGTGGTCCTTTCGCTCGGGTGCGCGCGGGCGGCCGGTCCGTCGCCCGCATCCTGACCGATCGTTCGGTATTATGACCACGATAACCTACGTCACACCCCGGGACCACTGCCCCACGGTGGTCCTGCCCCGTCGCCGAGCGCCCGAGGAGTGCCATGACCACGACCGAGACCCACGAGCCCTGGCGCATCGTCCTGGGCGAGCTCGACGAGAAGATGGGCGTCACCGTCCTCGAGGAGTCGGCGGAGCGCGTGGTCGCCTCCATGCCCGTCGAGGGCAACCGCCAGTCGCTGGGCCTGCTCCACGGCGGCGCCATGGTGGCCCTCGGCGAGGCCGTCGGTTCCTGGGCCGCGGTGATCCACGCCTCCACGATGGGCAAGGACGCCGTGGGCGTGGACGTCAACGCCACCCACCACCGGTCGTCCCGCACGGGCACCGTGACCGCCACGGCCACCGCCCTGCAACTCGGACGCTCCCTCACGTGCCACGAGGTGGTCCTCGAGCACGAGGACGGCGCCCGGCTGTGCACCGTGCGGATCACCAACTTCCTCAAGGACAAGCCGCAGCAGGCCACGAACCCCGCCGAGGGCTAGACCGGGAACCAGGCCCGGGGTCCGCCCGCCGGCGGGTCAGGACGCCGGACGGGAGCGGATCAGGACGGGCCGTGGAGCCGCCGGCGCAGGGCGGCCAGCTCCTCGGGCGACAGCCCGGCGTCCACGAGCCAGCGCTCGGCGTCGAACCCGTCCAGCAGCTCCTCGAGGGCCGCGCGACGCCCCGCGAGCAGCGGGGCGAGCTCGTGCTCGGGGTGGTGGCGCTCGACCGGGTGGGGGACGGGCGAGACGCGGTGCCACTCGTTGATCCCGCGCGCGGCGGCCTCGTCCTCCGCGACGAGGCGCTCCGGGGGCGCTCCGGCCAGCCCCAGGAGCAGCAGCGCGAGCACCCCGGTGCGGTCGCGGCCGGCCGAGCAGTGCACCACCACGGCGCCCTCGGCGGTCGCCACCGCCCGCACCGCCTCGGCCAGGAAGGCCGGGAACAGCCGCAGGTAGTCGCGGTAGCCGCGCGGGTGGTGGAGGTAGGGCGTGCCCACCAGCGGGAACTGCGGATGGGCGGGGTCCTCGGTGGGGCGGTGCAGGACCGTGATGCCGGCGCGGGCGGCCGGGTCGTCCGCGGGGTCCGTGGGCCGGCGCCGCCGCTCGTCCGCGTTGCGCAGGTCCACGACCGTGCGCACCCCGTCCGCCGCGGCGGCGCGCCACCCCGAGGGGCTCAGCCGCTCGGAGCGGCCCATCCGCCACACGTCGCCGGCCAGGCGCCGGGCGTTGAGCGCGCCGTCCCACGCGGCGGGGGTCCCGGGCTGTGCGTGCATGCCCCCACCCTAGGACCCGCGTCCGACGGCGCGTCCCGCCCGCCCGCGCCCGGGAGGGCGGGACGGCAGGGGGCGGGTGCTACTGGTCGTAGTCGAAGAAGCCCTTGCCGGTCTTGCGGCCGAGCTCGCCGCGGGCCACCATGTCCCGCATCAGCTGCGGGGGGGCGAAGCGCGGGCCGAGCTGCGACTCGAGGTACTCGGCGATGCCCAGGCGCACGTCCAGGCCCACGATGTCCGTCAGGGCCAGGGGGCCGACCGGGAACCTGTAGCCCAGGACCATGGCGTTGTCGATGTCGGCGGGAGAGGCCACGCCCTCCTCGACCATCCGGATGGCCTCGAGGGCGATCGCCACGCCCAGCCGCGACGAGGCGAAGCCGGGGGCGTCGTTGACGACCACCGGGGTCTTGCCGAGGCCCTCGACCCACTGCACCGAGAGCCGTCTGAGCTCCTCGCCGGTGTGCTTCGAGTTCACGACCTCCACGAGCTTCGAGGCCGGCACGGGGTTGAAGAAGTGCAGCCCGCAGAACCGCTCGGGGCGTCCCAGCTGCTCGGCCAGCCCGTCCACGGACAGCGAGGAGGTGTTGGTGGCCAGCCACGCGGTCTCGGGGAGGTGGCGCTCGACCTCCTGCAGGGCCGCGACCTTCAGGTCCCACGCCTCGGGGACGGCCTCGACGACGAGCTCGCAGTCCGCGAAGTCGGCGTGGTCGAGGGAGACGGTCAGGTTCTCGGCCCACTCGTCCAGGTTGCCGTCCACGCCCCCGCGCTCCAGGGACTTGGCGAGGTCCCGCTCGATCCGCTCGCGGGCGGCCTCCGCTGCCTGCCCGTCCCGCTCCACCACGGTCACCCTCGCCCCGGCGAGCAGGAAGGCGTGGGCGATGCCCGCGCCCATGCGGCCTCCGCCCAGGACGCCGACGACGGCGGGAACGGCCAGTGCGTGCTTCTCGGTCATGGTCGGGGTGCTCCTACTTCTTGTTCTTCTTGCGGTCCAGGAAGGTCTGCATGCGGTCGAACTTCGCCTCCGACTCGAAGAGCACGGCCTGGGCCAGCTCGTCGATGTGCGGGTGGGCGGACGGGGGTGCCGCGAAGACCCGCTTGGAGATCCGCACGGCCAGGGGGTCCTGGGCGCTGATCCGGTCGGCGAGCGCGTGCGCGGCGCCGACGAGCTCCGCGGGCTCGTGCAGCTCGGTGACGAGGTGCAGGGCCAGGGCCTCGTCCGCGCCGAGGAGCCGGCCGGCGAGCAGGATGTCCAGGGCGACCGCCTCGCCGACCAGCTCCTTGAGCCGCCACAGCCCGCCGGCGGCGGCGATGATGCCCAGGTTCGTCTCCGGCTGGCCGATCGTGAGGTGCGGGGTGGCGATGCGGAAGTCCGCGGCGTAGGCCAGCTCCGCGCCGCCGCCCAGGGCGTAGCCGTCGATCGCGGCGATCACCGGCATGGGCAGCCTGTGGATGCGGTCGAAGATCCGGGAGTTGATCCCGGCCAGGGCGTCGTCGCGGCGGCGTTCCCGCAGCTGGGCGATGTCGGCGCCGGAGGCGAAGATCCCCCGGCCGTTCACCTCGGTGCCGGAGAGGATCAGGATCTTCGGGTGCCGCTCGAGGTGGCCGCACACGGTGTGCAGCTCCTCGACCATGGTCGCGTCGATGGCGTTGCGCACGTCGGGGCGGTCCAGGACCACGTGCAGGCGGTCCTCGCGCTCCTCGAGCCGCAGGGCGGTGAACTCCGCGCCGAGGATCTCGCTGGGCCCGACCATCAGAGCTTCTCCACGAGCATCGCGGTGCCCTGGCCCACGCCCACGCACATGGTGGCCAGGCCGCGGTCGGCGCCCTCGCGCTCCATCCGGCCCAGCAGCGTCACCACGAGCCGGGAGCCGGAGGAGCCCAGCGGGTGGCCGAGCGCGATCGCCCCGCCGTCGTTGTTGACGGTGCCGGCGTCGAGGCCGAGGCGGCGGATGCAGGCCAGGGACTGGGATGCGAAGGCCTCGTTGAGCTCGACCGCCCCGAGGTCGCCGATGCCCCATCCGGTGCGCTGGAGCACCTTCTGGGTGGCGGGGACGGGGCCGATGCCCATGATCTCCGGGGCCACGCCGGCGGAGGCGCCGTCGACGATCCGGGCCCGGGCGGCCAGCCCGTACTTCTCGGCCGCGCGCTCGGAGACCACGAGGATCGCCGAGGCGCCGTCGTTGAGGGAGGAGGCGTTGCCGGCGGTGACGACCGTCCCGTGGTCCACCACGGGGCGCAGCTTCGCGAGGGCGTCCATCGTGGTGCCCGGGCGGGGGCCCTCGTCCGTGTCGACGACGGTCGTCGCACCCTTGCGGCCCGTGACGGTCACCGGGACGATCTCGGGGGCGAAGCGCCCGGCGTCGATCGCGGCGATCGCCTTCTCGTGGGAGGCCACGGCGAAGGCGTCGGCGTCCTCGCGCGAGATCCCGTCGACGATCGCGACCTCCTCGGCCGTCTCCGGCATCGAGTAGGTCATCTTGTCCTGCTTCTTGAACTCGGGGTTGGTGAAGCGCCAGCCGATGGAGGTGTCGAAGACGTCGCCGGGCTTCGCGAACGCCTTGGCCGGCTTCTCCATCACCCAGGGGGCGCGGGACATGGACTCCACGCCGCCGGCGACGACGATGTCGGCGGCGCCGGCCTTGATCATGTGGGAGGCCATGATGATGGCCGAGAGCCCGGAGGCGCAGAGCCGGTTGACGGTGATGCCGGGGACGGTGTCGGGGAAGCCGGCGAGCAGCCAGGCCATGCGGGCGACGTTGCGGTTCTCCTCGCCGGCGCCGTTGGCGTTGCCGAGGATCACCTCGTCGACGTCGTGCGGGTCGATCCCGGCGTCGGTCACCGCGTGCCTGACCACGAGGGCGGCGAGGTCGTCGGGGCGCACGCTCGCCAGCGCGCCGCCGTAGCGGCCCACCGGGGTGCGGGCCCCGCCGATGAGGAGGGCCTGAGGGGTTGCGGGCATGGGTGGGCTCCTGTCGCGACGGGGTGCGGCCGGCATCCGGGCATCGTCGCCCGAATTTACCGACCGATCGTTCATCAAACCTTCCCACGCGTGCGCCCGCGGGGTCAACAGCGCCGCGGCCGCGATCGGCTGTGGCCTGCTTCACAAATCAAGGTCCGGGGGCTACCGTGGAACTAATACAGCATTTGACTATCCCGGGCCCTGCGCGGCCCCACGAAGGAGACGGCACATGGGCACCACCAAGTCGTTCGCGTCCTCGGCGGACCTCGGCGAGAAGCAGAAGACCCTCGAGATCCTGGCCGAGGGCGTCTACGCCCTCACGGCCGAGGGGGACCCGAACATCGGGGCGATCGAGGGGGAGGACTTCCTGGTCTGCTTCGAGGCCCTGGCCACCCCCGTGGTGGCCGCCGAGTGGCTGGCGGAGCTGCGGAAGCACACCGACAAGCCGATCCGCTACCTGGTGCTCTCCCACTACCACGCGGTGCGCGTGCTCGGCGCCTCGGCCTTCCACGCCGAGACGATCGTCGCCCACGAGAACACCTACGACCTCATCGTGGAGCGCGGCAAGGAGGACTGGGCCTCCGAGTTCGGCCGCATGCCGCGCCTGGCCAAGGGCGCGGACACCGTCCCGGGCCTGACCTGGCCCACGGTGACCTTCCGGGACAAGCTGACCATCGACCTCGGCGGGGACCGCGGGGACCTCGTGCTCCAGCACTTCGGCCGCGGCCACACCGAGGGCGACATCGTCGCCTGGCTGCCCCAGCAGAAGATCCTCTTCGCCGGGGACCTGGTCGAGGCCGAGGCCGCCCTCTACACCGGGGACGCCTTCCACCGCGACTGGGCGAGCCACACCCTCGACGCCGTCAAGGCGCTGGGTGCGGAGCAGCTCGTGGGCGGGCGCGGGGCGGTCTCGAGGGGCCGGGAGGCCGTGGACGCGGCGATCGAGCAGACCCGCCGCTTCCTGGACGTCATGATCGAGGAGGTCGGCACCGTCCAGAAGAACGGCGGGACGCTCAAGGACGCCTTCGAGGCCGTGCACACCGCCCTCTACGACGACTTCGGCCACTGGCCGATCTTCGAGCACTGCCTGCCCTTCGACGTCTCCCGGCTGTGGGACGAGCTCTCGGGCATCGAGCGGCCCGTCATCTGGACCGCCGAGCGCGACCGCGAGGTCTGGGACCAGCTCCAGAACGGCTGACCCGGTCCCCACGAGCAGCGACACGAGAACGAGGAGGGCGACAGTGAGACGATTCAACTCCGGCAAGGTGCTGGTGCTCGGCAACGGGCCCGTGGGCCAGACCGCGGCGCTGCTGCTGGCGCGGTGGGGCATCCCCGTCACGGTCCTGGACGCCCGCGCCGAGCGGGACCCCATCGGGTCCAAGGCGATCTGCCAGCAGCGCGACGTCCTGGAGGTCTGGGAGGCCGTGGGCGTGGGCCGGCAGGTGGCCGCCGAGGGCGTCACGTGGGACACCGCGCGCACCTTCTACCGGGAGAAGGAGCTGTTCGCCCAGCCCTTCCGGGACAGGGGGCAGTCCCCGTTCCCCCCGTTCGTGAACATCTCCCAGACCCGCACCGAGGAGCTGCTCGCGCAGAAGATCGCCGCCGAGCCGCTGATCGAGGAGGTCTGGGGCCACGAGATCGTCTCGATCACCCAGGACGAGCGCTCCGTGACCGTGGTGTGCTCCTGCCGCGACGGGGGCCGGGCCGAGATCGTGGCCGACTACGCGATCGCCGCGCTCGGCTCGAAGGCGCGGTGGCTGCGCGACCAGCTCGGGGTGAGCTTCGACGGCCGCTCGTTCGAGGACAAGTTCCTGATCTGCGACATCCGGGCCGACATCCCCGGCTGGGCCACCGAGCGCCGCTTCTACTTCGACCCCGAGTGGAACCCCGGCCGGCAGGTGCTCATCCACCCGTGCCCGGACTCGACCTTCCGGATCGACTGGCAGGTGCCCGGCGACTACGACCTCGACGCCGAGGAGGCCTCCGGGGCCCTCGACGCGAGGATCCGCCAGATCATCGGGGACACGGACTACGAGATCGTCTGGAAGTCCGTCTACCGCTTCCACGCCCGGCTGGCCTCGCGGATGCGGGTGGGCCGGGTGCTGCTGGCCGGGGACTGCGCGCACATCGTCTCCCCGTTCGGCGCCCGCGGGCTCAACTCGGGCGTGGGCGACGCCGAGAACGCCGCCTGGAAGCTGACCTCGGTGCTGCGCGGCAACGCCGATCCGGCGCTGCTGGAGTCCTACGACGTCGAGCGCCGCGCCGCCGCCGTCGAGAACCTCGAGGTCACCGAGGCCACCATGGACTTCCTGGTGCCCCGCACCGAGGAGCAGCTGGCCGAGCGGCTCGCCAAGCTCGAGCGGGCGATCGGCGACCCGGCCGCGTCAACCTACGTGGACTCCGGGCGCCTGGCCGAGCCCTTCTGGTACGTCGACTCCCCGCTCACCACCCCGCACCCCACCCGGACCTTCGCCGGGCGCCCGCCCAAGGGGGAGGTCCCCGACCCCGTCCCCGGCGTGCTGCTGCCGGACGTCCCGGTCGCCGTCCCGGGCATCGCCGCCGACCGCGTCCGCGAGCTCGCCCGCTTCGGGATCCTGCTCCTCACCGGTCCGGCGGTCGACCAGGAGCTCGTGCGCGGGACCGCGCTCGCCGCCATCCGGTCCCCGCTGCGCCTGCACGCCATCGCGGACATCGACACCACCGGCAAGCTCGCCGAGGCGCTGAAGCCGGAGCCGACCGACGTGTGGGTGATCCGCCCCGACTCGCACATCGCGGCCGTGGTGGACGGCACGGACCCCCGGGCGCTGAGCCGGGCCCTGCAGAACACCGTCGCCGCCCCCGGTTCGGAGGCGGCCCGGGTCCTCGCCGAGCGCGAGCGGCCGCCCGGTCCCCCCAGGCGGCGGGGCTCCGCGCCGGAGACCGTGCCCCAGGAGGTCGCCGCCGCCGGCTGACGGCGGACCCGTGAGATCCTGGCGTCCTCATCGCAGACTCGAGCCGGCGCGTCCCGCCGGGGTCACCGGAGGTGCAGGATGTCGTTCCAGGAGTCCATGGAGCTGGTCGGGGAGGCCGTCGACGTCGCCGGCGTGGTCGCCATCGTCGTCGGGACGGTGGTGGCGACCCTCCTGGCCGGGCGGGACCTGCTGGGGCGGGGGAGCGGGGAGCGCGACACCTACGAGAGCTACCGGCAGCGGCTCGGCCGTTCGATCCTGCTGGGCCTGGAGCTGCTCGTGGCCGCGGACATCATCAAGACCGTCGCCATCACCCCCACGTTCGAGTCGGTGGGGGTGCTGGCGCTCATCGTGGTCGTGCGGACCTTCCTCAGCTGGTCCCTCGAGCTCGAGATCAGCGGGCGGTGGCCGTGGCAGAAGAAGCAGGACGAGGCGGCGCCCCTGCCCGAGCGCGCCGCGTAGGCCCGCCGGCCCCCGGCCGGGCGCTCAGGCCTCGGGCGGGTACTCCTCCGGGCGCAGGTCCCGGCTGCACGGGACCCGGTGGCCGGGCACCAGCTGGTTGGCGGCCCGCGCCAGGCTGTCCCGGTGCCGGGGCGGCAGGTACAGGGCGTGGTGCAGGTAGGCGTCGAGCTCCAGCTCCCCGACCTCTCCGCCCAGGTGGACGTACCGCAGCCACAGGTCGCGCGCACCCAGCCCGGTGCTCGTCAGCGCGGTGCGGATCAACCTGGCCTGCGTCCTGGCGATCGTCCGGTCGTCCATCTGACCCCTTCTGCCCGCTGCCACCAGGATAGTCGGCGGACCGGGGCGGGGGCAGGGCGCACGGGTACCCGGACCGGGCCCTCGGGGGCGTCCGGGCCCGCGGCTATCCGCGGTCCGGTTCCGGGCGCGCCTGCGCGCGCAGCCCCGCGCCGACGGCGCCCAGCCACGCCTCCACCGACGAGCGGGCCTGCCCGGTGCCCGGGTAGCGCGCCCGCAGGTGCAGGCCGCCCTCGCCCACCACGAACCACACCTGCACCCCGGTGGTCGGCGCCGACGCGGAGATGTGCTGCGCCCGCAGCTCCGGGGCCAGGGTGGCGGGCAGCCGCCGGTAGTCGAGGTAGGACAGCATGAACATCCCCGGCGGGACGGGCATGCCGCCGTGGGGCCGCAGGATCGGCTCCAGGGCGTGCGAGCCCAGCTCCAGCGTCTCGCGCACGGCAGCGCGGCAGGCCTGCGGATCGGGGTCCGAGCACTCGAGCACCGAGTTGGTGATGAACCAGCCCACGGCGTCGCGCCAGTGCGGCTCGGTGCGGCTGTGCACGGGCAGGACCGCGCGCAGGGGCCGGCCGGCCAGCTCGGCGGTCGCCCGGGTCAGCACCGAGACCACCAGGACCAGCAGCCGGACGTGCAGCCCGTCGGCGCGCGCCTCCAGGCGGGCCAGGCCCTCGGCGTCGAGGACGTCGTGCGTGGTCACCGTCTCGGGTGCCGGGGCGCGGGGCTCCCCCAGCGGCAGGGGGAAGACGGGCAGGGCGCCGTTGCCGTCCGCGAGGATCCGCGCCCAGCGCCGCACCACGTGCGGCGGTGCCGGGGGGCGGGCGGCGAGCTCCCGCGTGTGCTCGGCGAAGGACGCCGCGGGCGCCCGGCCCGCGCCGGCCGGGCGGCCGGCGCGGAGATCGTCCAGACCGTCGAGCAGGTCCCGGGCGAGCAGGGGCAGGGACCAGGCGTCCACGTGCGCGTGGTCGGCGGCGAGCACGACGACGGCGGGCCCGGCCGCGGGCTCGATCAGGCACAGCCGGTGCGAGGGCCGGGCCAGCGGGGAGCAGGCGGCGTCGGCCACCGCCTGCAGGGCCGCCCGCGTCCCGGCGGCGCCGACCTCGTGCCGGGTCCACACGGGCCGCACGGCGTCGGCGATCTCGTGCAGCCGGACGCGGCCGTCGTCGTCGGCGGAGAAGACGGTGCGCAGCGTGTGGTGCCGCCGCACGACACCCGCCCAGGCCTCGCCCAGGTGCGCGGCGTCCACCGGCGCGGGAAGCTCCACGGCCACGGCCATCCAGGACCCCGGGCGGGGACCGGCTCCGACGTGCATGCCCTGGTCGAAGGACACCGGCAGCGGCCGGCCGGCGCCCTCGGCGGGGACGGTGCAGCTGGACAGGCGGCCCTCGGGCAGCCGGGCGTGCGTGATGCTGGTCAGCCGCATGCGCACCTCCTGGTCGGGCCTAGGGTCCGGCCGCCGAGGACGCGTCCGGTCCGCCGGTGGTCACAATCTACGCGTACCGTGGCGGCATGCCGACGCTCGAGCTCCCCCGCTGCCGCCTGACCTACGACGTGACCGGCTCCGGCCCGCCTGCCGTCCAGCTGCACGGGCTGCTGTCCGACCGGGCCGCCAACACCGCGGGCGGTCTGGACCTGGCGGCCGGGCTGAGCGGGCACCGGACGGTGCGCTACGACGCCCGGGGCCACGGCGGCTCCGCCGCGGAGCCCGTGGCCGCGGACTGGACCTGGCCCCGGCTGGCCGAGGACCTGCTGCGCCTGCTGGACGCCGTGGCGCCCGGTGAGCCGGTCCACGGGATCGGCCCGTCCATGGGGGCGGCCACGCTACTGCACGCCGCCCTCGCCGAGCCCGGGCGGTTCCGCTCGCTGACGCTCTGCGTGCCCTCCACGGCCTGGGCCTCGCGCCGCGGCCAGGCGGGGACGTACCGGCAGGGCGCGGACCTGGTGGAGCGCCACGGCCTCGAGGCCTACCTCCGGGCCGGCCGCGCCGCGACCCGGCCGCCCGCCGTGGCGGACCGGCCGGTGCACCCGCCGCGCGTCGACCCCGGCCTGCTGCCCGCCGTGCTGCGCGGCGCGGCCGGCACCGACCTCCCGCCGGTCGAGGAGCTGTCGCGGATCGGCGTGCCGAGCCTGGTGCTGGCCTGGTCCGAGGACGCCACCCACCCGCTGTCCACGGCCGAGGCGCTGCGCGCGGCCCTGCCCGGCGACGCCCTGCACGTGGCCGGCACGCCCGCCGAGCTGGCCGAGTGGCCGCGCCGGTGCGCGGACTTCGTCCGGGCGGTGGAGGCGGACCGGGGGGCCGGTTCGCCCGGCTGATCCGCGAAGGTCCGCAGGGGTCCGCCGGGGCCTCGCCGGGGCCGGCGGGTCAGAGCCGGCGGCCAGCGGTGAGGGAGGCGGACATGAACTCGGCGACGACCTGCTGGGAGATGGCCACGTCGAGGACGAAGACGCCCTCGTCGTGGGTGGCCAGCCAGTCGGTGAGCGCGGTGAGGTCGGCCAGGGTGTGCGCCTTGGCCCCGGCCGCGCCCATCGCCCGGCCCACGGCGGCGAAGTCGACCTCGTCGATGAGCATCGCGGTGGGGTCCAGGCCCTTGGACGCGTACTGGTGCAGCTCGGCGCCGTAGGCGGAGTCGTTGAGCACCACGATCACCCCGCGCTTCGTGGCGCGCAGGAACGTCTCGAGGTCGGCCAGGCCCATCAGCCCGCCGCCGTCGCCGGTGACGAACACGGTGGTGCGGTCGGGGCGGGCCACCGAGACCCCGGAGGCGGAGCCGAAGCCGAGGCCGATGGACTGGAAGGCGGTGCCGACCAGGACCATGGCCTGCGGGTCCGGCACGGTCAGGTACATCGGGGCCCAGCCGATGAAGTGGCCGCCGTCCATCACCACGGAGCGCTCGGCGGGGAGGACGTGCTCGAGGGCGGCGACGACGGCGCGGGGGTTGAGCCGGCCGTCCGGGCCGAACTCGGCCGGGTCCTCGACCGGGGCGGAGCCGCGGAAGGCGTCGGTGGCGACCTCCGGGGCGGCCGCCCGCCAGGTGTTCTCCGGGGCGGCGGCGGAGATCCGGCCGGTGAGTCCCTGGAGGAACGGTCCCAGGTCCGCGCGCACGTAGTCGGTGACCGGGGGCGTGCGGTCCTCGGGCTCGTTGTCGATGCGGATCACCCGGGTGCCCTCGGCGAAGAGCGTGCCGTAGCGCAGCTGGAAGGCGTTCAGCGATGCCCCGGCGACCAGCACGACGTCGGCCTGCCGGGCGAGCTCCAGACGGTGGGCGCGGGTGAAGCCCCCGGCGATGCCCAGGTCCCACGGGGAGCCGAAGACCCCGGTGGCCATGGCGGAGGTCATGAACAGCGCCCCGAGCCGGTCCCCGATCTCGGTGAGCGGGGTGGTGGCCCCGGCCAGGAGCACTCCGCGCCCGGCGAGGATCAGGGGCCTGGTCGCCGCGCGCAGCAGCCCGGCGATGCGGTCGAGGTCCTCGGTGGAGGCGGTGAAGGCGGGCTTGACCGGCAGCGGCTCCAGGACGGTCTGCTCGGTGAGGGGGGCGGTGGCGTGGTCGTAGGGGAGGGCCAGCACCACCGGCTGGACGGTCTGGGCGGCGAGGTCGAAGGCCCGGTGGGTGATCGCGGTCGCGTTGTCCGGGGCCGCGACCAGGGTGGTGACCCCGGCGGCGGCGGCCGCGGTGGTCTGGTCGACGTCGAAGGCCCGCCGCCCGGTGGTCGGGGCGTCGCCGACGACCAGGACCAGGGGGATCCGGGCCAGCCGCGCCTCGGCCAGGGCGGTGTAGGTGTTGGTGAACCCGGCACCGTAGGTGGTCGTGGCGGCCCCGGTCCGCCCGGTGGCCCGGTGGTAGGCGTCGGCCATGGCAACGGTGGCGGACTCGTGCCGGGCGGAGGTGAAGCCGAAGCCGCGGGAGGTCAGCGAGCTGATCAGGTGCGCGTTGCCGTTGCCCATCAGGCCGAACAGGTGGTCGGTGCGCTCGGCGAGCACGTCGGCAACGGCCGTCGAGACCGTGGGGAGCAGGAGGTCGGTGGTCATGGAGGAGTCCTTTCGGCGGGGCTCCGGTGGGAGCCCGGGGTGGGAGCGGGGTGTGCTCGGGGTGCCCGCACGAGCGGAGCCGCCCGCCGGCACCCGTGGGTGCCGGCGGGCGGCTCGGTCCTCGGCCGGGGCGGCGCTCAGTCGCGCTGCTTCTCGGCGGCCTGGGCGGCCGCGAGGATCTCGGCGGCCTCGGGGTGCTCGGCGACGTAGTCCTCGTGCACCTCCTCGACGTGCAGGTCGATCTCCTGGATGTCCTTCGGCACCATCGAGACGGCGATGAAGGAGACGATCGCGATGCCGGCGATGTAGACGCCGATCGTCCAGGACATCCCGGTCTTGTTGAGCAGCAGCTGCGCGATCATCGGGGCGAACGCGCCGCCGATGATGGAGCCGAACGCGTAGCCGATCGAGACGCCCGAGTAGCGCACGCGGGCCGGGAACATCTCGGCGTAGAGCGCCGACTGCGGGCCGTAGGACGGGCCGAGTCCCACGGTGAGGATCACGATCGCCAGGGCGAACAGCGGCAGGGACGCGGTGTCCAGCAGGAACCACATCGGCACGGCCCACAGGATGATGATGGCGTAGCCGATCTGGAAGGTGCGCACGCGCCCGATCCGGTCCGAGATCCAGCCGCCGAACATCGTGAAGACGAGCCAGCCCACGCCGCCGATCAGGGAGGCGATGAGGGTCTGCGAGCGCGGCATGCCCAGCACGTTGGAGCCGTAGGAGGCGAAGAACGCGATCACCAGGTAGCCGGCGGCGTTGTTGGCGGCGAAGATCAGGGCCGCGAGGGTGACCGGCTTCTTGTGGTGCTTGAACAGCTGGCCCAGGGGAGCGGAGGACTCCTTCTTGCGCAGCTGCATCTCCTTGAAGACCGGGGACTCGTCGACGGTCTTGCGGATCAGGTAGCCGACCACGATCAGCACCACGGAGGACAGGAACGGGATGCGCCAGCCCCAGGCCTGGAAGTCCTCGGGGGACATCATCGAGGTGAGGGCGAACATGAAGGACGTGGCGAGCAGCATGCCCAGCGGCACGCCGATCTGCGGGTAGGCGCCGAAGAGCCCGCGCTTGTTCCGCGGGGCGTGCTCCACGGACATCAGGGCCGCGCCGCCCCACTCGCCGCCGGCCGAGAAGCCCTGCATGATGCGCAGGAGCACCAGGAAGATCGGGGCCCAGATGCCGATCGTCGCGTAGGTGGGGAGCATGCCGATCAGCATCGTCGCGGCACCCATGCCCACCAGGGTGAGGACCAGGACGATCTTGCGGCCGTACTTGTCGCCGAGGTGGCCGGCGACCACCGCGCCCAGCGGGCGGAAGAGGAAGCTGATGCCCAGGGAGGCCCACGCGACCACCTGGGCGAGGCCGGCGTTCTCCTCGGACAGCGGCGCGAAGTACAGCGGCGCCAGGACGAAGGCCGCGGCCTGGGCGTAGATGAAGAAGTCGTACCACTCGATGGTGGTGCCCACGAGGGTGCCGGCGAGGACCTTGCGCTCCTCGCGCGACATCTCGTGCCGCCCGGCCGGGACGGAGGATGGGTGCGCCATGGGATCTCCAGGGAATCGGGGACGGCGACGTCCGCGGCGGAACCGAACGCATCATGACCGAACGTTCGGTATTGCATTGCGATACTACGGGCGGAAGTGACGCCTGTCACCCTCCGGACGGAATAATCAAACCATGTATCACTAATGTGACACAGACCACCGGGGATGGAAACCGCCGGGCCCGGCCCTCGCAGGAGGACCGGGCCCGGCGGCGCGGCAGGGGCGTCGGGGACGCCGGGATGCGGCTCAGCGGTAGAGCCGCTCCGTGGCCAGGCGCGCTCCCTCGACGAGGGACTCGAGCTTGGCCCAGGCGATCTGCGGGTGCAGGCGCCCGCCCAGACCGCAGTCGGTCGACGCGACGACGTTCTCGCGGCCCACGACCGAGGCGAACTGCTCGATCCGGTCGGCCACCAGCTCCGGGTGCTCCACCACGTTCGTCGAGTGGGAGACCACGCCCGGGATGATCACGCGGCCCTCGGGCAGCGCGTGGTCCTTCCAGACCTTCCACTCGTGGGCGTGCCGGGCGGAGGCGCCCTCGAAGGTGTAGCCGCCGGCGCTGATGGTCAACATCAGGTCCACGAGGTGCTTCAGCTCGAGGTCCGTGGTGTGCGGGCCGTGCCAGGAGCCCCAGCACAGGTGGAAGCGGACCTGCTCCTCGGGGATCCCCCGCAGCGCGTGGTTGAGCGCCTCGACGCGCAGCCGCGTGAACGCCAGGTAGTCCTCGACCGTGGGCTCGGGGTTGATCTGGTCCCAGGACTCCGCGATGGACGGGTCGTCGATCTGCACGGTCAGCCCGGCGTCCGTGATCGCCAGGTACTCCTCGCGCATCGCGTCGGCGCACGCGTAGACGAGCTCCTCGTCGGTCCTGTAGTACTCGTTCGTCACGCGCGCGGCGGAGCCGGGGGAGAGGGCGGCCACGAACCCGGTCTGCGCCCCGGTGGCCGCCATGGCCGCCCGGAGGTTGCGGACGTCCGAGGCCACGGCCTCCTGTCCCGTGTAGGTCAGCGGCCCGGTGATCTTGGGCTGCGTGGTCGAGGAGCGCCCGGTGAGGATGCCCGACGCCGGGTCCTCGTACGCCTCCCGGAAGCGCTCGCGGTCCCGGCGGTCCGGGAAGCTCGTGAGCACGATGTGGCCGGGCGAGGAGCGCCTCTTCTCCGTGGATGCCCACCGGTCCTCGTCGGTCGGGGTGAGCCCGCCGAGGCGGGAGAAGGAGTAGTTCCACCACGCGCCGTAGTCGACCGCGCTGGACATCGTGTGCCCGTACTCGCCGTCGTTGACCACGTCCACGCCGATCTCGCGCTGCCGGCGCACCACGTCCTCGACGCCCACGGCGAGCTCGTCGGTGAGCTGCTCGAACGTGATGGCGCCCTCGGCGTGCCGCTGGTTGGCCTCGAGCAGCCGCGGGGTCCGCGGCAGGGAGCCCACGTGGGTGGTCTGCACGTGGTCGGTGTTCTGCATGGTCATGCGTGTCCTCCTGAGGGTCTGCGGGAAGGTCGGGGGCCGGTCAGGACCAGAGCCGGCGGGAGGCGAGCTCGGCCCCGCGGGCGAGGGTCTCGAGCTTCGCCGCGGCGATCTGCGGGTGGATCCGCCCGCCCAGGCCGCAGTCGGTCGAGGCGATCACGTTCTCGCGGCCCACCTGGCGGGCGAAGCGCTCGATCCGGTCGGCCACCAGCTCCGGGTGCTCCACCACGTTGGTGGCGTGGGAGACGATCCCCGGGATGATGATCTTGCCCTCGGGCAGCTCGTGGTCCTGCCAGACCTTCCACTCGTGCTCGTGCCGGGCGTTGGCGGCCTCGAAGCTGTAGCCGCCGGCCCTGATGGAGAGCATGAGCTCCACCAGGTGCTCGAACCCGAGGTCCGTGGTGTGCGGGCCGTGCCAGGAGCCCCAGCACAGGTGGAAGCGCACCTGCTCCTCCGGGATGCCCTCGAGGGCGTAGTTGAGGGCCTCGACCCGCTTGCGGGTGAACGCGAGGTAGTCCTCCACGCCGGGCTCGGGATTGACCTGGTCCCAGTTCTCCGCGATGGACGGGTCGTCGATCTGCACGATCAGCCCGGCGTCGGTGATCGCCCGGTACTCCTCGCGCATCACCTCGGCGCAGGCGGTCAGCACCTCGTCCTCGTCCGCGTAGTGGGTGTTCTCCAGCCGCGCGCACGAGCCCGGGGACAGCGCGGCGAGGTAGCCCTCGCTCGCGCCCGTGGCCTGCAGCCCGGCCTTGAGGTTGCGGATGTCCGCCTCCAGCGCCGCGTGGCCCGTGTACTCCAGCTTCCCGGTGATCTTCGGGAACGGCGCCTGCTTGCCCGTGGTGATGCCCGAGGAGGGGTCCGTGTACGCCTCGTGGAAGAGCCGGCGGTCCCGGCGGTCCCCGAAGCTCGTCAGGACCACCCTGCCGGGCGAGGAGCGCTGCGGCTCCTGCTCCCACAGGTCCACGTCGCCGGGGGTGAGGCCCGAGATCCGGGCGAAGACGTAGTGCCACCACGCGCCGTAGTCGACCTCCGCGGCCATGACGTGGCCGTACTCGCCGTCGTTGACCACGTCGATCCCGAGCTCGCGCTGTCGGCGGACCACGTCGACCACCGAGTCCTGCAGGAGCCGGTCGTACTCCGCCTCCGGGACGGCCCCCTTCGCCCGGTTGGCCTCGAGCAGCGCCGGGGTGCGCGGGAGGGACCCGGCGTGGGTCGTGCGGATGCGGTCGGCGCTTCGCAGCATGGGTCGTGCGTCCTTTCCATCGGTCCTGGCGGTAGCACCGGAGGCGGGACGGGGATGCCGTCGCCCGGGTTGCTGCGGCGTCGTCGAGCCAGATCTCTCGGCCGCTCTGGATGGTGACCCTGTCATCCAAGCGCACCCGTGCGCGCTGCGCCATTCGGCGCCCGGATGACGGACATGACGCCGTGTGACGCGACCCGGCGCGCACTCCCGGGCGGAGCTGTCCTTCGCGAACATGGCCTGGATCACATACCGTGGCGGTGATCCGTGCCCCTCACCCCGCGGGCACGACGGACCAGAGGAAGGACCCCCATGTCCCAGACGCCCCAGCAGCAGGACCTCGAGGGCCGCACGGCGCTCGTCACCGGTGGCGCGAGCGGCATCGGCCTGGCCGCCGCCCGGGCCCTCGCCGGCTCCGGCGCGCACGTGGTCGTGGCCGACGTCGACGAGGCCGGGGCGCAGCGCGTCGCGGACGAGCTCGGCGGCCGCGCGTGGGCCGTCGACCTGCTCGACACCGCGGCGCTCGCCGAGCTGAGCCTCGAGGTCGACGTGCTGGTCAACAACGCCGGCATCCAGAAGGTCGCCCCCCTCCAGGAGTTCGACCCCGCGGACTTCCACCGGATCCTGGTGCTGATGCTGGAGTCCCCGTTCCTGCTGGTGCGCGCCGCGCTGCCGCACATGTACGAGCGGGGCTGGGGGCGCGTCATCAACGTCTCCTCCGTGCACGGGCTGCGGGCGTCCCCCTACAAGAGCGCCTACGTCTCGGCGAAGCACGGCCTGGAGGGGCTGTCCAAGACCGTCGCGGTGGAGGGCGCGGCCCACGGGGTGACGAGCAACTGCATCAACCCCGGCTACGTGCGCACCCCGCTCGTCGAGAAGCAGATCGCCGACCAGGCGAGGGTGCACGGGATCCCCGAGTCCGAGGTGGTGGAGCGGATCATGCTCGGCGAGACGCCGATCAAGAAGCTCGTGGACCCGGAGGACGTCGGCAGCCTGGTCGCGTGGCTGGCCGGACCGCACGCGTCCATGGTCACCGGGGCCTCCTACACGATGGACGGCGGCTGGACGGCGCGCTGAGCCCGCCCCGGGCCGCTCAGCGGTGACCCAGCTCCCGGGAGAGCCGGTGGGCCTCCGTGAGCAGGGCCCGGCCCAGGAGCTGCCGGCGCTCGCCGCTGAACCGGGGCTCGATGCCCGTGAGGCTCAGCGCGTAGACCGGCGCGCCCGTCGCGTCGAAGACCGCGGCGGCCATGCCCCAGCTGCCCTCGACGATCAGCCCCGGGTTCACGGCGAAGCCCTCCCGCCGGACGTCCGCGAGCAGCTCCCGGATCCGCTCGGGCGTGTGCAGCGGGCCCCACTCGGCGCGGGCCCCGGCCGTGGCCGCGAGGACCCGGTCCACCTCCGCGTCCGGGAGGTGGGCCAGGACCGCCAGCCCCGCCGAGGCCACGCCGAGCGGCAGCCGCAGCCCCTCGTAGAGGACGTGGGAGCGGATGGGGAAGGCGCCCTCCACGCGCGCCAGGCAGACCGTCTCCAGCCCGCGGCGGACCGAGAGGAACGCACTCTCGCCGGTGGCCTCCGCGAGCCGGCGCAGCGAGGGCCCGGCCAGCTCCCGGATCGGATAGCGGTGGGCCGCCACCGCGCCCAGCACGTACAGCTCGGGGCCCAGCTGCCAGGCCCCGGTCCCGGCGTCGCGGTCCACGAGGCCCTCCTCGGCCAGTCCCGTGAGCAACCGGTGCACAGTGGGGCGGGTCAGCCCGGTCTCGGCGGCGAGCTCCGCCACCGTGCTGCCCCGTTCCCGCCCCGCGACGGCCCGCAGCAGCTGCCCCACCCGGTGGACCACCTGGGTCCCCTGGCCCGTCGTCCGCTCCTGTCCCATGACTCCACTATATGGACAGTCAGGGGACGAATGGCCGGATGCTGAGGAGACGCGCCGTCGTGCCGCCGGATCTGTTGATCGGCATGTGGAGGCTCCCTAGATTGAGTGCTGGGTCACAGTCCGACGAGAGGAAGGGACAAGGGTGTCCAAGGTCAGAGACAACGCCGCCGAGCTGCTGGCGGAGAGCCTGCGGGACGGCATGACGCTCGCCGTGGGCGGGTTCGGGCTGAGCGGGATCCCCCGGGATCTCATCGACGCGGTGCGGGACTCCGGGGTCACGGACCTCACGGTGGTCTCCAACAACATGGGCGTGGACGGCAAGGGCCTCGGGGTCCTGCTCGAGAACCGCCAGGTGAAGAAGGTCCTCGCCTCCTACGTGGGCGAGAACAAGCTGTTCGCCCAGCAGTACCTGGACGGCGAGCTCGAGGTCGAGTTCAACCCCCAGGGCACCCTCGCCGAGCGGCTCCGGGCCGGCGGCGCGGGCATCCCCGCCTTCTACACGAAGACCGGGGTCGGCACCCTCGTGGCCGAGGGCAAGCCGCACGCCGAGTTCGACGGCGAGACCTACGTGCAGGAGCGCGGCATCGTCGCCGACATCGCCCTGGTCCACGCCCACACCGGGGACGCCGACGGCAACCTCGTCTACCGCTACACCGCGCGCAACTTCAACCCGATCGTCGCGACCGCCGGGAAGGTCACCTTCGCCGAGGTCGAGCACGTCGTGGCGGTCGGCGAGATCCACCCCGACCACATCGTGACCCCGGGCGTCTACGTCCAGCACGTCGCGCAGTACAGCGGCGCGCCCAAGGACATCGAGCAGCGCACCGTCCGCCCGCGCCCCGCCGGGCGGGCCGCCCAGCAGAACGGAGACCAGGCATGAGCTGGACCCGCGACGAGATGGCGGCGATCGCCGCCGTCGAGCTCTCCGACGGCGACTACGTCAACCTCGGCATCGGCATCCCCACCCTCGTGGCCAACAACCTGCCCGAGGGCGTCGACGTGGTGCTGCAGTCCGAGAACGGCGTGCTCGGCATGGGCCCGTTCCCCTACGAGGGCGACGAGGACCCGGACCTCATCAACGCCGGCAAGCAGACCATCACACTGCTGCCCGGGGCCTCCATCTTCGACTCCGCCACGTCCTTCGGGATGATCCGCGGCGGCCACGTCAAGATCGCGATCCTCGGCGCCATGCAGGTCTCCGGCACCGGCGACCTCGCCAACTGGATGATCCCCGGCAAGATGGTCAAGGGGATGGGCGGCGCCATGGACCTGGTGGCCGGCACCCCGCGCGTCGTCGTGCTGACCGAGCACGTCACCAAGGACGGCTCCGCCAAGATCAAGACCGAGTGCGATCTCCCGCTCACCGGGGTGCGCGTGGTCGACCGCATCGTCACGGACCTGTGCGTGTTCGACGTCGAGGACGGCGGGCTCGTGCTGCGCAGCCTCGCCCCCGGGGTCACCGAGGACGAGATCCGCGAGAAGACCGAGGCGTCCTTCCGCACGGACCTGCAGGACGTCACCCCCGACACCGTCCCCACCGAGACCGCCGCCGCCGGCGGCGCTGAGGAGAACCGATGAGCACCGCCACCGACGTCGTCGTCCTGTCCGGCGCCCGCACGCCCCAGGGCAAGATCCTGGGCCACCTGGCGTCCTTCACCGCGGCCGAGCTGGGCGCCCACGCCATCCGGGCCGCGCTCGAGCGCGGCGGGATCGCCCCCGAGCAGGTGGACTGCGTGCTCATGGGCCACGTCCTGCAGGCCGGCGCCGGGCAGAACCCGGCCCGCCAGGCGGCCGTCACCGCGGGCATCCCGCTGAGCGTGCCCGCCGAGACCGTCAACAAGGTCTGCCTCTCCGGGCTCGTGGCCATCACCAACGCCGCCCGGATGATCCGCGCGGGCGAGGCCGAGATCGTCGTGGCCGGCGGCCAGGAGTCCATGACCAACGCCCCGCACCTCGCGATGGGCGTGCGGCAGGGCAAGAGCTACGGCGACCTCAAGCTCGAGGACGCGGTGGCCAAGGACGGGCTCGTCGACGTCGCCGCGTGCGTGTCCATGGGCTCGCTCACCGAGTCCGGCAACAGCGAGCGCTCGATCTCCCGCGAGGAGCAGGACCAGGTCGCCGCCCTGAGCCACCAGCGCGCGGCCCGCGCCGCGGAGGAGGGCGTCTTCCGCGACGAGATCGCCCCCGTGTCCGTCCCGCAGCGCAAGGGCGACCCGCTCGTCGTCGACACCGACCAGGGCGTGCGCCCCGACTCCAGCGCGGAGTCCATGGCGAGGCTGCGCCCCGCGTTCGCGAAGGACGGCACGATCACCGCCGGCAACTCCTCGCCGCTCTCGGACGGCGCGGCCGCCGTGGTCCTGACCAGCCGGGAGTACGCCGAGCGCCACGGCCTCGAGTACCTGGCCGTGGTCGGTGCCCCGGGCCAGGTGGCCGGGCCCGACACCTCGCTGCACTCCCAGCCGTCCCGGGCGATCGAGGCCGCGCTCGAGCGGGCCGGCTGGTCCGTGCAGGACCTGGACTTCATCGAGATCAACGAGGCGTTCGCGTCCGTGCTGATCCAGTCGCTGCGCGACCTCGACTACCCGCAGGAGCAGGCCAACATCCACGGCGGCGCCGTGGCCGTCGGGCACCCGATCGGCGCCTCCGGGGCCCGGCTGGCGCTGCACGCGGCGTTCGAGCTCTCCCGCCGGGGCTCCGGCCGGGCCGCGGTGTCGCTGTGCGGCGGCGGAGGCCAGGGCGAGGCGCTGCTGCTCTACCGCGACTGACCCGCGTCCCGTCCGCTGACCCGCGGGGGCCCGGGTGACCACGAAAAATCGTGGTCACCCGGGCCCCCGCGGGTCAGTCGATGATCCTGAGGTCACGCGCGGCGAGCTCCCGGCGCACGAGAGCCACCAGGTCGTCCGGCCGGTGCACCACGGTGGCCCAGTCCGTCCGCAGGATCCGCCACCCGAAGTCCCCGCGATACAGGCCGCGCGGCGTCCGGATGCGCACCTGCAGCTCCGGCCGGGGCAGTCGCGCGCGAAGCAGCACCAGCCGGGTCAGCGTCTCGCCGGGCGACTCGGAGCGACCGTCGGCGAGGTCGAGCACCCGCCGGGCCCGGCGGCACCCCGGCGCGCCGGCGCGGCGCTCGAGCAGGGCGAGGAGTTCCGCGCGCTCGGTGCCCCGGCGGAGGGCGTGGTCGGCGGTCACCACCGCCTCGCGGAGGGGCAGGGTGGACGCGCAGTCCAGCACGGTGCGGGGCACGGACGTGGCCAGCAGCCCGCCCACTCGGACGACGTGCTCCGGCGGCAGCTCGGCCCAGTGGTGGACGCAGGTCCGGTTGTTCCGGGAACCGCGGCCGGGCGGAGAGACGACGTGCGGTGCCGCCGGTCGGTGCAGCAGGTCCAGGCCGTGGAGCAGGGCCGCCAGTGCCCGAACACCGGGGCACTGGCGGCGCGCAGGGCCAGGGCGGCGTGCATCTGCCGCAGCCGTCCCTCCGCTCCCAGGTCCCGCCACCAGGACGGTGTCGCGTACACCCCCTGCCGGATCCGGAGGAGGTCGCCCCGGCGGACGGCCCGGGTGACGGTGGACGGCGAGAGGCCGAGGTCCTGCAGCGCTTCAAGGGTCAGGAGCCGGCCGGGCAGCGTGGTCATGGGGGTCAGGCTCACCGCGGCGGGGCCCGCCCGTCCGAGGTCCGGCCAGGCACGGGGACGGTGCCCGGGAGGGGGATGCGTGAGCGCCCGGCGTGCAGTGCGGACGGAGCTCGACGCGCCTGACCCCGGAATGACCCGATGACCCGCCGGGGCCCGGGTGACCACGAAAAATCGTGGTCACCCGGGCCCCAGCGGGTCATCCGGCGAGGGGGTGATCTGCGGTCCCGGCGGTGCTCCGCCCGCGGGGCTACTTGCGGGCGCGGGCGCCGATCCGCTCGCGCTGCTCCATGAGCTTCTCCAGCAGCGTCACGAGCGTGTGCTGCTCCTCCTCGGTGAGGGCCTCGGCCCACTGGCTCTCCCGGTCGTTCTGGGCCCGGAACGCCGTGCGGATCTTCTCCTGCCCGGCCTCGGTGAGGTGCAGGGTCACGGACCGGCCGTCGGCGGCAGAGGCCTCGCGCCGGAGCAGGTCCTTGCCGACCAGCGTGCCCGTCAGGTTGGAGACCGCCGCGCGGCTCATCCCCGTGAGGCGGGCGGCCTCGTGGGGGTTGAGGGGACCGGCCACCCAGAGGGCCAGGAGCAGCCGGAAGCTCGACCAGGTTCCGCCGGCGGGGCGGTGGATCGACGACTCGAAGTCGTAGACCGCGGTGGACGAGGACCGGTTGAGCGAGAGGAACACCCGGTTGGCCGCGAGGTCGGCGTCGGGGAACTCCTCGGAGATCCGGCGCTGGGCGGCCTGGACGAAGGACCAGTAGTCGGGCAGCGCGGCGGCGGTGGACGCCTCGGTGGACGCCCGGGTGGGCGTCGCTGGGGGCTCGGTGCGGTCGGCGAGGGGCATGGCGTCGATTCTAGGGGAGGGGTTGCCCCATATAGTACAACGCTTTACTATCTGGGGGAGAGCTGGATCACAGACCGCCACACGCAAGGAGACGGCCATGGCCTACTACCGGCAGCTGGGCCCGGTGCCCCGGCAGCGTCACACCCTGTTCAAGGACGACGAGGGCAGGATCCTCTACGAGGAGCTCATGGGCGAGGAGGGCTTCTCCTCCGACTCGTCGCTGCTCTACCACCGGCACATCCCCTCGGCGATCGTCGGGACCCGCGGCTGGGAGCTGCCCGACCAGACCCTGACCCCCAACGACCCCCTGCTGCCGCGGCACCTGAAGCTGCACGAGCTGTTCACCGAGGAGCAGGCCGCCGGGACCGACGCGGTGACCGGCCGCCGGCTGGTGATGGGCAACGCGGACGTGCGGCTCTCCTACGCCTGGGTGGGGAAGACCTCCCCGCTGTACAAGAACGCCGTGGGCGACGAGTGCGTCTACGTGGAGCGCGGCTCCGCCCTGGTGGAGACCCAGTTCGGCCCGCTCGAGGCCGTCGAGGGCGACTACGTCATGATCCCGCGCGCCACGATCCACCGCTGGGTGCTGCGGGAGGGCGAGACGGCCCGGCTCTACTTCGTGGAGGCGAACTCCCACATCACCCCGCCGCACCGCTACCTCTCCAGGTACGGGCAGCTGCTCGAGCACGCCCCCTACTGCGAGCGAGACCTGCACGGTCCCTCCGGCGTGCTCCTGCGGGACGAGACCGACGTGGACGTCTACGTCAAGCACCGCGGCCGCGGCCCCTCCGGCCTGGACGGGACGGTCCACGTCCTGCCGCAGCACCCCTTCGACGTGGTGGGCTGGGACGGGTGCCTCTACTCGTACACCTTCAACATCAAGGACTACATGCCGATCACCGGCAAGGTGCACCAGCCGCCGCCCGTGCACCAGGTCTTCGAGGGGCGCAACTTCGTGATCTGCAACTTCGTGCCGCGGAAGGTCGACTACCACGAGCTGGCCGTCCCGGTGCCCTACTACCACTCGAACGTGGACTCGGACGAGGTCATGTTCTACGTGGACGGGGACTACGAGGCGCGCAAGGGCTCGGGCATCGGCAGGGGCTCGATCTCCCTGCACCCGGGCGGGCACCCGCACGGCCCGCAGCCCGGGGCGATCGAGAAGTCCCTGGGCGTGGAGTACTTCGACGAGACCGCCGTCATGGTCGACACCTTCGCCCCGCTGGAGCTGGGCGAGGCCGGCCTGGCCGGCGACGACGGCAAGTACGTCACGTCCTGGACCCCCGGCCGGGAGTGGACCGGCGGGCTCTGGTCGAACTCGTGAGCGCCGCCCCGACCACGGAGACCGCCGAGCGGCGCGTCCCGGCCCAGTTCGTTGCGTTCTTCGACGACGCCGCGACCTTCCCGCCGGGACTCGCCCCGCTGGAGAAGGCGGTCACGGACCACGTGGCGCGGTGGGCGGACCCGCTCGTCGCCGCCGTGGGTCCGGCCGTGCTGAAGCTCGACGACCTGCCGGAGGCCCGGCGCATCGCCGCCGGTCTGGACCGCGGCGGCCGGGCGGTCGAGGTCTCCGTCGTGACGCCAACCGGGCAGCTGCAGGCCGCACTGGACGCCGTCGAGCAGACCGGGCCCGAGCTGCGGGTCGTCTCGGTCGAGCTCAGGACCGACCCGTCGGACACCGACGCCTGGCAGGCGCAGATCACCGAGGCGGCCCGGGTGCAGGACGTCCCGGTCTACGTGGAGCTGACCGCGGACCAGGTCCGCGGCGGGGCGCTGGAGCTGCTGGAGGGCACCGGGCTGCGCCTCAAGCACCGCACCGGCGGGATCGAGGCGCACCTGTTCCCCAGCCCCGAGCAGCTGGCCGCGGTGCTCACCGAGGCCGTGGCCGCCCGGATCCCGTTCAAGCTCACCGCCGGCCTGCACGAGGCCGTGCGGTACACGAACCCCGCCACGGGGTTCACCCACCACGGCTTCCTCAACATCGCGATGGCCACCGAGGCCGCCCGCGCCCACGAGCCCGCCGAGCGGGTGGCCCGGCTGCTCACCGAGACAGACCCGGCACCGCTCGTCGAGCTCGCCCGGGCCTCCGACGGGTCCTGGCGCAGGTCCTTCACGTCCTTCGGGACGTGCAGCGTGGGCGAGCCCGCCGCGAGCCTCGAGCGCCTCGGCCTCTTCCCGCACGGCCTCACCTGACACGGCGCCCTCCCGCCCCGGGACCACCGGGGCGGGAGGGCGCCGCCGTCGCCACCGTCCCCCCACGTCCAAGGAGATCCACCCCGTGAGCACCGCCGCCGACCGCTTCGCCGCCGAGGGCTTCGGCCCCGAGAACCTGCCCTACGCCTCCTTCTCGCCCACCGGCGGGGACCCGCGCCTGGGGGTGCGCCTGGGGGACCGGGCGATCGACGTCGCCGCCCTGGCCGCCACGGTGGAGGGGCTCGACGACGCCGCGCGCACGGCGGTGTCGGCCCCGAACCTGGACGCGCTGCTCGCGGCCGGCCACGGGACCTGGACCGCGCTGCGGGCCTGGCTGGTGGAGGTCGTGACCGCCGACGGGCTCGCGGACACGGTGGAGCAGGCCTCCCACCCGGTGGACGGGATCACCCTGCACATGCCGTTCACGGTGGCCGACTACGTCGACTACTACGCCTCCGAGCACCACGCCTCCAACGTGGGGAAGATGTTCCGTCCGGACCAGGCCCCGCTGCTGCCCAACTGGAAGCACCTGCCCGTGGGCTACCACGGCCGCGCCGGCACCGTGATCCCCTCCGGCAAGGACTTCCCCCGGCCCAAGGGCCTGCGCCCCGAGCAGGACGGGCCGCCCAGCTTCGGCCCTTCCCGCCGCCTGGACATCGAGGCGGAGCTCGGCTTCGTCCTCGGCGGGGCGGCCCCGGCCGGGGAGGTCTCCCTGGAGCAGGCGGCGGCAGAGCACCTCTTCGGGGTGGTGCTGTTCAACGACTGGTCCGCCCGCGACATCCAGGCCTACGAGTACGTCCCCCTGGGCCCCTACCTGGGCAAGTCCTTCGCGTCCTCGATCTCGCTGTGGGTCGTGCCCTGGCAGGCCCTGACCGCGGCCCGCGTGGCGCCCCCGGCGCGCGAGCACGAGCTCGCCCCCTACCTCGACGACGAGGGCAAGGAGCCGTGGGGACTGGACATCACCCTGGGCGTGAGCGTGGACGGCCGGACCGTCTCGCACCCCCCGGCGTCCACCCTGTACTGGACCGCACCCCAGATGGTCGCGCACATGAGCGTCAACGGCGCGTCCCTGCGCCCGGGGGACTTCTTCGGCTCCGGCACCGTCTCCGGCCCGGAGAAGGACCAGCGCGGGTCCTTCCTGGAGCTCTCCTGGGGCGGCAAGGAGCCGTTCGCCCTGCCCGGGGGCACCGAGATGACGTTCCTGGCCGACGGCCAGAGCGTGACCCTCACCGGCACCGCGCCCGGCCCCGGCGGCTCCGTCATCGACTTCGGCGAGTGCACCGCCACGATCCTGCCCGCCACCTGAATACTGGTCCCGTCCCCCGCCGGTGACCACGATCACCCCCGCCGACCCCGCCGCGCCGCGGCCGGCGGGGGAGGGCGTGGCCGTCCGCGCGTCCGCCGACAGCAGGAGTCCCCGCCATGAGCACCGGCACCCGTGAACCCGCGATCGCCCGGGCGATGCGGCCCGTCAACTCGGTCGTCGAGAAGTACATCCCGTCGGCGCTCAACTTCGCCATCCTGCTGAGCGTCGCCGTCGGGCTCATGGCCCTGCTGCTCACCGACGCCGGACCCGCCGACGTGCTGCGCGGCTGGGGCGAGGGGCTCGCCGGGCTGCTCGCGTTCATGACGCAGATGGCGCTGATCCTGCTGCTGGGCCACGCCCTCGCCAACACCCGTCCCGTGCGCCGGCTGCTCGGCGCCCTGGCGCAGGTGCCCCGGACGCCCCTCCAGGCGTACGTGTTCGTGTTCCTGGTGGCGGCGGTCGCCTCCCTCATCACGTGGGGGCTCGGCCTCGTCGTCGGCGCCCTGCTCGCCCGCGACGTCGCCGCCGCGGGGGACCGACGCGGCCTGGAGCTGAGCTTCCCGATGCTCGTGGCCTCCGGCTTCTCCGGGTTCGTGGTCTGGCACATGGGCTACTCCGGGTCCGGGCCGCTCACCGCGGCCACCCCCGGCTCCTTCATCGAAGAGCAGCTCGGACGCACCGTGCCCATCACCGAGACCACGTTCTCCGCCTGGAACCTCACCGCCGTCGTCGCCACCGTGGTCCTCGTCGCGCTGGCCCTGTGGCTCATCGCGCCCCGGGCCGTGGACCCCGCCCACCGGATGACCGCAGCCGCCCTCGCCGCCTCGGAGCAGACGGTCACCGAGGAGGAGGTCGTCACCCCCGCCGACCGGCTCGACGCCAGCCGCGTCCCCACCCTGGTCGTGGGACTGGCGCTCGCCGGCTACATGGTGCTGCACTTCGCCGAGGGCGGGACGGTGACGCTCGACGTCGTGAACTGGATGTTCCTGGGCCTGATCTTCCTGCTCGCGCGCAACGCCTTCGAGGTCATGGCGCTGATCAAGAACGCCGCCGCGAACGTGGGCGACATCCTCCTGCAGTTCCCGCTCTACGCCGGGATCATGGGGATGATGGCGGCGACCGGCCTGATCCAGGTGCTCTCCGACTCGGTCGTGGCCGTCGCCACGCCCCAGACGCTGGGGCTGCTCGCCTTCCTCTCGGCGGGGCTCGTGAACTTCTTCGTCCCCTCCGGCGGCGGGCAGGTGGCCGTGCAGGCCCCGATCCTGCTGGACGCCGGCGCCCGCCTCGACGTGGACCCGGCCGTGGTGATCATGGCGATCTCCTACGGCGACCAGTGGACCAACATGATCCAGCCGTTCTGGGCGCTGCCGCTGCTGGCCATCGCCGGGCTCAAGATCCGCGACATCCTGGGCTACACCACCGTGGTGCTCGTGGTCTCGGGCCTGGTGTTCGGGGCGACCCTGCTGCTCGTCGGCGCGGGCTGAACGGGCCTCGGCCCGCGCCGCCGGCTCCGCGCCGCTGGATCCGTGCCGCGGCGGCCGGGGAGCGTGTGCTCAGGCGGTGCGCTCCGGGGCGCCGCGGCCGGTGCCGTGGCGCAGGAAGTCGGCGCTCGAGGGCACGCGCGGGTGGTACCGGCGGTCGAGGAGGGTGTTGGCCGCCCAGCTCAGCAGGTCCCGCTCGCGGACCGGCAGGTCCAGGCACTGGTGCAGGTACGCGCTGACCTCGAGCTCGTCGGCCGTCCCGCCCAGGTACAGGTAGCGGACCCAGAGCCGGCGGTGCCCGATCGACGCCCGCTCGAGCGCCTGGTGCAGTCCGACGGCTTGTTCCCGGCCCAGGGAGTCCTCCATCGTGGTTCCTTCCGTGCGGTGCGGGGTGCGGGGGTAGGGGGTGCGGAAGCAGGGTGCTCGAACTCCGGAGGAAGCGCGCACCCGCACCCACAGGCTCCACGGTAGGAAAGCGGCCGTGCCGGGACCACGGTATTAGCGGAGGTACACCATTGTGTCCGAGTGTGAGGGAACACCCGGTCGGCACCCAGGCGACGCCGAGCCGCCCGGCCGGGTCAGGAGCCGACGACCGCCCCGTAGAGCTCCTCGAAGCGGGCGCGCGCGGTGCGGTAGTGCTCCGCGCGTCCGGGCACCGGCCGGTGCTCCGGCCCGCAGGGCGGGGAGGCCCGCTCCACGTCCGGGGCGAGGCTCTCGAGGGCGAGCAGGGCGGTGCCGCGCAGGGTCGCCCGCTTGAACTCGGCCCGCGCCACCGGCTTGCCGAGGGCGTCGGCGAGCAGCTGCAGCAGCTCCGGCACGTCCTGCGACGCGCTGCCGGAGGCCACCACGCGGTCCACGCCGCCGGCGGCGTCCTCGAGCTGCTCGGCCACCCGGGCGTACGAGACCGCGACGCCCTCGAGCACCCCGCGGGCCAGGTCGGCCCCGGTGCTGGAGGCCGAGACGCCGGCGAACACCGCCCGGGCGCCGCCGGCCCAGCCCGTCGAGCGCTCGCCCGTGAAGAACGGCAGGACCACGGGGGTGGTTCCGGACACGTCCGCGGCGGCGACGTCCGCGAGCGTGGTGCTCTCCGGCAGGGTCACCGTGCGCTCGAGCCAGGCGAGCGCCCGGCCGACGTCGTTGAGGGCGCCGCCCAGCAGGCACCGTGCCCCGTCCACGCGGTAGCACCACAGCCCCGGCGGCACCCGCTCGGGGATCCGGTGCAGCAGCACGCGCGCGGCCCCCGAGGTGGCGGTGGAGACGACCATCGTCGAGGCGTCGGTGCCGCCCGTGCCGAGGTTCGCGCTCAGCCCGTCGGCCACCGGCGCGAACCACGCCGCGCCCTCGAGGACCGGCCAGCGCTCGGCCACGGACGCGGCGACGTCCGGGATCGGCTCGTGCGGGTCGGCGAGCGGGTTGAACTGCTCCGCGTCCAGCCCGCAGGCCAGGAGCAGGGGCTCGTCCCACCGGCCCGTGCGGCGGTCCAGCATCCCGGTCCACGCGGCCGTGGCGGTCCCGGCGCGCGCGGTGCCCAGCAGGCGCAGGTGCACGTACTCGCCCAGGGACATCCACCGCCGGGCCCGCCCCCACGCCTCCGGGTCCGTCTCCCGGAGCCACCGCAGCCGCGGGGCCAGGTACGAGGTGTGCAGGCGGGCACCCGTGCGCTGCAGGGCGGCGGGCTCGTCGAGCTCGCCGCGCAGCCCGGCCAGCTGCTCGGCGCACCGGGAGTCGGCGTAGGTGAAGCACGTGGTGACCGCGGCGCCGTCGGCCCCGACGCCGACCAGCGAGGACGCGAAGGTGTCCAGGGCGACGCCCGCGACCCGGCCGGCCAGTGCGGGGTCGGCCAGGACGAGGTCGAGGACCGCCGCGAGCTCCTCCGTCACCTGGTCGGGGTCGATCACGGAGGTCCCGTCCGCCGCGGTGGTGAACTCGTGCTCGATCTTGTGCCGGTAGCCCCGCACGGGGGTCCCCGTGGCGTCGTGCAGACCGCCCCGGCTGCCCGTGGAGCCGACGTCCAGGGCCATCACCAGCGGATCGAGGGCCTCGCGCAGGTCCACGCTGAACGCGGCGCCGTCGTCCGGCCGTGGGGGCGTCGGGTGGTGGCTCATGGTCGGCTCCTCCTGGGGGCTGCGCGGCTGGCCCCAGTGTAGGAGGCGGCGCGGAGCGACGGTCACATCGTGAGACGCGGGTCCGCCCACCAGGACGTTGCGGTCGAAAAGCGTATTCTGGACGGCGGACCGCCGGCGGCCGGCCCGGGTGCCCCACGGCCCGTGCGCCGCCCGCCCCGCCACCGGACATCCCCGACCGAGGAGACCCAGCTCCGCCATGCCCCACCTCCGCTCCCGCACCTCGACCCACGGCCGCAACATGGCCGGCGCCCGCGCCCTGTGGCGCGCCACCGGCATGGGCGACGACGACTTCGGGAAGCCGATCGTCGCGATCGCGAACTCCTACACGCAGTTCGTGCCGGGCCACGTGCACCTCAAGGACATGGGTGACCTCGTGGCCTCCGCGATCCGGGAGGCGGGGGGCGTGGCCAAGGAGTTCAACACCATCGCGGTCGACGACGGCATCGCGATGGGCCACGACGGGATGCTCTACTCCCTGCCCTCCCGCGACATCATCGCGGACTCCGTGGAGTACATGGTCAACGCCCACCGGGCCGACGCCCTGGTCTGCATCTCCAACTGCGACAAGATCACGCCGGGCATGCTGCTGGCCGCGCTGCGGCTGAACATCCCGGTGGTCTTCGTCTCCGGCGGGCCCATGGAGTCCGGCGAGGCCGTCGAGGGCGTCGTGGAGCACCGCCTGGACCTCGTGGACGCGATGTCCATGGCCGTCGACGAGTCCGTCACCGACGAGCAGCTGGGCCAGATCGAGCGCAACGCCTGCCCCACCTGCGGGTCCTGCTCGGGCATGTTCACCGCCAACTCCATGAACTGCCTCACCGAGGCCCTCGGCCTGTCCCTGCCCGGCAACGGCACCACGCTGGCCACCCAGGTGGCCCGCAAGGAGCTCTTCCTCGAGGCCGGCCGCCGGGTGGTGGACCTGTGCTGCCGGTACTACGAGCAGGACGACGAGTCCGTGCTCCCGCGCAACATCGCCACCAAGGCCGCGTTCGAGAACGCCATGGCCCTGGACATCGCCATGGGCGGGTCCACCAACACGATCCTGCACATCCTCGCCGCGGCCCAGGAGGGCGAGGTCGACTTCACCCTCCCGGACATCGACGCCCTGTCCCGCCGGGTGCCCTGCCTGTGCAAGGTCGCGCCGAACTCCACGCGGTTCCACATCGAGCACGTGCACCGCGCCGGCGGGATCCCCGCGCTCCTCGGCGAGCTGCGCCGCGCAGGCCTGCTCAACGAGGACGTGCACGCGGTGCACGCCCCGGACCTGGCCACCTGGCTGGACGAGTGGGACGTCCGCAGCGGGCGGTCCTCGGAGCGCGCCCGGGCGCTCTTCCACGCCGCGCCCGGCGGCGTGCGCACCACGCAGGCGTTCTCCACGGCCAACACGTTCGAGTCCCTGGACCTCGACGGCGAGGACGGCTGCATCCGCTCGGTGGAGCACGCCTACACGCGGGACGGCGGCCTGGCGATCCTCTACGGCAACATCGCCGAGGACGGGGCGGTCATCAAGACCGCCGGCATCGACGAGGAGCTGTTCCACTTCGTGGGCAGGGCCTTCGTGGTCGAGTCCCAGGACGAGGCCGTCTTCGAGATCCTGTCCAAGAACGTGGAGCCCGGCGACATCGTGGTCATCACCCACGAGGGCCCCAGGGGCGGTCCGGGCATGCAGGAGATGCTCTACCCGACCTCCTACCTCAAGGGTCTCGGCCTCGGCCGGGAGTGCGCGCTCATCACCGACGGCCGCTTCTCCGGCGGCACCTCCGGCCTCTCGATCGGGCACATCTCCCCGGAGGCCGCCGCCGGCGGCGCCGTGGGCCTCATCGAGACCGGCGACGAGATCGAGATCGACGTCGCCCGGCGCGTGCTGCGCGTGAACGTGGACGACGTGACGCTGGCCGCCCGGCGGCAGGCCAGGGGGCCGGCCCCGTGGTACCCCACGAAGCCGCGCGAGCGCCAGGTCTCCAAGGCCCTGCGCGCCTACGCCTCGATGGTCACCTCCGCGGACAAGGGCGCCGTGCGCGTGATCTGACCCCCTCCGGCCGTGATTCCGGCGCCCGCAGGGCACCGAGACGCGGGTCACTTCCACTAGAGTTCCGTCGGGGCGCGCAACCGCTGCGCCCGGTCTTTCACGCGGGCCCCGCAGACCCCACGCCGGGGACCCGCGTCCGTCACAGTTCGGAGCTGCAATGGAACTCGTCACCGATCTCGTGGGCACCCTCGGCGGCTGGGTGTGGAACGTGGTCTTCGCCATCCTCATCGGGGTGGGCCTCTACCTGACCGTCCGCACCGGCGTCGTGCAGCTGCGGCTGGTCCCGGAGATGTTCCGGGTGCTCAACGACAAGCCCGGTCTGGCCGAGGACGGCCAGAAGGGCATCTCCGCGTTCCGGGCCTTCACCGTCTCCGCCGCGTCCCGGGTGGGCACCGGCAACATCGCCGGCGTCGCGATCGCCATCAGCCTGGGCGGGCCGGGCGCCGTGTTCTGGATGTGGGTGATCGCCGGCATCGGCGCGGCCAGCGCGTTCACGGAGTCCCTGCTGGGCCAGCTCTACAAGATCAAGGCGCCCACCGGCTACGTGGGCGGGCCCGCCTACTACATGGAGCGCGGCCTCGGCGCCCGCTGGATGGGGCTGCTCTTCGCGGTCGTCATCACCTTTACCTACGGGTTCGTGTTCAACTCCGTGCAGTCCAACTCGATCGTGGACGCGCTCGGCGGCTCCCTGGGCGTGGACATCGCGGCGGCGGAGGCCCTGTGGTTCCGGATCCTGGTCGGCGCCGTGCTCGTGGGGCTGACCGCCGCGATCATCTTCGGCGGCATCCGCCGGATCTCCGCGGTCTCCGAGATCGTCGTCCCGATCATGGCGGTGCTCTACCTCCTGCTGGGCCTGCTCGTGGTCTTCCTGAACCTCGGCGAGGTCCCCGCCGTGCTCGGCCAGATCCTCGAGGGAGCCTTCGGCATCCGCGAGTTCGTCACCGGCGGGCTGATCGGCGTCATCATCCAGGGCATGAAGCGCGGCCTGTTCTCCAACGAGGCCGGCATGGGGTCGGCCCCCAACGCCGGCGCCACCGCGTCCGTGTCCCACCCGGCGAAGCAGGGCTTCCTGCAGGCGCTCGGCGTGTACTTCGACACCTGGCTGATCTGCTCGATCACCGCGTTCATCGTGCTCCTCTCCAACCCCGAGTTCGGCGGCCGGGAGGGCGCGTCCCTGACCCAGTCCGCGCTGGCCCTGCAGCTGGGCAACTGGGCGGTGCACTTCCTGACCGTGGCGATCTTCCTGTTCGCGTTCACCTCCGTGATCGGCAACTACTACTACGGCGAGTCCAACGTCCGCTTCCTCACGGGCTCGCCCGCGGCGATGACCGCCTACCGCGTGCTCGTGCTGGTGTTCGTCTTCGGCGGCGCCGTGCTGGCCCTGGACCTCGTCTGGTCCCTGGCCGACCTGTTCATGGCGGTCATGGCCACCATCAACCTGGTGGCCCTGGTGCTGCTCGCCGGCGTGGCCGTCCGGGTGCTCCGGAACTACGAGGCCCAGCGCAAGCAGGGGCTCGAGCCGATCTTCCACAGCGGCGACGTCCCGGGCCTGTCCGGGCTCGGCGCGTGGGACGGCACCGACGTGGTGACCACCCGCGGCTACTGGGACGAGCTGGCGCAGAAGCCCACGAGGACCCGCTGACGGGCACGGAGCAGCAGGCCGGGGCCGGGACCGCGTGGCGGCCCCGGCCCCGGCCCCTCTACAGTGAGGTCATGGAATCTCGTACGGACATCGACGCCTCGGCCCTGCGGCAGCTGCAGGCCCCCCTCAAGGAACGCTACCGGGAGCACCCCGAGGAGGCCCGCACACCCCTGCACGCCCGCGGCGACTTCCGCGATCCCGGGCTCACGACCACCGTCGACTCGTGGGCCGGGCCGGTGCGGGCCGGCCTGCACGCCGCCACCGGCGGTGACGGCAGCGACGCCTGCTCCGGGGACATGCTCCTCGACGCGCTCGCGGCCTGCGCGGGCGTGACCCTGCGCAGCGTGGCGACGGCCATGGGCGTGCCGATCCGGTCGGCCGAGCTCCGCGCGGAGGGCATGTTCGACGCCCGGGGGACGCTGGGCCTGGACCGGTCCGTGGCCGTGGGGGTCCAGGACGTCGTCCTCACTGTCCGCCTCGACACCGACGCCGACGACGCCACCCTCCAGCGGCTGGCCAAGTCGACCGAGCGGTACTGCGTGGTCAGCCAGAGCCTGAACACGGACGTGGCGTTCGTCGTCGAGCGCGTGTAGCGGCCGCACCCTCGCCGGTCGCGGTACGGCTCCGTGCGCCTCAGGGCGCACGGAGCCGTTCCGCGTTCAGGACAGGACCTGGCGCTTCGACGAGATGACCCCGGTGTTGAAGCCGGCCAGGTGGAGCCCGCCGTGGAAGCGGGCGTGCTCGATCTTCAGGCAGCGGTCCATGACCACGGAGAGCCCGCCCTCCTCGGCGATCCGGGCGGCCTCCTCGTGCCAGGACCCCAGCTGCAGCCACAGGGTCCTCGCCCCGACGGCCACGGCCTCGTGGGCCACGCCGGGGAGGTCGTCGTGGCGCCGGAACGCGTCGACGACGTCGGGCGTCTCCGGCAGGTCCGCGAGGGACGGGTAGACGGGCCGGCCCATGATCTCCCGCAGCGCCGGGTTGACGAAGTACACCCGGTACGGCGAGGAGGACAGCAGGTAGGTCGAGACGAAGTAGGAGGCGCGGGACGGCTTGTCGGACGCGCCCACGACGGCGATCGACTCGGTGCCGTGCAGGATGCTCAGCCGCTCGGGCGCGCTCGGCCCAGTCCACGTGCGGGTCTCGGCGGTCATCGGAGCGCTCCTTCGGTCGTGACGTCGGCGTCGGCAGCAGCGGTGTCGTCGGCGGTGGCGCCGGCCGGGGCGCCGGCCGCGCGGCCGGGGGTCTCCCGGGGCAGGCCGGTGGCCGCCGTGAGGGCCTGGTCGAGGTCCCAGAGGATGTCCTCGACGTCCTCGAGGCCCACCGACAGGCGGATGAGGTCCTCCCGCACCCCCGCGCCGACCAGCTGCTCGGCGCTCAGCTGTTGGTGCGTGGTGGAGGCGGGGTGCAGGACGAGGGTGCGGGCGTCCCCGATGTTGGCGAGGTGGCTGGCCAGCTGCAGGTTCTCGATGAAGCGCGCCCCGACCTCCCGCCCTCCGAGCCGCTCCGTGGGGGAGACCCCGAACGCGAACACGGAGCCCGGGCCGAGGGGCAGGTACCGCCGGGCCCGCTCGTGATGGGGGTGGCTCGGCAGCCCGGCCCAGTTGACGTAGGAGACCCGGGGGTCCTCCTCCAGCCACCGCGCGACGGCCCGCGCGTTGGCCAGGTGCGCGTCCATGCGCTGCGGCAGCGTCTCCACGCCCTGGAGCAGGTTCCAGGCGGACTGGGGCGCCAGGGCGGGGCCGATGTCCCGCAGCTGCTCGGTGCGCAGCCGGGTCAGGAATCCGTACTCCCCGAAGTTCCCCCACCAGGTGACGTCGTTGTACGTGGGCACCGGCTCCGTCATGGACGGGAAGTTGCCGTTCGCCCAGTCGAAGCGGCCGGACTCGACGACGATACCGCCCAGCGTGGTGCCGTGCCCGCCCAGGAACTTGGTGGCCGAGTGGATGACGATGTCCGCCCCGTGCTCGATCGGGCGGACCAGGTACGGCGGGGTCATGGTCGAGTCGACGACCAGCGGCACGCCGGCCTCGTGCGCGACCGCCGCCAGGCCCTCCAGGTCCGCGACGTCGCCGGAGGGGTTGGCCACGACCTCCGTGTAGACGGCCTTGGTGCCCGGGCGCACCGCCGCCCGGTAGTCGGCGGGGTCGGTGCCGGGGACGAACGTGGTCTCGATCCCGAAACGGCGCAGGGTGACGTCCAGCTGGGTGACCGTGCCCCCGTAGAGCTGGGCGGAGGCCACGATGTGGTCCCCGGCCTGGGCGAGCGCGGCGAACACGAGGAACTCGGCGGACATGCCGGAGGCGGTGGCCACGGCGCCGATGCCGCCCTCGAGGGACGCGATGCGCTCCTCGAACGCCGCGACGGTCGGGTTGCCGATGCGGGAGTAGATGTTGCCGTACTTCTGCAGGGCGAACAGGTTGGCGGCGTCGTCGGCGTCCTTGAAGACGAACGAGGTGGTCTGGTAGATCGGGACCGCGCGGGCGCCGTGCTCGGCGTCGGGGGTGCCCCCGGCGTGCAGGGCGCGGGTGCGGAACCCGAACTGGTGGTCGGCCATGGGGAAGCTCCTCGTGCGAGTGGTGCCGCTGGACGGTCCCGGGCGTCAGGAGGGTCCCGGCGGGGGTGCCGGGGGTGCGGTGCCCCATCGGTCCTGGCGGTAGCACCGTGCGGTCTGCGACGTCGACCACGGTTGCTGCGGCGTCGTCGGTCCAGGTCCCTCGGCCGCTCGGGATGGCTGCCTCCCATTGTGCTGCCCGGGGCCGCCCCGCGCCAACCGCCGGCCCGGGGCGGCGCCGCCCGCACCCCGGGCGGGGCGGCCGGGGCGCTATGCTCTGCGCCATGCGCGGAAGGCGCCCGCCTTTCCCGCGCCCACGACGCTGCGGAGGACCTGGTGACGAGGACACGGCACTACACCATCGACGTGATCGCCGGTGACGGCATCGGCCAGGAGGTCATGCCGTCCGCGCTGCGCTGCGTCGACGCGCTGGCGCAGGCGCACGGCTTCACCGTCGACTGGCGCGAGCGGGGGTGGGGCTCCGACCACTACCGGGCCCACTCCCGG
Organism: Kocuria salina; assembly: GCF_013368965.1. Lineage (NCBI taxonomy): Bacteria > Bacillati > Actinomycetota > Actinomycetes > Micrococcales > Micrococcaceae > Kocuria > Kocuria salina. The sequence continues at coordinate 284,332 of NZ_SSSF01000002.1, forward strand.
ATGATGCCCGTCGACGGCATCGAGCAGCTCGCCTCCGGCGACGGCGTCCTGCTCGGGGCGGTGGGCGCCCCGGACATCCCCGACGACGTCACCCTGTGGGGCCTGCTGATCCCCATCCGCCGCGAGTTCCACCAGTACGTCAATCTCCGGCCGATCCGGATCCTCCCGGGCGTGACCTCGCCCCTGCGCGGGCTCGACGAGCTGGACCTCGTCGTCGTCCGCGAGAACATCGAGGGCGAGTACTCCGAGGTCGGCGGCCGGCTCTACCGCGGCCGGCCCGAGGAGATGGCCGTCCAGGAGTCCGTGTTCACCCGCGCCGGCGTCACCCGGATCGCCCGCTACGCCGCCGAGCTGGCCCAGCGCCGCACAGGCCGGCTGGTCTCGGCCACGAAGTCCAACGGCATCATCCACACCATGCCGTTCTGGGACGAGGTCGTGGAGGCCACGGTCGCCGAGTACCCGGGCGTGACGGTCGAGAAGGTCCTCATCGACGCGCTGGCCGCCCGGATGGTCCTCAAGCCGCGGAGCGTCGATGTGATCGTCGCCTCCAACCTCTTCGGCGACATCCTCTCCGACCTCGCCGCCGGGGCCGCCGGCTCGATCGGTGTCGCCCCCAGCGCCAACCTGAACCCGGAGAAGACCCACCCGTCCATGTTCGAGCCGGTGCACGGCTCCGCCCCCGACATCGCCGGACAGGGCATCGCCAACCCCGTGGGCACGATGTGGGCGGCAGCCATGATGCTGGACCACCTCGGGGAGACCGCGGCGGCCCGGCACCTGGAGTCCGCCTTCGAGCAGACCATGGCCGGCGGCACCCTGACCGGGGACCTCGGCGGGACGGCGAGCACGGAGCAGTTCACGCAGGCCGTGCTGGCCCGGTGCACCGACGCCCCCTGACGCAGGAGGTGGCACGACAGGGGGGCCCGTGGACACCCACGGGCCCCCCTGTGCCGGGACGAGGACGGGCTAGATCACCAGGCCCAGGGCGAAGGGCCCGATGAGCACGGTGAAGATCGTGATCAGGATGACGCCCACGATGTTGAGGACGATGCCGCCGCGCACCATCTCGGCGATCTTGACCTGGCCGGTGGCGAAGACGATGGCGTTGGGCGGGGTGCCCACGGGGAGCATGAACGCGCACGTGGCCGCCAGCGCCGCCGGGATGAGCAGCGTCATGGGGTCCACCCCGATGCCGACGGCGACGCCGCCCAGGATCGGGATGAAGGTGGCCGCCGTGGCGGTGTTGGACGTGATCTCGGTCAGGAGCAGGACGATCGTGACCACCGCCGCGAGCAGCAGGACGATCGGCAGCGCGCCGAGCCCGGAGACCTGCGCGCCGAACCAGGCGTCCAGGCCCGTGCCGGCCACGGCGGCGGCCAGCGACAGACCGCCGCCGAAGAGCAGGAGCACGCCCCACGGGAGGCCCTCCTCGGCGTCCTTCCACTCCAGGGTCATGTTGCCCTGCTTGTCCCCGGGGAGCAGGAAGAGCAGCACGCCGGCGCCGATGGCGACCACCGTGTCGTCGAAGAGGTCCAGCCAGGGCAGCTGCTCGCCGATGGTGCCGATGCCGGACAGCAGCCCCGGGACGATCCAGAAGAACGCGGCAATGACGAACACGGCCAGCACGGTCTTCTCGCCCTTGCTCATGGGCCCCAGGGCGGCGATCTCCTCGTTGATCAGCTCCTTGCCGCCGGGCACCTCCGCCAGGTTGAAGCGGAAGATGACGCGGGTGATGAGCATCCAGGCGAGACCGATGAAGACCACCACGATCGGCACGCCGAGCATCATCCACTGCGCGAAGCCCACGGTCCGGTCCAGCTCGTCGCTGATGTAGCCGGCCACGATGGCGTTGGGCGGGGATCCCAGCAGGGTGCCGAGGCCGCCGATGGTGGCGGCCCAGGCGATCGCCAGGACCAGGGACACGCCGAACAGGCGCACGTCGCGATCGTCGATGACGTCGCTGATGGCCTTGCCGCCGCGGATGTCCTCGCCCATGGCCTCGGTCTCGGCCCGGGTGCCGGCGTTGCGGCTGTTCTCGACCACCAGGGTCAGCACGGACAGCCCGATCGGCAGCATCATCAGCGTGGTCGCGGTGTTGGAGACCCACATGGAGAGGAAGGCCGTGGAGATCATCAGGCCGAGGATGATCTGCCGCGGGTGGGTGCCCACCCGGCGCAGGGTCAGCAGCGCGATCCGGCGGTGCAGGTTCCACTTCTGCATGGCGATCGCGATCAGGAAGCCGCCGAGGAACAGGAACACGATCGGGTTGGCGTAGGGTGCGGTCGTCTCGGCCACGGTGAGCGCCGTGAGCACCGGGAAGAGCACGATGGGCAGCAGCGAGGTGATGGACAGCGGCACCGCCTCGGTCATCCACCAGACCGCCATCAGCGTGGCGACCGCACCCACCACCCGGGCGTCGGCCGAGACGTCCGCGCCGCCGAGCAGGAACCAGACTAGGAAGGCCAGCAGCAGGCCGAGGCCGCGGAAGAGCCAGGTCTTCGCCGCCGGGCGGGCAGGTTCGCGGTCGTCGGGCTCGTAGTCGAACTCGCCCTGTTCGGGGACGATCTTTCCGGGGCGCTCGCTCATGTGATCCACCTCATGGTCTCGGGGGCGTGCCCGAAAGGTAGCAGTCACGTCACCGGGCGGCAAGGCGCGCCGCGCCGGGTCATCCGGGGTCCGGGGCGTCCCTGCTCCGGCGCGGGAAACGGTTGCGCAGGTTCTCCTGCGCCACCGCGGAGAGGTTCTCGATCGGCAGCCCTGCCGGGCAGACCTCCACGCAGTCGCCGAGCAGGGAGCAGGGCCCGAACTGCTCCTCGGAGGCGTCGATCACCCGGGCGGAACGCTCCCGGCGCTCGGCGTCGTCCTTGGCCAGCGGCGGCAGCTCCCGCAGCATCGTGCCCACGAACAGCTGGCCGGACCCGTTGGGGCAGGACGCCACGCACGCCCCGCAGCTGATGCAGCCGCCGTTGGCCAGGGCCTTCATCGCCACCGGGAACTTGCCCGCCTTCGCCACGAGGCGCAGCGCCTTCTTGTCCACGGAGAGGTCCCGCTTGACCGGGAAGGACGCCGCCCGCAGCGGCTCGATGCGCACGCGGTCCCCGTCCCGGTAGGCCCCCAGGTGCTGCATGCAGCTCGCGGCGTTGCGCTCGGGGCCGTGCGCCACGCCGTCGACCGTCACCCCGCACTTGCCGCAGACCCCTTCGCGGCACCCGTCGTCGAAGACCACCGGGTCCTCGCCGGCGGCCTCCAGCTGCGCGTTGATCCGGTCGAGCAGCTCGAGCACGGTCATGTCCGGGCTCGCGTCCGGGACGTCGTAGGCCGTGAAGTCCCCGGGCTCCTCCGGGGAGGGCTGGCGCCACACGTCCACGGTCAGGGAGAAGGTGCTCACTCGCTCGGGTCCTTGTCGTCTCGAAGAAAGTCGTCTCGAAGAAGGTCGTCCTGCAGGACGTCGTCCCGCAGCAGGGCGTCCCGCGGGAGGTCGTCCCGCAGGCGGGGAAGGGCGGCCACGGGGCTCAGCGCACCGCGCGGGTCAGCACGGCCACCGGGATCGTGGTGTTGCCGGCGGCCACCGCGGCGCCGAACGCGTTCGCGGCGATCCGCAGCCGCCGCTGGAAGCGCCGGTCACCGCCCACGCCCACGTCATTGGCGATCTCCGGGATGCCGTGCACCAGGTGGGCGGCCAGTGCCGCCATGGACAGGGCGTAGGCGGCGGCCACCGGCGGGCGGGAGAGGCTGGCCACGAGGTTGGCGTGGGCGCTGCCGTGCTCGAAGCCCCGGGCCGCGGCGGGCCGGGCGCCCAGGGTCAGGTCGAGCACGTGGAAGAGGGTGAACAGCCCGAGCACGCCGCCCGTGCTGCGCATCGAGCGCTTCGCCACCGTCCACGGGGAGCGACGACGGCCCCGCGGACGCCGGCCGGTGCGCGGCAGCAGCGTCCCGTTTGCCGCCCAGGACCGCGCGGTGAGCACCGCGGCGGCGCCCGTGTGGACCACGAGGCCGGTTGCGAGCACGCCGCGGGCCGCCCAGAGCACCGTGCCGCGCGGCAGCACGGGGGCGCCCGCCGTGCGGAGGAGCTCGGCGTAGGCGTCGAACTTCTGCGCGCCCTGGTAGACCTTCAGGTTCCCCAGCATGTGCACCAGCACGTAGCCCGAGAACAGGGCGCCGGAGGCGGCCATCGCGAGCTTGAGGTCGGTGTTCGGCAGGGCGGGCAGCAGCCCGTCCGGCGCGGAGCGGGCCGTGCCTGCGGGGCGGGGGGAGTCGTTCACGGCATTCATCCTAGGGGCGGTGCGGGCTGAGACGTCACAAGTCTCAACGTCCTTGCGGAGGGGGTCGCGGACCGTCACGGAGCCGCGCCGAGGGGTCGTTTCCCGTCTCCGCGGCGGCGCGAGGGGTCTTTTCCCGTCTCCGCGGCGGCGCGAGGGGTCGTTTTCCGCCGGTGTGAGCAGCTCATTCCGACCGGAAGCGACCCCTCGCGGCCGGAGGGGCGCCGGAAGCGACCCCTCGCGGCGGGGGCTAGCGCCGTGCGGCCAGGACGCCGGCGATGCGCTCGAGGGACTCCTCGTTCTGCAGCGAGGACCGGTCGCCGAGCGGGGCGCCCTCCCACAGCTGCGCGAGCAGCCGCCGGGTGATCTTCCCGGACCGGGTCTTCGGCAGGTCGGGGACCGCCACGACCGCCCGCGGCTTGGCGATCGGCCCGATCTCGTGCGCCACGTGCTCGCGCAGGGCCGCGGTCAGCTCCTCCGCCGGGACCCGGGCGGCCTCGGGGGTCAGCACCACGTAGGCGAGCACCGCGTGCCCGGTCAGCTCGTCGCGCACCGGCGCCGCGCCGGCCTCCACCACCCACGGGTGGGTGACGAGCGCCGACTCGATCTCGATGGTGGACAGCCGGTGCCCGGAGACGTTGATGACGTCGTCGACCCGCCCCAGGATGTAGATGTCCCCCTCCTCGTCGTAGCGGGCGCCGTCCCCGGCCAGGAACCAGCCCTGCTCGGCGTAGGCCTGCCAGTAGGAGGAGAGGTAGCGCTGCGGGTCGCCCCACACGGTGCGGGCCATCGAGGGACCGGTCCGGTCCACCACCACGAAGCCCTGCACCCCGGGCGGGACCGTCTCCCCGGCCTCGTCGACCACGCGGGTGGAGATCCCCGGGACCGCCCGGGTCGCGCAGCCGGGCTTGAGCGCGGTGCGCGGGGCTCCGTCGTCGAACGTCCCCGGGGGCGCGAACTGGGGGTCGTGCGGCCTTGGGGACATCACGGTGGCGCCGGTCTCGGACTGCCACCACGTGTCCACGAACGGCACCTCGTCCCTGCCCAGCTGCGCGCGCAGCCAGCGCCAGGCCTCGGGGTTGATCGACTCGCCCACGGAGCCGAGCAGCCGGATCGAGTTGAGGTTGTAGAGCGGCGGGACGCCCTTGGGGAACGCGCCCATCAGGGAGCGGATCAGCGTGGGCGCCGTGTAGTAGGCGGTGACCCCGTAGCGCTCGATCACCTCGAAGTGCCGGCCCCAGTGCGGGGTGTTCGGGGTGCCCTCGTAGATTACCTCGGACACGCCGTTGACCAGCGGCCCGTAGATCTCGTAGGTGTGCGCGGTGACCCACGCGAGGTCCGCAGTGCACCAGTGGACGGTCGAGTCCACCTTCGCGGGGTCGTTGACGGTGGCCAGCTCGTCCGGGCGCAGTGCGCCGTCCTCGTCCTCGACGTCGGGCAGCAGGTCGAACAGCAGCGCGTGGGTGTAGGCGGTCTGCACGAGATAGCCGCCCATCGTGTGCACCAGGCCCTTGGGCCGTCCGGTGGTCCCGGAGGTGTAGATGATGAACAGCGGCGTCTCGGCGTCGAACGCCTCGGGCACGTGCACGTCGGACTGCTCGGCGACCAGCTCGTGCCACCACACATCCCGCCCGCGCGTCCACGGGACCGCGTCCTCCTCCTTGGAGTGCGTCCCCCGGGTGCCCCGCGGCAGGTCCGTGCGCCCGGGCCGGGAGGTGCGGCGCACGACGACGACGTGCTCGACCGCGTTGTCACCGCTGCAGGCCTCGTCGGCCACGGCCTTCACGGGCACCACGGCGCCGCGCCGGTGCTGCCCGTCCGTGGTCACGAGGACCTTGGCGCCGGTGTCCTCGACGCGGAAGCGCAGCGCCTCGGCGGAGAACCCGCCGAAGACCAGGGAGTGCACCGCGCCGATGCGGGCGCAGGCCAGCGTGATGATGACGGTCTCCGGGATGACGGGGAGGTAGATCACCACCCGGTCGCCCTGCTCCACGCCCAGGGCGAGCAGGGCGTTGGCGGCGCGGGAGACCTCCCGCTGCAGGTCGGCGTAGGTGTAGACCAGCCGGTCCCCGGGCTCTCCCTCGAAGTACAGGGCCACGTGGGCGCCGCGGCCGGCCTCGACGTGGCGGTCCACGCAGTTGTGGGCCACGTTGAGCCTGCCGCCCTCGAACCACGCGATCTCCGGGACCGACCAGGTGGGGCCGCCCTGCTCGTCCGTCCCGAGCCGCCGCGGGGCCTCGAAGCGGTGCGCGGTGGTCCACGGCCGCGCCCAGTCGAGGCGCGACGCCTGCGCCTCCCAGAAGGCGATCCGGGCCTCTTCCGAGACCAGGGCGGGATTGGGGGTGGGGGAGGAGGGGTCGCTCCAGCTGAAGCTCACGGTGCTGCTGTCCTTTCCGGCCGGCACGGACGACGGTTCCACTGTGCCAGGCGCACGTGTCAGGCCCATTTCTTGGCGGCCCACTTCTCGAAGACCCCCAGCAGCGCGTCCGTCGCCTTGCCGAGCACCGCGAGCAGCACGATGGCGAGGAGCAGGCGGTCGGTGCGGCCGTTGTTCTGCGAGTCGGTGAGCAGCCAGCCCAGGCCCATGGAGGCGCCCAGCAGCTCGGCGGCCACGAGGAACAGCCAGGCCTGGGCCAGGGCCAGGCGCAGCCCCGAGATGACCGACGGCATGACGGCCGGCAGCTGCACCGTGGTGAGCAGGCGCAGCCCGTGCAGCCCGAACGCCCGCGCCGCCTCGATGAGGTTGCGGTCCACGTGCTGCAGGGCCGCGGAGACGGTGGTGTAGACCGGGAAGAACGCGCCGATGGCCACCAGCGTGACCTTGGAGTCCTCGCCGAGGCCGATCCACAGCAGCAGCAGCGGCACCCACGCCAGGGACGGCACCGCCCGGAACGCCCCGATCGTGGGGCCCACCAGCGTGGAGCCCCAGCGGGAGAGGCCGATGAAGGACCCGGCCACGAGGCCGAGCCCGGCGCCGATCAGGAAGCCGATCAGCACGCGCTGGGTCGAGATGCCCACGTGGGTCCACAGGTCCCCGCCGGCCAGCAGGCCGATCCCGGCCTCGAGCACCGCGAGCGGGGCCGGCAGCTGCACGGCGCTGAAGACGCCGGCGGTGGACAGCACGTGCCACAGCACCAGCAGCGCGGCGGGCAGCATCAGGCCCAGCCCGGTGCGCAGCAGCGGCCGCCGCCGGGGGGCCGCGGCGGGGGCGTCCTCGAGACGCTGCGCCTCCTCGGCGGGGGCCAGGGGCTGCGTCACTGCCCGGCCCCGACCAGTTCGGCCGCGCGGGAGGCGTCGGCGTTCTCGGCGTAGGAGCTCTCCACGATGCTCCCGAGCGCCTCGTCGATCTGCTCCTGGCCGGCCACGTCGTCGGACTCCACGAAGATCGGCCCGACCTTCTCGAGGACCGCCAGCTGCTCATCGCCCGGCACGTGGTCGATGTCCAGGTTGGTGCGCTCGAGCACCTTCTCGGCCACGGACAGCTCGATCCCGGCCGCCTCGGCGAGCAGCTGCGCGGTCTCCTCCGTGTTCTCCTGCGCCCACTGCCGGGCGTAGGCGTAGACGTCCACCACGGTCTGGGCGGCCTCGGGCTGCTCCTCGAGGAAGCTCTCGTGGGCGTTGAGGAAGCCGTAGGTGTTGAAGTCGACGTTGCGGTAGAACAGCTCCGCGCCGTTCTCCTCCGCGGCGGCCATGATCGGGTCGAGCCCGGACCAGGCGTCCACCTGGCCGTTCTCCAGGGCGGCGCGGCCGTCGGCGTGCTGCAGGTTCTGGATCGTGACGTCCCCGGCGTCCACACCGGCCTCGTCGAGGGCCTGGAGCAGGAAGAAGTACGGGTCGGTGCCCTTGGTCGCGGCCACGGTGCGGCCCTCGAGGTCCGCGACCTCCTGCACCTCGCTGCCGGCGGTGGTGACCAGGGCGGACCACTCCGGCTGCGAGTAGAGGTCGATCACCCGGATCGGGGTGCCGTTGCTGCGGGCCAGCAGCGCCGCGGAGCCCGCGGTGGAGCCGATGTCCACCGCCTCCGCACGCAGCGCCTCGTTGGCCTTGTTCGACCCGGCGGACTGCACCCACTCCACCTCGATGCCCTCCTCGGCGAACGCGGTCTCGAGCCAGCCCTTCTCCTTGATCACCACGGAGAGCGGGTTGTAGGTGGCCCAGTCAACGCGGACGGTGCCGTCCCCGGCGGCCTCCGCGGGCGGCTCACCGGAGCCCTCACCGGCCATGCACCCGGTCAGGCCGAGGGCCAGGACGGCGGCGAGTGCGGGGACGGTGCGGACGGAGCGCTGGGGCAGGGGCATGGCGGAGCCTTTCGTGGTGGACGGACGGTGCCGGGCGGCGCGGGCGGGTGCCGCCGCTGGTCCGGGGAGGGGAGTCGGGGTGGGGGTGGGCCGCGTCAGCGGGTCGCGGGGTGGTGGGTGTCGACGCCGAGGTGGCCGAGGAGCTGCACGCGCAGCTCGGCGAGGACCTCGGAGGCCCGGTCCCGGGGGCGCTCGCCGGGGACGGCGAGGATCGTGCTGATCGAGGCCGGGGCGGTGGGCCCGGTCCGGCCCAGGACCACGATCCGGTCCGCGAGCTGCAGCGCCTCGTCGACGTCGTGGGTGACGAGCAGGACGGTGGTGGGCTGGGCCGCGTGGATCGTGAGCAGCAGGTCCTGCATCTTCAGGCGGGTCAGGGCGTCGAGCGCGCCGAAGGGCTCGTCGAGCAGCAGGACCCCGGGATTGCGGGCCAGGGCCCGGGCCAGGGACGCGCGCTGGGCCATGCCGCCGGAGACCGCGCGGGGACGGTGGCCGGCGTGCGCGGTGAGCCCCACCAGGCGCAGCAGGTCGTCGATCACGGCGTCCCCCTCGTCCCGGGGGAGTCCGCGGGGCAGGCCCAGGCGGACGTTCTCGCGCACCGAGCGCCACGGCAGCAGGCGGGGCTCCTGGAAGGCGACCGCGCAGCGCGGGTCGATGCCGGACACGGGGGTGCCGTCGATGAGCACCCGTCCGGCCGAGGCGGTGTCGAGCCCCGCCGCGGCCCGCAGCAGCGTGGACTTGCCGCACCCCGAGGGCCCCAGGACCGCCAGGACCTCGCCGGGCCGGGCCGTGACGTCGACGTCCTGCAGGACGTGGTGGGTCTCGCGGCCGGACGGGAAGGCTTTGCCGACGTGCTCGAAGGCCACGGAGAAGGCGCGCTTCGCGGTGCCCGGTGCGGTGGCCGGCGCAGAGCCCAGCAGGGAAGTGCTCATGATCAACTCCATCGGTCCTGGCATTAGCACCTCGCACGGAGGATCAGACGGATCCGTGCCGGTTGCTGCGACGTCGACGAGCCAGGTCTCTCAGCCGCTCCGGATGGTTACACCACCAATTGAACGTCCTCGGCGTGTTCCCTGGCAAATCCGTCGCATCCGTGGTGATCGCGACACATCGCTGGCACGGGAGCCCTCCGTGCCCCACCATGGACCCATGACGAGCCGCAGAAGCCCGGCCCGGGCGGACCTGGTACGCGACGCCTGCGCGGCGTTCGGCGCGGTCCTCGACGGGCTCGGCGACGACGACTCCTGGGCCGCCACTGGCTGCCCGGGGTGGTCGGTCCGGGACCTCACCCACCACTGCGCGATGGACGCCCTGCGGGGGCTGGTCGCGCTGCACACGCCCACCACCGCCCGCCCCGACCGGGACGCCGCGACCTACTGGACCGACTGGGGCGGCGATCCCGCGGGGGCCGCCGAGGCCCGGCGCCACACCCGCGTGGCCGCGTCCATGGTCCTGGACTGGGAGCCGGTGCGCGCCCTCCACCGCGAGACCACCCGGGCGCTCGTGCACGCCGCGCAGCACTGCGGCGACGGCGCGGTCCGCACCCAGGGGCACGTGCTGCGCGTCGAGGACCTGCTGAGCACCCTCGCGGTGGAGGCCACGGTCCACCACCTGGACCTGATCCAGCACCTGGACGGCTCCCCGGGTCCCGCCGTGGACGGGCTCGCCGAGGTCCGCCGGGTCCTCACCGACCTGTGGGAGCGGGAACCGCTCGAGCACTGGAGCGACGAGCACTTCGCCCGCGTGGGAACCGGCCGGGCGGAGCTGACCGCCCAGGAGCGTGCGGAGCTGGGCGCGCACGCGGACCTCCTGCCGCTCTTCTCCTGACCCTCCCCCCTCCGCGAGGTCGCCGACACGTGCAATCCCGCGGAGGAAGAAGGAGGGGGAACGGGTTCCGTGCCAGGCTGGGGGCATGAGCCGCAACGACCCCGCCGTCATCGACCGCCTCATGACACGGCCCGGCCGGTGGGCCGTGGTGGGGCTGACCGGCAACACGGCCCGTCCGGCGCACTCGGTGGCGAAGCGGATCCGGGACGACCTCGGCATGACGATCGTCCCGGTCAACCCGAAGGGCGAGCCAGTGCACGGCGAGCCCGGCCACCGCACGCTCGCCGAGGTCCCGGGGCCGATCGACGTGGTGGACTGCTTCGTGAACTCCCGCCGCGTCGGCGCGGTGGTGGACCAGGCCATCGCCGTGGGCGCCGCCGCGGTGTGGCTGCAGCTGGGCGTCGTCGACGAGGACGCCGCCGCCCGGGCGGAGCGGGCCGGCCTCGACGTGGTCATGGACACCTGCCCCCTGATCGAGCTCCGGTCCCTGCTCCGGCGGGGCTGGACCCTGGACCCGGGCCGGACCCCGCCGCTCGCCCCGCCCGGCTGAAAGACCCGGCTGAGCGACCCGGCGGAGCCGCCCGAACCGGGTGGGCGCAGGCCCGATGCGGGCCGGGACCGTCCCCGTGCGGCGGGACCGCACAGGGGTTGCACCCGGTCAGGGGCCACCCGCTAAGCTGTCCCCCGACGACGATGACGAGTCCCGACACGAAGCTCTGGCTGGTCGGGCGGCAACCCTCTCCCGTAGCGGGGTGCCCCAGATGAACATCGGGCCGCGGTGCACGTGCTCCGCGGCAAGTACGGCGCCCACCAGTGCGTCGGACCCGCGGGCAGGTCTCCACGACGCACGGGCGCGGGTCGGTATCGACCCGGGAGGAACACCCCATGAGCAAGCGCATCGCCCTGAACGCCTTCGACATGACCTGCGTGGGCCACCAGGCCCCCGGTCTGTGGAAGCACCCCCGCTCCCGGGCGGACGAGTACAACACGATCGAGTACTGGACGGACGTCGCCCAGGTCCTGGAGAAGGGGCTCTTCGACGCGCTGTTCCTCGCGGACGTCGTCGGGTACTACGACGTCTACCAGAACTCCGCGGCCCCGGTGATCCGGGACGCCACCCAGATCCCGGTCAACGACCCCTTCATGCAGATCTCCGCGATGGCGGCCGTGACGAAGCACCTCGGCTTCGGCGTGACGAGCGCGATCACCTACGAGCAGCCGTACCCGCTCGCCCGGAAGTTCGCGACCCTCGACCACCTCACGAAGGGCCGGATGGGCTTCAACGTGGTGACGTCCTACCTGAAGTCGGCCGCCGAGAACCACGGGCTGACGGAGCAGATCTCCCACGACGAGCGCTACGAGATCGCCGAGGAGTTCATGGAGGTCTGCTACAAGCTCTGGGAGGGCTCCTGGGAGGACGGCGCGGTCCGGCGCGACCGGGTCAACGGGGTCTTCGCCGACCCGGCGCTCGTCCACCCGATCCAGCACCACGGCAGGTACTTCGACGTCCCCGGCATCGGGCTGACCGAGCCGTCCCCGCAGCGCACGCCGCTGATCTTCCAGGCCGGGGCCTCCTCCCGCGGGCGGGCGTTCGCCGGCCGCCACGCGGAGGCGGTGTTCGTGGGCGGCATCCGCCCGGACCTGACCCGGGTGGTGACCGACAAGCTGCGCGACGAGGCGGAGGCCGGCGGGCGGAACCGGGACGACCTCAAGATCTTCGCCATGCTGCACGTGATCGTCGACGAGACCGACGCGAAGGCCGAGCAGAAGCGCCGCGACTACGAGCGGTACGCGGACACCGACGGCGCGCTGGGCCTCGTGGGCGGCTGGTCCGGGCTGGACCTGGGCCGCTACGACGAGAACGACGTCCTGGAGTACATCAAGACCGACTCGATCCAGTCCTTCCTGACCCCCTTCACCACGGCCGACCCGCACAAGAAGTGGACGATCAAGGAGGTCGCCAAGCACATCTCGATGGGCGGCATGGGCGTGCCGATCGTCGGGTCCCCGCAGACCGTGGCCGACGAGCTCGAGCGGTGGATCGACGAGGGCGGGCTGGACGGCATCAACCTCGCCTACCACGTGTCCCCGGGCTCGTTCGAGGACTTCGTGGAGTGGGTCGTGCCGGAGCTGCAGAAGCGCGGTCGCTACCGCACCGGCTACGAGGGCACCACGCTGCGCGAGAACCTCTACGGCAAGGGGCAGACCAAGGTGCTCGGCACCCACCCCGCCGCCGCGTTCCGGGGCGCCTACGCGGGCAGGCCCTCCGCCGCGGACACCCCCGCCCGCCAGCTGGCCCTCTGACCCCCGTCCCCTGACCCCGCGGCTCCGCCGAGAGCACGGGGCAGGGCACGGACGAGGGGCCCCCGCGTGCGGGGGCCCCTCGTCCGTGCCGGGTCAGGACGCCGGTGCGGCGCTCCAGCGCAGCAGGGCCGCGACGTCCGTGCCGTGGGGCAGCGCCCCCGGCGGCACGAAGACGGGGCGGCCGTCGGTCAGCACCGCGGCGCGCACCAGCGCGGCGTCGGCGGAGACCCGGCCCAGCACGCCGGCGCCCACGGCCTCCGACTCCTCCAGGGCGATCCACGGCTCGGCGTCCAGGGCGATGAGCTGCTGCTCCGTGTCCAGGTGGGTGTCGTCGATCAGCAGCGTCTCCGCCTGGGCCTGCTGCAGGGCGGAGACCACGGGCGCCATCCCCGAGACGGCGGTGGGGTCCGCGCGTCCCTGCTGCTCGGCGAGCCGCTCGAGCAGCGACTGCTGGCGGTGCGCCACGACCTCCGCCACGCGCTCCTCGACCTGGTGGTCGAAGTCGGCGGACTTGCTGCCCTCCGCCCGGGTGTTGGCGTCCACGACGCTCAGCATCCCCCGGCTCGCCTTGGACAGCTGCTCCTCGACCAGGCCCCGGGCCCGCAGGTCCCCGGCCAGGACGACGAGCTGGGCCCCGCTCTCGGCCACGACCTTGTCGATCTGCTCGGCCACCTGCTCGGTGTTGCGCCGCCACACGTCCTCCGTGTGCCGCTGCCAGCGCCCCTGCGACCAGCCGCCCCCGGGGAACTTCTTCAGGTGCTCGGTCTCGCCCTCGATCTGCTGCTCGTCCGCGGCCCGGACGCGGCTGGCGTGCTGGAGGCAGATCTCGCCGCCGTCCCGGCCCACCTCGGCGACCACGTACGGGAAGTCGTCCGGGCGGTGCCGGAACAGGGGAGTGAGATCGGGGACGTCCTCCACCTGGACGACACCGCTGCCGGCCCGGGGCCCGGGGAGGACCTCGTCGATCTCCACGGTGCCTCCGCGCACCAGCAGGTACCGGCACACCGGGTCCGGCACGCCCTCGGCCGGGCGCACGGCGGCCTCCACCGCGGCGAGGTCGGCCTTGCTCGCACCCTGGCGCTCCAGCTCTCGGCAGATGTTCTCCGGAAGCACGTCGATGGCGTGCAGCGAGTCGACGGTGCCGGTGCTGATGTCCGTGTACACGGTGCACCAGGGGCCCTTGCTCTTGAACAGTTCGGCGTAGCGGTGGAATCGGCTCGTCATGATCGACAACTCCTGCTGGTGAGCGGTGCTTCCTGTGGTGCAGACCACGTTATCCGACCACCAGGGGGCTGGGAACAGACGACCCGACGAGTAGGGTCGGAGGCACACGACCGGCCCCACGGCCGGTGGTCCCGCAGGTCCCACGACGCAGGAGGCAGTCATGAGCGACGTACCCGAGTACGACGAGGCCGACCGGCTCGAGCAGTCGATCGACGCCGATCAGCAGGATCTCGACGACCAGGACGAGGAGGCTCCGGTGCACGCGCCCGACCGCTCGGAGGCGTCCTCCCTCGAGGCGAACCCCGACGACCTCGTGGAGCAGGACCAGGAGGTCGTCCTCGACGAGCCGCAGGAGGTCTCCACGCTCGAGGAGGAGTGAGCCGCGCACCGCGCGGGGGCAAGGACCCCGCGCGGTGCGTCACACCGCGGACCAGCCGCCGTCCGAGGGCATGATCACGCCGTTGACGTTGGAGGCGTCGTCGCTCGCGAGGAAGGCGATGACGGCGGCGACCTGCTCTGCCGTGGCCGTGGCACCGGGGGCGACCGCGTTGGTGCGGATGCCGTCCGCGGCGTGCGTGAGGGCGGTGCTCTTCGTCAGCCCGGCCACGGCGTGCTCGGAGGCGGTGTAGGCCGCGCCCGCGGCGGAGCCGCGCAGGGCCGCCTCGGAGGCCACGTTGACGATCGCTCCCCGTCCGGAGGCCCGGAGCAGCGGGATCGCCGCGCGGGCCACGGCGCCGCCCTCTTCATGGTGGTGCGGAACGGGCCCGGAAAAACTTCCCGGAAAAAATGTGACCTGCTGCATCCACGGAGGGGTCCACGGCGGTAGTACGGGTGCAAGGTCGATTCCGCTTCCGCCAGGGAGCCCGTTCAAGGAGCAGTTACCATGCGCAAGACCCTTTCCGCCGCAGCAGTCCTCGGCCTCGGTGCCGGTGCCCTCAGCATGAGCCCGGCGTTCGCCGCCGAGCACGCCGAGCTCTCCGTGCTCCACGGCGTCCCCGACACCGTCGTGGACGTCTACGTCAACGGTGAACTCACCCTCGACGACTTCGAGCCGGGCACCCTGGCCGGCCCGCTGGAGCTGCCCGCCGGCAGCTACGACCTGGCCATCACGGCCCCCGACGCCGCCGACGCCTCGGAGCCGATCATCGGTCCCGTCACCGCCGATCTGCAGACCGGGATGAGCTACACGGCCGCGGCCCACCTCGACGCCGAGGGCAACCCCACGGCCGCGCTGTTCACCAACGACATGTCCGAGATCGAGGCCGGAAAGTCGCACCTGACCGTCCGGCACGTGGCCGCGGCCCCGGCCGTGGACGTCCTCGCGGGCGACCAGGCGATCATCACCGGGCTCGAGAACCCGAACGAGGAGACCCTCCCGGTCGACGCCGGCACGGTCTCGGCGTCCGTGGCCGCCGCGGGCACCACCGAGCCCGTCATCGGCCCCGCCGATCTCGAGCTCGCCGAGGGCACCCACAACATCGTGTACGCGTGGGGCTCCCTCGAGGCCGGGAACCTGGACCTCGCCGTCCAGACCCTGGAGGGCATGGAGCAGGCGCCCGAGGCCGTGCCGGGCGGCCAGTCCGGCCTCGCGGCCCAGGAGCAGCGCACGATGCTGACCGCCGGCCTCGCGGCCGCCGGTGCGCTCGGGCTGATCGGCGCGGCGTACGGTGCCCGCCGGGTGCTCGCGGGGAACCGCCGGTAGTGAGCGGTCCTGACAGGCACGGTCCGGGTGCGCGGCAGGCTGCGGCCCACCGCGCGCCCGGACCGACAACTCCCGGCACCCGTCGTCGTCGTCTGGCGGCGGTGGGTGCCGGGGCGGTCGCCTCGGTGTCCCTGCTCGCGGCAGCGGCCGTCACCGCTCTCCCGGAGAGCGGGGCCGTGCCGCCCGCGAACTCCCTGGCGGCGGGACCGTACCAGGGCGAGGAGGCGGTGCCGGCAATTGCCGGCCTCGACCGTCCGGTCTCCGCGGAGGCCCCGGCGCAGTCCGCCGCGGCACCCGCGGAGATCCCGGTCGCTCCCGCCACCCAGGCGCCCGCCGAGAAGGTACCCGCCCCCGTGCGGGTGGTCGTGGACGGCTCCCCGATCGACATGCCGGTGGTCCCGGTGGGGGTCGAGGACAACGGGGCCATGACCATCCCGGACAACCACGTGGAGCTGGGCTGGTACCGGTACGGTCCGTCCCCCGGGGCGGACGAGGGCGCCGCGGTCGTCGCCGGCCACGTCGACACCCTCACCGAGGTCACGCCGATGGCGCAGCTCAAGGACGTGCCGGTCGGGGCGGAGGTCCGCGTGGAGCGCGCGGACGGGAGCGTCCAGCGCTACCGCACCGAGTCCGTCCAGCACGTGCACAAGAAGTCCCTCGCGGAGGCGGACCTGTTCCGCCGGACCGGCGAGCCGGTGCTCCACCTCGTGACGTGCGGCGGGGAGTGGCTCGAGGAGATCGGGGACTACGAGGACAACGTGGTGCTGCGGGCGGTCCCGGTGCCCTGAGCGGCGGAGGGAGGCGAGAGGCGCATGACCGGATGGCCGGTGTCCACTAGGCTGGGCACGACTCGTGCGCCCGGGCACCGCCCGGCCGCCCGCGACCACGACCTCCGCCCCACGAGGAGCCCTTCCACGATGCCGCCGCCGCCCCCGGACTGGGGACCCGAGCTCGACGCCGCGTTCGCCGCGGGGGACGAGCAGGCGCTGAGTGCCGCGTACCGGCACTGCGCCGGGGTCATCCGGGGTCTCGCCCTCCGGGCGCTGCGCGACGACGCGGGTGCCGACGACGTGGTGCAGGAGGTCTTCATCCGGGCGTGGAAGTACCGGTCCGGCTACCGCCCCGAGCACTCCTCGGCCCCCGCCTGGCTCATCGGGATCGCGCGCAACTGCATCGCCGACGCCGCGAGGACCGCCGGCCGCGAGGCGGAGCGGCGCCAGGCGGACGCGGTGCGCACCGACCGGGAGCCGCGGCACGAGGAGTCGGACCTGCTGGTGGACCGGCTCGTGGTGCGGGCGGAGGTCGAGCGGCTCGGGCCCCCGAAGTCGACGATCATGGCGCTGGCGTTCTACGAGGAGCTCACGCACCAGCAGATCGCACAGCACCTGGACCTGCCCCTCGGCACGGTCAAGAGTCATCTGAGGCGCGGCCTCACGAACCTACGAACACGATTGGGAGACGGTCATGGCACACCTGAGTGAGGAGTCGCTGACGCTCCTGGCTCTGGGTGAGGCCCTCGACCCCCAGAGCCGGGAGCACGTCGCCTCCTGCGCGGACTGCACGGCCGAGCTCGCGTCCCTGCAGCGCGTCGTGCACGCCGGCCGGGCCGAGGCGCCCGCCGTGACGGCGCCCGGCCCCGGGGTCTGGGCCGCGATCCACGCCGAGCTGGGCCTCTCCGACGAGGTCGCGGCGGATCCGTTCGCCGGCACCCGGGACAGCGCCCGCGGCGACACCGCCGCCGAGGACAGCGCCGGCACCGTCGGCGCCCCCACGGGCTCCGCGGCCGGCCCGCGGGGCGACGACGGCGCAGGGCGCGGCGGGGCGACCGTCGTCGACCTCGACGCCCGCCGGCGCAGGCCCCGGCGCGGGGTGCCGTACCCCTTGGCCGCCGCCGCGGCCGCCGCGGCGCTGCTCGTGGGCGGCGTCTCGGTCTGGGGCGCGCAGCGCCTGGGCCTTGAGCCGGACCCCACGGTGCTGGCCACGGCGGAGCTCGAGCCCCTCGCCGGCTACACCGCCCGCGGCTCGGCGGAGGTGGACGAGCGCTCGGACGGGACCCGTCAGCTGGTGGTGCGGACCGACCCCGCCGACGTGGACGGGTTCAAGGAGGTCTGGCTGCTCGCCCCCGACGCGCAGCGGATGGTCAGCCTCGGCGTGATGGCAGGGGACGAGGCCGTGTTCGTGCTGCCCGAGAACCTGGACGTCGGCGAGTTCCCGGTCGTGGACGTCTCGAACGAGCCGATCGACGGCGACCCGACGCACTCGGGGGACTCGATCGTGCGCGGCGTCCTGGAGGTCTGAGCGGGGGCTCGGCCCCTCAGAGCAGGGCCGAGGTCAGCCGGGCCACGTTGTCGGCGTACTTGTGCCACAGCGGCCGACGGTTCCACGCGTCGAAGTCCAGCAGGGTGCTGGCCTCGAGGAACTCGGCGACCACCGCATCCATCCGCCGCCGGAAGTCCCGGTCCGCGATGAACACGGAGATCTCGAGGTCCAGGGCGAACGAGCGCTCGTCCATGTTGGACGAGCCGATCACGGAGACGTAGTCGTCCACGAGCACGAACTTGGCGTGCAGCACGGTGGGGGAGCGGTACCGGTAGATCTTCACGCCGGCCTCGACGAGCTCCTGGTAGTAGGAGTTCTGGGCGTGGTAGGCCAGGAAGTGGTCCGAGGTCTCGCCCACGAACAGCCGCACGTCCACCCCGGACTGCGCCTCGGTGGTCAGCGCGTGCATCAGCGACTCGTCCGGGACGAAGTACGGGCTGGCGATGACGATCTGCTCGTTGGCGTTGTAGATCAGGTGGTTGAACAGGCGCAGGTTGTTCTCCGTCTCGAACCCGGGGCCGGAGGGCACGACCTGGGCGAAGACCGGCCCCTGGGTGTCCGGGAGGTCGCGGGCGGCCTCGTCGAGCAGGAGGTCGCCGGTCTCGGAGTACCAGTCGCTCGTGAACAGGGCGTTGAGCTCGGCGACCACGGGACCGGTGCACTCGAGCATCAGGTCCTTCCACTCGAGCCCCTTCCGGCGGTTCCGGCGCTTGTTGTAGGAGCGGTGGATGATGTTCTGCGAACCCGTGTAGGCCAGGGAGCCGTCGACCACGAGGATCTTGCGGTGGTTGCGCAGGTCGGGCCGCTGCCACTCGCCCTTCCACGGCCGGACGGGCAGCATGCGCTGCCACGGCAGCCCGGCCTCGTCGAAGCGCTTGATCATCCCCCGGTACCCCGGGTAGCCCACGGAGCCGAGGTGGTCGATGAGCACCCGCACCCGCACCCCCCGCCGGTGGGCGCGTACCAAGGACTCCAGGAGGGGACGCGAGGCGTCGTCGATGGCCACGATGTAGAACTCGAAGTGGACATAGTCCCGGGCCCGGTCCACGGCGTCCGCCATGATCCGCATCGCCTCGTGGTTGTCGGTGAGGATCTCGAAGGAGTTGCCGCCGACCATGGGCAGGGCGCCGAGCTTGTAGTTCAGGGCCGCGGTGGAGGCCACCCACTCGGGCAGCTCCTCGTCCGTGTTGCCCAGGATGTGGAGGTCCGGGGTGTTCTCGCGGATGACGTCGTTCATCTTCGCCTGCATCGCCATCCGCTTCTTCGGCAGCTTGGCGGAGCCGATGGCCAGGAACAGCAGGATCCCCACGTAGGGCAGCAGGAAGATCGCGAGCAGCCAGGCCAGGGCCACGGAGGGCCGCCGGTTGTGCGGGATCCAGCCCAGGGCCACCAGGTTGATGAGCAGCCCCAGCACCAGCACGACGATCGTCGCGGTCTCCGGGAGGAGGTGCGCGGGGATGCCGCTGAAGGGGAACAGGGCCGGGATCACCTCGCCAGTCTAGGTTCCGGCGCCGCGCGGTCTACGCGGGGCGCGGCAGGACGTAGTCGGTCTCCGGACCGGGGGTCTCGCGGTGAACGAAGCCCGCGGCGACGAGCACCTGCGCGGCCGGCGCGTTGTCCCCGGGCACGCTGGCGCGCACCCCGGTGACCGCGGGGTCCGCGAACGCGACGCCGAGCAGCGCGGTGATGCCCTCCTGCGCGTAGCCCAGGTTCCGGCGGTCCGCGGCGAGGGAGCCCACGATCTCGAGCTCGTCGTCGATCGGCGGGCCCACGAAGCCGGCCGTGCCGACGATCTCGCCGGTCGACTTCTCCACGACGGCCATCCGCGCGTACACGGACTCCGTGAAGAAGTAGCCCCCGGCCATGAGGGACTCGCGGGCGAAGTCCATGTCCTCGGCGGTCGGGAAGCCGTGGGCGAAGTGGGCGCCGTGCTCGCCGGCCGCCACGGCGTCGAGCTCCTCGGCGGTGAAGGGGCGGAGCAGGAGCCGTTCCGTCTCCAGGACGGGTGCGGGGCGCTGGGCCTCGAGGTCCTCAGTCATGCTGGTGCTGCTTTCTGCGGGTCCGGGTGCCGAGGGTGGACTGGGTGGATCCGTGGAGCGGGGTGCCGGGGGCGGGGATCCGCCCCCGGCGGATCAGCCGAAGTGCTTCGGCAGCGTGCCCTCGTGCGCGGTGCGGAGCTCGTCCAGGCCGATGCCGAACTCGCTCTGCACGTCCAGCGCGCGGTTCTCGGTGTCCACCACGCCGATCCGCGTGTGCGGATAGGCGCGCATGGTGCACATGTCCTTGAACCGTACTTCCTCGCTGCGCGGCACGGCCACCACGGCCCGTCCCTGGGTCTCGGAGAAGAGCATGGTGAACAGGTCCACGCCGTCGCGCTCGCACACCTCGCCCAGCCCGATGCGCGCACCGGTGTCGAAGCGCAGCGCCATCTCGGCGAGGGTCGCCGCGAGGCCGCCCTCGGCGACGTCGTGCGCGGCGTCGATCATACCGTCGCGGGACATGTTGATCAGCAGGTCGCCGAGCAGCTTCTCCTGGGCGAGGTCCACGGCCGGGGGGAGCCCGCCGAGGTGCCCGCGCAGGTTCGCCCACTCGGAGCCGTCCAGCTCGTCCCGGGTGGTCCCGAGCAGGTAGATCGCCTGGCCGTCCTCGCGCCAGCCCGACGGCGTGCGCCGCCGGACGTCGTCGAGCACGCCCAGCATCGCCA
Organism: Kocuria salina; assembly: GCF_013368965.1. Classification (NCBI taxonomy): domain Bacteria; kingdom Bacillati; phylum Actinomycetota; class Actinomycetes; order Micrococcales; family Micrococcaceae; genus Kocuria; species Kocuria salina. The sequence continues at coordinate 304,966 of NZ_SSSF01000002.1, forward strand.
CCACGGGCGTCGGGTGGATGGCCACGCCGCCGGTCTGGTTGTAGAGGGAGACGTTGCCGCCCGTCACGGGCACCCCCAGCTGCTGGCAGCCGTCGGCGAGCCCGCGCACGGCCTCGGCGAACTGCCACATGGTCTCCGGGTCCTCGGGGGAGCCGAAGTTCAGGCAGTCGGAGACGGCCGCGGGGCGGGCGCCGGCGGTGGCCACGTTGCGGTAGGCCTCGGCCAGGGCCAGCTGCGCGCCGGCGTACGGGTCCAGGTAGGCGTAGCGGCCGTTGCAGTCGGTGGACAGGGCCACGCCGAGGCCGGTCTCCTCGTCCACGCGGACCACCCCGGCGTCGTCGGGCATCGCCATGGCGGTGTTGCCCTGCACGTAGCGGTCGTACTGGTCGGTGACCCAGTCCTTGGCGCAGAGGTTCGGGGAGGCCATGAGCTCGAGGACGGCGTGCTTGAGCTCCGCGCCCGAGGGTCGCCCGGCGTCGGCCGGGGATCCGGCGAAGCGGTCGGCCTGGAGCCGGTCCTGGTCCACGGGCCGGGTGTACGGCCGGTCGTAGACGGGGCCCTCGTGGGCGACGGTGCGGGGGTCGACGTCGACGATGACCTCGTCGTCCCACTCGATCACGAGCCGGCCGGTGCCGGTGACCTCGCCGATCCAGGAGTGCTCGACGTCCCACTTGTCCATCACGGCCTCGAAGGCGGCGACCTTCTCGGGGGTCACGACCGCCATCATGCGCTCCTGGGACTCCGACATGAGGATCTCGCCCGGGGTCAGGGTGGGGTCGCGCAGGAGCACCTGGGTCAGGTCCACGTGCATGCCGCCCTCCCCGTTGGAGGCCAGCTCCGAGGTGGCGCACGAGATGCCCGCGGCCCCCAGGTCCTGGATGCCCTCCACGAGGGAGCCCTTGAACAGCTCGAGGCAGCACTCGATGAGCACCTTCTCCGCGAACGGGTCGCCCACCTGGACGGCCGGCCGCTTGGACGGCTTGGCGTCGTCGAAGGACTCCGAGGCGAGCACGGAGGCGCCCCCGATGCCGTCGCCGCCGGTGCGGGCGCCGAACAGCACCACCTTGTTGCCCACGCCGGAGGCGTTGGCAAGGCGGATGTCCTCGTGGCGCATCACGCCCACGGCGAGCGCGTTGACGAGCGGGTTGCCTTGGTAGCAGGAGTCGAAGACGACCTCCCCGCCCACGTTGGGCAGGCCCAGGGAGTTGCCGTAGCCGCCCACGCCCGCCACCACGCCGTGCACCACGCGCGCGGTGTCCGGGTGGTCGATCGCCCCGAAGCGCAGCGGGTCCATGACGGCCACGGGCCGGGCGCCCATCGAGATGATGTCGCGCACGATCCCGCCGACGCCCGTGGCGGCGCCCTGGTAGGGCTCCACGTAGGACGGGTGGTTGTGGGACTCGATCTTGAAGGTCACGGCCCAGCCGTCCCCGAGGTCGGTGACGCCGGCGTTCTCGCCGATGCCCACCAGCAGGTCCTTCTTCATCTCCTCGGTGACCTTCTCGCCGAACTGGCGCAGGTGGACCTTGGAGGACTTGTAGGAGCAGTGCTCGGACCACATGACCGAGTACATGGCGAGCTCCGCGGCGGTGGGCCGGCGGCCGAGGATCTTCTTGATCTCCTCGAACTCGTTGTCCTTGAGGCCCAGCTCGGCCCAGGGCAGCTCGGTGTCGGGGGTGGCCGTCGCGTGCTCGACGGTGTCCAGGTTGAAGTGCTTGTCGCTCATGGAGTGCTCGGTGTCCCTTACTTGACCAGTGCCTTGAGGGCGGAGACGAACAGGCCCAGCCCGTCCGTGCCGTCGCGCATGCCGACCTCGCCGGAGGCCGAGGAGTCCGCGCCGAAGCCCGGCTCGACCGCGTGCTCGGGGTGCGGCATGAGGCCCACCACGTTGCCGCCGGCGTTGCAGATCCCGGCGATGTCCCGCCGGGACCCGTTGGGGTTGCCCCCGACGTAGCGGAAGACCACGCGGCCCTCGGCCTCGAGGGCGTCGAGGGTCCGCTCGTCCGCCACGTACTGGCCGTCCTGGTTCTTGAGCGGGACCACGATCTCCTGGCCCTGCTCGAACTCGGTGGTCCACACGGTCGTGCTGTTCTCCACGCGCAGGCGCTGGTCCCGGCACAGGAACTTCAGGCGCTCGTTCTTGATCATGGAACCCGGCAGCAGGTGCGACTCGGTGAGCATCTGGAAGCCGTTGCAGATCCCGAGGACCGGCAGCGGGGCGGACCCGGAGGTGCCCGCGGCGTTCGCGCCGTCGATGATCGGCGCCATGATGGGGGCGAACCGGGCGATGGCCCCGGCGCGCAGGTAGTCGCCGTAGGAGAAGCCGCCGGGCAGGATCACGGCGTCGACGCCCTGCAGGTCCTCGTCGGCGTACCAGAGGGGGACGGGGGTGCCGCCGGCCAGCGTCACGGCGCGCGCCGCGTCGCGGTCGTCGAGGGTGCCGGGGAAGGTCACGACGCCGACGCGCGCGCCGGCGAGCCCAGTGTCCGGCGCGGGGCCGGAGAGGTCCGCGATGAGGGGGGTCTCGAGACCGGCCATGCTCAGTTCTCCTCGGTCTCGTCGAGCACGGCCACGCGCACGACGTCCTCGATGACGGGGTTGGAGAGCAGCTTCTCCGCGGCCTCGCGGGCCTGGGCCAGCGCGTCCTCGGTGGCCTCGCCGTCGACGGTCAGCTCGAAGCGCTTGCCCTGCCGGACACCGGCGAAGCCGTCCAGGCCGATGCGGGGCAGTTCGTTGGCGATCGCCTTCCCCTGCGGGTCGAGGATCTCGGGCTTGGGCATGACGTCGACAACAATGCGGGCCATCGGGGAACTCCTGAGGGTCGAGCAGCGGGCCGGGATCCGGCGAACGTCAGCCATTCTATCGGCTCGGGCACGCCGGTCGTGCCGGGCCCGGACCGCCCGCCGGGTGTGGTAGGGGTCACCCGCCGGCAGGCCGCCCGGGCGGTGGGCCCCCGGGATTCTCCAAGGCGTGTCCGGTAGACCGTGGTGCCATGAGCACCGCACCGCAGACCGCAGGGGCCCGCACCGACGACGCACGCCTGGTCTCGGTCTACCGCCGGGTCCTGACCCTGCTGGGGATCGGCACGGTTCTCGGCGCCCTGACCGAGCTGGCGATGCTGCGGCACTGGCAGGGACCCGCCCAGCTGGTGCCTTGGGCGGTGCTGGCCGTGCTGCTGCTCGGGGCCGTGGCGTGGCTGGTGCGGCGCACCACCGGGACGGCCCGCACCGTGCGGGTCGCCGCGGTCGTCTCCGTGCTCGGCAGCGCCTACGGCGTCTACGAGCACGTCCTGGCGAACCTGCGGGCCGGACCGCTGCACCCGCGGTACGCCGAGGCCTGGGACGCGATGTCGGGCGCGGCCCGGCTGTGGGCGGCCACCAGCGGGGCCGTCGGGCCGTCCCCCGTGCTCGTGCCCGGCACGATGGGCCTGGCGGGAGTGCTGCTGTGGCTCGCCGTCCTCCGCTGGCGGCGCGGGACGGACCGAGCCCGGTCCGCCGCCGGCGGAGGGGAACGGGGCGGTGCTGGAACAATGGGCCCATGACCCAGCACCCAGCGACGACCACCCCCGGACTCAGCGGCCGTGAGGCCGAGCGGCTCGCGGACGCCCTCGAGGCCCGGGACGTGACGGTCTTCGTGGACGGCACCTCCCTGCGCCTGCCGGAGGGGGCGCGCGACGCCGTCGTGGACCTTCTCTCCCGGATGACCCGCGGGGAGACCGTCACGGTGACGTCCGCCGCGGTGACCTCCGCCGCGGAGCCGCCGGCGGACCCCGGGGACCTGCTGACCACCTCGCAGGCGGCCGCGCTCGCCGGCATCTCGGCCACCTATCTGCGCAACCTCACCACGGAGGGCGTCCTCCCCGTGCAGTACCGGGGCAGCCACCGCCGGATCCGGCGCGCGGACGTCCAGGCCTGGCTCGCCCGCCACGGCGAGGACGGGGCCGCCCCCGACTCCCCGGAGGACCTGCTGACCACCTCGCAGGCGGCCGCCCTCGCCGGGATCTCGGCCACCTATCTGCGCAACCTCACCACCGAGGGCGCCCTGCCCGTGCAGTACCGGGGCAGCCACCGCCGCATCCGGCGCTCGGACGTCCAGACCTGGCTCGCGGGGCGGCAGCGGCGCGACGACGACGGCGCGCCCGCGCCGCACTGACCCCGCCTCAGCCGAAGCGGGCCACGACCCAGCCCTCGACCACGTCGACCGCCGCCGCCCGCAGGAGGTCCTTGGCGGGGTCCGGCGGTGCCTCCCGGCCGGCCGCCAGGGCCAGGCGGGACCCCACGAACCGCCCGTCGGCGGCGAAGACCCAGAAGTGGTTGGGGCACTCGAACGTCTCGGCGCGCCCGGCGGACTCCCGGCACACGGTGGCCTGCTGGTGGGTGCAGGTGTTGCGCAGCACGTGCAGCGCGCCCCCGGCGTCACGGGTGACGAGGACCGGCCCCGTGCTGGAGGGCGCCGTCACGAAGTCGAGCGGGTCCGGCACGGCGGAGACCGCCACGATCCGCTCCCAGTCGCCGGCGGGCTCCCCGGGCGCGCTCACGCCGCCGCCCCGTCGGTGGCGCGGGCCGGGTCGAGGACCTCGAGGGCCACGCCGAGCCGGCGACGCAGCGGCTCGGCGCGCCGGGCGAACTCCCGCTGCCGGCGCACGTACTCGGCCTTGCCCTCCGGCGTCTCGATCCGCACGGGCTCGTAGCCCCAGCCGGAGAGGTCGTAGGGGGCGGCCCGCATGTCCGTCTCCCGCACGTCCCACGCCAGCTCGAAGCAGTCCATCAGCAGCTCGGAGGGGATCCCCGGGACGAGCTTGTACGCCCACTTGTAGAGGTCCATGGTGGCGTGCAGGCAGCCCGGCTGCTCCATCCGGCGCTGGGACTCCCGGGTGGGCCGCAGCTCGTTGAGCGGCACGGCCTGCGGCTGGAAGAACCGGAACGCGTCGAAGTGGGTGCACCGGATCCGGGCGGACTCCACCACGGCGTCGGTGCCCGCGGCCCCGAGCCGCAGCTCGAGCTGCTCGTGGCGGAGGTCGTTGTCCTCCGAGCGGTAGGCCATCGCCCACTCGTGCAGGCCGAAGCAGCCGAAGAAGCCCGGGTTGCCCGCGTGCGCGCCCAGCACCGCCCGGGCGAAGTCGATCGCGGGGGCCCGCCGGTCCCGGAGGGCGTCGTCGTCGACGGTCACGGCCCCGTCCCGGGCGCTGAGCCCCAGGGCCGTGAGCTCGGCGCCGGTGAGCGCGCGGTAGAACTTCTCCCCGGCGCGGTCCGCGGCGTCCAGCAGCACGGTGCCCGCCCCGGGGTGCCAGCGCTTCAGCTGCGCGGGCTTGAGGGTGTAGTAGGTGAACAGGAAGTCCTCGACCGGGTGCTTGTGCCCGCGGTGGCGGCGGGCCACGAACGGGTCCGCGCGGCGCGCCGCGCGCTGCTCGTGGGCGTGCGACCGCGGCGCCCACTCCGCGCGGGACAGGACGACGACGGGGCGGGTCACGGGACCCGCCCCGTCGTCGACGGACCGGTGGAGCGCGGCACGGGGATCAGCGGCCGGTCCCCGCGTGGACCGTGGCCTCCTCGTCGGAGTCCAGGCCGAAGGCGCTGTGCACCACGCGCACGGCCTCGTCGAGCCGGTCGGCGGCCGTGACCACCGAGATCCGGACCTCGGAGGTCGAGATCATGTCGATGTTGATGTTCGCGGCCGCGAGCGCCTCGAAGAACGTGAAGGTCACCCCGGGGTTCGACTTCATGCCGGCGCCCACGAGGGAGAGCTTGCCGACCTCGTCGTCGTACTCCAGGCCCGCGTAGCCGATCTTCTCCTCGGCGGCGCGCAGCAGGCTCATGGCCAGATCGCCCTGGGACTCGTCCACCGTGAAGGAGAGGTCCGTCAGCGGGTCGTCGCCGGTGGAGATGTTCTGCACGATCATGTCCACGTTGACCTTCGCCTCCGCGAGCAGCCGGAAGATCCGGGCGGCGATGCCGGGCTTGTCCGGCACTCCGACGACGGTGACCTTCGCCTGCGTGCGGTCGTGGGCGATGCCGGAGATGAGCGGCTGTTCCAACGGGATCTCCTTCGGGGAGGTGACGGCGTCTTCGGGGCCCGGGATGACCCAGGTGCCCTCGTTGTGGGAGAAGGACGAGCGGACGTGCAGCTTCACGCCGAAGCGGCGGGCGTACTCGACGCAGCGCAGGTGCAGGATCTTCGCGCCGTTCGCGGCGAGCTCGAGCATCTCCTCGCTGCTGACCACGTCCAGCTTGCGGGCCCTGGGCGCGATGCGGGGGTCGGCGGTGAACACGCCGTCGACGTCGGAGTAGATTTCGCAGACGTCGGCGTCGAGGGCCGCGGCCAGCGCCACGGCCGTGGTGTCCGAGCCGCCGCGGCCCAGGGTGGTGATGTCCTTGGTCTGGCGGTGCACGCCCTGGAACCCGGCGATGATCGCGATGTTGCCCTGGTCCAGGGACTCGCGCACTCGCAGCGGATTGACCTCCACGAGGAGGGCGGCGCCGTGCGCGCCGTCGGTGACCATCCCCGCCTGCGACCCGGTGAAGGACTGGGCGGGAGCGCCCATCCCGGACACCGCCATGGCCAGCAGCGCCATGGAGATCCGCTCGCCGGCGGTGAGCAGCATGTCGAGCTCGCGGGCCGGGGGCTTGCGGGTGACCTCGTGGGCGAGGTCCAGGAGCTCGTCCGTGGTGTCGCCCATCGCGGAGACGACGACGACGACGTCGTGGCCCCTGTTGCGCGTCTCGACGATCCGCCGTGCAACGCGGCGGATGCCGTCGGCGTCCGCGACGGAGGATCCACCGAACTTCTGCACGATCAGGCTCATGGGTTCAACTCCTGTGCTCGAGGGCGGCCGGCGGTCTGGGCCGGGCCGTGCGCCCGCTCCCCGCGGCAGGGCACCAGGACATCCTACGCGAGTGCGTCAGGCGACGACCGTCCGGCCCTCGAACGCGCGGCCGAGGGTCACCTCGTCGGCGTACTCGAGATCGCCGCCCACGGGCAGCCCGGAGGCCAGGCGGGTCACGCGGATCCCGAGGGTCTTGAGCATGCGGGAGAGGTAGGTGGCGGTGGCCTCGCCCTCCAGGTTCGGGTCGGTGGCGAGCACGACCTCCTGCACGGTGTCCCCGGAGAGCCGCGTCATGAGCTCCCGGATGCGCAGCTGGTCGGGGCCGATGCCCTGGATGGGGCTGATCGCCCCGCCCAGGACGTGGTACCGGCCGCGGAAGCTGCGGGTGCGCTCGATGGCCATGACGTCCTTCGACTCCTCGACCACGCAGATGACGCTGTCGTCCCGGCGGGCGTCGCGGCAGATGGCGCACTCGTCCAGCTCGGACACGTTCCCGCAGATCCGGCAGAACTTCACCTTGTCCTTGACCGCCGTCATGGCGTCGGCCAGCCGCCGGACGTCCTCCTTGTCGGCGTCGAGGAGGTGGAACGCGATCCGCTGCGCGGACTTCGGCCCGACGCCGGGCAACCGGCCCAGCTCGTCGATCAGATCCTGAACAGCGCCTTCGTACACGTTTCCCTCGATTTCCGGGCCGGTGCACGGCCCTCCTGATCGTCCTCGGCCACGACGTCACCGGGGTGCCGGTGCGCGGGGCGGTCCCGGCTCACTCCCCGGTGTGGAGGTCCCGCTCCTCGATCAGCATCCCCCCGAGGATCCGCTCGACCGCGGCGCGGCCGTAGAGGGTGGAGTCCTCGAGCGCCTCGTCGTCCGAGCTGGGCACGAAGGAGTCGTCCCATTCTACGCCGCTGTCCTGCGGGGCCGCGGCGGAGGCGGGTGCCTTGCGCCCCGCGGCGATGGCCGCGGCGTGGCGCTCCCGGAAGCTCAGCCGTGCGTTCCGGTCGGCGCCGGCCGGTGCCGCCGACGGGGCGTCCTGCTGCGGGGCGGCCGGGGCCGCTGGGGCCGCCGGGTTCGCCGTCGGAGCCGGGGCAGAGGCGCCCGTCGCGGTCCGGGGATCCTCCGGGCGGGCGGCCGGGTGGGCGGTGGGGGGCGTGGCGCTGCCGGTCGACCGGTTGCCGGGTCCGCCCCCGGAACGGGGAGCGGACGCAGGGCTCTGCCGTGCGGGGGCCGCGGGCCGCCACTGCTCCGGGGGCGCCGCGTCCAGGTCGTCGGGGTAGGGGGGCTCGTCCGGGTACGGGGGCTCCTCGGGCGGCGGGACGTCGTCGTCCGACGGGGGGACGTCCCGGTCCCGTGCCCCCGGGGCCTCGCCGGGGAAGGCGGGGCCCGGGCGCCCGGTCCGACCGGGGTCGGACGGTGCTCCGGGCTGCGTCCCGGGCTGCGGTGCCGGCCGGTCGGCGGGCTGGGCGCCGGCGGGGTCCTCCGCCGTCCGGGCCGGTCCCGGCGGCCGGGCCTCGGGCTGCGCCGGAGCCCGGGGTGCGGGTGCGGCCGGGGGCCCGGCCGGGGCGCCGCCCTGGGGAATGGCGGCCACGGACCAGCTGTGCACGGGCTCCTGGGCCCAGGCGGGGTCGGTCCACTCCGCCGGCGCGTCCGTGGCGGGTCGGCCGTGGGCGTCCCAGGGGTCCTGGCCGCCGCCGTCCCCGTCCGGGGACGGCGCGCCCGCGGGCGGCTCCGGCGCGGAGTCCGTCGCGGTGCCCGGTGCGCCGTCCGGGGGCGTGCTCGCGGCCCGGGGCGGGGTCGGCTGCTGCTCCCGGCCGCGCGGTGCGCCCGGCCGGTCCTGGCCGCCCCGGGACCGGTCCTCGGGGGCGCGCCGCTCGGGGCGCTCCCCGTCGGTCCCGGGCCCCGGTTCGGCCGGGCGCCCGGGCGGGCGCGTCGACGGCTCCGGGCCGCGCGGGGCTCCGCCGCCGCCACCGCCCCGGCCGTGCCCGCCGCCGCCCGGCGGGACGGCCTCCGCACGGCAGTCGATGCCGAGGATCTGCTGGACCGCCTGCCGCAGGTCGTCCTCGAAGCGCGGGAAGTTCATGAGGTCGCCCTCGGCGTCGAACATGATGCGCAGCACCTTGCCGTCGAAGGACTGCGGGGTGCCGCGCTGGACCGTGAACCACGCGACGCGGCGGATGTCCGCGAGGGCGTTGACGATCTCCGGCCAGGAGGCCCGCAGCAGGTCGATCTCGTTGCCGCCCTGCTCGCCCGCCCGGGGCGTGTCCTGGCGGGGCGCCTGCGCCGCGGCGTCCTGCCGCGGCGCGTCAGGACGCTCCGCTGCGGCGGGCGCCTCCCGTCCGGTGGGCCGCTCCGGTCCGCTGTCCTCCCGGGCGGACGGGCGCTCGGGAGCCGCCGCGGCGTGCCCGGGTTCCTGTCCAAAGCCCTGTCCAGCGCCCTGGGCGGTCCGCTCGCGCGGATCCGTCCCCCGCGGGACCGCCGGGACCGCCTGCTGCGCGTCCCCGCCGGGCGCGGGCGGTGCCGGTCGCTCCGGCGCCGGGGCAGACTGCGAGGCGGGCTGCGAGTGGCTCCGGCCCCCGGGCGGGGCGCCCGGACCCGCCGGCGCGGTCGGCGCGGAGGAGGAGGCCGCGGGGGAGGCCGCGGGGGCGTCGGGGGTCTCGTCCGGACCGGCCGCGGCGGCGCCCCGCCCGATGCTCAGGCGCCGTTCCAGCCGGTCGACGCGGGCCGTGACGCCGCGCGTGGTGTCCTCCGAGGACGGCAGGAGGATGCGCGCGCACAGCAGCTCGAGGTGCAGCTGGGGCGAGGTGGCCCCCGTCATCTCGGTGAGGGCCGTGTTCGTGATGTCGGCGGCGCGGGAGAGCTCCGCCGCTCCGAGCTGGGACGCCTGGTTGCGCAGCCGGGCGATCTGGTCCTGGGGCATGCCGTGCAGGATGTTGCCCGCGGACTCCGGGACCGCGTTGACGATGATCAGGTCTCGGAACCGCTCGAGCAGGTCCTCCACGAAGCGGCGCGGGTCCTGGCCCGTCTGCACCACCCGGTCCACCGCGCGGAACACCGTGGTGCCGTCCCCGGACGCGAAGGCGTCGACCACGTCGTCGAGCAGGGCGCCGTGCGTGTAGCCCAGCAGGGCCACGGCGAGGTCGTAGCCGATGCCCTGCTCGTCGGAGCCGGCCATGAGCTGGTCGAGCACGGAGAGGGTGTCGCGGACGGATCCGGCGCCCGCGCGGACCACGAGGGAGAGCACCCCCGGGGCCACCTGCACGTGCTCCTCGGCGCAGAGCTGCTCCAGGTAGTGCATGAGCGGCTCGGTGGGGACCAGCCGGAAGGGGTAGTGGTGGGTGCGGGACCGGATGGTGGTGAGCACCTTGCTCGGCTCGGTGGTCGCGAAGATGAACTTGATGTGCTCCGGCGGCTCCTCGACGATCTTGAGCAGGGCGTTGAAGCCCTCGCGCGTGACCATGTGCGCCTCGTCGATGATGAAGATCTTGTACCGGTCCCGGACGGGCGCGAACGTGGCGCGCTCCCGCAGGTCGCGGGCGTGGTCCACGCCGCCGTGGCTGGCCGCGTCCATCTCGATCACGTCGAGGGAGCCGGCGCCGTCCCGGGCCAGGTCGCGGCAGCTGTCGCAGCGGCCGCACGGGGTGGCGGTGGGGCCCTCCGCGCAGTTGAGGCAGCGGGCCAGGATGCGGGCGGAGGTGGTCTTGCCGCAGCCGCGCGGGCCGGAGAAGAGGTAGGCGTGGCTGACCCTGTCCTTGCGCAGCGCCGTCATCAGCGGCTCGGTCACGTGCTCCTGACCGATGACGTCCTCGAAGGTCTCCGGGCGGTAGCGGCGGTACAGGGCGGTAGTCACAGATGACACCTTAGCGACGGAATCCGACAGGCGGGCCGGGCGGATCGGCGCTGGGGACGCGGGCCGCCGCGGGGACGAGAAGACCCCTCGCGCACCCGCCAGAGCCCATTTACCCTTGCTACCTTCCGGTCCTGGGGGAGTTCAACAGGATGACGCCACGCGAGGGGCTGTCGACAAGTCTAGCGGATGCGGCGGGCCGGGTCGAAACCCGGCCCCGGCGCCGTGGATTCGGCATTGCCCGGCGGTTCGGTTATGCTGGACCCCGCATGTTCCGGCACCGTCAGGCCGCCGGTCGTGCGTGCCTGGAGGATTCGCCTAGCGGCCTATGGCGCACGCCTGGAACGCGTGTTGGGTTCACGCCCTCGGGGGTTCAAATCCCCCATCCTCCGCACTTGCAGCAAGAGCCCCGTACCGGAGACGTTCATCCCGGTGCGGGGCTCTTTCTCGTTCCTCCGCCGGCTCGCGGCCCACCGGCCCGAGGGTCGCCGGCCCGCGGCTCCGGCCGCCGCGGCGCCCCGGCGGCCGCCCCTCAGTGCGGGCGGCGCGCGCGGGAGCCGCGGGCGACGACGCCGCCGGCCGCCGCGGCGCCCAGTGCCGCGAGCCCACCGACCCACCACGCGGTGGAGGAGTCCCCGGTCGCGTCCTGCGCGGGAACCCGGGTCACGGTACCCACCGAGATGCGCGTGAGCGTCCCGGGCGTCACCTGCTGCTGCCCCGCCAGGACCTGCGCCCGCAGCGCGGCCCCGTCCCGGACCAGCGCTCCGGAGCCGGGACGGTGGGCCACGGCGGGGCCGGGCCCGACGAAGGAGGCGCGCTCCAGGGCGGAGAGCTCCCCCGGGTCCGGGTCCCGGTCCGGGTCCGGGTCCGAGCCGGGGTTCGAGTCCGCACCCGAGGGCGTGCCGGGGGCCGCCTCCGGGCGGGCATCCCCTGCGCGGTCACCTCCTGCACGGTCGTTCCCCGCGCCGCCGTCCTCTGCGCGGGCGTCTCCGGCACGGCCGTCCTCGGCGCGGACTCCGCCGGGCTCCGGTGCCGCGTGCCCCCCGGGAGCGGGGGAGGGGCGCGCGCCCGGCGCCGTGCCGCCGGGCTCCGGGGCGGGGGCGCCGCCGGGCTCGGGCGTGGTGTCGGGGGCCTCGGCGGGACCGGTTCCCGGTCGGGGGTCGGCCGGCTCGTCGTCGGACGGGGGCGCGGGGGACGGAACTCCGGCGGGGGAGTCCGCGCCCGTCGCGGGGGGTAGCGCGGTCTCGGCGGCGTGGGCCGCTCCCGGCACGGGGGCGAGCAGGAGCAGGGCGGCCAGCGCCAGGGGGCGAAGGGTCATGGGGGCGGTCTCTCCGGGGGGAAGCGGGCGGGACAGGAGCACACCGTAACTTTACGTCGTTCCGTTCCCTGCGTTCACTAATGCAATACCCTGCTGATGTGGCGGAACGGGCTGTTCCGCCGCACTCGCAGCTGCCCCCCGGCTGCGCGCCCCCCGTCCTCTCTCCCCCCAAGAGGTCCTCATGAAGCTGCCTTCATTCCCCATGCCCTCGACCGCTCTGCCCGCCGCTCTGCTGGCCGGCGCGATGCTCGCCGGGACGATGGCCGGCGCGGCCGCCCCGGCCCACGCCTCGACGACCAACACGGTCCACACCGCCGCCGGCATCTCCTCGCAGTACCACCTCTACGACGCCGGGGTGGACCGCTCGAAGACCGTGGGCGTGGTCTTCTACTTCGACGGCGACGGACAGTACTACGCCCAGCGCCCCACCACGTCGATGCTCAAGAGTATGGCCGCCCGGGCCGCGGCCCGGAACATGATCCTCGTGGTGCCGGTCGCCCCGGCCAACCGGTCCTGGACCTCCAACAGCGAGGCGGTCGGGGACTGGTTCCGCGCCCTGGCGGCCAAGGTCGTCGCCGAGCAGCGCGTCGACGCGACCCGCATCCACCTGGCCGGGTACTCCGGCGGCGCCGAGTTCATCTCCACCGAGGTGCTCTCCGACCGGGCCGGCTGGATCCGCGGCGGCGGGTCGACCCTCATCGGCGGCGGCGGCGTCTACAACGGCAGGCTCGAGAGCACTCCCGACGCCGCGCTCCGGGCCACGGACCCGACCTGGTACGTCGGCTCCCTCGACAGCTACGGCGCCACCCAGCCGTCCACCTGGTCCGCGCTGGAAGCGGCCGGCAAGGGCGCCGCCGCGTACCAGAAGGCCGGGTTCACGAAGGCCGACCGCGTGGTGATGCCCGGGCTGCACCACACCAACTACGACCTGGCCGACCTGGTCGGCGACGACGTCGACCGCCTCTACGCCGGAGCCGCCCCGAGGCCCGAGACCGTCGCGCCGACGGGCAACGACGTGGTCGACGGCTACCAGCTCACCGGTGCGATCGGGCGCACGTGGGCGGCGCTGGGCGGCACCGCGTGGGCCACCCCGGTCAGCGCGGAGTACGCCTCCGGGCACGGCTCCGTCTACCAGCGCTTCGCCGGCGCCGACGGACGGGACAAGGCCCTCTACTGGTCCGCGACCACCGGGACCCGGGTGGTCGACTACGGCGGGTCCATCGGCCGGAAGTTCGCGGCCGGCGGCTACGCGGGCAGCTACGGCCCGCCGCGGACCGACGAGCAGCGTGCCGCCGACGGCGGCGCCTACCAGCTCTTCGACGCGTCCGGGAAGCGGACCAAGATCCTGTGGTCCGCGCGCACCGGCTCGAGGGCGGTCAAGGAGTACGGGGCCATCGGCCGGAAGTGGGCGGCGCTGGGCCACGAGCGGGGCCTGGGCTATCCGACCACCGACGAGTACAGCACCCCGGGCGGCGCGGCCCAGAACTACACCGGTGGGCGGATCGAGTGGAACGCCACCACCCGGGCCGTCACCGTGACCCGCGGCTGACCCCGGGCAGGCGCCGGCCGGCGGGCCCCGCAGGTGCCTCCTGCGGGGCCCGCCCCTAGGATGAACGCATGATCTTCAAGGCCGTGGGCGACTCCCGCCCGTACCCGGACCACGGCCTCGTCACGCCGACCGACTGGTCCGGCATCGCGCCGCGGCAGGTCCGGCTGGACGAGCTGGTCACCACGAAGACCACCCTGGACCTGGCGACCCTGCTGGACGCGGACTCCACCTTCTACGGCGACCTCTTCCCGCACGTGGTGCGGTGGGGAGGCGACCTCTACCTGGAGGACGGGCTGCACCGGGCCCTGCGCACCGCGCTGCACCACCGCACCGTGCTGCACGCGCGCGTGCTGGAGCTCGCCCCGGCGCCGGGCACGCGGGCGGGGAGCGAGCGGGGCGCGGTCAGGACGCCGCGCTGAGGGGTGGCCGCTCGGACGCGAGCGGCACGGGGTGGCCCCCGGCGTCGAACTGCGCCCCCAGGCCCTGCTGGATGAAGCGGACGGTGGAGCGGATGTGCTGCTCCCGCGCCGCCCGGTCCTGGTCGGAGTTCTGGCCGCGGTCCGCCGCGGCGGTCAGGGACCCGTGGACCAGGGCGGCGAGCTCCGAGATGTCGCCCTCCGGCAGGTAGGCCCGGCCGATCGCGTCCCGCAGGATCGCGGCCAGCAGGCCCTGCAGCTCGCCCACGTGCTCGCCCAGCTTCTGGTAGTCCTCCGGGGAGAGGACGGTGCGCATGGTGGGGCCCGGGGGCAGGTGGCGCCGGGTGAGGTCCTCGATCTGGGCGCGGATGTAGACGGCGAGCCGGTCGACCGGGTTGGCGACGCCCTCGAGGTCGCGGCGCAGGTCGGTCATGAACCGCTCGGTCTCGTCCAGGGCGTAGGCCACGAGGAGCTCGCCCATGTCCGCGAAGTAGTTGTAGACCGCGGTGCGGCCCACGCCGGCGTTCTTGGCCACGTGCGTCATGGTCAGACCGGTGAGGCCCTGCTGGTAGAGCAGCTGGCCGAAGGAGTCGAGGATCGCTCGTTTGGTGTTCTCCCGCTGCGCGGCGTTGGTGGCCGCAGAAATACGAGGCATGATGACACCTTATCTGTCCGTGTCACCAAATTATGCACACTTTTCTGGGCCTTGGTGACGGTGTGTCTGACTATGACACCACCGTTTCCCGCGTTCGGACTCCTTCGCGCAGACAGTCTGGGGAAACGTCCAGGAAACCCCCAGCACGGGCGGGGTGAGGCACGGCGGGCCCGGGTGCCGATCCGGCGGCCGGGCCCGCCGCCCGCTCACCGTTCGGCGGCCGAGCCGCCCTGCCAGAGGGAGTCGAACGGGGCGCGCGAGGTGATCCGGCGCCGGATGCCGGCGGAGACGAAGGCCTTCGCGGTGCGGGCCGCCTCGAGGGGCGCGGCCCCCTTCGCCAGCTCCGCGGCGACCGCGGCGGCCAGCGTGCAGCCGGCCCCGGCCACCGGGACCTCGCCGACCTTGGGCTCGGAGAGCACCTCGAGGGTGGTCCCGTCGTAGAAGACGTCGACGGCGTCGGGGCCCGCGAGGCGGACCCCGCCCTTGGCGAGGACCACGGCGCCGGACGTCTCGTGGATCCGCCGGGCGGCCTCCTCGAGGTCCTCGACCGTGCTGATCTCGTCCATGCCGGCCAGGGAGAGGGACTCGAAGTGGTTCGGGGTCACGAACGTGGCCAGCGGCAGGATCTTCGCCTTCAGCGCCTCGTCCGTGTCCAGGGCCGCGCCGGGCTCCTGGCCCTTGCAGATGAGGACCGGGTCCAGGACGAGGTGACGCGGGGCCAGCGCGGTGAGCACCTCGGCGGTGGTGGCGATGGTCTCGGGGCTGCCCAGCATGCCGATCTTCACGGCGTCGAGCGCGTGGGCGGCCGTGATCGCCTCGAGCTGCTCGCGCAGGACGTCCTGCGGCACGGGGAACAGGCGGTGGCCCCAGTCGGCGGACGGGTCGAAGGACACGATGCAGGTCAGCGCGAGGGAGCCGAAGACCCCGAGCTCCTGGAAGGTCTTGAGGTCCGCCTGCGCGCCGGCGCCGCCGGTGGCCTCGGAGCCGGCGATCGTCAGGGCGACGGACGGCTGGTCGGCGGGGCCCGCCGCGGCGGGCGTGGGAACGGTGCTGGTGTCGGTCATGGGAGCCATTCTGCGCCCCCGCGCGGTGCCGGGGCCAACCGCCGGGGCTAGACTGTCGGACGGTCTCCGGCCGGCACGCGGTCCCCGCAGGGGCCCGCGGCGGCCGGAAAGGGGCTCCCGGGTGGCAGGCGGGCGCCCCGGGTCCGTCCAGCACACCGCACAGATCGACCCTCGGCGTCCGCCCCGCGCGGGCCGGCGCCGCGTCACGACAGATTGGTGACCGACCGTGTCCTCCTCCGCTCCTGCCCCCGCCGGGTTCGCCCGCCGTCCCCGCACGTACTTCGACCTGGTGGTCGCGGCGTACTGCGTGGTCCTGGTGCTCTCCAACGTCGCCGCGACCAAGGGCGTCGCGTTCGGCCCCGTCATCACCGACGGAGGCTTCTTCCTCTTCCCCCTCGCCTACGTCCTGGGCGACGTCGTGGCGGAGGTCTACGGCTTCCGGGCCGCGCGCCGCGCCATCGTCACGTCCTTCGCCGCGGGACTGTTCTCCTCGGTCGTGTTCTGGCTGGTCATCGCTCTGCCCCCGGCGGAGTTCTACGAGGGCCAGGCGGCCTTCGAGTCCGTGCTCGGCCCCGTCCCGCTCATCGTGGCCGGCTCCCTGCTGGGCTATCTCGCGGGGCAGCTGCTGAACGCGTTCGTGATGGTCCGGATCAAGGCGCGCACGCGGGAGAAGCACCTGTGGGCCCGGCTCATCGGCTCGACGCTCGTGGGCGAGCTCGTGGACACCGTGATCTTCTGCACCGTCGCGGCCCCGGTCATCGGCATCACCACCGCGGCCGACTTCCTCAACTACGTGGTGGTGGGCTACGTGTACAAGGTCCTGGTCGAGGTGCTGGTCATGCCGGTGACCTACGCCGTGATCGGCTGGCTCAAGCGCCGGGAGCCGACCTACGGCGAGACCGCCGTCCCGGGGGCGGCCCTCGCACCCCAGCGCTGACGGGCCCGGGCGCCCCGCCCGGCCGGGGCGGTGCACGGGCCTACGATGAGCGCATGGATCTCCTCACGGGCACCGGACTCGCGGCCTCGGCGGGACTGAACGCCTACATCCCGCTCGTGGTGCTGGGCCTGCTGGACCGCTGGACCGAGGTCGTCGACCTCGGCCCGGGCTTCGCCTGGCTGTCGAACGGGGGGGTCCTGACGGTCCTGGCCGTGCTGCTGGCCGTGGAGGTGGTGGCGGACAAGGTCCCGGTCGTGGACTCCTTCAACGACCTGCTGCAGACCTTCGTGCGCCCGACCGCCGGGGGCATCGTCTTCGGCTCCTCGGCCACCGCCCAGATCGCCGGGATCGACCTCGGCGGGCAGACGGCGACCGTCACGGACCCGGAGGCGTTCCTCTCCTCGCACGCCTGGATCCCCGTGGCCACCGGGGCGGTGATCGCCCTGGTGGTGCACGTGACCAAGACGGTCTCGCGGCCGGCCGTCAACACCCTGAGCGCCGGGGCCGCGGCGCCCGTGGTCTCGACCGTGGAGGACGTCTCCGCGCTCACGCTGTCCCTCGTGGCCGTCCTCCTGCCGCTGCTCGTCCTCGTGCTGCTGGCCGCCGTCGCCGTCCTGCTGTTCTTCCTCTACCGCGGGCTCCGGCGCCGCCGCCGGCCGGGGACGGACCCCGGCCGGCCGGGCGCCGCCGGCACGGCTCAGAAGCCGAGATAGGCCAGCTGCGCGCCCACCGAGCTCCGGGCGGCGGGCAGCACGTGCTCCGGGACGTCGGCGTAGATCCGCGCCGTGATGGCCTCGAGCGTCGCGGCGCGGCCCAGGGCCCGCAGGGCCTCCCGGACCTCGCCGAGACGCTCCATCCGGTGCTCGAGCAGCTCCTCGCACACCGCCTCCACGTCCTCCCGCACGTCCCCGTGCGCCGGGAGGACCAGGGCGTCGCCCAGCACCGCCAGGCGCTGCAGGGAGCGCAGGTAGTCGCCCAGGCTCCCGTCCGGGTGGTCGAGCATCGTGGTCCCCCGCCCCAGGACCGTGTCGCCCGTGAGCACCGAGCCCGAGGTGCGCCCCGCGGCGGCGGTGGCCGCGCCCGCGACCGGGGTGTCGTCGGGCAGGTGGAAGCTCACGGAGTCGGAGGTGTGCCCGGGGGTGTGCAGCACCCGGATGCGGCACCCGGCGGCCTCGATCGTCTCGCGGTCGAGCAGCGGTCCGGCGTCGCGGCAGAACTGCGGCAGGACGGCGCGCACGGGCGCGCCGGTGAGCGCGTGGAAGTCGTCGACGGCCTCGGTGTGGTCCGCGTGGCGGTGCGTGATCAGCGTCAGGACGGTCCGCCCCGCCGCGGCCAGGGCGGCGAGGTGTCCGCGGTCGGCCGGCCCCGGGTCCACGACGACGACGTCCTGCTGCCCCGGCGCCCCGACCAGCCACGAGTTGGTGCCGTCCAGGGTCATGGGGCCCGGGTTGGGGGCGGTCAGCCGCCGGGTCAGAGCGGTGGTGCGGGTGCCGGCGTCCTGGGTCATGCGGGCAGACTATCCGAGCCCGGCGGGGAACCGGCGCCCCGGCTCACCCCGCGGCCAGCAGGGCCTCGAGCCGGGCGAAGGAGCCGCGCCACGCTGCAGCCGCCCCGGGGTGCACCGCGGGGGGCAGCGGCCCCTGTGTGAGCACCAGCAGGGTGCCCCCCTCCTGGGTGGGGACGAACTCGGTGCGCGTCAGCACGTGGCCGGCGGTGGGCCGGCCGTCCGGTCCGGGCAGCGCCTCGCGGCCCTCGAGCAGGGCGTCCCGCTCGACCCGCAGATAGGTGCCGTGCACCGGTGCCACCTGGGCGGGGTCGGTGTCGTGGACCATGCGGAAGCGCTGCCGGCCCCCGGGCCTGACCTCGAGCAGCACCGACTCCCGGGGCACGCTCCAGCCCGGCGGACCGAACCAGGCGGCGAGCCGGTCCGGCTCCGTGAAGGCGGCGAAGACCGCGGCCGGGGGGTGCGCGAGGGCGTGGGAGACGGAGAAGACCTCCGCGGGGTCCAGATCGGTGACGTCCATGCCCCCCATTGTCCCCGGTCGCTCTCGGCCCCCGGGCGCGGCGGTCGGTACAGTGGCGCACGTGAGCACCGAATCCGCGCCGGAGCCGGGGCCCCGCGAGCCCGGCACGCGGCCGGCCTGGGTCACCGCGCTCAAGGGCGGTGCGCTCCTGCTGCTGCTGGCCGTGGCGGTCTGGTACCTCATCGGCCACGAGCTGCCCACCGTGGAGCAGGTCCGGGTCTTCGTCGAGGGCTTCGGTGCGTGGGGGCCCGTCGTCTTCGCCGCGGTCTTCGTCCTCGTGGCGGCCACGCCGGTCCCGGTGACGATCATGGCCGTGTCCGGGGGATTCCTCTTCGGCATGGCCCAGGGCAGCGTGGTCGGCGTCCTGGCCACCACGGCGGGAGCCTGGCTGGGGTACTGGCTCGCGCGGTTCCTCGGCCGCGACGCCCTGTACCGGCTCGCGGGCAACCGGGTCGAGCTGGTGGAGCGCAAGCTCGTCGGCAAGGGCTTCCTCACGGTGCTCGTGCTCCGGCCCGTCCTGCCCAACTGGACCCTCAGCTACGGTGCGGGCCTCGTGCGCATCCCGCAGCGCGACTACCTCGGCGCCACCCTGCTCGGCGGGATGCCGGGCCAGGTGAGCTTCGCCGCCGTGGGGGCCTTCACGTCCCGGCCGTCGTGGCCGGCCCTCGCGGCGGTCGCCGCCTCCTGGGCGGTCGTGGTGGTCGTGGGCGTGCTCGCCTGGCGGCGCTCCCGCGGCGAGTCCGAGCGCGCCCCCGAGGCCGACGGCGTGGGGAGCGCCGACTAGGCTCGGCCGCGCCGCGGGTCCACGGCACGGCGACGCCCGGTCCTCGGGGCGAGGACCGGGCGGACGCCGTTCGGGGTGACCGGCCGGTGCGGCCGTGCGGTCCCCGGGCCTAGACCTGGGGCCGGACCGCGGTGGACCCGTCGGTCGGCTCGTTGCCGAGGAGGTGGAGCTTGCCGCTCCTGCGGTCGGCGAGGTACTCCTTCATGTCCCGCTTGATGACGGGCAGCAGCAGGTAGACGCCCAGCAGGTTCACGAACCCGCAGACGAACAGCGCCGCGTCCGCGAAGCTGATGACCTCGCTGAAGGTCAGGACGCAGCCCGCGATCGTGAAGAACAGGTAGATGCCGCGGAAGATGTTGTCGCTGAGCCGGCTGCGCCCGAACAGGTACTCCCACGCCTTGAGCCCGTAGTAGAACCAGGTGATCAGGGTGGAGAAGGCGAACAGGACCACCGCGACGGCCAGCACGATCGGGAACCAGGGGATGACCGTCGCGAAGGCGTCCGAGGTGAGGATGACGCCGTCGGGGGCGCCCCCGCCGGCCTGCACCTGGTCGATGCCGGCCTGCAGGCTCGGCGCGCCGGCGATGATGATGGCCAGGGCCGTCATGGTGCAGATCAGCACGGTGTCGACGAGCGGCTCGAACAGGGCCACGAAGCCCTCGCTCACGGGGCGGCGGGTCTTGACGGCGGAGTGGGCGATCGCGGCGGAGCCGAGACCGGCCTCGTTGGAGAACGCGGCACGCTGGAAGCCCACGATCATGACGCCCAGGACGCCGCCGGCCATGCCCTCGGGGGAGAACGCGCCGTCGATGATCGCGGCGATCGCGCCCGGCACGTGGTCGAGGTTGGCGAGGATGACGATCAGGCAGGCGGTGACGTAGACGGCGCCCATGGCCGGCACGAGCCGGCTGGTGGTGGCGCCGATCGACTTGATGCCGCCGATGATGACCAGGCCCACGAACAGGGCGAGGACGATGCCGAAGATCAGGGCCGCCCCGGCGCTGCCGAGGAAGCCGTCGGCGCCGCCGGTGACGTTCTGCACCTGGGCGAAGGTCTGGTTGGCCTGGAACATGTTGCCGCCGGCCGCACCGAAGAACAGGATCGCCACGGCGAAGACGCCGGTGAGGATCTTGGCGGGGATGCGGCCGAACTTGCTGAAGGCGATGGGCAGGTAGCGGAAGGGCCCGCCGCTGACCGTGCCGTCCTCGTGGACCTCGCGGTACTTCACGCCCAGGGTGCACTCGGCGAACTTGGTCGCCATGCCGAGCAGGCCGGCGCAGATCATCCAGAACGTCGCGCCGGGGCCGCCGAGGGCCATGGCCGCGCCGACGCCGGCGATGTTGCCCAGTCCCACGGTCCCCGACAGGGCGGAGGTCAGGGCCTGGAAGTGCGGCACCTCGCCGGGGTCGTCCTTGGTCGAGAACTTGCCCCGCACCACGTCGGCGGCGACCTTCAGACCGCGGAACTGGATGAACCCGAAGTAGATCGTGAAGATCACGCCGGCCGCGATGAGCCAGGCCACGACGAACGGGAAGCTCACCCCCGCGATGGTGATGGGGTAGAAGACGATGGTCGAGAAGACCTCGGTGATCGGAGCGAACGCGGTGTTGATGGCGTTGTCGATCGCTGCGAGCCACCCGACGTCGTCGGTGACGGTAGTCATGGGTAACGCCTGCGTGATCTGCATCTCACCACTACACCCTGTGGACAGCCCGTTGGCAACAGACACGCTTGTCGCCGAAAGAGCCATCTTGCCGTGGCAACAAAGAATTAACACGCAGCGGCCCGGCCTCCGCGCGAGGACGTCTCGTCGCGCGGTGGCCGGGCCGTAGGCGGTGCCGGGGCGGCGTCACCGTTGACGCCGCCGGCGCAGGGTCAGCGACCGGCGCGGGTCCCGCCGGCCAGGAACTGGGGGGCGGTCATGGCGCACACGCGCAGGCCGCGGGCCAGGTCGCTGCCGGCGCTGCGGAGGGCGCCGCCCACCGAGGTGGCGCGGGACGGTGCCGCAGCCCGGCCGATGGCGGTGAAGAGGAGGGCGGGGAGGCCGAAGACGAGGAGGAGAGCCATGGCAGCAGGCAACTTTCTGTGGGTGGTGCGAGGAGGTCCTGGGGTCCGAGGGCGTGCGGCCGGGTGGTCCGGCGAGCAGCGACGCCTCGGTTGACATCTGAAGTCTAACGGGCCGATAGTGAATCAATCAATGTGATAACCCTCACCAGAGAGGTGAATCGTTGCGTCTTGACGAGATTGACCAGCAGATCGTTGCGTCCTTGGTCCAGGACAGCCGGGAGAGCTACGCGGCCATCGGCCAGAAGGTGGGTCTGTCGGCCCCCGCGGTGAAGCGGCGGGTCGACGTCCTGCAGCAGACCGGGGCCATCAAGCGCTTCACGGCGGAGCTCGACCCGTCGGTCATGGGGTGGAACATCCAGGCGTTCGTGGAGCTGCACTGCGACGGCGGGCTCTCGCCGTCGATGATGCGCACCATGGCCGCCGAGATCGCCGAGGTGACCGCGGCCTACACGGTGACCGGCGAGGCGGACGGCATCTTCCTCATCCGGGCCGAGAACACCACCCACCTGGAGGACGTCATGGTCCGGATCAGGGAGTGGAAGGGCATCAACCACACGAGGAGCTCGGTCATCCTCTCGCACCTCTGAGCGCGGCCCGCCGGGCTCTGGAATACTGGCCACACAGCACCCTCGTCACCGCATCGGAGGACCGGTCATGGAGAACGCAGCGGAAGCAGTCGTCGTCGTCGGGGTCGACGGATCCCCCCAGTCCGTGGAGGCGCTGCGCTGGGGCGCGCGTCTCGCGCCCGCGTACGGGGCGACCGTCAAGGTGGTGGGGGCGTGGGAGAACCCGCCCGAGTACGTCGGCTTCGTCCACTTCAAGGACGACCGGTTCGACGAGCTCGCCCGGGAGCGGGTGGAGCGTGCCGTCCAGGAGGCGTTCGGGGCGGACGTGCCGGCCGGGCTCAGCACCGTGGTGGAGTTCGGCCACCCGTCCAAGGTGCTGATGCGCCACTGCGAGGGGGCCGAGCTGCTGGTCGTGGGACGCCGGGGCCACGGCGGCTTCAAAGGGCTGCTGATGGGGTCGACGAGCTCCGCGTGCGTCGCCCACGCCCCGTGCCCGGTGCTCGTCCTCCCCGACGAGACGGTCGATGCCGGGCGGGCGGAGGACTCCGGGCAGGCGCAGGGGGCCGGGCCCGCCGGCTGAGGCGCCGCCCGTCCCGCCCGGGACCGGAGGGACTCGTCCGCCGTGTCCCCACAACATGCTCCCGCGATCGTGCGCGCGGCGCCGCGGCCTCTGTGATACTGATCACGTCAGCGTGATCACGTGAGCGAAGGATTCGGCATGAGCAACGGAACCGCAGCAGCGATCGTCGTCGGGGTCGACGGCTCCCAGCAGTCCGTCGAGGCGCTGCGCTGGGCGGCGCGGATCGCGCCGTCCTTCGGCGCGGGCATCAGGGCGGTCGGGGCGTGGGACTACCCGCCCGAGTACGCCGGGTACGTCCCGCTGGGCAGCGACAACTTCGACGAGGTCACCCAGAAGCAGGTGGACCAGGCGGTGCGGGAGGCCTTCGGCGACGACGTGCCGGCCGGGCTCACCACCTCCGTGGTGTTCGGCCACCCGTCGAAGGTCCTGGTGCACGAGAGCGAGGACGCCACGATGCTCGTCGTCGGGCGCCGGGGCCACGGCGGGTTCCGCGGGCTGCTGCTGGGCTCCGTCAGCGCCGCGTGCGTCGCCCACGCGAAGTGCCCGGTGCTCGTGATCCACGAGCACCCCGAGGCGGAGGGGCCGGCTCAGGAACGTCCCGCGTAGTAGCGGCCCAGGACCTCGTCCCGGTACTCGAAGTACGTCCCGTCGGCCATGGCCTCGCGGGCGCCGTCCACCATGCGCACGACGAACCGCTCGTTGTGGATCGACGTGAGCGTCGCGGACAGGCGCTCCTTGGCCTTGAACAGGTGGTGCAGGTACGCCCGGGTGTAGTGGGCGCACGTGTAGCAGTCGCAGCCGCTGTCGATCGGGGCGAGGTCCGTGCGGAAGCGGGCGTTGCTGACGGTGAAGCGTCCGTCCGGGGCGTACACGGCCCCGGTGCGGGCCACCCGGGTGGGGGAGACGCAGTCGAAGGTGTCCGCGCCGTTCTCGAGAGCCGTGAAGATGTCGTCCGGCTCCGAGATCCCCAGCAGGTGCCGTGGCCGGTCCTCAGGCAGCTCCTCGTTGCACCAGCGCACGATCGTGCCGAGGTTCTCCTTCTCGAGGGCCCCGCCGATGCCGAACCCGTCGAAGTCCATCGCGCCCAGGTCCCGGCACGCCTTCCGGCGCAGGTCCTCGTACTGGGCGCCCTGGATCACGCCGAACAGGGCCTGGTAGGGCCGGTCGGCGCGCTCCTCGGTGAGCCGGGCGTGCTCGGCGACGCACCGCAGCGCCCACCGGCGGGTCCGCTCGAGGGACGTCTCCTGGTAGCCGCGGGAGTTGTGCAGCGTGGTCAGCTCGTCGAACGCGAACATGATGTCCGCGCCCAGCCGGTGCTGCACCTGCATGGAGATCTCCGGGGTGAAGCGGTGGACGTCCCCGTTGATGTGGGACGTGAACGTGACCCCGTCGTCGTCGACCCGCGCCATGCGCTCCTTGCCGGTCGCGACGTCGTCGTCCCCCGCCGCCGAGGCCGCGACCGTGGACATGTCGATGACCTTCCGGAACCCCGAGCCCAGGGACATGACCTGGAAGCCCCCGGAGTCCGTGAAGGTGGGGCCGGACCAGTTCATAAATGCCCCGAGCCCGCCCGCGGCGTCCAGGACGTCCGCGCCGGGCTGGAGGTACAGGTGGTAGGCGTTGGCGAGCAGGGCCTGCGCGCCGAGCTCCGCCATGGACTCGGGCAGCACCGCCTTGACGGTGGCGGCGGTGCCGACGGGGACGAACGCCGGGGTGCGGATCGTCCCGTGCGGGGTGGTGATGGTCCCGGTGCGGCCCAGGAACGGGCCGCCGTTGGCCTCGAGGCGCCCGCCGGCGATCGTGGCGGTCTCGGCGAGCCGGTGCTCCACCGCGAAGCCGAAGTCGGAGCGGGCGGCGGCGGGGAGCAGGGTCTCTTCTGGAGCGGGCACCCGTCCATTGTGCGTCACCGCCCCGGGGGCGGGTGACGGCGAGCGCCCGTGCGCCGGTGACGCCGCTCAGCGGCCCCAGCCGGCGTGGGCCACGGCCTGGCGCACCAGGTCTCCGCGACCGCCCGCGAACTCCGCCTGCACCTCGGGGCTGAGCGCCTCCTCGGGGCTCATCCAGGACAGCTGCAGGGCGTCCTGGCGGGGGCTGCACTCCCCGCGCACCGGCACGATGTAACTCAGCGCCACCGCGTGCTGCCGGTCGTCGGTGAGCCCCGTCTCGGACGGCGAGGGGAAGAACTCGGCCACGGCGAAGGGCGTGGTGGAGACCGGCAGCTGCGGGAACGCCATGGCCCCCAGGTCCTTCTCCAGATGGCGCAGCAGCGCGGCCCGGATGGTCTCCCGGTACAGCACCCGGCCGGAGACGAAGGTGTACATCATCTTCCCCTCGGGGGTCGCCTGCAGCAGCAGCCCGATCTCGGAGAGGTAGCCCAGCGGATCGAGCCGGACCGGCAGGGCCTGCACGTAGACCATCGGCAGGCGGCGCCGGGCCTCCTGCAGGTCGTCCTCGTTGAGCCAACCGGGGTTCGGATCGGGGGTGCGGAGGAAGTTCATACTGCTGTTCTATCCCAAGACCCCGGGCGGGGCCACGGCCCGCACCGCCCGGGGCGGCCGGTTCAGCGCTCAGCGGAGCCGGTGTCCCCGGGGACCGCTCCCGGGCGGGCCAGCCGGGCGGCGGCCTCCAGGACCGTCCACGCCTGCACCTGTGTGGACAGCTCGACCGGCACGCCGGGGCGCTGCGACTCGTCGGCGTGCCGCGCCGGGTCCGGGGAGAAGATCGCGACCGTCTCGCCGGCGGCCGCCGGTGCGGTGGGGGGCGCGTTGAAGTCCACCGCGGGATCGAACTCCCGCCGGCCGGCCCACAGGGCGTCGGCGGTGCCGGTCACGAGCGCGGCCGCGGTGCGGCGCGCCGCGGCGGGCAGTCCCGGGTGCAGGGCGGCATCGGAGAGGTAGCGGGCCAGGATCCCGCTGAACAGGCCGCCGTCCCCGCCGCCGTGGGTGCGCAGGACGGGGCGTCCGTCCAGGTCGCGGCCGTACTCCTGCGCGGCGCCCGCCACCACGTCGGCGGCCGTGCGCAGCAGGTCCGCCCGGTCCTGCTCGCCCGTGCCCGGGGCGTCCGCGAGCTCGAGGAGCAGACCGAGCACCGGCCCGGAGTTGTAGCTGAACAGCCTCTCGTCCCGGCGCGTCACCTCGGTGCCGGACCCGGCGGCGACCAGCTGCAGACCGTCGTGGAAGACCTTCCGTTCCGGGTCCCAGAGGGTGGCCCGCAGCCAGTCGAGCACCGCGCCGGCCTGTTCCCGGCGGTGCGTGCGCACGAAGCCGAGGGCCGTGGGCGCGGAGGACGCCGTGTTCTTGACGTCGTGGCGGGTGTTCCAGAAGACCCCGCCCCCGAGGTCCCCGGTGTGGCCCCGTTCGAGCCGGGCGAGCAGGGCGCTGCCCGCGTCCAGGCACGCGACGTCCGGCCGGCCGGTCAGGGCGCGGTCCAGCTCGGCGAGACGGCCCACGGCCAGCAGCAGCCACGCCATGTCGTCGTAGTAGGAGTTGTGGGTCACCCGGCCGCCGCTGCGCAGGGTGATGCCCCGCAGCAGGCGGTGCCCCTCCCGGCGGAACCGCCGGGCCCGCGCCGGGTCGTCCAGGTGCCGCAGCCCGGCGTCCACGAGGGCGTCGAGCAGGTGCGCCTGCCACCAGTAGTGCCACGGGGCCTTCGGGGACGTGGGACGCGGGTGCGCCGGGGCGCCGAGCAGCGTGCCGGGCACCCCCAGCGCCCGTCCGGCGAACAGCTCTCGGACCGAGTGGGCGGCCTTGTCGGCACGCAGCGCGGCCGCGGCGCCCGGTGCGGCGGCGCCGGGGTGCTCGGTGGGCGTGAGGTGTGCGGTGGGCTCGGGGGTCGCCGCGGTGGGCGCGGCGCCCGCTCCGGTCGTCGGGGGCATGGGAACTCCTGTGCTGGCGGGGGAGGGGTGCTGGTGCCGAGCCTAGGCGCTCGCCGGGGCCGGCGGCCCGCCGCGGTCCTCGGCGCGGTTCCCGCCGGGGCCGAGGAAGAGCCGCCGGTGCAGGGTCTCGGCCGGTCCGGGGAGGCCGCGCCGCTCCAGCAGGGCCGCGCCGAGCAGCGTGACCAGCCACACGGCGGAGCCGAGTAGCAGCGCGGCGGTGGGCGTCAGAGAGCGGCCGAGCCCCAGTGCGAACGGGGGCAGCAGCACGGTGAACAGCACGGACTGGGCGAGATAGCCGCTCATCGACCGGCGGCCGAGGGCCTGCAGCGACCACAGCGCGGGATGCTCGCGCGCCCGGAGGGCCGCGGCCCGGGGGCCCAGCACGCGGTCGCAGACCAGCGCCACGAGCAGCGCGTAGCCGATGCCCTGCGCGGCGCCGGTCACCGCGTCCAGGCCGGTGAGCACGGACCCGGCGGTCGGCGAGGGCTCGAGCCGGTCCGTGGTCAGGAGTCCGGTGCCCACGCCCGTGAGCAGCCCGAGCCCGATGCAGACCAGGGCCGTGACCAGCAGCCGGCCGCGGCGGGGCCCGGGGTCCTCGAGCACGCGGTACCGGCTCAGGGCCAGCCCGAGCAGCAGCATGGGCAGCAGGCCGAGCAGCTGGAGCGGGGCGAAGGACACCACCCCGAGCCCCTCCACGAGCCCGAGGACCAGCCGCTCCGGGATCGAGTCCGCCACCAGGCTGGGGAAGGGCGGCGTGCCGGGTGTCCGCACGGACCAGCTCGCCGCACCGTAGAGCACCATGAGCACCGAGCCGAGGGCGGAGAGGATCACGAGGGTGCGCGTGCTCTCGGCGATCAGCACGGCGAGGAAGAGCCCGCCGAACGCGTAGGCGGTGATGATGTCCCCGGGGAAGAGCAGGCACGCGTGCAGGGCCCCGATGAGGAGCAGCCACCCGTAGCGGCGCAGCAGCAGCCGGCGCGCCAGGGGCGGCGGCGTGCCGCGGGCGGCCTCCCGCGCGGCGATCTGGCCCACGCCGTAGCCGACCAGGAACGAGAACAGGGGGAAGCCGCGGCCGTCCACGAGCATCGACATGGCCATGTTGGCGACGTCGTCCGCCGTCCACGCCGCGGTGCCCGCACCGGTGCCCAGCGTCCGGTCCCGGGGACCGTCCGTGGGCCCGGCAGCCCAGATCCAGACGGTGACGTTGGCGACCGCGATGACCCAGAGCATGAGCCCCCGGGCCACGTCCGGCGCCGGGACGCGGCCCGTCGCCCGGGGGGCGTGCGGAGCCCTCACGCGGCGTCCCCGGACGGCAGGGCACGGCGGCTCTCGAGCACGAGCGGCTCGCCGGTCACCGGGTGGACGAGGGCGATGCGGCGGGCCAGCAGCTGAAGCGGCCGGCCGGGGTCCTCGGCGCCGGCGGGCCGCACCTGCGGGTACAGGGGGTCGTGGCGCACCGGGACGCCCAGGCCGGCCAGGTGCACCCGGATCTGGTGGGTGCGCCCGGTCTCGGGCCGGAGGACGTAGCGGGCCCACGTCCCCTCCTCGTCCGCGAACGGCGGCCCGGCGCTCTCCACCTGGGTGCGGGCGTTGACGGGTCCCGGCACCTCCCGCGCCTGCAGGGACGTGCGGTCCTTGACGATGCGGGACTCGACGAGCCGCGGGAGGCGCAGCCCGGGCCGGTGCGCGGCCACGGCCTCGTACTCCTTCGCCACCGCACGCTCCTGGAAGAGGGTCTGGAACCGGCCCCGGGTGCCGGGGTCCCGCGAGAGCAGCAGCACCCCCGCGGTGCCGCGGTCGAGCCGGTGCAGCGGGGAGAGCCGGTCCTCGCGGCGGGAGCGGCGCAGCTTCACGAGCGCGCTCTGCGCCACGAAGCCGCCGCGCGGCGTGGTGGGCAGCCCGTGCGGCTTGTCGACCGCCAGCAGCCACTCGTCCTCGAACAGGACCGGCAGGTCCCCGGGCAGCTCCGGCTCCTCGGGCAGGGCGCGGTGGTACCAGACCGAGCCGCCGGGGCGGAGGGGAGCGTCGTGGGGGAGGGGCCGCCCGGCGTCGTCGACGATCCCGCCGGCCGCGAAGAGCTCCTCGAGCTCGGGCGCGGACGCGGGGAACCTGCTCAGCAGATAGCCGCGGACGGTCCCGGGGGCGTCGGCCCCGGCGGCCGGCAGCCGCACCCGGACCGGGTCCACCCCGTCCCGCAGCGGCAGGGGGGCGGTGGCGGGCCGACGTCGTCGCATGGTTCCCGATCGTGCTCCGCCCGCGCCCCGTTGTCCACTCGGCGGGCCCGCGTACCGCCGCCCCGCGGATCCTGCGAGAATGGGGGAGCACCCGCACCCGCCCGCCGACCGGAACGAGGCCCATGTCAGCCGAAGAAGTCGTCCTCCTCGACGAGGCGCACCGTCCCATCGGAACCGCGCCCAAGGCCGGGGTGCACACCACGGACACCCCCCTGCACCTGGCGGTCTCGTGCTACGTCCTCGACGACGACGGGCGGCTGCTGCTGACCCGCCGGGCGCTCGCGAAGAAGACCTGGCCCGGGGTGTGGACCAACAGCTTCTGCGGTCACCCGGGCCCCGGTGAGGGGTTCGTCGAGGCCATCGCGCGCCGCGCCGGCCAGGAGCTGGGCTTCGAGGTGACGGGGA
Source organism: Kocuria salina (assembly GCF_013368965.1). NCBI lineage: Bacteria > Bacillati > Actinomycetota > Actinomycetes > Micrococcales > Micrococcaceae > Kocuria > Kocuria salina. The sequence continues at coordinate 334,103 of NZ_SSSF01000002.1, forward strand.
TGACGGAGGTGCTGCCCGACTTCCGCTACCGGGCGGTGGACGCCTCCGGGATCGTGGAGAACGAGTTCTGCCCCGTCTACGTGGCGCGGGCCACCGGGCGGCCCCGGCCGCTGCCCGCCGAGGTCGCGGAGGTCGCCTGGATCGCCCCGGGGGAGCTGTTCGCCGCGGCGGAGGCCGCGCCGTTCCTGCTCAGCCCGTGGCTGCTGGAGCAGATCGCGGACGACCGGCTGCGCGGGGCGCTCACGGGCCGGGCCGCGCTCCGCCCGTAGCGCTCCGCCCGGCCGGCTCCCTCCGGCTCACTCCATCCGTCCGGCCAGGCCGGCGGCCACCGTCTCGAGGGCGGCGCGCAGCGCGAGGATCGCCGGGCGGTGGGCGCTCGCTCCGCGGATCGAGGTGAACACCGTCCGCCGGGGCCCGGTCGGCAGGTCGACCAGCCGGCAGGGCGAGTCCCCGCCCGCCCACATCAGGTCCGGCATGAGCGCCACGGCGTTGCCGGACTCCACGAGCCGGGTCTGCGCCTGCAGGTCCGCCGTCGAGAACCGGACGTCCGGCTCGAAGCCCGCCCGCCGGCACAGCTGCTCGCCCCAGTGCCGCGAGGCGGCTCCCCGCGGTTCCATGACCCACGGGAGCTCGCGGGCGTCCCGCAGGGAGGCGACGAACGCGTGCTCGGGGCCCGGGGGGACGGCCAGGCGGATGGCGTCCGTGATCAGCCGCCGCCGGTCCAGGTCCGGGTGGTGGGCGGCGGCGTGGCTCGGGTACTGCTCCGCCACGACCACGTCGAACTCCCGGGCCCAGGTCTCGTAGAGGGCCCGCTCCGGCTCGGCCTGCACCATCTCGACCCGCACGTCCGGGTGCTCGCGGCGCATGGCGCCCAGCACCTCCGGCAGCAGCGCCAGGGCCGCGGACTGGAACACGGCGACCCGCACGGTGCCGGTGACCGTGCTCAGCGACGCCGCCAGGTCCGACTCGGTGCGCTCCAGGACGTCCAGCAGCTCGGTGGTGCGCGCCACCAGGATCTCCGCCTGCGGCGTGAGCTGAACCCGCCGGCCGGCCTTCGAGAGCAGGGCCACCCCCGCCTCCTTCTCCAGCGCCGAGAGCTGCTGGGAGACCGCCGAGGGGCTGAAGTTCAGGGCGGCGGCGACCTCCGCGAGGGTGCCCCGCAGCGCGAGTTCCCGCAGCAGCCGCAGCTTGCGCACATCCAGCATTCCGCCGCCTCCCAAAGATTAGTACTGCTGATGAATCATCTGTGGAATTCTTCACTTTATCCGAATCGTCCCGGGGCGCACACTGGACGTACCGCAGTGCTTTCGACCCAACCCAGGGAGTACCACCCATGACGACGATCCCCGTCCCCCCGGCAGCGCAGGCCCCCGGCCGCCCCGCGGTGGGACGCACCCTTTCCCACGCCGCCATCCCGGCGTCGCTGCCCGAGCAGGCCGTGGCCACGGTGCGCCGCTGGCTCACTGAGGCGGAGCAGTTCCCCAGGGACGCCTCGGGGGAGCAGCTGGCGGGGGTGCTGAAGGATCCCGCCGGCCTGGACTTCACGGTGGGCTTCGTGGACGGCGTCATCCGCCCCGAGGACCTCCGGGTGGCGGCCCGCAACCTGGCCCGGCTGGCGCCGAAGGTCCCCGGCTTCCTGCCCTGGTACCTGCGCTCCGCGGTGCGCGCGGGCGGGGCCCTCGCCCCCGTGGCCCCGCAGGTCGTCATCCCCGCGGCCCGCAAGGCGCTGCGCGAGATGGTGGGCCACCTCATCGTGGACGCCAGCGAGGCCAAGCTGGGGAGGTCGATCGCGAAGATCCGCAAGGACGACGTCCGGCTCAACGTCAACCTCCTGGGCGAGGCCGTGCTCGGGGACCGCGAGGCCGCCCGGCGGCTGCAGGGCACCCACGACCTGCTGGCCCGCCCCGACGTCGACTACGTCTCCATCAAGGTCTCCTCCACCGTCGCCCCGCACTCGCCCTGGGCCTTCGACGAGGCCGTGACCGAGGTCGTCGAGAAGCTCACCCCGCTGTACGAGCGGGCCGCCTCCTTCACCGCGCCCAAGTTCATCAACCTGGACATGGAGGAGTACAAGGACCTGGACATGACCCTCGAGGTCTTCACCCGGATCCTCGACCAGCCCCGGTTCAAGGACCTGGAGGCCGGCATCGTCCTGCAGACCTACCTGCCCGACGCCCTGGCCGCGATGATCCGCCTGCAGGAGTGGGCCGCCGCCCGCCGCGCCGCCGGCGGCGCCCCCGTGAAGGTGCGCGTGGTCAAGGGCGCGAACCTGCCGATGGAGCAGGTCGAGGCGTCCCTGCACGACTGGCCGCTGGCGACCTGGGGCACCAAGCAGGACTCGGACACCCACTACAAGCGGGTCCTCAACTACGCGCTGCAGCCCGAGCACACGGACGCCGTGCGCATCGGCGTCGCCGGGCACAACCTCTTCGACATCGCCTTCGCCTGGCTGCTGGCCACCGAGCGCGGCGTGGCCGGGGCCGTGGACTTCGAGATGCTGCTCGGCATGGCCACCGGCCAGGCCGAGGCCGTCAAGCGCGACGTCGGGTCCCTGCTGCTCTACACCCCCGTGGTGCACCCGGCCGAGTTCGACGTGGCCATCGCCTACCTGATCCGCCGGCTCGAGGAGGGCGCGTCCCGCGAGAACTTCATGTCCGCGGTCTTCGAGCTCTCCACCGACGAGGAGCTCTTCGAGCGCGAGAAGCAGCGCTTCCTCGCCTCCCTGGCCGGCCTCGACGACACCGTGCCGGCCCCCCACCGGGTCCAGGACCGCAGCCTGCCCGAGCCGCCCGCCCCGGTCGACGCGTTCACCAACACGCCGGACACCGACCCGGCCGTGGCCGCCAACCGGGACTGGGGGCGGGCGATCCTCGCCCGGGTCCCCGGCTCCCGGGCCGGCGTGGCGACCGTCACGGCCGCGGCGCTGCGCACGGAGGAGCAGCTCGACCGTGTCATCGAGGCGGCCCTCGAGGCAGGGCGCGGCTGGGCCGCGCTGAGCGGCGCCCAGCGCGCCGAGGTGCTCCACCGCGCGGGCGACGCCCTGTCCGCCCGCCGGGCCGAGCTGCTCGAGGTCGCCGCCGCCGAGGCCGGCAAGACCCTCGACCAGGCCGACCCGGAGATCAGCGAGGCGATCGACTTCGCCCACTACTACGCCGAGCGCGCCCGTGAGCTGGACGAGGTCGACGGCGCGTCCTTCGTGCCCTCCCGGCTCACCGTGGTGACCCCGCCGTGGAACTTCCCGGTGGCCATCCCGGCGGGGTCCGCGCTGGCGGCCCTCGCCGCCGGCTCCCCGGTGGTGTTCAAGCCGGCCGGCCCGACCAAGCGCTGCGGCGCCGTGGTCGCCGAGGCACTCTGGGAGGCCCTCGACGCCTCCGGGATCCCCCGCGACGTGCTCGCCCTCGTGGACCTCGAGGAGCGCGCCCTCGGCCGCCAGCTGATCTCCCACCCGGCGGTGGACCGGCTGATCCTCACCGGCGCCTACGAGACGGCGGAGCTGTTCCGCACCTTCCGCTCCGATCTGCCGCTGCTGGCCGAGACCTCGGGGAAGAACGCGCTGATCGTCACGCCCAGCGCCGACTTCGACCTCGCCGCCAAGGACGTCGCCTACTCGGCGTTCGGCCACGCCGGGCAGAAGTGCTCGGCGGCCTCCCTGGTGATCCTGGTCGGCTCCGTGGCGCAGTCCCGCCGCTTCCGCAACCAGCTCGTGGACGCCGTGACCTCCCTGACCGTCGACCACCCGACCAACCCTGCCGCGCAGATGGGCCCGCTCACCGAGCCCGCCGAGGGCAAGCTGCTCCAGGCCCTGACCACCCTCGAGGAGGGGCAGTCCTGGCTGATCGAGCCGCAGCAGCTCGACGGGACCGGCCGGTTGTGGTCCCCGGGCGTGCGCACCGGCGTGCAGCGCGGCTCCGAGTTCCACCTGGTGGAGTACTTCGGCCCGGTGCTCGGCGTGATGACCGCCGAGACCCTGGAGGAGGCCGTGGCCCTCCAGAACGAGGTGGAGTACGGCCTCACCGCCGGCCTGCACTCCCTGGACCCGGAGGACATCGGCTACTGGCTCGAGCACGTCCAGGCCGGCAACCTGTACGTCAACCGCCACATCACCGGGGCCATCGTCCAGCGCCAGCCCTTCGGCGGGTGGAAGAAGTCGGCCGTCGGCCCCGGCACCAAGGCCGGCGGGCCCAGCTACCTCATGGGCCTGGGCGAGTGGGAGCCGGCGCCGCTGCGCGGGGCCGGGCTCCCCGTGGCCGACGCGGCCGCCGTCGAGCTGCTGCAGGCCGCGCACTCGGGCACGGCGGACCTCGGGCCGGCCGAGGCGCAGGGCCTCGAGCAGGCGCTGCGCAGCGACGAGGCCGCCTGGGCCGAGGAGTTCGGCGTCGCCGAGGACGTCACCGGGCTCTACGCCGAGCGCAACGTCTTCCGCTACCTGCCCCTGCCCGTCACGGTGCGCCTGTCCGAGGGCGAGCCGCTCGCCGACCTGCTGCGCGTCGTCGCCGCCGGGCTGCGGGCGGGCTCCGCGCTGACCGTCTCCACGGCGCACGAGCTGCCCGCCCCGGTGCGCGCCGTGCTCACCGACCGCGGCGTGCCCGTGCGGGTGGAGGACGACGCCGCGTGGCTGGCCGGCGCCCCGGCCCTCGGCGGCGGGCGCGTCCGGCTGATCGGCGGGGACCGCGCGGCCTTCATCGCCGCGACCGGGTCCCGTCCGGACGTGGCCGTCTACGCCCACCCGGTCACCGCCGCGGGCCGGGTCGAGATGCTGCCGTTCCTGCACGAGCAGGCCGTGAGCATCACCGCGCACCGCTTCGGCACGCCGAACCACCTCACGGACGGACTGATCTAGCAGCCCTCCCCACCACGGCCCCGTGCCGCGGACCACCGGCCCCTCGTGGGCCCGGTCCACGGCCCGGGGCCGTTCCGTTTCCCCGGCCGCAGCGCCCCTGATGGATCAGTCCTGGAGCAGGGACGCGTGCACGACCAGGTTCGCGTCGAAGGAGCCGGTCGCGGGGTCGTAGCCGTCGCAGGTGATCAGGCGCAGCTCCGGGCCGGCGGTGTTGCCGTAGACGCGCAGCGTGGGGAACGCGGCCTTCTCGTACCGCTCGACGGCGTCCACGGCGAACACGGCCGCGGAGCCGTCCTGGCGCGTGACGGTGATCCGGTCCCCGGGGGTCAACCGGTGCAGCTCGGCGAACACGCCGGGGCCGCCGCCGGTGGCGTTGACGTGGCCCAGCAGCACGGACGGACCGGCCTCGCCCGGAGTGGGCGAGTGCCGGTACCAGCCGGCCGGTGCGCCGGGACCCTCCGGAGGGACCTCCAGGCTCCGATCGGGGCGCAGCCCGAGCTGCACGAGCTCGCCGTCCAGTCCGATGCGCTCCACCGACAGGCGCTCCGGCGGCGACTCGGGAAGGGCCTCCGGCGCGGGAGCCGGCGCCTGCGCGGCGTCCGCGGGGGCGCTCGCCCGAACGGGCGGCGGCGAGGACGGTGCCGACAGGGCGCCCGCAGCGAGGGGCACGACGCGCTCCGCGACCGACCCGCGCTCCGTCGTCGTCCCCGGCGCGGGGCTGTCACCGGTGCACCACAGGGCCAGGACCACGGCGAGCCCCGCCAACCCCGTGCGGAGGTGGCGGGGCTCGCGGCGGTGCCGGGCCATCCGGTGCCCGCCGGTCAGCGTTCGCCGGCCACCCGGCGGCGCGCGCCCACGGCGGCACCCAGCGCGAGCATGCCGAGAACGGCCGCACCGATGATCCCGTTCGTGTCCGAGCCGGTCCCGGCGGTCTCCACGCCCGTGTCGGCAGGACCCTCCGGCACGGCCATCTGGGCGGGCGCCAGGACGCCGCAGGCCACCGGGATGTCGGAGGCGAGGGGCAGGTCCGGGGCCATCGGATTCACCTTGACCTGCGCCGCGGCCGAGAGGGCCGCCGAGTCCGCGCCGTGGACGTTGACCACGGCGGTGCCGTTCTGCAGGGCCGCGACCATCGCGGCGTCCACCGGGACGGTCCGCTGGTAGGTGTAGGCGTCACCGGCGGGGAACCGGTCGATCGCCACGGCCGAGGCCGGGGTCGTGTCGCCGGAGGTGGTGAGGGAGGCTCCGATCCCACCCGTCCAGGGCTGGCCCTCCATGGAGCTGACCGCGCCGTCCCCGTCGGCGTCGGCCGTCGGGGGAGCGCAAAGCCCCTGTCCCCCGATGTGGATGTGCTGGGCGTGCGGATAGGGTGCGCCCTGGAACAGGGCGGGAGCACCAGCGACCTCGACGGTCAGCACGGCCTCCCCGCCCGTGACGTCGACGACCACGCTGCCGGTGGTGGTGCTGCTGTTGACCGGGGCGAGCTCGGCCCGGACGGACCAGCTCTCGGCCGCGGCGACAGGGGCTGCGGGGAGGGTCGCGGCGGCGAGGGCCAGGGCGGGTGCTGCGAGCAGTGCGGACTTCTTCACGGGATCGGCCTCTCGGTGAGAGCGACGGAATGAGATGTGACGCAGTGCACAGTTTACTGGGAGTTCCCTGGGTTTCGAGGATCGGGGCGCAAGTGCTTCGGTGAATCCGGACCGGGTCCGAGGTGTGTCGGTGGCCGAGGGGCGCCGCCCCCGGAGGGATCGGGTCGAGAGCGGCGCCCGGAGAGCTCGGCCGACTGTGCTCCGGTGTCCCCCCACGTGCATCGCACATCGGACCCGTGAGTCGGCCGTGGCTCGTCGATGCAAGGGTACTGATATGTAAATAAATGTTCATCATTTCGTAAGCCGCCTCACAGTCCGGGCGGGGTCCCGCTCCGACGTGGGGGAACGCGGCGGTGCCGCGCCGTGCCGCAGCACCCGGACCGCCACGGGCGCGGCCCGGGTGCTCCGGCGCCCGGATGCGGCGCCGAGGCCTGTCTCATTGTGTCTCCGACCGCCGATCCTGGTGTTCTCCCTTGCCAGCCCGTGAACGGGGGGAGCACAGTGGGCTCACGGTGCGGTGCGGGACGGCGCGGGACGAGGGAGAGGTGCCACCATGGGCAACATCGTCGAGTTTCCCACCGCGGACGGACGCAGCGTCCTGGTGGAGACCGCGGACGGGTCCGGCGGACCGGTCACCCGGGGCGGTCACCGCGAGAGCGTGGTGCTGGAGGCCCAGCGGACCTTCGAGGAGGCGGTGGCGCACATCCAGCCCGCGGTCCAGGCCCTGATCGACCAGCTCGTGTCCCTGGCCCACCGCCCCTCGGGGGTGTGCGTGGAGTTCGGGGTCGACCTGCACGCGGAGGCCGGTGCCTTCATCGCGAAGACGGGCGGCGCCGCGAACTTCACGGTCAAGCTCACCTGGGAGGACACGCGCACGGAATGAGCGGGCACGATCCACCGACGGTCCGTCCTGCCCCGAGCCGAGGGACCGCCCGATCAGGAGCCATGGGGTGAGGAACCGGTGAGCGTGCTGGAGCTGTCGGTCGTTCGGTCCGCGGAGGAGGGCCTCTACGACGTCGAGATCGTCCACTCCCCGGTGGGCGAGGCCTCGGCCACCGTGGCGATCGACTGCGCGGGGCTGATGCAGGGGCGCGACCGATGGCAGGACGCGCTCCTGGCCTCCGCCGCCAGCACCCGCCGGCTGGTCGCCGGCCCCGAGACGACGGTCCGGACGGTGGGCCAGGAGCTCTTCGACATGCTGCTGGGCCACCCCGCGATCGGGGCCCGCTACCGGTCCAGCGTGGACGTCGCCGCCGAACGAGGTGAGCCGCTGCGCCTGGTGCTGCGTCTGGCCGCGCCGGAGCTGACGCCCCTGCCCTGGGAGGCCATGTACGACGCCCAGGCCGGCACCTACGTCGCCCGGATCGACCCCCTGGTGCGCCATGTGCCCGTCGCGGCCGCCCCGCCGCCGCTGCGGGTGCAGCAGCCCGTGCGGATCCTCGGGATCACCGCCTCTCCCCGGGGGCTCCCGGTCCTCGACGTCGAAGCCGAGGAGCAGTACCTGGCCCAGGCGCTCGCGGAGCCCCTCGAGCGGGGACAGATCGAGCTGACATGGGTGCGCGACGCCACGTGGGACGGCGTGCACGACATGCTCCTGGGCCAGGAGTGGCACGTCGTCCACTTCATCGGGCACGGGGACTTCGACGTGGAGCTGGACGAGGGCGTGCTGGCGCTCGTGGGGGCCGACGGGCGGGCGCACCGGGTGGAGGCCAGCCGGTTCGCCGACCTGCTGCACGAGGCGACCCCGATGCCCCGGCTCGTGGTGCTCAACTCGTGCCAGTCGGCCGTCTCCGGGTCGGTGGACCTGTTCTCGGGCACCGCCTCTGCGCTGGTGCGCGGGGGCGTCAGTGCCGTGGTGGCCATGCAGTTCGAGATCACCGATCCCGCGGCCGCCGCCTTCGCCCGGGGCTTCTACTCCGCCGTCGCCGCCGGGCGGCCTGTGGACCAGGCCGTGCGCAGCGGGCGCGTGTCCATCCTGGGCATGAACGGCCACACGCTGGAATGGATCACCCCCGTCCTCTACCTGAGGGGTCTGGAGACCCGTCTGTTCAGCATCCGCAGACCCCGGGAGCGGAAGCGGGCCGCCGAAGCCCCCCGGTCCTCGCGCGCCGGCGCGCCGGTGGTTCCCGGGGCGCCGGCCGGCGGTGGCCCCGCCGCGGCGCCGGTCGAGCCGGTCCCGCCCCAGGCCGGGCCCGGGAGCTCACCCCCGACGGCGGAACCGCCGGTGGTCGAAACTGCCGCGCCGGTGGTGGAGGATCCCGGCCCGGTGGCCGAGCGTCCGGATCCGGTGGCCGAGCGCCCCGATCCGGTGGTGGAGCGTCCCCCGCCGGCGCCTGGACCACCGGCTCAGACGGGCCGCCCGGCTGCGGGGCACCGCCGGCGGCACGCGCGGGTGCGGTGGCTGGCCCCGCTACTGCTCCTCCTGACCGGGGCGCTCGTGTGGTGGGCGCTGGCCCGGATCGGTACCGTCGAGGTGGAGGCCGCCGCCTACCGCGATCGTCCGGTGGACGAGGTGGTCCGGGAGCTCGACGAGCTCGGCCTCGGGGTGCGCGTGCGGGGGGAGCCCCACGGGACGGCGGAGGGCACGGTGCTCGGCCTGTGGCCCACCGGCAGGGTGGAGCGGGACACCGAGATCACGGTGGTCCACTCGACCGGTCCGCGGGGCCTTGCCGGAGGGCTGCACGAGCCGGGGAGCGAGGTCGGGACCGACAGCGCGTCGGGGGATCCCGCGGACGCCGGCCCGGGTGCGGCCCCCGACCCCGAGGTGGTGTACCTGCCCGTGGACATGGTGGGACGACCTGCCCAGCCCGTCATCGACCGGATCAGGGCGAGCGGGGTGCAGGTCACGGTCAAGTACGAGGACGGCACGGACCGGCCGCCGGGCGAGGTGGTCCGCACGGACCCGCTCGAGGGGACCCCGGTGCAACAGAACTCGACCGTCACCGTCTGGATCGCCCGGTAGGGCGCCCGCCGCTCCGGCTCAGTGCGGACCGGGCAGCGCGAACTCCTTGTAGAACTGCGTGTCGAAGCGCTCGGAGTCCGAGAGGAGGTAGCGTCCTTCGACCGCCGCGACCGTGCCGGGCAGCACCGACTCCACGATGGCGCACATCTCCGCGACCGTCGCCGTGGACGTGTTCTGGATCTTGGTGATGAGCATGCCCGGCCTGATCCCCGCCTTGCTGGCCCCGGAGCCGGGGGTGACGGCCTTGACGTAGAGGCCTCCCTCGATGCCGCTGCGCGCCATCCTCGCGTCGAGCGCAGGGCCGCCGGTGGGGTCGAGGGCCGTGAAGTAGCCCGGATAGTACTCCTCCACGGCCCACCCCATGTCGTTCTGCGACTGGCCCTTGAGCAGCTTGTCGACGATCTCCGTCCGGGCCGAGTCGACCGCGATGGAGTAGAACTGGCCCTCCTCCACGACGTTCCGGCCGCTGAACTGCGTCGAGGTGTTGATCCCCACCACCCGGCCGTGGTGGTCGAGCAGAGGCCCTCCCGAGCTGCCGGGACTGACGGTGGCGCCGTGCTGGATGGTGTCCTTGTACTCCGGGGCGCCCTGCGGCTGTGCCGGGACCTTGGTCGCGTTGACGAGTCCTGAGGCGATGAGGAGCTTCTGGCCGGAGGGCTGGTCGGGCGGAGCGGTGGAATAGCCGAGCGCCGTGACCGTGTCCCCCGGGGTCACCGCGTCCGAGCTGCCGATGACGAGCGGGTGCGTCTGCTCGGGCAGCGGGGAGGAGAAGTGCACCACCGCGAGATCCGTGCACGGGTCCAGGGCGATGACGTGCAGGGACGCCTTCTGACCGGTGTTGAACCGTCCCGAGATCGCCGCGAGGCCCTGGACGACGTGCGCGTTGGTGACGGCCATCCCGGCGTCCTTGTCCACGACGAACCCGGTGCCCATCCCCAGGTAGTCGTCGGGCCGGCGTCCCTGGATCGCGAACACCGAGGTGTCTCCGAGGGCGTGCATCTGCTGCGTGGTGAGGTCGGGCGGGTGGTCCTCGCCCGGCGGGAGCTGGCCGGACACGGTCAGCCCGTTCTCCTCGTGGTGCGGGATGTCCGTGGCGCCGGCCGATGCTCCCGGGGCGGCCGGCCCACCCGCTCCGGCCTGCTCGACCTGGTCCTCGGGCGTCGTGTCCCCCGGCCCGCATCCGCTCACCAGCAGGACGCTGACGGCCAGGGCGGCCGCGCTCCTGCGCCGGACCCGCGTGCTCCTGGACGATCTCATGGTGCTCCCCCCTCGGACACCGCTGACTATCCTGACCTCATTGTCGCCCGGGGGGACGCCCGACGGCCGGGCTTGACGAAGTAAGGCAGCTCACGATCCGGACACGGACCCGCTCCGACGTGCGGTGACGTCCTTCGGGAGGCCGCCGCCGCAGTCCGGGCCGGCCGGCTCGGCAGTGCCGGACCGGCCGGCTCCGCGGCCCGGGAGCGCGCCCGCACGGAGGCTCAGTAGGCCGTGCGCGCGACGTTCCTGGCCCAGGCCTCGAACGGTGCAGTGCGCTCGGCGAGGGCCACCGGGCGCACCGGCAGCGACCGTTCGTGCTCGGGCGTGGCGAAGTACTCGTAGAACTCGGCGTCGTCGAAGCCGCCGGCGGCCGCGTCGTGCCGGTCCGCGGCGAACCAGACGGCGTCCAGCCGGGCCCACAGCGAGGCGGACAGGCACATGGGGCACGGCTCGCAGCTGGTGTAGAGGGTCGCGCCCGAGAGGTCGAAGGTGCCCAGCTCGCGGCAGGCGGCGCGGATCGCCATGACCTCCGCGTGCGCGGTGGGGTCGTTGTCGGCCGTGACGCGGTTGACGCCGCTGAAGCGGCGGCCGTCGGCGGTGACGACGACGGCGCCGAAGGGGCCGCCGTCGACGGCGGCGTTGCCCACCGCCAGGTCGATGGCCTCCAGCAGCAGCTGCCGGGCGTCGGCGGGCGGGGTGCGGTCAGTGTCCATGCGGAACTCCCGGGGTGGGGGCAGATGTCGCCGGGGAGCGTCCCGGGCCGGGGCGGGGGGACGTGCGCCGACGGCGGCCGCTGCGTGGTCGATGGTGCGGTTCTGCCTGGTAGATGGCCCGGGGATCCGGGCCCGCCGTGGGCCTGTCCAGAGGTTACCGAGGAGTGTGCCCGACCACAACAGGTGCCCCGGCGTGCCGGCGGGGGAGGAGGGCCGGGCTCCGCGTGCCGCGCCGCCCGCGCTGTGTCACGCCGCCCCTCCCTCGGCCGATCCTCCGGCGAACCGTGGAACACTGCTGACAGCACTGCTCCCGGTTCCTCGGAGCATCAGCGGGCACGCCGTCCGGCGGGCCCACGACACCGGAAGGAGCGGCCATGGGCCGGCAGACGAGACCCTCCGGCACGCCCGAGCCCCTCCGTCTGGGGCTGCGCGCCAACGCCGCCCAGTTCACGCTCCTGGTGGCGGTCAACGCCCTGGTCGGCGGCATGGTCGGCCAGCAGCAGACCGTGCTGCCGCTGCTGGCCGCCGACGAGTTCGGGCTGACCGGCTACACCTTCATCTTCACCTACGTGGCCGCGTTCGGGATCACCAAGGCGATCGCCAACTGGTTCGCCGGCACCTTCTCCGACCGGTACGGGCGCAAGCCGGTGCTGCTGGTGGGCTGGCTGTTCGCCGTGCCGGTGCCGCTGATGCTGATCTTCGCCCCGGACTGGGGGTGGGTGGTGGCCGCCAACGTGCTGCTCGGCGTCAACCAGGGCCTGACCTGGTCCACGACCGTGGTGATGAAGATCGACCTGGTGGGCCCGGCCCAGCGCGGACTGGCCATGGGGCTCAACGAGGCCGCCGGCTACGGTGCGGTGGCCGTGACCTCCCTGCTGGCCGGGTACCTGGCCGAGCAGTACGGGCTGCGCCCGGCCCCGTTCCTGCTGGGCCTGGCCTACACCGCCCTGGCGCTGCTGCTGTCGGGGGCCTTCGTCAAGGAGACCCGCGGCCACGCGCTGCTCGACGCCGGCCGGCACACCCCGCGCGCCGACGGGATGCACGACCACCTGCACGCCGGTCTCACCGACCGCCAGATCATCGCCCAGACCAGCCTGAGGGAGCCCGCGCTGTCCTCGGCCAGCCAGGCGGGGCTGGTCAACAACCTCAACTTCGGGCTCTCCTGGGGCCTGTTCCCCTTCTGTTCGCCACCGCGGAGCTCACGGTGTCCCAGATCGGGCTGCTCTTCGCCCTCTACCCCGGGGTGTGGGGCGTCGGGCAGCTGGTCACCGGCGCCCTGTCGGACCGGGTCGGGCGCAAGCACCTGATCACCGCCGGGATGGCCACCCAGGCCGCGGCCCTGGCCGTCATCGCCGCCGGCGACGGGTTCGGCGGCTGGGCCGCCGGGACGGTCCTGCTCGGGGCGGGCACCGCGATGGTCTACCCGACGCTGCTGGCGGTGGTGGGCGACGTCGCCCACCCCGTGTGGCGCGGCCGGGCCGTGGGCGTCTACCGGGTCTGGCGCGACCTGGGCTACGCGGTCGGGGCCGTGCTCGGGGGGATCGTGGCCGACCTGCTGGGCCTGCACGCCGCGGTCTGGGCCGCCGCCGGCATCAGCGCCGTCTCGGCCCTGGTCGTGGCGGCGCGGATGTACGAGACCCACCAGCCGGTCCCGGCCGGCCCCCGGGACTGAGTCCGCGGGACCGAGCCCGCGGGGCGGGAAGCCCTCGGGCGCTCCCCCGGCCCGGGGCCCCGGCCGGGAGAGCGACCCGGCGCCTCGAGGGCCCCGCGACCGGTCGCTAGAGTGGGGAGCGCCCACCCGCCGCACCGGGTCCGCACGCCACCGGGCCCGGGCCGGACCGTCGCCGGCGCCGTGCCGGCGACCGGAGTCCCCGAGCTCTCAGGAGGACGCCCCTCCCATGGCCGACCTGTTCGACTTCAACCACGGCGGCGCCACGCACCCCGGCGCTCGCGCCGCCGTCCACCCCGGGGCGGACTCCGGCGAGCACGTGGTGCTGTACACCGTGGTCACCGAGACGGACCGGCACATCGTCCTCGACGACGGCTTCACCTACGACAAGCGCACCGGTGTGGTCCAGGGCCCCGCGGGGCGCCCCACGCTGCAGAACCGCGTGACGGCCACCGAGGGCAGCGCGATGTTCGCCTCCTGGTCGGAGATCGCCCGGCAGCCCCGCCGCCCGGACGGACGCACGGAGGGCTCCGCCCCGCGGCGGGCCCCGGCGCGACGCCTCGGCCCGCTGCTCCGCCGGCTCGGACGCCGGTGAGGTCTCCGGCGACCTGCGGGGCCGCACGCTGACGGCCGCCGGCACGGGCAGGCCATAGGCTGGTCGGCGGACCCGTCCACCCGTTCCCCTGAGGAGTGCACCGTGCCCCTGATCCAGCGACACCTGTTCGGCCCCGGCCCGTCCAACCCCTACCCGGAGGCCACGGCGGCGCTGGGCCACCCGCTGCTCGGCCACCTCGATCCCGCCTTCCTCGACGTCATGGACAGCGCCTGCGACGGCCTGCGCACCGTCTGGGGCACGGACAACCGGCGCACCCTGCCGCTGAGCGCCACCGGCTCCGCCGGCATGGAGGCGGCGTTCGTCAACACGGTGGAGGAGGGCGACGTCGTCGTCGTCGCCGTCAACGGGCTGTTCGGCGAGCGCATGTGCGACGTCGCGGCCCGGTGCGGCGCCGAGGTGGTGCGCGTGGACTTCCCCTACGGGGAGCCGATCGACCCGCAGCGCGTCGCGGAGGCGCACCCGTCCCCGAAGATCATCGCGGCGGTGCACGCGGAGACCTCCACGGGCGTGCGCTCCGACATCGCCGCGCTGGGGGAGCTCAAGGGCGACGCCCTGCTGCTCGTGGACGCGGTCACGTCCATCGGCGGCATCGAGCTGCGCGCGGACGACTGGGGGGTGGACCTCGGCTACGCGGGCACCCAGAAGTGCCTGGGGGTCGCCCCGGGACTGGCGCCGTTCACGATCTCGGACGCCGCGTTCGAGCGCCGGGTGCAGCACCCCCGCTCCTGGTACCTGGACCTGGGCATGCTCGGCGGCTACGTGGGCGAGGCCCAGGGCCGGGCCCGGACCTACCACCACACCGCGCCCACGGCGATGATCGCGTCCCTGGACGCCGCGCTGTGCCGGATCGCCGAGGAGGGCCTGGAGAACGTCTGGGCCCGTCACCAGGCCGCGGGCGACGCGCTCTAGGCCGGGCTGCAGGACATGGGGCTGGAGCTGTTCGCCGCCGAGGGGCACCGCCTCCCGGAGCTGACCACGGTCAAGGTGCCCGAGGGCGTCGACTCCGCCTGGGTGCGGGCCTACCTGCTGGAGCACTTCTCCGTGGAGATCGGGGCGGGCGTGAAGGAGTACGCGAACACCGTGTGGCGGATCGGCCTGATGGGCCCCAACGCCGACGCCGGGTCGGTGGCCCTCGTCCTGGGCGCCCTCCAGGAGGCGCTGCGGAAGGTCCCCGCCCTGGTGTGAGCCGCTCCGCGTCCGCTCAGATGAGGTCGGTCTCGGAGCGCTCGATGCGCTCCCCGGTGCCGGGGTCCGCCACCGTGCGGCGGGTGGAGCGGCGCCGGGACGGCACGGCGGCGGCGACCCGGCCCGACGCGGAGGGTCATGTTCGGTCACGACGGCGCGGGCGCCCCGTGTCCCGCGGGGCGACCCGTGCTCCCCGGCCCGGCGCCGCGCTGCTCGGGCGGCCCGGGGGCGCGGCGGGGCGGAGCGGGAAGCGTGCTGCCGAAACCGCCGCTGGCAAGGCACGATCCCCCGGCCACTGCGCCGGCGGAGCACGCACCCGGGCGGCGCGGGTCTCCCGCGCACGCCGCCCGGCGGCCGGTGCGCCCCGTGCCGGTGGCACGACCCCGGGGTGCTCCGGCACGGAGCCGCCCGCCGGGGCGCCGGGGCCTGTAGCCGGACCCGTCCGGCTCTGCTTCTATTGAGGAACGTGGGGACCTACCGAGGAGGAACATCCGATGGAAACCTGGATCTGGATCGTGCTGGCCCTGGCCGTGCTGGCCGTGGTCGTCCTGGCCGTGCTGGCCGGGAGCCGCAAGAAGAAGGAGCGCGAGGCCGTGGAGCGGCGGGAGAACCAGCAGCGCGCCGCCGAGCTGCGCGCCCGCAGCGAGGAGGAGGACCTCTCGGCCCGCGAGCGGAAGGCGGACGCGGACGCGGCCCGCGCCGAGGCCGAGAAGGCCCGGATCGAGGCCGACCGCCTCGAGCAGGACGCCCAGCGGCGCACCGAGGACGCCGAGAAGGTCCGCCAGGAGGCGGAGACCCATCGCCGGGACGCCGCCTCGCTCGTCCCGGACGGGGACGACTCCACCCCTGCTGACGCCTCCCGCGGACGCCGCGAGGACGTCACCGATCGCGCCTCCGGGACGCGCTCCGACGAGGCCCCCTGGCAGGACGGCGACGCCGGACCGGACACCCGGACCCGGCACGACGGCGACACCCGGAGCGACGGCGACACCCTGCACGACGGCAGCACCCGCCCCGACGGCGACCCCGGCCCCGGGGACCGGCCGCGCACCTGAGCCCCGGCTCGGACGCGGCGGTCGTCGAGCCGCGGAGAGCGAGCGGGGCCGGTGCGGGATCCCGCACCGGCCCCGCTCATTCTCCGCGGTCACTTCTCCCAGGGAGCCTTGATGGGGTAGTAGCGCTCCAGGAACTCCGTCATCCGCTCCGCGCGCTCGGGACCGGGCACCTCCGGGAAGCTGCCGTCGTTGAGGCAGAACATGTCGAGGTTGCGGCGGCCGAGCAGCTTCTCCATCTGCTGCAGCCCGGCGCGCGTGGTGGTGTCCACGTACTCCGTGCGGGCCGTCTCCTGGGTCACGGCCCGGCCGGTCAGCAGCGCGTAGTAGTGGTAGAGCGAGTTCGTCACCGAGATGTTGTCCGCCGCGCGGAAGCGGCTGGACGCGGTGCGGGCGAACTCCGCCGGGAACTCCCGCTCCATCTCGGCCACCACGCTGCGCCGCAGGGGCGCGGCGCAGTGCTGCAGGTGGCGGGTGGTGATCCGGCCGAAGCGCTCCCACAGGAGCCGGCGGTTGACGCGGGCGGCGTTCTCGAAGCCGGAGCGCTCGGCGGAGTTCTCGCCCAGGCCGATGCGGGTCTCGTTCTCCACGAACTTCGTGATCCCGCCCGGGGAGAAGAACAGCGCCGGGCCGATCGGGCGGCCGAAGAACATGTCGTCGTTGGAGTACAGGTAGTGCTCCGAGAGCCCCTCGATGTGGTGCAGCTGCGCCTCCACCGCCTGGGAGTTGTAGATCGGCAGGGCCGAGGTGTCCGCGAAGAACTCCTCGCTGCGCACGACCCGCACGCGCGGGTGCTCGGCCAGCCACGCCGGCGGCCGGGAGTCGGTGGCGATGTAGATGTTGCGCACCCAGGGGGCGAACATGTGCACCGAGCGCAGGGCGTACTTCAGCTCGTCGACCTGCCGGAAGCGGGCCTCGTGCGCGTCGCCCTCGCCCACCACGGCGTCGGCCATGTACGAGGCCCGGACCCGGCGGTACTCCTCGTCGGAGCCGTCCACCCACGAGAAGATCATGTCGACCGCGAAGTCGATGTCGATGGCGTGGTCGGCGAACATGTTCTCGATCGTGGGCCAGGTGAGGCCGAAGCGCTCCACGGTGCCGCGCACGGCCTCGGCCACCGGGACGGTGCGCCGGGTCAGCGAGTTCTCGATGGGCAGCCGGATCTCGTCCTCGCCGAACTCCCACAGCTCCACCTGCACCCCGGTGCCGGCGCCGTAGTAGAGCCTGGCCTCCGCGGAGTAGTGGGGCCGGAACAGCCGCAGGACCCGCGCGTTGCGGCGCGAGGACAGCTCGCCGTCGGCCAGCAGCTGCACGGTCTTCTTCTTGGTGTCCATCGGCTTGACGTAGTACGGCTCGCCCACGGCCGCGTCCACCAGGGCCTGCCGGAGCCGGGGACGGTCCTTGAGGTCCACGGCGATGACGGGGCGCTCGTCGTTGCCCCGCACCAGCAGGTAGTCGACGCCCGCCGAGTCCAGGACCCCGCGCAGGAAGAGCAGGTTCTGGACCATGACGTCGTGCGGGGTCTGGTCCGTGATCCGCAGCGCGAAGCGGTCCTTGTAGCGGACCACGTCCTCGCGCTGGTCCAGGGCCGCGGCAGAGGCACGGGAAGCGGAGCGGAACACCTCGCCGTCCGTGCCGTCCTCGGGTGCCGCGAAGTACTCTGCGCCGAGCAGGGTCGTGTTGATGGTGCCTCCTCATGGTGTCGGGCCGCTGGGGCGGCGATCTCATGATAAGCCGCGACGGCCGGACTCAGGAGGGGAGGGGCTGGCAGCGCTCGCAGAACCACACCGCCCGGTCCCGCGGCGGCCCGGGGTACGGCTCGCCGGGCACGAGCTCGGCGTCGTCGATCCGCGCCTCCCGGACCGGGGCCCCGCACCGGCGGCACGGCTGCCGGCCGCGGCCGTAGACCCAGAACTGCTCGCCGCGGCGGGCCGGGCCCCCCACCGTGGAGCGCTGCGAGCGGTCCCGGTTGACGTGCAGCAGCCGGTGGGAGAGGTCCACGACCGCGCCGAGGTCCGGGACCTCGGCCACCGGGGTGAAGGGGTGCAGCCGCTGGAGGAACAGGATCTCGTTGCGGTAGACGTTGCCGATGCCGGCGAGGTTGCGCTGGTCCATCAGCGCGGCCCCCACGCGCCGGAGCGGGTGGTGGGCGAGCCGGGCCAGGGCCTCCGCCCGGTCCCAGTCGGGGCCCAGCAGGTCCGGGCCGAGGTGGCCCACGAGCTCGTCCTCGTCGGCGGTGGCCACGAGGTCCAGCATGCCGAGGTCGAAGCCGACGGCCTGCGCGGCCGCGTTCTCGAGCACCGCCCGCGCCTGGTGGCCGGGGCGCCGCCACCGGGCGCCCCGCGGGTAGACGTGCCACATGCCCTCCATGAGCAGGTGGGAGTGCAGGGTGAGCGGGGGCAGGCCGTCGGGCCCGCCGTCGGTGCGGACCAGCAGGTGCTTGCCCCGCGGCACCACCTCGGTCACGGTGCGCCCCGAGAGGTCCGCGGTGGCGATCGACGGGAACCGGAGGTCGCTGCGGGTCAGGATCCTCCCGGCCAGGGCGCGGCGCAGCAGGACGGCCTGGCGGTAGACGGTGTCACCCTCGGGCACGGCCGCCCCCGGTGCTCGGGTCCGCGCTCATCGGCGCATCCTCAGGCCGCGCGGCGTCGAGTAGAACCCGCCGGCCAGCAGGGACTCCCGCACCGCGGTCTCGACGGGGCCGTGCCCCAGGACCCCGGCGCCGTTGACCTTCTCGACGGTCAGCTTGTCCACCGCGCCCCGGCGGACGATCTCGGCCACGGCGGGTCCGGCGGCGGCCAGGGCGGCCGCGTCGTCGGTGAACGCGAGCACGGTCCGCCCGCCGCGCTCCACGTACAGGGCCAGGGCGCCGTCCACGAGCACGACGACGGCGCCCGCCTTGCGCCCGGGCCGGTGCCTCCCCGCGGGCGCGTCCCCGCCGTCCGGGGCGGGCACGGACACGGGCTCCGGCCACTCGAGGGCCGCCCCGTAGGGGTTGGCGGGGTCGGTCGCGGCGAGCGCCAGCGCCACGGGCTCCTCGGCGCGGACCTGGTCGTCGGTGCTGAACGTGCGCAGGTGGTCCACCGTGGCGGCCTGCGCGAACTGGGCGGCGCCCAGGCCCTCGATGAAGTAGCCCCGGCGGGCCCGGCCCGTGTCCTCGAGCGTGGAGAGCACCTTGTAGACGGTGGCGAAGCCGCCGGGGAGCTCCTCGACCGCCACGGGACCCTTGGTCACCACGCCGTAGCGGTCCATGAGCAGCTCCGCGGTGGCCGACGCCCGCAGCGTGGGGTCGAGGGGCTCGGGGCGCAGCATCGACCAGCGCCCGGCCACGAGCGGGGAGTCGTGGCGCTCCAGGGTGGCCGCCCGCGCCGGGGCGCGCAGCGCCCCGCCGATCCCCGGGCGGGAGGCCGCGCCGGGCCGCAGCCGGGCGGCGCCCCGGCGGGACGTGGTGCGTCCCCGCGGGGCCTGGGCCCGGTGCCGGTGGGCGGCCTGCCCGCCGGAGAGCAGGGTGCGCACGGGCAGGAAGGTGTCGTTGGTGATCAGCCCGGACCAGACGAGGTTCCACAGCGCGGTGGTCAGCGCCGGGGCGGGAACCGGGTCCCCGGCGGCGTCGAGCAGGCCCAGCAGCTGCGGGAAGAACCACGCGCCGCCGGGGGCCAGGACGTCGAGGACCCGCCGCTCCAGCGTGGAGTCCAGGGCCGACGCCGCGACCTCGAGGGTCTCGGCCGGGGGCAGGGTGAGCTGGGCCGCCTCGCTCAGGTGCAGCGACACCCATCCGTCGTCGCCCGCCAGGGACCCGGCCCCGGACCACAGGATCTCCCCGGTGGCGGTCAGCTCGTCCAGCAGCTCGGGCCGGTAGTCCGCCACCCGGGCGGCGAGCACCAGCGGCTCCCAGGCCGAGGCGGGGACGGCGACGCCCGCGAGCTGGTCCACCACCGTCAGCACCCCGTCCTCGCCGCGCAGCTGGTGGCCCCGGCCCACGTGCTGCCAGGCCGGCAGGAACCGGGCGTAGACCTGCCCGGAGACGGGCTCAACGTCCCGGCGCAGCGCGGCCAGCGAGCGGCGCCGGATCCGGCGCAGCACCTCGGACTCGCACCACTCGGAGGCCGCCGGGCCGGCCCCGCCGCCGTCGGGGCGCACCGGCCGGAACTCGCCCTCGACCACGCGCCGGTCCGCGGCCAGCCGCTCCAGCGTGGTGCGCACCACGGCCGTGCCCAGCCCGAGCCGCGCCGCGGCCTCGTCCACGGTGAACGGCCCGTGGGTGCGGGCGTAGCGGGAGACGAGGTCGGCCAGCGGGTCCTCGACCGGTTCCACGAAGGCCAGCGGCACCCCCATGGGCAGGGGCACGCCGAGCGCGTCGCGCAGCCGGGAGGCGTCCTCGATCGCTGCCCAGTGCTCGACGCCGCGCAGGTGCACGCGCAGGGCGCGGTTGGCGGCCACGAGCTGCTCGAGCCACCCGGCGGCGACGTCCTCGGGGCACGCGGACTCCGGGTCCCCGGGGTCCTGGAGCCGGCGGACGGCCTCGGCGGTGGTGAGCGGGCCGAGCAGGCGCAGCAGGTCGGCCGCGCCCTCGACCCCGCGCAGCCGCCGGTCCGGGGCCAGTCGCTGCAGCTCCGCCTCCGTGCGCTCGATGACGTCGGGGTCCAGCAGCTCCCGCAGCTCGGCGCGGCCCAGGAGCTCGTTGAGCAGGGCGGCGTCGAGGGACAGGACGGCCGCCTTGCGCTCCGCCAGCGGGGAGTCGCCCTCGTAGAGGAACTGGGCCACGTAGCCGAAGAGCAGGGTCCGGGCGAAGGGCGAGGGCTGCTCCGTGGTGGTCTCGACCACCCGGATCGCGCGCCGCTCGACCGCCCGGTGCAGCTCCTTGAGCGCGGGCAGGTCGTAGACGTCCTGGAGGCACTCGCGGATCGTCTCGAGGATGATCGGGAACTGCGGGTACTTCCGGGCGACGTCCAGCAGCTGCGCCGAGCGCTGGCGCTGCTGCCACAGCGGGGAGCGCCGGCCGGGGTCGCGCCGGGGCAGCAGCAGGGCCCGGGCGGCGCACTCCCGGAACCGGGAGGCGAACAGTGCGGAGCCGCCCACCTCCTCGGTGACGATCTGGTCGAGCTCGTCGGCGTCGAAGAGGAACAGCTCCGCCCCCGGGGGCTCGTCCTCCATGGCCGGCACGCGCAGCACGATCCCGTCGTCGGCGGCCTGCGCGGAGCCGTCGAGGCCGTACCGCTCGTGCAGCCGGGCCCCCACGGCCAGCGCCCACGGGGCGTGCACGGGCATCCCGAACGGGGAGTGCAGCACCACGCGCCAGTCCCCGAGCTCGTCGTGGAAGCGTTCGACGACGAACAGCCGGTCCGACGGGACCTGCCCCACGGCCTCCTTCTGCTCGCCCACGTAGGCCAGCAGGTTGTCGGCGGCCCACTCGTCGAGACCGGCCGCGCGCAGCCGGGCGCGGGCGTCCTCCGCGGAGGCCCCGGCGATCTCGCGGTTGAACCGGCCCACCGCGCGGCCCAGCTCCACGGGCCGGCCGGGGCCGTCGCCGTGCCAGAACGGGAGCTTGCCCGGCACACCGGGGGCGGGGGAGACGATGACGCGGTCGTGGGTGATCTCCTCGATCCGCCAGCTCGAGGCGCCCAGGGCGATCACGTCCCCCACGCGGGACTCGTAGACCATCTCCTCGTCGAGCTCGCCCACCCGCCGGGAGTTCTTCCCGTCCTGCTCGCCCACGAGGTAGACCGCGAACAGGCCGCGGTCCGGGATCGTGCCGCCGGAGGTCACGGCCAGGCGCTGCGCCCCGGGCCGGCCCTCGATGGTGCCGGTCTCCCGGTCCCACACGATCCGCGGGCGCAGCTCGGCGAACTCGTCGGACGGGTAGCGGCCCGCGAGCAGGTCCAGGGTCGCGTCGTAGGCGGAGCGGGGCAGGGTCAGGAACGGGCAGGACCGGCGGACGGTGTCGAACCACTCCTCGACGTCGATCGGCCCCAGCGCGGTCGCCGCGACCGTCTGCTGGGCCAGGACGTCCAGGGGGTTGAGCGGGACCGCGAGCGGCTCGATCCGTCCCTGCAGCATCCGCTCCACCGTGACGGCGGCGTCCAGCAGGTCCCCGCGGTGCTTCGGGTAGAACCAGCCGCGCGAGACCTCGCCCACCTGGTGGCCGGCGCGGCCCACGCGCTGGAGGCCCGAGGCCGCCGAGGGCGGGGCCTCGATCTGGACCACCAGGTCCACCGCACCCATGTCGATGCCCAGCTCCAGGGAGGAGGTGGCCACCACGCAGCGCAGCCGTCCGGTCTTGAGGTCGTCCTCGATCACCGCCCGCTGGTCCTTCGAGACCGACCCGTGGTGGGCGCGGGCCAGCACCGGCGCCGCGCCCTCGTAGCGGCCGGTCTGCCGGCGCAGGTCCGCGGGCTCGGGGGCGGCGGGCCCGCGGGCCGCGGCCGGCTCCTGCCCGGCGAGGGCGGAGCGCAGCACGTCCCCGACCTGCTGGGGCGCGGAGCCGGCAGGGGGCCCCGGCGCCCCGTCGTCGCCCGGACCGGCGCCGTCCGCGGGGGCGCCGTCCCGGGGCCCGTCGTGCGGGTCCGCGTGCTCCACGCGGAACGCGTAGATCTCGTTGAGCCGCGCGGTGAGCTTCTCGGCGAGGCCGCGGGAGTTGGCGAACACGATGGTCGACCGGTTCTCGAGCACCAGGTCCACGACCCGCTCCTCGACGTGCGGCCAGATCGACGCCGTGGTCGTGGGGGCGAGGGCGTCGAGGTCGTCGTCCCCGAAGGCCGAGCCGGCCAGGGACGGCGAGGCGCTCGGCCCGCCCAGCACGGTCATGTCCGGGATGGGCACCGAGACGGTGAGGTCCCACGTCTTCTCCGTGCGCGGCGCGACGACGGTGACCGGCTCCCGGCCGCCCAGGAACCGGGCGACCGTCTCGATCGGCTCGACGGTCGCGGACAGCCCGATGCGCTGCACCGGCTGCTCCAGCAGGGCGTCCAGCCGTTCGAGCGTGAGCGCCAGGTGCGCGCCCCGCTTGGTGCCGGCCACGGCGTGCACCTCGTCCACGATGACCGTCTGCACGTCCGTGAGGGTCTCCCGCGCCTTGGAGGTCAGCATCAGGTACAGCGACTCGGGGGTGGTGATGAGGATGTCCGGGGGGTTCGTGAGCAGGGCCCGGCGGATCGCCTGCGGTGTGTCCCCGGAGCGGACGCCCACGCTGATCTCCGGCGGCTCGATCCCGGCGTGCCGGGCCGTCTGCGAGATGCCGATCAGGGGGGCCCGCAGGTTGCGCTCCACGTCCACGCCCAGGGCCTTGAGCGGGGAGATGTAGAGGACGCGGGTCCCGCGCCGCTCGCCCGCGGTGCTCGCGGAGCGGGCCTTGGCCCGCAGGGTCCCGCCGGGGGCCGGGGCGCCGCCCGCAGGGCCGGGGGCGGGCCCGGCGGCCGGCGTCCCGGCGCCGGGCGCGGCCTCCGCCACGAACCGGTCCAGGGCCCACAGGAACGCGGCCAGGGTCTTGCCCGAGCCGGTGGGCGCCACGATCAGGGCGTGGCGCCGCGCGGCGATGGCCCGCCACGCGCCCTCCTGGGCGGCGGTGGGCGCGGCGAACGCACCCGAGAACCAGGCCCGGGTGTGCTCGGTGAACAGGCTCAGGGCTGGTTCAGGCGCCAAAGCCCTGGATCTCGAGCTGGTGGATCCGCGGATCGCCGCAGGCCTCCACGGGGAAGGGGATCACGACGGACTCCGTGTTCTCGGGCGGGTAGACGCGCAGACCAGTGGCGGTCCGGGCGTCGCAGGTCGGGTGGTTGCCGGCCTGGCTGATGCGCAGGCCGGCGGTGACGGACTCCCCGGGTGCCAGGACCTGCCCGGTGCCGGGGACGGTGGCGTCCCGCAGGGCCGGGGAGCCGATCATCGTGCCGTCGGCGTCGACGAAGGACACCCCGGCGTAGCCGGCGAGCGTGCACGGGTCCTCGCCCGCGTTGGTGAGGACGACGTCCACGTGGACGGAGCCGGCGGCGCCGCCCACGGGGGCGGCCGCGACCTCGAGCCGGGAGGTGGTGCACAGGGGCGAGCCGCCGGTGCCGGTGCCCGCGGTGCCGCCGCGGGCGGCCGTGCCGTCGCCCTCCGCGCCGGCGTCGGGGGCGCCGCCGTCCGTCCGCTCCGCCGCAGCCTCGTCCGGCCCGTCCGCGGCGGGCTCCGCCGCCGGGTCCTCCGCCGCCGGGTCCTCCGCCGCCGGGTCCTCCGCCGGACCGGCGGTGCCCTGCCCGCCGGTCCGGTCCTCGGCCGGGGCCGTGGTGTCCTCCGGCCCGGTGGCCGGGGCGGTCTCCGGGGTCGCCGCCGAGGTCGGGGCCGGCCCGCTCTCGGCGGGGGCGCCGGCGGTGCCGGTCTGCTGCGGCTCCTCGCCCGCGCAGGCGGTGAGGAGCAGGGCCGCGGCGAGGGCGAGGGCTCCCAGGACGGGGCGGGGGGCGGGGGAGAGCGAAGACACGGGGGGATATCCTCCTCGGACGGACGTCGTGGCGTGCCACGTCCCGGGAAGGGATCCCTCCCAGGTGCTTCATTCTAGGCAGGGCCACCGACACCGCTGCCGGAGGCGGCGCCCGCCCCGGCCGGGGCCGCTCCCGGCGGGGCTACCGCTCGCCGGGTTCCGCCGGGGGCAGCGCCGCGCGCATCACCTCGGCGAGGTGGACGCCGTCCGCGCCCGTGCCCTGGGCGATCTGGGTGCGGCACGAGAAGCCGTCGGCGAGCACGATCGTCCCGTCCGCCGCACTGCGGATCGCGGGGAACAGCTCCCGCTCGCCGAGGGTCTGCGAGACCTCGTAGTGGCCGGGCTCGAAGCCCCAGTTGCCCGCGAGCCCGCAGCACCCGCCGCCGACCACGGCAGTGTCCACGCCCAGCTTCGCGAGGACCTCCAGCTCCGGGCCGTAGCCGCTCATGGACTGCTGGTGGCAGTGGACCTGGCACACGGCGCCGGCGGGGCCCGCCTCGGTGGCCAGCTCCCGGAACGGCCACGCGCCGCCCTCGGCCAGGTGGCGGGCCGCGAACGCGCCGATCGTCGTCGTCAGCTCGGTGACCCGCCGGGCCCGGGGGTCGCCGGGGAGCAGCTCGGTGATCTCCTCCTGGAGCATGACCGTGCACGAGGGCTCGAGCCCGATGATCGGGTACCCGGCCTCGATCAGCGGCTCCATCACGTCCAGGGTCTGGCGGAGCACCTTCTGCGTCATGTCCAGCTGCCCGGTGGAGTGCCAGGTCAGCCCGCAGCAGACGTTGCCCATGGGCATCAGCACCCGGTAGCCCATGGCCTCGAGCACCTCCACGGCGGCCCTGCCGGGGGCGTCGGCGGAGAAGTTCGTGAACGTGTCCGGCCACAGCACCACGGACGGTCGGGTCTCGGCGGGCCCGCCCCCGGACCGCGCGGCGGGACGGCCGCGGAACCACCGGGTGAGCGGCTGCTCGGCGAAGGTGATCATCCGCCGCCTCGGCTCGATCCCGCCGAGCCGCTTGGTCAGCTCCTCGACGCCGCGGTGGGACTCGAGGAGGTTGATCAGCCGGAAGGAGAGGGGCACCTTCTCCACGATCCGCATCAGCAGCGGCATCCAGCCCATCGTGAAGTGGGCCATCGGCCGCCGGTTCCGGCCCAGGAAGGAGCTCAGGCCGTGCCGGTAGTGGTGGTGCAGGAACTCGGCCTTGTACGTCGCCATGTCCACGTTGACCGGGCACTCGGACGCGCAGGCCTTGCAGGACAGGCACAGGTCGAGGGCCTCGAGGGTCTCCTTCGACTTCCAGCCGTCCGTGATGGACTCCCCGCGCAGCATCTCGGCGAGGGACCGGGCGCGGCCGCGGGTCGAGTGCACCTCGTCGTGGGTCGCCTGGAAGGACGGGCACATGGCGCCGACGTCGGAGCGGCAGGAGCCCACGCCCACGCACCGGTTGACCGCGCTGGAGAACGAGCCGCCGTCGCGGGAGAACGCATGCACGGGCGTCAGCTCGAACGTGCGGGCGCCGGGCCCGGGGCGCACGCCCTGGTCGATGGGCTCCGGGTCCACGAGCACGCCGGGGTTGAAGACGCCGTCCGGGTCGAAGACGGCCTTGAACGCCGCGAAGGCGGCCAGGGCCTCAGGGGAGTAGATCGTGGCCAGCAGCTCGGACCGGGCGCGGCCGTCGCCGTGCTCGCCGGAGACCGAGCCGCCGTAGCGGTGCACGAGCCGCGCGGCGCGCTCGATGAACGTGCGGTAGGTCGCCATCCCCTCCTCGGTGCCGAGGTCGAAGGAGATGCGGATGTGCACGCAGCCCTCTCCGAAGTGCCCGAAGGGGATGCCGGTGAGGCCCAGCTCGTGCAGCAGGTCGTAGAGGTCGCGCAGGTACTCGCCCAGGCGCGCCGGGGGCACCGCGGAGTCCTCCCACCCCGGCCAGGCCTCCCCGCCGTCGGGCAGGCGGGTGACGATCCCGGCGCCGGCCTCGCGGATCCGCCACAGGGCGCGGGCCTGCCCCGCGTCGGAGACGATCACGGAGTCCACGACGTTCTCCGGGACGAGCCCCGGCAGGGTGCGGGCGGCCGCCTCGGCCTCCTCGAGGGTGTCCGCGCCGACCTCGCAGTAGAGCCAGCCGCCGCCGCGGGGCAGCTCGCCGCCGGCGTGCTCCTGGCCCTGCCGGGTGCGCAGGGCGTCGAGCAGGTCCGCGCCCATGCCCTCGATGGTGTACACCCCGGGCACGCGCAGCTTCGGCGCCGCCGTGGCGGCCTCGAATGCGTCCTCGAAGCCCAGCACGGCCAGGGCCGTG
Source organism: Kocuria salina (assembly GCF_013368965.1). Classification (NCBI taxonomy): domain Bacteria; kingdom Bacillati; phylum Actinomycetota; class Actinomycetes; order Micrococcales; family Micrococcaceae; genus Kocuria; species Kocuria salina. Next base: position 360,732 of record NZ_SSSF01000002.1, read on the forward strand.
TGGGCGGGCCTGCGGACCAGACGGACCGTGAGCTCGGTGATGACCCCACAGGTGCCCTCCGTGCCGGCGAAGGCCTTGGCGGCGTCGAAGCCCTTCTCGCCGAGCAGGTAGTGCAGCCCGTACCCGGAGACCTGGCGCGGGAACTGGCCGAGCTCGGTGCGCAGCATGGCCAGGTGCCGGTCCCGGATCCCGGTCAGCGCCCGGTCGATCCCCGGTTCGGAGGTGCCGCCCTCGTGCAGCTCCACCACCCGGCCGTCGGCGAGCATGACCTTCAGCGAGACCAGGTTGTCCGCGGACGTGCCCCACGCCACGGAGTGGGAGCCGCAGGCGTTGTTGGCGACCATCCCGCCGATCGTGCACCGTGAGTGCGTCGAGGGGTCGGGTCCGTAGGTGAGGCCGAACTCGGACGCCGCGGAGCGCAGCTGGTCGCAGATCACCCCGGGCTCGATCGTGGCGGTCATCGCCTCGGGGTCGATCGACAGGATCCTGTTGAAGTGCCGGGAGGTGTCGATGACCAGCCCGTCGCCGATCGCGTTGCCCGCCACGGAGGTGCCGCCGCCGCGGGAGACCACCGACCAGCCCCGCTCCTTCGCCAGCGCCAGCAGCTCGCGGACCTCCTCGACGCTGCGCGGCTCGGCCACCGCCTCGGGCAGCCGCCGGTAGATCGACGCGTCCGAGACGTAGGCGGCGCGGGTGGTGAGGTCCTCGCGGATGTCGGTCATGGTCCACTTTCCTGCGCGCCGGCGAGGCCGGTCCGTCCGGGGTCTGGTCAGGGCTGGCGGGGGCGTCCCCGCGGGGACGGGGGGCTCACCACTCGGGGGCGATGGTGACCTCGGCGCCGTCGAGCTCCTCCGCCCACTCGACCTGGCAGCTGAGCCGGGAGGTGTCGTGGCGGGTGTCGTCGAGCATGTCGAGGAGGTCCTCCTCCTCGTCGTTGATCTCGTTGGCCTTCGAGAAGGAGGTCTGGTCGAGGTAGGAGTGGCAGGTGGAGCAGGACGCGTTGCCGCCGCAGGTCGCGAGGATCGGGTACTTGTGGCGGGTGAGGGCCTCCATGAGGCTCTCGTAGTCCTTCCACTCGACGCCCTCGGTGCGGTTGCCCTCGCGGTCGATCACGGTGATGTTGATGCTGCTCACTGGGTGTCCTCCTCGGGGCGCGGTCGCCCCTGGTCTCGACGTCGGGAATCCCGCCCCATTGTACGGTCGCGCGGCGGCCCCCACCGACGGGCCGGGGCCCGCGCCCGGCCCGTCCGGCTCGGCTCAGCCGGAGACCGGGAGCGGCCGGATCGTCAGGGACTGGGCGACCTGGCCCAGGTAGCCGGCCTCGTCGTGCAGCGCGGACTCGGTGAGGCCCACGCCGGTGTCGCCGAAGGTGACGTGCGTGTCGAGGCCCACCCACGGGGAGACCGGCTCCCGGACCAGGTGCACGCTCAGGTCCACGTTGGGGAAGACCATCTCGTCGGGGCCCACCCGCACGGCGATGCCGTTGGCGGCGTCCACGGCCGCCAGGAACCGCGCCGTGGTGGAGGACTCCTCCCCGGCGACGACGGCGTGCGGCGCGCGCAGCCACATGGCCGCCCGGCCGGGCCGGTGCTCGCGCACGGTGCGGCCCTCGAGGGAGGCGATGTAGCCGCCCGGCCACCGCCCGGTCATCGTGGCGGGCAGGGCGTCGCCCACCGGCGGCAGGGCCTCCCGGTGCGTGCCGGCGGTGTCGGCGGTCTCGCCCCGGAGCAGCCGCCACACGCTCAGCCGGATGCAGGAGCGCCCGGCGTGGCTCATGGTGGCCTCGACCAGCTCGATGGTGCGGCCCGGGCGGACCACGCGCGTGGTCACCTCGACCTCGCCGCCGGGGATGAAGCCGAGGATGTCGTAGGAGAAGCGCACGGGCAGGAGGTCCGCGCGCGGGTGGTCGGCCTCCACGGCGTGGGCGAGCAGCCCCGAGGCGGCGCCCATGTGCTGCTCGGCCTCGCTCCACGCGCCCTGCGAGTGCAGCGTCGAGCGGAACCGGGTGCGGTCCAGCCGCACGAAGTACGCGTCCGGGTACTCCTCCCCGTCCGCTCCCAGGTGTCCGACTGCCTGCGCCGACGTCGTCATGCTGCCCCTCTTCCGTTTCCGTCCGGGCCCGCCGCACGGCGGGCGTGGTGATCGCCACCACGGTATCCAACGGCGGCCCGCGCTCCCCGCCGCCGGCCGCCCCGGGCCGGGGCCGTCCACGTCCTCCGGGGGCGCCGGACGGGGCGGGACCGGCGGGCGGGCATGCGGAAGGCCCCGGATCCCTCAGGACCCGGGGCCTTCCCGACTGGCGGTGACGGAGGGATTTGAACCCTCGTTGGCTCTTACACCAAACATCATTTCGAGTGATGCACCTTCGGCCGCTCGGACACGTCACCAGCTCGCAGTACTGTACCGGCTGGCGAGCTCAACCGCCAAAACCCGCGGGGCCGGCGGGACCGGGAGCGGCGGGCCCGGCGCTGTCGTCCCCACCGCGCCGGTGCTCCGCGAAGAAGTCGAGGAGCAGCCGGGAGCACTCCTCGGCCAGCACGCCGCCGGTCACCTCCACCCAGTGGTTGAGCCGCCGCTCCCGGAGCACGTCGAGGACGGAGCCGGCCGCCCCGGCCTTGTCGTCCCACGCGCCCAGGACCACGCGGGGCACGCGGGCCAGGACGATCCCGCCCGCGCACATCGCGCAGGGCTCGAGGGTCACCACCAGCGTGCAGCCGTCCAGCCGCCACGAGCCCAGGGCGCGGGCGGCGTCGCGCAGCGCCAGGATCTCGGCGTGGGCGGTGGGGTCGCCGTCGGCCTCCCGGCGGTTGCGGCCCCGGCCGACCACCGTCCCGTCCGGGCCGACCACGACGGCGCCGATCGGCACGTCCTGCGTCCTGAGCGCCGCCCAGGCCTCGGCGAGGGCCAGCCGCATCCACTCCTCCGCCCGGGCCTCGGAGCGGGTGCGCGGGGGCAGTGCCATGCGGTTCTCCTCCTGGGCGGGTCGCCGGGCCGGGCGGGGTCCGGCGAGGGGGCGGGGCGCCCCCGTGGCCCGATGGTAATTTTGGTCCATGCGAGTGACCGTTCTCGACCACCCATTGGTGGCACACAAACTGACCGTGCTCCGGGACAAGAACACCACGTCCCCGGTGTTCCGCCTGCTCGTCGAGGAGCTCGTGACGCTGCTCGCGTACGAGGCCACCCGGGGCGTCCGCGTGGAACCGGTGGAGATCGACACGCCGGTCACGCGCACCACGGGCGTGGGGCTGTCGAAGCCACGGCCGCTGGTCGTGCCGATCCTCCGTGCGGGCCTGGGCATGCTCGAGGGCATGACCCGGCTGATCCCCACGGCCGAGGTGGGCTTCCTCGGCATGGCCCGCAACGAGGACACCCTCGACATCATCACCTACGCCGAGCGGCTGCCCGACGACCTCACCGGCCGCCAGGTCTTCGTCCTCGACCCGATGCTGGCCACGGGCGGGACGCTGCGGGAGGCGATCAAGTTCCTCTACCGCCGCGGGGCCGAGCAGATCACGTGCGTCTGCCTCCTGGCCGCGCCCGAGGGCCTGGCCGCCCTCGAGGAGGAGCTGGGGGACTCCGAGGTCAACATCGTCCTGGCTGCGAGGGACGAACGGCTCGACGAGAACGCCTACATCGTCCCGGGCCTCGGGGACGCCGGGGACCGGCTCTACGGCGTGGTCGACTGACCGCCGTTCCGTGACACCGCAGACCACGCGCTGAAAAGGCCCGCCGACGTCCTCGGCGGGCCTTTTTTCGACCTCCGGCCACGTGTTCACATCGTGAGACGAAGAGTTCACCGACGAAGCCGTCTTGACAACAGGATCGGGACCTGCTTGAGGGGCGGAAAAGCCCCCGGATGGTCCCAGAGGTCTGATATCCCGGGGGTCGGACGGAAAACGGCATCACAGCCGCAAGGTGAAGGAGGTTCATTTTGGCGGAGCACTTGGACAGCCGTCGTTCGAATCTCGCATCGTGAGATAACGCCTCGAATATTACTTGCGGGATCCAGGGGGCTGGTGGACCATGAGAGCAACGCCACTGTCAGGAATTTGCCAGCTTCGCGGGGACCCTCCCCGACCACCACGGAGCGGGCCGGTTCGGGAGCTGGGAGCGGCGGGGCCGTTCCGAGGGGCGGATCGACTCAGGCGGACGGAACCTCGTCCGCCGCACGACGGAAAGACGAGGGGCACCAGATGCCAGGCACACCGGGATACGTGCACATTTCCCAGCGCAACCGCACGAGCGAGGCCCGTGCTGTCCGCGGTCCGGCCGCGGCCCCCGAGCGGGGGCAGACCGCCCCCGCCGACTACCGCAGCCTCCGGAGCACGATCGGCCCCATGTCGGCCGCGCCGGGCGAGACCCCGCTCCCCACCCGCCTGCAGCGGGACACGGCGCCGCGTCCGCAGGTGCAGGAGAACGAGGCGCGCGGGTTCGTGATCTACGTGGGTCTCGACGAGGAGACCGCGGCGGCCAGCGGCACCTCGCTGGTCAAGATGGTCCAGAGCATCCGGGCGTACGCCCAGCAGCTGGTCCCGCAGGCCGACTCCTACGCCGCCGTGGCGCTGGCTCCCGCCAACACCGCCGGCACCGACCTCGAGGTCGTGCGCAACGCCCTGGGCGACCCCACCTCGGGGGCCGTGCGGCCCACGGCGCCCGCCGCGCCCGCGCCGGCGCCCGAGACGAAGACCAGCCAGTCCACCGGGGTGCTCATCGACCTCTCCCGCCGGGAGGTCTTCCTCGACGGCGGCCTCCTGAACCTCACGTTCAAGGAGTTCGAGCTGCTGAACTACCTCGTGGAGAACGGCAGCCGGACCGTGGGCCGCCACGAGCTGCTGCACAGCCTGTGGCGCGACTCCGAGGAGGTGCCCAACGAGCGGACCATCGACGTGCACATCCGGCGCCTGCGCTCCAAGCTCGGCCGGCTCGCGAACACCGTGCGCACCGTCCGCGGCCAGGGCTACCGCTTCTACGAGCACCCCGAGGTCGTCGTGTGGGCGGCCCCCGAGTACTCCATCTGATCCGCGTCCCCGATCCGTGCAGGCCCCGGTTCCGTCCCGCGACGCGGAGGAGCCGGGGTCGCTCCGTGCCCGGCGGACGCGTGGCATCATGAACCGATGACCCGCCACGACCGGAAGAAGCTCGTCCTCATGCGCCACGCGGAGGCCGAGCACCCGTGGGGCGTGGCCGACCACGACCGCCCCCTGGACCGCGGCGGGGCCGCGGACGCCGCCGCCGCGGGGCGCTGGCTGCTGGCGAACGGGCACGTGCCGGACATGATCCTGTGCTCGAGCGCCCTGCGCGCGCGCCAGACCTGCACGTGGGTGTGCAGCGAGCTCGGCGACCTCGCCCCGACCGCCCGGCTCGACGAGTCCCTCTACGCGGCCCAGGACAGCCGGATCATCGCGGTGCTCAACCACGTGCCGGACACCGTGGAGTCCCTGCTGCTCATCGGCCACCTGCCCGGTCTGCGCGACGCCGCCCTCCGCCTGGCCACACCGGACTCCGACTACGACGCCGTCATGGCCCTCGCCGACGGCTGCCCCACCTCCGGGCTGGCGGTCCTGGAGGTTCCCGGCACCTGGGCCGGACTGGACGGCGCCGACGCCCGCCTGGTGGACTTCACGGTGCCGCGACCGTCCGCGGGAGACCGCTGACCGGCGGTCCTCCGGGCGCCGGCGCGGCGACCGGACCGACGAAGGAGCACTGGATGCGACAGATCGAATTCACCCCGTCCGGGGACCGCGTGGGCGCGATCGGGTTCGGGGCCATGGGCCTGAGCTGGGTCTACGACCGGCACGGGCTGACCGAGCGGCGCAAGCACGAGGTGCTCGGGCTCGCGGTGGACCTCGGCATGAACGTGGTGGACACGGCGGTGCTCTACGGCGGGGGAGCCAACGAGGAGCTCGTCGGCGCCGCCCTCGCCCCGCGCCGGGACGAGGTGTTCCTCTGCTCCAAGACCGGGCTGCGCGCGGCCTCCCTGGAGCCGCCCCGGACGGAGCGCTGCGGGCACCCGGACGAGGTGCGCCGCTCGATCGAGGACAGCCTGCGCCGGCTGCGCACCGACGCGGTGGACCTCTACTACCTGCACCGCGTGGACCCCGACGTGCCCCTCGAGGACACCTGGGGCGCGATGGGCGAGCTCGTGACCGCGGGCAAGGTGCGCCACCTGGGGCTCTCCGAGGTCAGCACGGAGCAGGCCGAGCGGGCGCACGCCATCCACCCGGTCGCGGCCGTCCAGTCGGAGTACTCCCTGTGGACCCGCAACCCCGAGGGGTCTGGCCCCACCGCCGACGGGGACCCCTCCGGGGACGTCATCGGGTGGTGCGCCGAGCACGGGGCGGTGTTCGTCCCCTTCTCCCCGCTGGGCCGCGGCTACCTCTCCGGCGCCCTCGCGGGCCGGGAGTTCTCCGGCTCCGACTTCCGCTCGCGCAACCCCCGGTTCACGCCGGAGGCCATGGCCGCCAACGAGGACGCCGTGCTGGCGCCCCTCCGCGAGGTCGCCGGCCGGCACGGGACCTCGCCCGCGGCGGTCGCGATCGCCTGGACCACGGTGCGCGGCGAGCACGTGCTGCCGATCCCCGGCACCACCGACCCCGGCCACCTGCGGGAGGACGCCGCGGCCGCGGACCTGCGCCTGACGGCCGAGGACCTGACCCTGCTGGACGGCGTGACAGCCGTCGGCGACCGGTACTGAGCGGCGCCGGCCGTGCGCGCGGTCGTCTGCGGGGCGGGCATCGCGGGACTGGCCCTGGCCGGGTGCCTGGGCCGGCGGGGCTGGGACGTGGTGGTCCTGGAACGGGCGCCGCGCCCGCGGGAGCAGGGCTACATGATGGACTTCTTCGGCCCCGGCTGGGACGCCGCCGAGGAGATGGGCGTGCTGCCGGCGGTCCTGGAGCTCGGCTACCTGGTCGAGCGGCTCAGCTACGTGGACGACCGCGGCCGCGACCGGGCCGGGCTGCCGTTCGCCCGGTTCGCCCACGCCCTCGACGGGCACTTGGTCAGCGTGATGCGCCCCGACCTCGAGCGGGTCCTGCGCGAGCACGCCCGGGGCGTCGCGGAGCTCCGCTACGGCCGGCGCGTCGCCGGGGTTCGGCAGCGGCCCGGCGGGGCGGGCGCGGTGCTCGACGACGGCACGGTGCTCGACGCCGACCTGGTGGTCGGCGCCGACGGGGTGCACTCGGCGGTGCGGCGCTCCGCGTTCGGGCCCGAGGAGCGCTTCCGCCGCTGGCTGGGCCTGCACACGGCGGCGTTCGTGGTCGACGACCCGGAGGCGTGCCGGCAGGTCGGCGACCGCTTCTGCCTCACGGACAGCGTCGACCGGGCGATGGGGTTCTACGGGCTGCGCGACGGGCGCCTGGCGGTGTTCGCCGTGCACCGGGCCGCCGCACCGTCCCTGCCGGCCGACCCCCGGGAGAGCCTGCGTGCCGTCCACGGCTCGCTGGGCTGGATCGTGCCCCGCGTCCTGGCGGCCTGTCCCGGCGGGGACCGGCTCTACTACGACCAGGTGGTGCAGATCGAGCTGCCGCGGTGGAGCAGCGGCCGGGTCGTGCTGCTCGGGGACTCGGGCCAGGCGGTGTCCCTGCTGGGCGGCCAGGGCGCCTCGCTGGGGATCGCCGGGGCGTGGCTGCTCGCCGAGCGGCTCGACCGCGCCGGATCGGTCGAGGAGGCGCTGACGGGCTGGGAGCGGGTCTGGCGGCCGGTCGTGGCGGAGAAGCAGCGCGTCGCCCGCGGCGGGGCGCAGTGGTTCCTGCCGTCCTCCCGCGCCCGCCGCCAGGCGCGGCGCCTGGCGCTGCGCCTGGCCGCCCTCCCGGGGCTCGACACCGTGGTGACCCGCGGCCTCGTGGGGCGCGCCGGGGGAGACGTCCGGGCGCTCGCCGCGGCCCCGGCCTGAGCCGTCCGCGGCCCGGGCCGCAGCGGCCGGGCACGAAAGAGCCCCTCACCGGCGTCTCCGCCGGTGAGGGGCTCTTTCGTGGATGGTGCGCCCGAAGGGATTCGAACCCCCAACCTTCTGATCCGTAGTCAGATGCTCTATCCGTTGAGCTACAGGCGCATCGGCGTCCCGGCGTCACCGCCGTTCAAACCGGACATCACTCTACATGCGGCCCCCGGCTGCGCAAAATCCGGGGGCGCCCCGCCCGGCACCCGGCGCGACGGGCCGCGGCGCGCGTAACCCTGCTGGGGCGGCCGGGGCCGGGGCGATACGATGGACCCACATCACAGTAGAGACCGGCCGCCCACCTCCACGCCGCTCACTGTGGGCCCGGTGACACCGGGTCGAGTGTTCGACGACGAGCACCACCACGAGAGCCCCGGGCGGTCGGCGGACGGCCTCAACGAGGAGACATGTCAATGGCTGACAACCCCACTGCAACGACGGAGACCACCGGGCTGAACGAGGCTGTGAAGGACGCGCTGGACAGCGCGCCCACCACCCATGCGCACCTCCTCTCGTGGGTGCGGGAGATGGCGGAGCTGACCCAGCCGGACCGCATCCACTGGGTCGACGGCTCGGAGGCCGAGTGGACGCAGCTCACCGACGAGCTCGTGGACGCCGGCACCTTCGTCCGCCTGGACGAGGAGAAGTTCCCCAACTCCTTCGCCGCGTTCTCGGACCCGGACGACGTCGCCCGGGTCGAGGAGCGCACCTTCATCTGCACCAAGACCGAGAAGGGAGCGGGCCCCACCAACAACTGGGAGGACCCGGAGGTGATGCGCAGCTCCCTGCGCAAGAAGTTCCGCGGCGCCATGCGCGGGCGCACGATGTACGTCATCCCCTTCGTCATGGGCCACCTGGAGGCCTCGCGGCCGAGCTACGGCGTGGAGATCACCGACTCCGCCTACGTGGTGTGCTCCATGCGCATCATGGCGACCATCGGCACCCCGGTGCTGGAGAAGATGACCGAGCAGAACGGCTTCTTCGTCGAGTGCCTGCACTCGCTGGGCGCCCCGCTGGCCCCGGGCGAGCAGGACGTGCCCTGGCCCTGCAACCCCGCCAAGTACATCGTGCACTTCCCCGAGGACCGGGCCGTCTGGTCCTTCGGCTCCGGGTACGGGGGCAACGCCCTGCTCGGCAAGAAGTGCTACGCCCTGCGCATCGCCTCCGCCATCGCCCACGACGAGGGCTGGCTGGCCGAGCACATGCTCATCCTCAAGGTCACGAACCCCGAGGGCAGGAGCCGGTTCATCTCCGCGGCCTTCCCCTCGGCCTGCGGCAAGACCAACTTCGCGATGCTCGAGCCCACGCTCGAGGGCTGGAAGGCCGAGATGGTCGGCGACGACATCTCCTGGATCCGCTTCGGCAAGGACGGCCAGGCCCGGGTGACCAATCCGGAGGCCGGTCTGTTCGGCGTGGCTCCGGGCACGGGATGGCCCACCAACCCCAACGCCATGCGCGCCATCGCCCGGGGCAACACGATATTCACCAACGTGGCGCTCACCGACGACGGCGGCGTCTGGTGGGAGGGCATGACGGACGAGACGCCCGAGCACCTGACCGACTGGAAGGGCCGCGACTGGACCCCGGAGAGCGGCCGTCCCGCCGCGCACCCGAACTCGCGCTTCTGCACCCCGATCAAGCAGGCCGACATCCTCGCCCCCGAGTACGACGACCCGGAGGGCGTGCCGCTGTCCGCGATCGTCTTCGGCGGCCGCCGCAAGTCCACCATCCCGCTCGTGTCCCAGTCCTTCGGCTGGGAGCACGGGGTGTTCCAGGGCGCCACGCTGTCCTCGGAGACCACCGCCGCCGCGAAGGGCGCCGTGGGCGTCGTCCGGCGCGACCCCATGGCCATGCTCCCGTTCATCGGCTACAACGCCAACGACTACCTCGAGCACTGGGTCGAGGTCGGCGAGCGCATCGGCGAGGACGACATGCCGAAGGTCTTCTACGTCAACTGGTTCCGCCGCACCCCGAGCGGCGGCTTCGCCTGGCCGGGCTTCGGCGAGAACTCCCGCGTGGTCAAGTGGATCTTCGACCGCCTCGAGGGCACGGCCGGCGGCCGGGAGACCCCGATCGGCATCGTGCCCACCAAGGAGGACCTCGACCTCACCGGCCTGGACGTCTCGGACGAGGAGCTCGAGGCCGCCCTCAAGGTCGACGTCGAGGAGTGGCGGGCCGAGCTGCCCAGCATCGACGAGTGGTTCCACCGGCTCGGCCACGTGCCCGAGCCCATCCTCGAGCAGCGTGCCGGGCTGGAGGACCGCCTGAACCAGGCGTGATCCCCGTCCCGGGGTGCTGCGGCGCCCCGGGGCCGGCGGTCGGACGAGGGGTCTCCCGTGCCGGGAGGCCCCTCGTCCGTGTCCGCCGCCCGCGTGGGACAATGGGGGCGCTCCCGCGGCCGGCCGGGACGCGCGAGGTCTCGGAAGGAGCCGCCATGAGCGACCGGAGGACCCCGCCGTGCGGCTGACCGCGTTCTCGGACATCGCCCTGCGCGTCCTGCTGCTGACAGGAGCCGTCCCCGAGGGGGAGAAGCTCACCACGCGCGCCATCGCCGAGGGCGTGGGCGCCCCCTACCACCACGTGACCAAGACCGTGGGCCGGCTGAGCGGGCTCGGGCTGCTGGCCTCGAGCCGCGGCCGCACCGGCGGGGTGTCGATCACCCCCGCCGGCCTGGACGCCACCGTTGGCTCGCTCCTGCGCGAGCTGGAGGCGGGCTCCGCGATGGTCGAGTGCGAGTCGGCCGGCGGCGACTGCCCGCTGGACCGCGGGTGCCGGCTGCGCCGCGCCCTCGCGGACGCGCGGGAGGCCTTCTACGGCGCGCTCGACGACGTGCGGGTGCGGGACCTCGTGAGCGAGCGGCAGGTGGGCCCGGTGCTGGTGTCCATCGGGCTGCGCCCGCCCGAGCCGCCGGCGGCCACCGCGGGGGGCGCGCCGCCGCCGATGACGTAATCAAGCATTTCAGATGCTACTTTTGAGGAGTCATCCACCGGCTCCCCAGGAGGCAACCGTGCTGTCCGACCAGTCCCGTCCCGTCATCGAGCAGACCATCGGCGTCGTCGCCGAGCGCATCCCGTTCATCACCCCCGAGTTCTACCGGTCCATGTTCGAGGCGCGCCCCGATCTGCTGGACGGCATGTTCAGCCGCTCCAACCAGAAGAACGGGACCCAGGCGCAGGCCCTCGCCGGCTCCATCGCGATGTTCGCCTCCTGGCTGCTGACCCACCCCGAGGGCTACCCGGACGAGCTGCTCTCCCGCGTGGCGCACAAGCACGCGTCCCTGGGCGTGCTGCCCCAGCACTACCCGATCGTCCACGAGCACCTCTTCGGCGCGATCGCCCGGGACCTCGGCGACGCCGCGACGCCCGAGGTCGTGGCCGCCTGGGACGAGGTGTACTGGCTGATGGCCGACGCCCTGATCAAGATCGAGGAGGGCCTCTACGCGGGCCAGGCGAACAGCGTGGTCTTCGCCCCGTTCCGGGTCGCGGCCAAGGAGCAGACCGGGACCACCACCACGGCGATCACCCTCGAGCCCGCCGACGGCACCCCGATGACCCCCGCGGTGGCCGGCCAGTACGTGACCGTCGAGGTGCGGATGCCCGACGGCGTGGACCAGCCGCGGCAGTTCACGCTGGTGCCCGGGCCCGAGGGGACCCGCCGGATCGCCGTGCGACTCGACGAGCGCGGCGAGGTCACCCCGGTGCTCTGCCACGACGTGCAGGTGGGCGACGTCCTGCGGGTCTCCAACCCCTACGGGGACGTGGTGCTCCCGGAGGGGGAGGGGCCGCTCGTGCTGGCCTCCGCCGGCATCGGCGTGACCCCCATGCTGGCGTTCCTGGACCGGCTCGTCCGCCAGGAGTCGCAGCGGCAGGTCCTCGTCCTGCACGCCGACCGCTCGGCGGAGGACTGGGCGCTGCGGGAGCTGCACGAGATGCTGGTCGCCGAGCTGCCCCACGCCCGCCTGGAGACCTGGATGGAGACCCCGGGGGACGGCGACCACGACGGGTTCATGGACCTCGGCGCCGTGCGGATCCCGGCCGACGCCCAGGTGGTGCTGTGCGGCCCGCTGCCCTTCATGCAGGCCGTCCGCTCCGCCGTGATCGCCCAGGGCGTCCCGGGGCGCAGCGTGGCCTACGAGATCCTGGGCCCGGACCAGTGGATGCTCCACGACGAGGCGCGCGAGACCGCCGCGGTCTGAGCGCCCGCAGCGCACGGGGCCCCGCCGGACGGCTCGTCCGGCGGGGCCCCGTTGCGTGCCGGGGTCTCAGACGCGCACGATGTCCAGCACCCGGTCCCGGACCCGCTCCATCGTCGCCGGGTCCTTCGCCTCGACGTTGAGGCGCAGGAACGGCTCGGTGTTGGAGGGGCGCAGGTTGAACCACCAGCCCTCGTCCGGGCAGCTGAGCGTGGTGCCGTCCAGCTCCTCCACGCTCACGTCCCGGCCGGCCAGGGCGTCGACGACCCGCCGGACGGCACCGGCCTTGTCCTCCACCGTGGAGTTGATCTCACCGGAGGCCGCGTACGGGTCGTACTGGTGCATCAGCTCGCTCAGCGGCCCGTCCTGCTCGCCCAGCGCGGCCAGGAGGTGCATCGCGGCGAGCATCCCGGTGTCCGCGTTGAAGAAGTCCTTGAAGTAGTAGTGCGCGGAGTGCTCGCCCCCGAACACGGCGCCCTCCTCGGCCATGACGGCCTTGATGAACGAGTGGCCCACCCGGGTCCGCACGGGGCGGCCGCCGCGGGCGGTGACCAGCTCGGGCACGGCGCGGGACGTGATGAGGTTGTGGATGATCACCGGGTTCTCCACGCCCTCCGCCCGGGCGCGCTCGATCTCCCGCTCGGCCACGAGCGCGGTGACGGCCGAGGGCGAGACGGCCCCGCCCTGCTCGTCGACCACGAAGCAGCGGTCGGCGTCGCCGTCGAACGCGATGCCCAGGTCCGCGCCGTGCTCGCGCACGGCCCGCTGGAGGTCCACGAGGTTCTCCGGCTCGAGCGGGTTGGCGGGGTGGTTGGGGAACGTGCCGTCCAGCTCGAAGTACAGGGGCACGACCTCCAGCGGCAGCGGCTCCAGCACGGCGTCGCCCAGCACCGCGGGAGTGGTCAGCCCCGCCATCCCGTTGCCGGCGTCGACCACCACCTTGAGCGGGCGGGTCCCGGACAGGTCCACCAGGGAGCGCAGGTACTCCGCGTAGCCGGTCAGCACGTCCCGCTCGGTGACCGTGCCGGGGACGGGGGCCTCCGGGACCGCTCCGTCGTCGAGGTAGCGCTGGGCGAGGTCGCGGATGTCGTAGAGGCCCGTCTCGGAGGAGACCGGGACGGCCCCGGCCTTCGACATCTTCATGCCGTTGTACTCGGCGGGGTTGTGGCTCGCCGTGAAGGTCACCCCGGCGGCGCCGAACGTCCCGGACGCGTAGTACAGCTCGTCGGTGGAGATCAGCCCGATCTTCACGACGTCCGCGCCGCGGCGGACCGCGCCCTCGGCGAAGGCGTCCACGAACTCCGGCGAGGAGGGGCGCATGTCGCCGCCCACCAGGACCGTCAGGCCGGCGAGGCCCAGGACGTCCACGAACGCGGCGCCGGTGGCCCGGACCGTCTCCGCGGTGATGGACTCGCCCACGATGCCGCGCACGTCGTAGGCCTTGAACGAAGCTGAGAGATCGATAGTCACAAGGGGTGATCTTAGGCCACGGGCGCTCCCGGGTGCCGCGGGGCGCGGGCGGTCCTGTGATTGGATGACGAGCATGGTCGAGATCCTCCGCATGCGCAATCCCGTCCAGCACTATGCGTGGGGCTCCCGCGAGGTGCTGGCCCGCCTCCAGGGCAGACCCGTGCCGAGCCCCGAGCCCGAGGCCGAGCTGTGGGTCGGCGCGCACCCCTCCGCGCCCTCCGTCGTCGTCCGGGACGGCCGGGACGAGCCGCTGGAGGGCCTGTCGTTCCTGCTCAAGATCCTGGCCATCGACGCCCCCCTGTCCATCCAGGTGCACCCCTCGCCGGAGCAGGCCGAGGCGGGCTTCGAGCGCGAGCAGCGGGCGGGGATCCCGCTCGACGACCCGCGGCGCAACTACAAGGACCGCTCCGCCAAGCCCGAGACCGTCGTGGCCCTCACCGACGTGGAGCTGCTCACGGGGGTGCAGCCGGCGGACCGGCTGCGCGCCACCGCCGCGCGCCTGGGGCTGGACTGGCTGCGCGACGCCGCCGCCGGCGGGCGCCCCGTGCTGCCGGCCGTGCTGACGCTCGACGACGACGCCGCCGCGGCCGCCGTGGCGGCGACCGTCGACGCGGCCCGCGCCGCGGGCCCGCAGGACCCGGTGGCCTCGCTGGTCCGCTACGTGCACGACCGGCACCCGGGCGACCGCGGGCTGCTGGTCGCGGTGTGCATGCACCACGTCCGCCTCGCCCCGGGGCAGTCCCTGCACACCCCGGCCGGGCAGCTCCACGCGTACCTGTCCGGGACGGCGATCGAGGTGATGAGCTCCTCGGACAACGTCCTGCGCGCCGGGCTGACGGGCAAGCACGTGGACGTGGCCGAGCTGCTCGCCGTGCTGGCCGACGAGCAGGCGGCCCCGGAGGTCGTCGAGCCCGCCGCCGACGAGCACGGCCGCCGCGTCTACCCCCTGTGGGACGAGCGGCTGTCGCTGACCGCCCACGAGCTCGTGCCGGGACGGGCCGTGCCCGTCGGGCTGCGGGGCACCACGGTCCTGCTGAGCACCGGGGACCGGGTGCTGGTGCGGGCCGCCGGCCGGGAGTGGGAGCTGGCCGGCGGGGAGTCGCTGCTGCACCGGGGCGGCCCCGGCACCGTCGAGCTGTCCGGCGACGCCAGGGTGTTCACGGTCTCCTGCCGCTGAGCCGCCCCCGGCTCGCGGCGCCGCTCAGGGGGTGGTCAGCTCCGTGCGGACCTCGATGAGTGTGGGGCCCTCGGCCGCGAGACCCTGCCGCACCAGGTCGGCGAGCTCCGCGGCCGTGCCCGCGGCCTGCGCGGGCACCCCGAAGCCCCGCGCGAGGCTCAGGAAGTCGATGCCCGGCACGTCCAGCCCCGGCACGTCCCCCGTGCCCAGCATGCCCGCGAACCAGCGCAGCGCGCCGTAGGTGCCGTTGTTGAGGATCACGAACACGACCGGGACCCGGTACTGCGCCGCGCTCCACAGGGCGGTGATCCCGTAGTTGGCCGACCCGTCGCCGACCACCCCGATGACCGGACGGTCCGGCCGGGCCAGCTTCACGCCGACCGCCGCGGGCAGCCCGAAGCCCAGGCCGCCGGAGGCCGGCCAGAAGTAGGAGCCGGGCTCCCGCAGGTCCATGTGCCTCCAGAAGTCCCCGTTGGTGGAGGTCGACTCCACCACGTAGGCGGTGTCCGCCGGCGCCGTCTCGCGCAGCACCTCGAACACGGCGCCCGGGTGGAAGACGCCGTCCACGGGCTCGCGGGCGGGCGGCGGCACCGTCCACCCGACCGGGGCGGCCGGGCGCGCCCCGCCGTCTCGCTCGTGCAGGGCGGCCACCAGGGCCGCGGCCGTCGCGGCGAGCCCGGCCACGAACGAGGTCCCGAACGGCGCCCGGGCGGCCTCGCCCGGGTCCTCCGTGACGTGCAGCAGCTGCGTGCCCTCGGCCAGGTACCGGGCGGGCTCGTACTGGTGGTAGCGGAAGACGGGGGCGCCGAGCACCAGGACCACGTCGTTCTCCTCGAGGGCGGCGTGCACGCCCCGCTCCGAGGCGGGGAGGACCCCGCGGAACTGCGGGTGCCGGTTGGGGAAGGGGAGCCGGTAGGGGGAGGGCGCCACCCACACGTCGGCGCCGAGCAGCTCGGCGAGCTCGCGGCTGACCCCGTTCGCCGCCACGGCGTCCACCTCGGAGCCCAGCACCAGCGCGGGCCGGCGGGCTCCGGCCAGCAGACCGGCGATCTCCCGCACGTGCTCGGGGGCCGGGTGCAGGCCCTCGGCCACCCGCCGGGGCAGCAGGTAGTCGTCGTTGTCGGCGGACTCCCGGTCCCAGTCGTCGTAGGGGACCGAGACGTAGGTGGGGCCGCGGGACCCGGTGCACGCCTCCCACAGGGCCTGGTCCAGCATGCGGGGGACGTCCTGCGCGGACAGCGGCTCGCCCGCCCACTTCGTCAGCGGGGAGGTCAGGTCCGGGGCCGCCACGTTGGCGAGCATGGGCTCCGCGCCGATCGTGGCGCGCACCTGCTGGCCGGCCGTGACCACGAGCGGGGTGTGCGAGCTGGCGGCGTTGGTCAGCGCGCCCATGGCGTTGCCCGTGCCGGAGGCCGAGTGCAGGTTCACGAGCGCCGGCCGGCCCGTGGCCTGCGCGTAGCCGTCGGCCATGCCCACGACCACTCCCTCGTGCAGCCCCAGGACGTACCGGATGCCGGGGGGCAGGTCCCGCAGGAAGGGCAGCTCGTTGGAGCCCGGGTTGCCGAACACGGTGTCGAGGCCCCGGGCCTGCATCCAGCGGTGGGTCCTGGCACGGATGGTGGTCACGCTGCGCTCCAATCGGGACGCGGCACCGGCGTGCCGCCTCACCGCGAGAGTAGAAGGGGGCCGGGGGCACGGCCAGTCGATGTTTTCTATCCCCTCATAGACGGCGACGATGCCAGGGCCCGGGCCGCAGCGGCGCCGACGGGTCCGGCGAGACGGACTCCCGCAGCGTGTCCACGACCAGCCGCGCGAACCACTGCTGCGCCGGGCGCTGGTGGGCGGTCTCGCGGGTGTAGGCGGCCAGCTGCAGGACCGGCATCTCGACCGGGTGCGGGAAGACCCGGATCCCGGCCGCCTCCTGGAGCGTCTCGGCGAGGAACCGCGGCAGCACCGCGAGGCAGTCGGTGCGCTCCACCACGGAGACCAGGCCCGTGAAGTGGGACAGCCGCAGGGCCGTGCTGCCCGGGGCGCCCGCCCGCTCCGCCGCGACCTCGGCGAGGTCGTGGCCCATCGACGGGGCGAGCCGGATCCGCGGCTCCTCCGCGAACTGCTCGAGCGTGAGCCGCTCCCGGACCCGCGGGTGGCCGCGGGCCGCGATCACCACGTACTCGTCGGTGCCGACGACGGTGCGGACGATGCCGGGCCCGCCGATGTACGGGGCGCAGATCGCGGCGTCCACCCGGTTGCGGAGCAGGTCCTCCGGGACGCGCTCCACGTCCAGGGGCAGCACGGTCAGCTCCACACCGGGTGCCTGCTCCCGCAGCGCCACCATGACGGACGGCAGGAACGCCAGCTCCCCGAGGTCGGTCAGCGCCAGGGTGAAGCGCTCGCGGGCGGTCTCCGGGTCGAACAGCCCGCCGGAGGAGACGGCCGCGGTCACCTGGGCGATCCCCGCCTTGACCTGCGGGAAGATGCTCCTCGCGAACGGCGTGGGGCTCAGGCCCCGGCCCTCCCGGACGAACAGCTGGTCGTTGCACTGCCGGCGCAGGTTCTTCAGAGCGTGGCTCACCGTGGGCTGGGTGAGGTGCAGCTCGGCGGCGGCCCCCGTGACGCTGCCCTGCTCGTAGACCGTGCAGAACACGCGCATCAGGTTCAGGTCCAGCTCCACGGCACCCCTCCTCGGTCAGCGACTCATAGATGTCATACATCGGTCCATCGACAACATGCACTGGTTTGTGAATGCTACGTCACTAGAGTGATCCCCATCACAACGGGCACCGGACGACACAGGGGAGGCACGATGCGGCGACCGCTCATCGGCTTGGGAGCAGCAGGATCCGTACTGGCGCTGGCCGCGTGCGGCGGCGGCGACGGCGGAGGCGGCACGGAGGCCGAGGGGGAGATGCAGGCCGTCACCGTCGGCGTCATCCCCATCGTCGACACCGCCGCCATCTGGCTGGGCGAGGAGCAGGGCTTCTTCGAGGAGGAGGGGATCGACCTCGACATCCAGACCACCAGCGGCGGCGCCGCCGCCGTGCCGGGCGTGGTCAGCGGGGACTTCGACTTCGCCTTCGGCAACACCCTGTCCGTCATGGTCGCCCAGGGCGAGGGGCTGGACCTCGAGTACGTCGCCAACGGCACCACGACCTCGGGCGACACCGAGCGGGACTTCGGCGCCGTGGTGGTGCCCGCCGACTCGGACATCCAGGGCCCCGAGGACCTGGCCGGCAAGACGGTGTCGGTGAACAACCTCAACAACATCGGCGACACGACGATCCGCCACGTCGTCGAGCAGGCCGGCGGGGACCCGCAGAGCATCGACTTCGTGGAGGTCGGCTTCCCGGACGCCCCGGCCGCGCTCGACCGCGGCCAGGTGGACGCGGCCTGGATCCTCGACCCGTTCCTCACCCAGGTCCTCGACGAGGGTGCCCGCGCGGTGTCCTACAACTTCGTGGAGTTCGACCCGGAGCTCGACATCGCCGGCTACTTCACGACCGCCCAGAAGCTCGAGGAGGACCCCGAGCTGGTGGAGAAGTTCCAGAACGCCATGAACCGCTCGCTCGAGTACGCGAACGAGAACCCGGACGCGGTCCGGGAGATCGTCGGGACCTACACGGAGATCAGCGACGAGCTGCGCGCCGAGATGGCCCTGCCGCGCTTCCGCACCGAGTTCGACCGCGAGGCGCTGCAGAAGCTGGGCGACGCCGCCGTGGAGTACGGGACCCTCGAGCAGGCCCCCGACCTCGACGCGCTGCTGCCGTAGCCGTCCGCGGACCCGGCACCCGAGGGAGGGAGCACGACATGGCACGAAAGCGCACGGGACGGGCCTGGGGGCCCGGGGTTCTCGGGGTGCTGGGGATCCTCGGGTTCCTGCTCACCTGGGAGCTGCTGCCCCTAACGGGGATCGTCGACCCCCGGTACCTGCCCCCGGCCAGCGCGGTCCTGCTGGAGCTCGGGGAGCAGCTCGGCTCGGCGGGCTTCTGGCTGGCGGTCTGGCAGACCGTCCGGGCCTGGTTCCTCGGGCTGCTGATCGCCGCGGTCGCCGCGATCGTCCTGGGGCTGGTCATCGGCAGCAGCACGTTCCTGCGCCGGGCCACCCACAGCACGATCGAGTTCCTCCGGCCCATCCCGTCGGTTGCGCTCATCCCGCTGGCCGTCCTGCTGTTCGGCGTGCAGCTCGAGTCCACCCTGCTGCTGGTCGTGTACGCGTCCTTCTGGCAGATCCTCATCCAGGTCCTCTACGGGGTCGGGGACGTGGACACCGTGGCGCAGGACACGGCCAAGAGCTACGGGCTCGGGACGCTGGCCCGCGTCCGGTACGTCACGTGGCCCACGTCCCTGCCCTACGTGATCACCGGGCTGCGGCTCGGGGCGGCCGTGGCGCTGATCCTGGCGGTCACCGCCCAGCTCGTGATCGGCACGCCGGGGCTGGGCCGCGAGATCTCCCTGGCCCAGTCCGGCGGCGCCGTCACGGCCATGTACGCGTTCATCGTCACGGCCGGGCTGCTGGGCGTGCTCATCAACCTGGGGATGCGGGCGCTCGAGCGCCGGGCGCTGGCCTGGCACTCGTCCGTCCGCGGAGAGGTGGCGGTGTGAGACTCGTCAAGACCCTGGGCTACGCGCTCGCGCTGCCCGTCCTGCTGGTCCTGCTGTGGTGGGCCTACACCCTGACGACGACCAACTTCTACGTCCCGGAGCCGGGCGAGTTCGCCACGACGTTCGTGGACGTCTGGTTCGGCGACCGGTTCTTCGACGACGTGCTGCCGAGCATCGGCCGGCTCCTGGTGGGGCTGGCGCTGTCCATCCTGGTCGGCGTCGTCGCCGGTCTCGTGATCGGGTCGGTGCGCTGGCTGCGGAACCTGCTGGAGCCCGTGCTCGAGTTCTTCCGGGCGATCCCGCCTCCGGTGCTGGTGCCCGTGCTGATGCTGCTCATCGGCGTCAACGACCAGATGAAGGTGGTGGTGATCGTGCTCGGGTCCGTGTGGCCCGTCCTGCTGAACACCATCGAGGGCGTGCGCTCGGTCGACTCCGTCATGGACGAGACGGCACGCTCGTACGGGATCCACGGGTGGTCGCGGATCGTCCACCTGGTGATCCCCGCCGCCAGCCCCCAGATGATGGCCGGCATCCGGCAGGCCCTGTCGATCGGGCTGATCCTGATGGTGATCTCGGAGATGTTCGCCTCGTCCTCGGGGCTCGGCTTCACCATCGTGCAGTTCCAGCGATCGTTCGCCATCCCCGAGATGTGGAGCGGCATCGCCGTCCTGGGTCTCATCGGGGTGGTGCTGGCGTTCGTCTTCCAACGTGTTGAACGCAAGGTCCTCGCCTGGTACCGGGGCCTGAAAGAGGTGGAGAATGCAGGCTGAATCAGGAAGCTCGGCAGTGGACGGCGGCGCGACCGCACCCCGGACCGGCACGGACGCGACCGCCACCGGGGTCTCGGACGCCGGCGCCGGACGCACCGGCGGGAAGGACGTGCTGCTGTCCGTGCGCGGGCTGCAGAAGATCTACCAGAGCGACCACGGCGACGTGGAGGCGGTCCGCAACCTCACGTTCGACCTCGGCCGCGGCGAGCTGGCGTGCCTCGTAGGGCCCTCCGGCTCCGGCAAGACCACGCTGCTCAAGTGCATCTCGGGGCTCATGGCGCCGACCTCCGGCGAGGTGCTGCTGGGCGGCGAGAAGGTGACCGGTCCGCCCAAGGACATGGCCGTGGTCTTCCAGGAGTACGGGCGCAGCCTGTTCCCCTGGATGACGGTCCGCGAGAACGTGGAGCTGCCGCTGAAGAACGCCAGGCTGGCCCGGGACGAGCGGAACCAGCTCGTGGAGGAGGCGATCGCCGCCGTGGACCTGCGCGGCGCGGACAAGAAGTACCCGTGGCAGCTCTCCGGCGGCATGCAGCAGCGCGTCGCCATCGCCCGGGCGGTCGCCTACCAGCCGAAGATCCTGCTGATGGACGAGCCCTTCGCCGCGGTGGACGCCCAGACCCGCGCCGACCTCGAGGACCTCATCCGGGACGTGTGGCACCGGATGGGCGTGACCGTGCTGTTCGTGACCCACGACATCGACGAGTCCGTCTACCTCGGCGAGCGCGTCATCATCCTCTCGAGCTCGCCCACCGTGGTCCAGGAGGACCTCCCGATCGACCTGCCCGACGACCGCGACCAGCTCACCACCCGCGGCCTGCCGCGGTTCACCGAGCTGCGCGGGCACGTCTACGAGGAGATCCAGCGCGCCAAGCGGGAGGCGGGCACGAGGGCCTGAGCCGGCCCGCGGCCGCGTCCGGAGCCGGTGCGCCCACTACACTGGGCCCACCGGCTCCGGAGCGCCCGGGGCCGTTCTCCCCGGGAGGCCCGCCATGAGCACCACCCCGTCCGACGGTCTGCGCGGCACCACCGCACCGTGCCCGCGCTGCGGCGCCACCGGGTTCGAGCTGGTCTACGTGCAGATCATGCCCGACGACTGGGACCTGGCGCGCGACGTCGAGCTGGCGTCCCCGTCGATGATGCTGCCCGACGGGCGCGCCCCCGAGTTCTCCTGCCAGAACGGGCAGTGCCGCCACCTCTGGTGAGCCCGGGCAGGCCCCGTCGGTGGTCGCCGGCGGGGCCCGCCAGGCGCGGGGGCGTCCCGGATCAGTTGGCGAAGACGTCCAGCAGCCGGCCGTTGTCCGTCCACAGGGCGACGGACTCGCCGCCGTTGTTGAGCACGGCGGAGGTGCCGCCGTTGTAGTGGGCGTCCTCCGTGCCGGTGCCCGGTCCGGTGTGCACGCGCAGCCGCCCGCCCGGGGCCAGCTCGTAGCCCTCGCCCACGGTGAGGACGTTGTTCGCGGCGTCGCGCAGCACGTACCCGCTGACGTCCACGGCGGTCCGGCCCGTGTTGGTGAGCACCACGTGCTCGCCGGTCCCGGGCTGGAGGTCGTCGCCGGGGACGTCGTTGACGGAGTCCTCGATCCGGATCCCGTTGTTCGCGGGGAAGGGGTCGCGCCCGTCCAGGTGGCGGGCCGTCTGGAGGGGGAAGTCGCCGGTGATCATGTCGACGCCGAGGTCCACCACGTGCTGGACCGCTTCCGGGGAGTTGACGGTGTAGACGCCCAGGGCCAGGCCGGCGGCGTCGACGCGCGCGACGTCGCCGGCGTCGAGGGTGCGGTAGTTCGTGCCCACGGAGTCCACGACACCGGCCCACCGCTCGATCGTGGCGGCGTCCGGGACGCTGCCGGTGAGCTGCTGCAGGGGCACGTCGGGGGCCAGCCCGGCGAAGGTCCGGTTGGACGCCTCGTCGAAGCCGATGACGGTGACCTTGTCCGCCGCGAGCAGCTTCGCCCAGTCCCGGTCCTCGGCCAGGGCGTCGGCCACGACCTGCTCGATGCCGGGGGAGTTCTGCGGGGACTTGATCTCGATGTAGACGCCGGTGTTGACGGTGGCGATCCGCGCGGCGTCGTCGAGGTGGGGGATCCGCTCCCCGGCGAACTGCGCGTCGAAGGAGGAGCCGGCGTCGAGCTGCTGCAGCTCGTCCCATGTGAAGGACGTGATCGGGTCGTCCTCGCGGCCGGGGAAGACCTCCTCGACGTCCGTGGTGCGCGCGGGGGTGCTGTCGTGGAACAGGAACGGCACGCCGTCGGCGCTGAGCTGGACGTCGATCTCCAGGTAGTCGACGCCGGCGGCGCGGGCGTCCTTGAACGCGGGGACCGTGTTCTCGGGGGCGGTGCCGGCGGCGCCGCGGTGCCCGACGACGATCGGGTCCTCGGTGCCGGAGGGGGCGGCGGCGGCCGGCAGCGCCGAGCCGAGCACGGCCACGGCGGACAGGGCCGCGGCGGCGCCGCGCAGGGTGCGGGGGGAACGGGTGGTCATGACGGTGCTCCTCGTGCCTGGGGGGACAGTGCCCCTCCACCGAAGCGGAGCGCGGAGACGAACCGGTCAACGCGACGTGACGAGCAGGTGATCTCCTGGCGTCCCGGAGGCGGCCGGTACTGTGGTCGCCATGGACAACAGCACGATCGTGAACATCCTCCTGGTCCTGCTGTTCGTGGCCGTCGGGGGCGTCTTCGCGGGCACCGAGATGGCGATCGTGAGCCTGCGGGAGAGCCAGGTCAAGCGGATCGAGCGCTCGGGCCGCAAGGGCGCCCGGACCGCCGCCCTCGTCCGGGACCCCAACCTCTTCCTCTCGGCGGTGCAGATCGGCGTGACGGTGGCGGGGTTCTTCTCCTCGGCCTACGGCGCCTCGACGCTCGCCCCGGACGTGGCCCCCGTCTTCGAGCGGGCCGGTCTGTCCACCGCGGCCGCGGAGACCTCCGCGCTGATCGGCATGACCCTGGTGATCGCGTACCTCTCCCTCGTCCTCGGGGAGCTCGTGCCCAAGCGCCTGGCCATGCAGCGCTCCGTGGGCTTCACGAAGATCCTGGCCCCTCCGCTGAGCGTCTTCGCCACGCTCATGCGCCCCGTCATCTGGCTGCTGTCCGTGTCCACGAACCTCGTGGTCCGGCTGGTGGGCGGGGACCCGCACGCCGTCACCGAGGAGGTCTCGGCGGAGGAGATCCGGGAGATGGTCGTGGACACCCGGGGCATCGGGGCCGTCTCGCGCTCGATCCTCACGGACGTCTTCGAGGCGGGCGAGCGCCGCCTCGCCGAGGTCATGCGCCCGCGCCCCGACGTCCACTTCCTGGACGGCACCCTGCCCGTCACGGAGGCCTACCGCACGGCCCTGGCCCTGCCGCACTCCCGCTACCCCGTGCTCGGCACGAGCGTGGACGACGTCCTGGGCTTCGTGCACATCCGCGACCTCGTGGTCGCGGACCAGGACGGCGACGGGGTCATCGAGGCCCCTCCGCGGACCCTGCGGGACGTGGTGCGGCCCATCCCCTTCCTGCCGGAGACCAACCACGTGCTGCGCACCCTGCAGGCCATGCGCAAGGACGGGCACCACATCGCGCTGGTGGTCGACGAGTACGGCGGGACGGCGGGCATCGTGACCCTCGAGGACCTCGTGGAGGAGCTCGTGGGCGAGATCTACGACGAGTTCGACGCCGGGGTCCGGGAGCACGAGGACACGGTGCTGCGCGAGGGCGGGGCCGTGCTCGTGGACGGCGGGCTGATCATCCAGGAGGTCCCGGTGGAGGCGGGGCTCGTCATCCCCGAGGGCCACTACGAGACGGTCGGCGGGTTCGTGATGGACCGGCTGGGGCGGGTGGCGCGCCCGGCGGACGTCGTCGACGTGGACGGCTACCGGCTCGAGGTCCTGGCCGTGGACCGCAGCCGGGTGGAGCGGGTGCGGATCACCCGGCTGCGGCGGGACGCGGCGGAGGGCGGCCGGTCCGGGGCCTGATCCGTCCCGGCGGGGCCCGTCCCGCCGGCGGTGACCTCGTGGCGCGGAGCCGGGTCAGTGGCCCCGGAAGGCCTCGGCCAGCCACCACGCCCCGCCGTCGGAGGCGATCTTGGCGTCGATCACCAGGGGCCGGTCCCGGGGCCCGTCGAGCCAGGTGCGCACGGCGGCCAGGTCCTCGGCGGAGCGCACGACCACGCCGTCGGCGCCGAAGCCCCGGCCGATCGCGGCGATGTCGGCGTCCGGGAAGACCACCGTGTCCAGGGGCGCGTCCCCGTCACCGGCGAAGTGGTGCACCTCCGCGCCGTACGCGGCGTCGTCGTAGACCACGCACACCAGCGGCAGGCCCAGCCGGACGGCGGTCTCGAGCTCGGCGATCCCCATGAGGAAACCGCCGTCCCCCGTGCCGAGCACCGGCAGCCGGTGCGGCTGCGCCAGCGCGGCGCCGATGGCCGTGGCCAGGCCCAGGCCCACGGACTGGAAGGCCTGGGTGAAGCAGAACCCGCGCTCGTCCGGCACGGAGAGGTACTGGCTGGGGTAGCCCATGAAGTTGCCGCTGTCGACGGCCACGACCCGCTCGGCCGGCAGCATCGCGTCCAGCTCGCGGGACAGCACCCGCGGGTCGATCCGCTCCGCCGTGGACAGGTCCTCGAACGCGACGTCCCGCCACCGGGCCTCCCGGGCGATCCGCGCGGCCAGCTCGGGCGTGCGCCAGGACGACGACGCCGGGGCGGCGGCTCCCGGCCCGGCCGCGCCCTCTCCTGCGGTGCCGCCCGTCCGCAGGACGTCGTGCTCCAGCGCGGCGAGGACGTCCCGGGCGGTGAGCGCGCAGTCGCCCACGACCCCGAGGTCCAGCGGCCGGTCCACCGGCCGGTGCGCGCCCAGGGCGGACTCCTCGAGGTCCACCTGCACCACCGCGGCCTCGGGGCCCAGGAGGCGCCCGTGCCGGGTGGTCCACATGGTCAGGGCGCAGCCCCACGCCACCACGAGGTCGGCCGCCCCGATCAGCTCCGCGGTCGCCGGGGAGGAGAAGCCCCCGGAGATGCCGAGGTCGAAGTCCTCGCCGGCGAACAGGCCCTTGGCCACCGCCGACGTCGCCAGCAGCGCCCCCGAGCGCTCGGCGAGGGCGGTCAGCTCGGCGCGGGCCCCCCGGGCGCCGCGTCCCGCCACGAACACCGGCCGGCGCGCGGCGGCCAGCATCCCCGCCAGGCGCTCGGCGGTGTCCTCGTCCGGGCGTACGCGCGGCGCGGGCGGGAGCGCGGGCACCACGGCGCCCTCGGGGGCGGGGGACGCCTGGACGTCGAGCGGGACGCTGAGCACCACGGTGCGGCGGTCGTTGCGGGCGCGCCGGACGGCCCGGGCGACGTCGGCCGCGGCGCTCGCGGGGGAGTGCACCCGCTCGGCCACCGCCCCCACCGCCCGGGCGAGGGCGTCCTGGTCGATCCGGAAGTTGGAGTGCACGGCCGCGGCCTGGGTGTCGGCGGTGAGCACGATCAGCGGGGTGCGGGACTTCGCGGCCTCGCCGATGCCGGTGGTCGCGTTGGTCAGCCCGCAGCCCTGGTGCGTGGTGACCACGGCGACGCGCCCGCTGGTGCGGGCCCAGGCGTCGGCCATGGTCGCGGCGCCGTTCTCGTGCCGGGCGGCCGTGAAGGGCACGCCCGCCGCGATGAGCGCGTTGGTGAGGTGGAAGTTCCCGCTGCCCACCACGCCGAAGGCGTGCCCGACCCCCAGCTCCGCGAGCGCACGGCCCACGAGCTGGGCGACCGTGCCGGTCACGCCCCGGCCCGCTCGACGAGGGCGAGCACCCGGGCGGGGCTGCCCGTGCCGCCCACGACCGGCAGGGGTGCGACCACGAGCTGCGCCCCGAGGACCGGCAGCCGGTCGAGGCGGCGCAGGGAGGTCAGCCCGTACTTGTCGTGGCCCAGCAGGTGGTGGTGGGCGGGGAAGGGCGGGTCGAAGCCGCCGGCGATGCCCGCGTCGATGCCGACGGTCTCCACGCCGAAACCGCTCACGTGCGGGTGGGCGGCGAGCCACTCGGCGGCGGCCACCGACGGCCCCGGCGCGTGCAGGCCGTGCGCGTCGGCGTTGAGGAAGCGCTCGGGGTCGTCCGCGCGGGCGGACCAGCCGGTGCGCAGGAGCACCCAGCAGTTCTCGGGGAAGCGCCCGTGCTCGGCCTCCCACCGCTCGAGGTGCTCGGGCTCCAGCAGGGCGTCGGCGTCCGCCTCCGCCTCGGCGGTGAGGTCCAGGACGGCGGCCGGCCCGACGAGCCGCGCCGGTTCGATCCGGTCCACCGACCTCCCGTCCCGGCCGGTGATCCAGTGCACGGGCGCGTCCAGGTGCGTGCCGGCGTGCTCGCCCAGGGTCAGGTCGTTCCACGCCCAGCCGGGCCCGGCCTCGTCGTAGGCGCTCACCGGGGTCATGGACAGGCCCACCGTGTTGGCGAACGGTTCCGGCAGCCGCAGGATCGGGGTGTCCCGGTCCAGCGGGGTGGTCAGGTCCACGACCTCCACGGTCCCGGCGGCCAGCGCCGCCCCCAGTTCGCCCAGCACGCTCATGACGTCACCCTCCGCAGTTCGTGGGCCCCGTCGGCGGGGCCGTGGCACTTGCCTCGCCGCCCATTGTGCCCCGGCGCGGGCCCGGCGCCCCCGCGGTGGGAATCACTTCCACACTGTGGCATCCGTGTTCACACAGTGAGTGCAGAGCGGGTCCTGCACGTCCTCCCGGTGTACTGTGATGGGCGTCCCAACGGCTCGCGATGCCCTCCGCGCCACCGGCACCGGTGCTGCGCCGAGAGCGGTCTGCGCGGCCGCGTCCTGACCGCACCCCGCAAGGAGCCCACCATGAGCACCACCTCCGAGTCCTACCTCGTGGGCCTGATCGGCGACGGGATCACCCGCAGCCTCACCCCGCCGATGCACGAGACCGAGGCGCGGAACCACGGGCTGCACTACCTGTACCGTCCGGTGGACCTCGAGGTGATCGGCCGCCCGGGCGAGGACGTGGGGGAGCTGCTGCGGGCCGGGCGGGACCTCGGGTTCAACGCCTTCAACATCACGCACCCGTGCAAGCAGCTGGTCCTGGACCACCTCGACGAGGTCGCCCCGGAGGCGGCCGCGCTGAGGGCCGTCAACACGGTGGTGATCCGCGACGGCCGGTTCGTCGGCCACAACACCGACGTGTCCGGCTTCGCCGCGGGGTTCCGGGCCGTGCTCCCCGGCGCGGCCAAGGACCGCGTGGTCCAGGTCGGCACCGGCGGCGCCGGCTCCGCCGTGGCCTCCGCGCTGCTGAGCGCCGGCGTGCAGACCCTGCACCTGTTCGACGTGGACCCCGCCCGGGCGGGCGAGCGGGCCGCCGCCATGGCCGAGCTCTTCCCCGGGCAGCAGGTCGCGGCCGCCACCGCCGAGACGCTGCCGGAGCTGGTGCGCGCGGCCGACGGGCTGGTCAACGCCACCCCGGTGGGCATGCACCACCACCCCGGCACCCCCGTGGACCCCGGCCTGCTGGAGGCCCGGCAGTGGGTGGCCGACGTGGTCTACCTGCCGGTGGAGACCGAGCTCGTCGCCGCGGCCCGGGCCCGGGGGTGCCAGGTGCTCGACGGCGGCCACATGGCGGTCGGCCAGGCGGTGGACGCGTTCCGGCTCATCACCGGCGTGGAGCCCGACCGGGCCCGGATGCGCGCCCACTTCCTCGATCTCATCGCGGCCCAGCGGGGCTGAGCCCGGGCTCCCGTCCCGGCCGCCGCGGGCCGGCGCCCCCGGGCTCCGGCCCGGGTGACGGGCTCACTGCTGCTCGTGCCGCGGGACGGCGGCGAGGTGCTCGGGCCGCACGGCCACGGCGTACTGCTGGTGGTCGGGGTGGCTGTGCAGCCACTTCTTGATGTAGGGGCACACCGGGACGACCGTCAGCCCGGCCCCGGCGGTGTCGTCCAGGGCTTCCCGGGCCAGTCTCGAGGCCAGGCCCTGCCCGCCGTAGGCGTCATCCACGGTGGTGTGGTAGAAGATCCGCTGCGGCCCGCCGGGGCCCTCGAAGGGCTCCCAGTGGGCCGAGCCGATGACGGTCTCCCCGTCGAGGAGCTCGTAGCGCTGCCGGCCGGGGTTGTTCCGCACCGTGACGGCGGAGGTGTCCATGGTGGTCTCCTGGGGGACGGGCTCAGCCGCGGGGCCGCAGCTGGACGGTGGGCAGCGGCGGCGCCGGCAGCGGGGCGGGCTGCTCCGCCGGGTAGGGGCCGAAGCGCGGGTACGGCGCCCCGTCCTCGTAGCTGCCGGAGGCCGGCGCGGGGGCCGGTTCGGCGTCGATCTCCGACTGCCAGGCGGCGCGGTGGGCGACGACCTCCTCGTGGCTGCGGCCGACGAAGTTCCACCACATCACGATCTGCTCGCCCAGCGGCTCGCCGCCGATGAGCAGCAGCCGGACCGGGCTCAGGCCGGCCTCCAGCACCACGGGACCCTGCCCGACCGGGAGGCAGGCGAGGTGGTCCACCGGCACGGGGGCGCCGTTGAGCGCCAGGTCGCCGGTGTCGAGCAGCACGCCGTGCTCGAGGGCCGGGTCCAGCTCCAGCTCCAGCCGGGCGCCGGGCCGCAGGGTGGCCTCGGCGGCCAGCAGCGGCGGGGTGAAGGTGTCCACCGGGGAGGTGCTGCCGGCCAGGGAGCCGAGGAAGACGCGCAGCTCCGTGCCCTCCCCGACCACCGGCTCGGGGGCGTGGTGCTCGAAGGTGGGTGCCATGTGGCGGGTCGCCTCCGGCAGGGCGTACCAGAGCTGGACCCCGTGCAGCAGCGTGGTGCCGGGGGTGGAGAACTCCTGGTGGGAGATCCCCCGTCCGGCGACCATCAGGTTGACCTCACCGGGCCGGACGATCGCGTCGTAGCCGGCCGAGTCCCGGTGGGCGATCCCGCCGGTGAACAGCAGGCTCACGGTGGCCAGGCCGGTGTGCGGGTGCCGTGCCACCCGCATGCCCCCGGACTCCGAGACCAGGTCGGGGCCGTAGTGGTCGACGAAGCACCACGCCCCGATGAGGCTGCGCTGCCGCTGGGGCAGGGTGCGGCGCACGGTCATCGCGCGGGGCCCGCCCAGGGGCACCTCGCGCGGGGCCAGCAGCTGCGCGCCGGCCCCGACGGCCTCGGAGCACAGCAGCTCCTGCGGGTCCACGTCCAGGTTGGTCACGCCGTGCCCCCCGCGACGGTCGACGGGGTGCGCGGGGCGTCCGGTGCCGGCTCGTCCGCGGCCCGTTCTCCCGGGGGATGTCCCTCCGGCGCGGCCGCACGGGGGCGGACCCGGTGGCGGGAGAGGACGGAGACCCGGTTGAAGGCGTTGATCGCCACCGCCGTCCACTGCAGCGCCGAGTACTGCTCGTCGGTCAGCTCCGCCCGGGCCACCGCCAGCTCCGCCAGCCGGGTCTCCTCGTCGGGCAGCAGGGCCACGGACTCCCCGATGGCCAGCGCGGCCCGCTCCAGGTCGTCGAAGAGCTCCGTCTCGCGCCAGGCGGGGAGCACCGCCAGCTTCTGCGCGCTCACCCCGGCCTCCACGGCGTAGCCGGTGTGCAGGTCGAGGCAGTAGGCACACCCGTTGAGCTGGGAGACCCTGATGTTGAGCAGCTCCACGAGCGCCCGGGACAGCCCGGCGTCCTCGGCCGCGGCGGCGACCTTGCGCGCCAGGCCGTTGAGCGCCCGCCAGCTGCCGGGATCCGCCTTGTCGAGGTAGAAGTGGTCGCCGGCGCTCATGGGGTCTCCTCGGGGTCGTCGCGGCGCCGCCGGGCGGCACCGCCGTGCGTCCAGCGAATACCCCCCGGCGGTGCCCCGTCAAGGGCGGCGCCGCGGGGCCCCGTCGGCCGCCCCGCGGACATTGGGGCACGAAAAAATGCGCTATCCATCGTCCCTCGTGAGGCGCATCCTGGAAGAGCTTGTTCAGGCCGGGGCAGCAGGCTCCGGCCCGGAGATCCTCCCGGAGGAGAAGTCATGGCCACCACCGAGTTCGTTCCCGTCTCCGACTGCACCGTGGGGCAGTGCTCGTTCAACCACGACCACGAGTGCACGGCCCACGCGATCACCGTGACCGGGTCCTCCGGCCACGCGCACTGCGGCACGTTCATCTCGCTGGGTCCCGACGGCGGCCTGCCCACCGTCCACGCCGAGGTCGGCGCCTGCCAGCGGTCCGAGTGCACGCACAACGCGCACCTGATGTGCACGGCCCACGACGTGAAGATCGGCGCCGGCGCCGACGAGGCCGACTGCCTGACCTACCAGGCCGCCTGAGGACCGTCGGCCGCCCCGTCCCCGGCCCCGGGCGCCTGACCGGGGCCGGGGTATCCGCCTGTCCCGGGGCGGACGTGCCGCGGCGCCCAGGGCGCGGGACAATGGAGGGGCCCGCGCAGCAGCACGGGGCGACGAGAGGACGGTGCGCCATGGACGAGGAGATCCGGCTCAGCGGGGCCGACCACCCGCACGTGCAGATCCCCCGGCTCGGGGAGCTCGACGCGGTCTGGGCCCGCCGGATCGTGCTGGCCGTCGTGGCGAGCCTGGTGGTCGGGCTGCTGGGCGGCATCGCGGCCGCGCTCCTCCTGGGCGAGAGGGGGCTGCTCAGCCCGGTGCAGTGGGGACTCGTGGTGGGCGGGGCGGCCCTGCTGGTCAGCGGCATCATCCTCTCGCTCACCCGGGCGGACGACGCGCCCCGCAACGACCTCATGGACGCCCGCGCCCGGGCGAGCAAGGGGCTGCGGACCTCGGTGCGCCGCGGCGCCGTCCCGCGGGACCCGGTCCTGCGGGAGATGCAGGACTACATGGCGGTGGAGATGGTGCAGTACGCCTGGCCGATCCTGCTGGCCGTCCCGGGCATGGCGCTGGTGGTGTGGGCGCTCTTCGTGCCCGTCCCGGCCGTGCTGGTGGCGCTGCTGCTCGTGCTGGTGTGGGCCGCCGTCCGGGTCAACGGGACCGTGGTGGGCCGGCGCTACTACCAGCTGCGGGGCCTGCTCTGAGCGCTCGGCCCGGCGGCGCCGGTGCCGCGGGGCGTCAGCGCGGCGGGAGGCGGACGAGCTCCACGTCGGTGAGCCGCCCGCCGTCGGCGACCGCCGTCAGATAGGTGCAGTGCGGCTGGCGCCGCCGGTCCGTGGGGGAGCCGGGGTTGAGCAGCCGCAGGCCCGCCGGGGTGGTGCTGTCCCACGGGATGTGGCTGTGGCCGAAGACCAGGACGTCGAGGCCGGGGAACGCCCGGTCCATCCGGGCCTCCCGCCCGGCGGCGGCACCGGTCTCGTGGACCATCCCGAAGCGCACGCCCCCGAGCGTCTCGCGGGCCACCTCGGGCAGCCGTTCGCGCAGCTCCGGGCCGTCGTTGTTCCCCCAGACCCCCACGAGGCGGGCGGCCCGCTCCTCGAGCCGGTCGAGGGTCGCGAGGTCGATCCAGTCGCCCGCGTGCAGCACCACCTCGGCGTCGTCGACGGCCCGCCACACCGCGGCGGGCAGGTCGCGGGCGCGCTTGGGGACGTGCGTGTCGGCGAGCAGGAGGAGTCGGACCATGACGATCAGCCTCGCACAGGGACCGGTCGTCCGTCGCGGCGGATCCGGTCCAGGCCCTTCGAGCCCAGCCAGACGACGCCGAAGAACACGATCACGGCCATGCCGAGGAAGTTGAGGTCGATCGCCGCGACGAGGGCGAGCGCGCCGCCGGTCGGCTGCAGGAGCTCGGCGAGCACGGACAGCAGACTCGTCCCGCCGATCACGAAGGCGATGACGACGGAGACGGTGGTCACCGTGACGTTGTAGTTCAGCCGGCGGCGGGCGTCCACCGAGGCCCAGCCGTAGACCCGGTTCATCAGGATGCCGTCGGCGCTGTCGAACATCGTCATGCCCGCGGTGAAGAGCACGGGCAGCACGAGCACCGCGTACCAGGGCAGCTCGGGGGCTAGCCCGCCGGCCATGACGAACAGCCCGATGGAGGCCGCCGTGTCGAGGCCGAGGCCGAAGAGGAAGCCGACGGGGTACATCCTGGCCGGGCGGTCCACCATGCGGGTCACGGGGTGCAGCACGCGGTGCAGCACGCCCCGGTCGGCGAGGTGGGCGTCCAGCTCGGCGGCGTCCAGGGCGCCGGTGCGCGCCGTGCGGCGGGCCCGGCGAAGCCGGAGCAGCACGGCGAGGTTGAGCACCCCGGCGGTGACGAGGAACAGCCCGGAGACGGTGCCGCCCCAGATCCCCGCGGCCTGCCGCAGCCCGGAGCCCTCGTCCGCGAGGCCGCCGGCGAAGGCCTCCAGGCCGAGGGCCAGCAGCAGCACGGAGACGAGGACCACCGAGGAGTGGCCCAGGGCGAACCAGAAGCCGGTGGCCGCGGACGCCCGGCCCCGCGCCATCAGCGAGCGCGTCGCGTTGTCGATCGCGGCGATGTGGTCGGCGTCGAAGGCGTGCCGGACGCCCAGGGCGTAGGCGCTGAGGGCGAGTCCCACGAACAGTCCCGTTCCCCCCTGGGGGGTGTCGGTGCCCAGGGCGAGGGCGAGCAGCGCGCCCCAGCCCGCGACGTGCAGGAGGACGACCGCGGCGCCGATGACGGTGACGCTGCGCCGTCCGGCGACGGACGGGGGGACGGTGCGGGAGGTGCTCACGGCGGGCCTTTCGCTGGGCTGGGGCGGGCTTCGGGGAGGGGCCGCGGGGGCCGGGGGCGCGCACCGGCCCCCGCGGCGGCGTCAGTTCTCGAGCGGCACGCCGGCCTCCTCGGCCTCGGCGAACAGGGCGTCGATGTGCACCGGGTACTTGCCCGCGCGCTCGAGCAGTGACGCAGCCACGCCCGAGCGGTAGCCGGAGCCGCAGTGCACCCACAGCCGGCCCGCGGGCACCTCGTCCATTTGGGGCAGCAGCTCGTGCAGCGGGATGTTGACCGCGCCCGGGAGGTGCGACTGCTCGTACTCGTCCACCCGGCGGACGTCCAGGACGGTCTCGTCCTCGGGTCGCCCCTCGAGCATGCCCTTCCAGTCGACGCGCGGGTAGGAGGAGCGGGCCGCCCCGGGGGCGAGCTTCTCCGGGTCCTCGCCCAGCGCCGCGTCGGGGGAGTCGATGCCGATCCGCGACAGGTCCCGGATCGCGTTCTCGACGTCCGCACGCGACCCCACGAGGGTCAGCTGCCGGTCGTAGGGGAAGATCCAGCCCAGGAACGCGGTGAAGCTGGAGCCGTCGCCGTACTCGAAGCTGATCGTGCCCTTCAGGTGCTCGGCGGAGTAGGCCACCCGGTGGCGCAGGTCCACCACCCACTCCCCGGCCTCCAGGCGGGACCGCAGCTCCTCGGGGTCCAGGGAGTCGGGCACGGACAGGTCCGGCTCGGTGGGGCCGGCGGCGTTGGCCGGGCCCATGTGCACGTAGTAGTTCGGGTACGCCGTGAGGTTGCTGATGAGCTCGGCGACGAAGTGCTCCTCGTCCGGATCGGTGTAGACGTGGTTCGTCCTGATCTGCTCGCCGAGAGTGGACTCGTCCGCGCCGGTGGCGGGGCCGGAGGAGCAGAAGGAGCCGAACCCGTGGGTCGGGTACAGGGCGGCCTTCTCCTGCGCCTCGGCCGCGAGGCGGCGGGCGGAGGCGTACTGGTCGTGGGTCAGGCCCACCATGTGCTCGCGGCCCAGCAGGTCGGTGCGGCCCACGGAGCCGTAGAGGACGCTGCCGCCGGAGAACACGGCCTGCTCCTCGCCGTGCTCCACCACGAAGGACAGGTGGTGGTGGGTGTGGCCGGGGGTGGCCACGGCCTTGACGGTGAGCTCGCCGACCCGGACGGTCTCCCCGTCGGCGATCGGGGTGCGCTCGAAGGAGACGTCGTCGGCGGCGTTGACGAGGTAGGCCGCGCCGTGCTTCCGGGCGTAGAGGCAGCCGCCGGTCAGGTAGTCGTTGTGGATGTGCGTCTCGGCCACGTGGGTGACCTTCACCCCGGCCTGCTCCACGGCGGCCTCGAGGCGGTCGATGTCGCGCTGGGCGTCGATGACCAGCGCCACCTGCCCGTCGTGCACGAGGTAGCTGCGGTCCCCGAGCTGGGAGGTGTCGATGACGGTGACGTCCATGGTGCGTTCCTCCTTGGTGGTGCCCCGCGGCGCGCCGTGGGGCGTGGTGACGGTATCGGCGGGTTGTTACGGGAGTGTTCCAGGGGCGGGGCCACGGCGGAAGCGACGTGCCGGGGACCCGCGCCGCGGCTCAGGCCTGCTGCCCGGCCTCCTGCCCGGCCCGCTGCCGGGCGAGCTCGGCGTGGACCTCGGCCATGTCGAGGCCCTTGACCGCGGTGATGACCTGCTCGAGCCCGGTCGCCGGCAGGGCGCCCGGCTGGGAGAACACGAGCACGCCCTCGCGGAAGGCCATCAGGGTGGGGATGGAGCTGATGCCGGCGGCGGCGGAGAGCCGCTGCTCGGCCTCGGTGTCCACCTTGGCGAAGACGACGTCCGGGTGCTTCTCGGAGGCGGCCTCGTAGGTGGGGGCGAACATGCGGCAGGGGCCGCACCAGCCCGCCCAGAAGTCCACGAGGACGATGTCGTTGGACTCGATGGTGGGGGCGAAGTCGGCTTCGGTGATGTCGATGGTGGCCATGGGGACCTCCTTGGTCGAGGTTCTCGGTCGGTGATCTCGGAATCGGTCGTAGCGGACGGTGTGCGGAAACGGCAGGAAGAAGAGGGCGAGGGTCAGGCCGTGAGGGGCGTGCGCAGCGGGCACCTCGGGACCGCGAACCAGCAGACGGCGGCGGCCGCGCCCGCGGCCGCGGCGGTGATCCCGACGGCGAGGCCGGCCGCGCCGGGCAGCTCCTGGACCAGGACGAAGACGCCCATGACCAGGACGAAGAGGCCGAAGCCCTTGCGCAGGGCGGCCTCGGGGATGCGACCGGCCAGCCGCGCCCCGGCGAACGAGCCGGCGACCGCGGCGACGGTCACCGCGCCCACCAGGGCCCAGTCCAGGGAGACCGTGGTGAGGTAGCCGGCGAGGCCGGCGAAGGACTTCATGGCGATGACCACCAGGGAGGTGCCCACGGCCACGGGCATGGACAGCCCGCCCAGCAGGGCCAGGGCCGGGACGACGAGGAACCCGCCGCCGGCCCCCACCAGGCCGGTGACGAGACCCACGACCAGGCCCTCGGCGACGACCTTCAGGACCGGCAGCTCGCCGTCGTGGGTTGTCGCGGTGCTGTTCCTGCGGCCGCGGATCATGGCCAGGGAGGTCGCGACCATCATCAGGGCGAAGGCGACCATCAGCACGGTGCCCGGGATGTATCCGCCGGCCAGGCCGCCCAGGAAGGCCCCGGCCATGCCGGCGGCGCCGAAGACCAGACCGGTGCGCCACTTCACGCGCCGGTTGCGGGCGTGGTTGACGGCGCTCACGGCGGAAGTCACCCCGACGACGAACAGGGAGGCCGCGATGGCCTCCTTGGGGTCCAGCCCGGCGACGTAGGTGAGGATCGGGACGGTGAGGATGGATCCGCCGCCGCCGAGCAGACCGAGCGAGAGCCCGATCAGCACCGACAGCAGGAGGGTCAGTACGAGGGTGACGGTCATGGTGCGTGTCCTTTGCTTCCCGCCGGCCGGGGCGGGTGGTCAGGCCGTGGAGGGGTGCCGGGCGCTCCGCCCGGCGTTCGTTCCGAGTATGTCAGATACCCCAGGGGGTATTTAACTACCCCCGGGGGTATCAAGGTCGGGCGCCGGTATCGCCCAGCGAGAACCCGGCCGTCCCGCACTTCCCTTTCCGGGCCCCGCGTGCCAACAGTGGAGTCCTGACCGCCAGATCCCCCGACCGAGGAGACACGTCATGACCACCGACATCACCGGCAAGAAGATCGCGTTCATCGCCACGAACGGCGTCGAGGAGCCCGAGCTCACCGAGCCGTGGAAGGCCGTCCAGGAGGCCGGCGGCACCCCCGTGCTCCTGTCCCCGGAGCAGGGCACCATCACGGCGATGCAGGGGGACTGGGACCGCGCCGGCAGCTACGACGTCGACGGCACCCTCGCCGCGGCGAAGGCCGATGACTTCGACGCGCTGGTCCTGCCCGGGGGCACCCTCAACGCGGACACCGTGCGCACGGACCAGGACGCCCTGCGCCTGGTCAAGGAGTTCGACGCCGCGGGCAAGCCGATCGCGGCCATCTGCCACGCCCCGTGGATCCTCATCGAGGCCGGGCTCGCGCAGGGCAAGCGGCTCACGTCCTACACCTCCCTGGCCACGGACCTGAAGAACGCCGGGGCGGACTGGGTGGACGAGGAGGTCGTCGTCGACGGACGCCTCGTCACCTCCCGCAACCCCGGTGACCTCGAGGCCTTCAACCGGGAGGCTCTCACGCTCTTCGCCGGTTGATCAGCGCCGCCGCGGAACCGCCCGGTTCCGCGGGTACCGCGGGGGCGCTCCCGGACGACCGTCGGAAGCGACGGCCGTCCGGGAGCGCCCCTGCGTCGGTGCCGGCCCCGCGGCTCAGGCCACGAGGTCCCGGCGGCGGAACCCGGCGGCGGCCGCGGCCAGGAGGGCGAGCGCCAGCGCGGCGAGACCCAGCAGCGGAGCGGCCTCCCAGTCCTCGGAGGGCACGAGCGGCGTCAGCTGCACGGGGGAGAGGTTCATCGCCGCCTCCGGCAGGTCGAGCAGCAGGCCGAACCACGAGACGAAGACCACGTACGCGACCACGGCCCAGCTCAGCGCGGCGAACCGCGGGACGAGTCCCACCAGGGCGGCGGCGACCCCCGCCACCACGAGCACGGCCGGGGCGTAGGCCAGGGCCGCCAGGGCGAGCTCGCCGGTCCAGCGCAGGTCCCCGGTGGTGGCGGTGACCCCGGCGCCCAGCGCGGCCCCGGCCAGCAGCAGGGCCAGGAGGGCCTCCACCACGACCACGGCGAGCCAGCCGAGCACCCAGCGCACCCGGTCGAGGCCCGTCGAGAGGAGCAGGGCCGTGCGGCCGGACTCCTCCTCGGAGCGCAGGCGCAGCACGCCCGAGACGGCGAACGCGACCACCCCGAGCGCGAGGTAGGACAGCGTCGCGGCGGCGAAGGACTCGGTGAGTGCGTCGAGGTCCATCACGAGCCAGTCGGTGATCGACGGGATGTCCGCGATGCTGTCCTCCAGCGAGTCGGCCAGCGAGCCGAAGGCCAGGCCGAAGAGGACGAGCCCGGCGGTCCACCCCAGGAACGTGCCGCGCAGCAGCCGCCGCGCCAGCCCGGTCGCGGAGAGCAGGCCCGCCCCGGCCGCCGCGGGCCCGGGGCGTGCCGGCCGCAGCCCGGCGCCCAGGTCCCGCCGCTGGTCCAGCAGCACGGCCGCCACCAGCAGCGCCGCCGTGAGTGCCGCCGAGAGCGCCAGCGGCCACCAGCGCAGGTCCACGTAGAGCCGGGTCTGCTGGGCCCAGGCGATCGGCGAGAACCAGGACAGCCACGAGCCGGTGGGCTCGACGACGTCCCCGATCCCGCGCACCAGGAAGGCCGCGCCGAGCACGGCCATCGCCGTGCCGGAGGCGGCCCGTGCGTGCTCGGTGAGCTGGGCGGTCAGGGCCGCCACGGCTCCGAAGACCAGGCCGGTGAGCGCCGTGGCCACGCCCCACGCCACGGCGTCGACCCCGCCCAGGCCCGCCGCGAAGAGCCCGGCGGTGATCCCGGCGCCGACCGCCGCGTCCGCCACGGCGACCGCACCCAGGGCGGCCGCCGCCGGGGCGAAGCGGCCCACCGGCAGCGCGCGGACGACCTCGAGCCGCCCGGACTCCTCCTCGGCGCGCACGTGCCGGCTCGCGAGCAGGATGCTCATGATCGCCGTCGCCACGAGCACCGACAGGCTCAGCTCGTTGACCGTCATGGCGCCCAGCGTGTAGTCGTCCGCGCCGAAGGCCGGGCCGGTCATCATCACGGCGGACGGGTTGTCCAGCAGGGCCGCCCGGGCCCGGCGGGCCTCGCCGTCCGGGAACGTCTCCTCGAGGGCGAGCACCGTCGCGGACACGGTGCCGGTGAGCGCGAGCACCCACACGAGGATCCGGACCCGGTCCAGGCGCAGGTTGAGCCGGAACAGCCGGCCGGTCGCGGCCCACGGCTCGGCGGTCCTCATCGGGGCGCCCGCACGTCCCGGCCGGCGCCGCGCCCGGTCCCGTCCGGGGCGGCGGGCTCGGCCGGGCGGTCGCCGTAGTGGCGCAGGAAGAGCTCCTCGAGCGAGGGCGGGGTGACGGTCAGGTTCTGCACGCCCAGGTCCGCGAGCGCCCGGAGCACCTCGGGGACCCGGGCGTCGTCGACGTCGAAGCCCAGCCTCCCGTCCTCGTGCACGAGGTGGTGCACGCCCGGCAGCCCGCCGAGGCGGCCGGGGCCGGCGGAGGTCGTGGCCGTGACGGCGGAGCGGGTCAGGTGGCGCAGCTGGGCGAGGGTGCCGCTCTCCACGTCCCGTCCGGCGCGGATGATGGTCACGGTGTCGCACAGCTTCTCGACCTCCGCCAGGATGTGGCTCGAGAGCAGGACCGTGCTGCCCTGCCCGCTCAGCCGGCGCACCTCGTCCGTGAACACGGCCTCCATGAGGGGGTCCAGCCCGGAGGTCGGCTCGTCCAGGACGTACAGCTCCGCCTCGGCGCTCAGGGCGGCGACCAGGGCCACTTTCTGCCGGTTGCCCTTGGAGTAGCTGCGGGCCTTCTTCGTGGGGTCGAGCTCGAAGCGCTCGACGAGCTCGTCGCGGCGGCGGCGCCGCCGCCGTCCGCCGCGGATGCCGGTGAGCAGGTCCACGATCTCGCCCCCGGTCAGGTTGGGCCACAGGTTCGTGTCCCCGGGGACGTAGGCGGTGCGGCGGTGGATCTGCACGGCGTCCCGCCAGGCGTCCAGGCCGAGGACGGTGGCCGTCCCCGCGTCCGCCCGGAGCAGGCCCAGCAGCACCCGGATCGCCGTGGACTTCCCCGAGCCGTTGGGGCCGAGGAAGCCCGCGACCTGCCCCGGCGCCACGGTGAGGTCGAAGCCGTCCAGGGCCGCGGTGGGGCCGAAGGTCTTGACGAGCCCGCGGGCCTCGATCACCGGGGTGTCCATGGGTGCTCCTGACGGGTCGGGGCCGGCGGCGTCGCGCCCGCCTGCTCCTCACGGTAGGCACCGCCCCGGTGCCGGACAAGGAGGCCCGGGGGTCCCGGGCGCGCCGGCCGGGCGGCGGGGGCGGGAGCCGGCGCGGTCACTCCGGACGGCGTCCCTCCACGGCCGCGGGCGAGGGGTTCTGCGCGCCGGCGGAGGGGACCCGCCGGTCGGGCCGGTCGCGGGGGTCGAGCCACGCCTTGGCCCGCAGGGCGGGCTTCTCGACGAGCGTCCACGACAGCAGCGCCAGGGGCAGCGTCAGCAGGACGACGAGCAGGGAGTTGACGGCGACGCCCCACGACGCCGTGCCGAGCAGCACGAGGAGCTGCTGCACCGGGTACGCGTAGATGTAGACGCCGTAGGAGAGGTCGGTGCGGGTGGTCCAGTTCCGGGACGGGGCGGCGCCGAGGCCGAGGAGCAGCACGGCGAGCGGCAGCTGCCCGTACAGGTCCGCCCAGCCCTGGTCCGTGAGCACGGCGTAGACGACGCCCGCCCCCGCGACGTGCACCCAGGTGGGCCGCCACGTCCCCGCCCAGGCCCAGACCGCCGCGCCCGCCAGGAAGTAGCCCACCAGCCGGGCGCCGTTGAGCCAGAGGTGGCTCGTGACCTCCAGCGGGCCCTCGACCAGGGGGCGCAGGACGAGCACGAC
This sequence comes from Kocuria salina, assembly GCF_013368965.1. Lineage (NCBI taxonomy): Bacteria > Bacillati > Actinomycetota > Actinomycetes > Micrococcales > Micrococcaceae > Kocuria > Kocuria salina. The sequence goes on from NZ_SSSF01000002.1 coordinate 400,460, forward strand.
GAGGAACAGCCCCGGCAGCACCCACCGGGCGTGCCGCGCCGCGACGGCGAGGCTGAGGACGAGCCCGATCAGCAGGTAGGCGAGGGCCTCGTGGAACAGCGTCCAGAGCGAGCCGTTCCAGGAGTCCGGGGCCGGGACCCGGACCAGGGTCCCGTCGATGCCCCACTGCGAGATCCTCAGGTCGGCGTTGTTCAGCACGAAGCCGGCGGCGGAGGCCACGTCGAGCGACGTGCCCTCGAGCGCGGCCGCGAGCGGCGCGAAGACGGCGGCCACCACGAGCAGGCTCACCAGGAAGGCCGGGTAGATGCGCAGGAACCGCCGCCAGAGGTAGGGCACCAGCGTGGTCCGCACCCTGCTCTCCGCGATGAGGTAGCCGCTGAGCACGAAGAAGCCGTTGACGGCCACGTCGGACAGGACCTCGAGGCTCGGGCCGTCCGCGCCGGTCAGCGGCCAGGTGTGCCCGACGATCACCAGGGACGCCAGACCCAGGCGGAGGGCGTTGAGGCGGTTGTGACGGTCGCCGAGGCGGTCCCGGAGTGTCGTGGCCAAGAGAGGTGCCTTCCGCAGGAGGGGGCAGCGCGGCCGGTGCGGTCAGCTGCTGGGCGTGGGGGCGGTCCCCGGGGCGGGGAAGCGGTCGTGACGCCGTGCCCCCACCCGCCCGACTCCGAGTTTAGGTATGCAAACGCATGGTGGGGTGCGGTGCCGCAGAAGTGGGGACGGAGCGTCGGACGGGCGCGGCGCACCGGCTGTCACAAAAAGCCCCGGTGCCCGGGGTGCTAACGCCCAGGTCAGGAGCCGTGCCAGGGTGGGAGCAGAGCCGCTCGAGGAGGGGGAGTCCCGTGCTGGAGATCCGCAGTGCCACCCAGGACCGGGCCGGGGGCGACGGGTGGCGCGCCGCCGCGCGCTCCGTGCCGGAGCGGCGCCCGGTCACGGCGCCGGTCGTGCTGGCCGGCCTCGGCGCGGCGCTCGTCGTCGTCGCCCTGGTGGCCGGGCGGGCGTGGTCGGAGGTGCTCCTCGACGCCGGGGCCGTCCTGCTCACCGTGGGCGGTGTGGGGCTGCTCCTGGACGCCGGGCTGGCGCACTGGCACGGCTCGGGGCCCGTCGAGGCGCAGCGTCCCCCGGTCCCCGCGCCGACGGCGGCCCGCGACGACCGGCTCGGCCTCGTGGGGGTCTGCGAGGAGCTCGACGCGGTCGACGTGCTCCGGGGCGTGCGCCCCGGCCAGGAGCTGTGGTGGATGGACACCTTCCCGCTGACCCTGGCCGGCGACCTGGACGCGATCCACAAGGCGCTCGACGCCGGGGTCCGCGTCCGGCTGCTGGTCCTCGACCCGAAGTCGCCCGCGCTCGCGTCCCGGCTCCGCGAGATCCGCCACCACTATGGTCTCTCGCCCATGGACCTGCGGCGCAGCTTCGACACGCTGGTCCACCAGCTCCGGGCCCTCGGCGAGCTCGACCCCGTGGTGGCCGAACGCCTGGAGGTGCGGGTCTGCGACGGCCTGCCCGGAGCCCCGATCTTCCTGGTGCTCGGGGATCCTGCCGCGGCGGAGGAGCCGGCGGCGGGCCCGGGCGCGCCGCAGGTGCTCCGGGCGTTCAGCAGCTACTTCCTGCTCGACGCGAGCCAGGACATGCCCTACCTGGAGTGGCGGGACGGGCCGTTCGCGGACCGGCTGCACTCCTACGCGCGGCACAAGTGGGCGGAGGGGCACACGGTGTTCCCGACCGAGCCCGCCGACCGCTCCGCCTCGGCGTTCAACGTCCGGCCCGAGGCGGCGGCGCGCCCGGCCCGGGGGAGCTCCGAGGGCTCCTGAGCGTCCGGCCCGGCGTCACTGTGGCGGTGAGCGCACAAGTCTGCTGAGATGACGGCATGGACGTTTCGGACTTCAAGACCCTGTTCGGCGACGACATCCGGGCCTGGCTCGACTGGGGTGCGGTGGACGACGAGAACTCCCGGATCGAGGACCTCGTGATCTCGTCCCGGGAGGAGCTCGCCGACCTCTACACGGTGTGGCATGTGGACCCCGAGGGCAACCCGGGCGAGTGGTCGCACCCGCAGCACCGGCCGCTGACCCTCGCCGAGGCGGCCGCGAAGCAGTGGCCGGAGGACCGGCAGGGCAAGATCGATCACATGCGCCAGGAGTTCGCGGAGGAGTCGGGGCCGGTCCAGCTCACCGTCCCGGCGTACCGGACCGAGGGCTTCCTCGTGGTCCTCGACTCCAACCACCGCCTGGTGGGCGCCTACCTCTCCGGGGCCGACCTGCGCGTGCTGCTGGTCGTGCTGGACGGGCCCTCGTCCTCCCAGGTGCTGCCCGCCACCGCGCAGATCGAGAACGACCAGGCGGAGCGGAACTGAGACGGTCCACGCCGGACCGGTCCGACCCCGGGACTAGCATGAGCCCATGAGCGACGACGCCCGCCCCGAGACCCGCTGCCCCGTCCCGCACGGCGACCGGCGCCGGACCGCCCCGCCCGGCGAGCGCAGCGTGCCGCGGGTGGAGGTGCTCGACGGCGTCTGGCACGTCCGCTCCCTGCCGATGGTCCGCCAGGTGCTGCGGGAGGCCGACGGCACGGTCCAGGCCGGCTTCAGCGCGGAGACCGCCCGGCAGGGCCTGACCGGCGACCACCCGCCCGTGCTCTACGCGGACGGTCCGGAGCACCGGCGCCAGCGCACCGCCACCGCGAGGTTCTTCACCCCGGCCGCGGTGAGCCGCCGCTACCGGGCCCTGATGGAGGAGCGCGCCGACGAGCTGGTCGAGCGGATCCGGCAGGACGGCGGGGCCGAGCTGTCCGCGATCACCCTGCGCTACTCCGTGGAGGTCGCCGCCCAGGTGGTGGGGCTGACGAACTCGGACATCGACGGGATGTCCCGGCGCCTGGAGCGCTTCTTCAGCGGCCCCGTGACCGGCTCCGCCGGTTCCCCGCGGCGCCGGCTCCCCGCTCGTCTGGGCGCCGTCGCCGGGGCCCTGCGGCCGATGTGGGCGATGACCGCCTTCCAGCTCCGGGACGTGCGCCCGGCCATCCGGGCCCGGCGCCGTCAGCCGCAGGAGGACGTCGTGTCCCACCTGCTCGCGGAGGACTACACGGACCGGGAGATCCTCGTGGAGTGCCTCACCTACGCGGCCGCCGGCATGGCCACCACCCGCGAGTTCATCGCGGTGGCCGCCTGGCACCTGCTGGAGGACGACCGGCTGCGGGAGGAGTACCTCGCGGCCGACGAGCCGGCCCGGCACGGGATCCTGCACGAGATCCTGCGCCTGGAACCGGTGGTGGGCCACCTCTACCGCCGGACCACGCGGGAGCTGGTCCTGGAGGACGGGGACGAGCGCCACGAGGTGCCCGTCGGGGCGCTGCTCGACCTCTACGTCCGCCAGGCGAACACCGACGAGCAGGCCCTGGGGGAGGACGCCCGGCAGCTGTGCCCGGAACGGTCCCGGCCGCGCGGGATCCGGCCCGAGGCGATGTCCTTCGGGGACGGCGCCCACCGGTGCCCGGGCGGGTTCCTCGCGATCCAGGAGACCGACGTCTTCCTGCAGCGCCTGCTGCGGCTGCCCCTGGAGTTCGCGCACCCGCCGCGGGTCTCGTGGGTCGAGCTGATCGCCGCCTACGAGGTGCGCGACGTCGTCCTGCGGGTCGGCGCCGGTCAGGGGTGGCGCACGCCCTCCCCGGCGAGCACCGCCCGGTAGCCCTCTCGGTACGTGGGGTGGCGCAGCTCGACGCCGGACTCCCGCAGCCGCCGGTTGGACAGCCGCTTCGAGCCCCGGCGCGGCGCGTCCGCCTCCGGGACGTCCTCGGGCCGGGGGACGCCGAGCTCCTGCGCCAGGAACTCGAGGACCTCGAGCTCGGGCACGGGCTCGTCGTCCGTGCCCAGGTACAGCGTGAGCGGCTGCGCATCCATGGTCAGCAGGTGCACGGCCGCCGCCGCCGCGTCGTCGCGGTGGATGCGGTTGGTCCAGGCCGCCCCGGCGGCACCGTCCCCGGAGCGCACCTTGTCGATCAGCCGCGTCCGGCCCGGCCCGTAGATCCCGGACAGCCGCAGGACCGTGCCGTGCGGGAACTGCTCGTGGAACAGCTCCTCGGCCTCCAGCAGGATCCGCGCGGTCGGGGTCGAGGGGTCCGGCGGGGTGTCCTCGGTGACCTCCCCGCCGTCGGCGTCCCCGCACACGGCGGTCGAGGAGACCAGCAGGGCGCGCCGGGGCAGGGCCCCGGCGGCGCGCAGCCCGTCGAACAGGTGGCGCAGGCCGTCGACGTAGGCCGCCCGGTAGGCCTCCGGCGTCCGCCCGTCCGCGGCGGTGGCCACGACCAGCAGCTCGACGTCGCCCGGCAGCTCGGGCACCTCGGTGCTCAGGTCCACCGCGATCCCGGTCAGGGGCGGCGGCAGCAGCTCCGCACGGCGGCGCAGGCCCAGCACCTCGTGCCCCTGCCCGGCCAGCCGCAGCCCGATCTCCGTGCCCAGGTCTCCGCATCCCGCGATCACCACGCTCATGGCCCCGATTCTCCCACGTCCCGGACCGGGCGCCGCAGCGCGGGCCGGTCCTGTTCCCCCGGCGGCGGCGGCACCGTAGGTTGGAGGTGGCGGCCGGGCACCCCCGGGCGGCCGAGGAGCACGGAAGGGGTCGACGGTGGAGTGGTACCGCAAGGACGTGGAGGAGCTCGCCCCCGAGGACTGCTGGGACCGGCTGCGGGCGGACGGCGTCGCCCGGCTGGCCGTCGTGGTGGACGGGGCGCCGGAGATCTTCCCGATCAACTACGTGGTCGACCGCGGGACGATCGTGTTCCGCTCGGGCCTGGGCACGAAGGTCAGCGGCGCGCTCGAGGGCCTGGCGGTGGCCCTCGAGATCGACGGGCACGACCCGGCGACCGCCACGGCGTGGAGCGTGATCGTGAAGGGCGGCGCCGAGAGCGTCCGGCCGGGCCACGCCCTGATGGAGGCCCTGCAGCTGCCCCTGTTCCCGTGGCAGGAGGGGATGAAGGACCAGTTCGTCCGCATCGTCCCGACCGCCGTGACAGGCCGGCGCTTCACCATGGCCGACCACGAGGCGTGGAACTCCCGGGCGGCCGTCGGCCGCCGGACCCCGGGCGGGTCCGCCCGCTGGACCGAGGCCGGCTCCGGCGGGTCGTGACGGCCCGGGCCGGCTCCCGCGGAGCGGGCCGTGTCGGGACGGGGAGGCCTCCGTGCCCGGTCAGTAGGGTGGGGACATGACCGCGCACACCGTCTACACCGTGGGCCACTCCACCCGCTCCGCCGAGGAGTTCGTGGCGCTGCTGCGGGAGTCCGGGGTGCAGCAGCTCGTCGACATCCGCACGGTGCCGCGCTCGCGGAAGAACCCGCAGTTCGACCTTGACGCGCTGCCGGGCACGCTCGCGGAGGCCGGCATCGGGCACAGCTACTGCAAGGGCCTTGGCGGGCTGCGCCCCACCTCGAAGGACTCGGTCAACACCGCCTGGCGCAACGAGTCCTTCCGCGGCTACGCCGACCACATGCTGACCGACGAGTTCCGGGCCGCGCTGGCCGGGCTCGAGCGCCTGGCCGAGGACCGCGTGGTCGCGATCATGTGCGCGGAGGCCGTCTGGTGGCGCTGCCACCGCTCGCTCGTGGCCGAGGCCCTGCTGGTGCGCGGGCACGACGTGCAGCACATCATGGGCCCCGGCAAGCTGACCCCCGCGACGCTGCGGGACTTCGCCGTGGTCGACGGAGACCGGATCACCTACCCAGGAGGAGAACCATGCAGCACCTGAACGAGATCGCCCTGCAGCACCTGAACGAGGCACGCCACGCCCCGCACGGGCGCAGCGCCGAGCAGCTCCTGCACCAGAAGGTGCTGCGCCAGACCCTCCTGGCCCTCAAGGAGGGGGCGGTGCTCGCGGAGCACAACGCCCCCTACGCCGGGAGCCTGCAGGTGCTGCACGGGCGGATCCGGGTCTCCTCGAGCGAGGACCTGGTGCTCGGGGCCGGACACCTGCACGTGATCCCCGCGGAGCGGCACTCCGTGGTGGCCCTGGAGGACTCGGTGTTCATCCTCACCGCCGTGACCGGCATCGAGGACGCCGCCGAGTAGCCCCGCAGCGGCCCGGGGGAGGAGCGGGGGCGCTCAGCGCCGGCCCAGGTGCTTCTCCCGGCGGTAGGCGATGAACACGCCGGACACCGCGATCATCAGCATCATGGCGGCGATGAGCGCGAGCGTCCATGCGCCGTCGATCAGGGCGACGACCAGCAGGACGAGGGCGATCGCGGTCAGCAGGAGCTGGAAGATCAGCACGGGGCAGCCTCCGGTCGGGAACAGGGGTCCCGTCGAGGCTACCCGAGGCGTCCGCGGCGCCGGACGCCGGGGCCGGGCGCATTCCCGGTTTCGCCCTCCGCGTGAGCCGTGTCCCTGCGGCCGGGAGGGGGCTAGCGTCGGGGGAGAACACCACGTCCCCTCACCACCCCAAGGAGCACATCCATGTCCCGCACAGCCATCATCGGCGGCCACGGCAAGGTCGCCCTCGTCCTCGCCCAGCTGCTCAAGACCGGCGGCAACGACGTCACGAGCATCTTCCGCAACCCCGACCACACGGACGACGTCGAGAACACCGGCGCGTCCCCCGTGGTGGCCGACGTGGAGCAGCTGTCGGTCGCCCAGCTCGCGGACCTGCTCGAGGGCCAGGACGCCGTCGTGTGGAGCGCCGGCGCCGGCGGCGGCAGCCCCGAGCGCACCTACGCCGTGGACCGGGACGCGGCGATCCGCGCGATGGACGCGGCCGTGATGGCCGGCGCCAAGCGCTTCGTCATGGTCTCCTACTTCGGCGCCGGCCAGGACCACGGCGTCCCCGAGGACGACCCCTTCCACGCCTATGCCCAGGCCAAGGCCGACGCCGACGACCACCTGCGCGCCTCCTCGCTCGACTGGACGATCGTGGGCCCCGGCGCCCTCACCGAGGACGAGGCGACCGGCAGGATCGACGTGTCCGCGGGCGAGCGGGACGGCGAGCACCGGACCTCGCGGGCCAACGTGGCGCTCGTGGTCGCGGCCGTGCTGGACGACCCCTCGACCATCGGGAAGACCATCGAGTTCTCCGACGGCCACACGCTCATCACCGAGGCGCTCGAGGTGCAGCCGTGACCGCCTGAGCGCACCGCACGAGGGGCGGCCGCCGCGCACCGGGACCCCGGGCGCGGCGGCCGCCCCTCGCCGCAGGGCCCCTGACCAGGAACGGCGCAGGGTTCCTAGGCCAGGAAGTCGGCCGTCCCCAGGACGCGTGCGGTCGCGCCGGGCCCGGTCGTACCGGGGCCGGGCGCGTCCAGGGCGGCGATGCGGCGCTCGGCGATCCGCCAGCCGTCCGGGGTGCGCACGAACAGGTCCAGCTGGTCCCCGCCCAGCGCGGTCCCGTCGGCGCACACCACCAGCCACTTGCTCCAGGCCCGCACCCGGTCCGGGGCGAGCCGGCGCAGCACCGTGTCGGTGACCAAGTGGGGGTCCCGGGTCTCGGCCAGGGTCCGCTCGGCGATCTCCGCGGGCCCGCGCGCGGTCCCGCCCGGGGAGACGACGACGGCGTCCCCGGTGAACACCCGGTCCAGGTCCGGCCAGGCGCGGGCGTCCACCACCCGGGCGCACCGGCTCAGGACGGTGCCGATCTCGAGCGCGTCGGCGGCGGGCACCCGGTCCCACCCCGCGCCCGGTGCGGGGCTCACCGGCGGGCCCGGTCGGCGGCCGCGAGCACGGCGTCGTCGAACATCGCGTAGGCGTACGGGGCCGGCGCGTAGCCGCCCTCGGCGAGCGCCGCGGAGGCGGAGTCGTTGCGGGGCGCCACGGTGCGCCGCTCGATCCGCCACCCGTCGGCGGTGCGGCGGAACGTGTCGATGTAGTCGCCGCAGGCCACCCTCCGGTCCCACGTCAGCAGCAGCATCCTGGACCAGCACACGGCGGTGTCCGCGTCCACGGCCTCCACGATCGAGTTCAGGGTGTGCGTGGCGGGGAAGCGGGCGAGATCGACGGACTCGACGAAGCGCCGCACGCCCGCCGGGCCGTCGAACTCCCCCTGCGGTGCGCTCAGGCGGACTCCCGGCACGAACACCTCCCCGAACATGTCCCACTGGCGGTTGTCCAGCAGGTGCGAGGAGAAGCTCAGGATCTCGGCGATCTCGATCCGGTCCTGGGCGCTGAGCGCCCCGATGGTGCTCTCCGTCGTGCTCTCCGCGGTCTGCTCCGAGACCTGTGTGTCGTCCATGGTCCTGCTCTCGTCCTCTCGTCCTTCTCGTGGGCCGGCCGGCCGGGCCGTTCCGGCGCGCCGGCGCACGACAAGCGGTTCCGCCCATGATGAATTCCCGGGCCCGGCCGTGCCACGAGGCCCGGTCGTTCCCTAATCTGACCACATGAGCACCCACCAGGATGACATCCAGCACATCGTCGAGTTCGTGAACCGCACCCGCGTCGGCATGCTCAGCACCCGCGAGGCCACCGGCAAGCTCGTCAGCCGCCCGATGACCGTGGTCGACGTGGCCCCGGGGGAGGACCTCAACTTCTTCACCAGCCGGGACACCTCCTCGGTCCGGGACGTGGCGGCCAACGACGCCGTCAACGTCGCGTTCGTGGGGGACCACGAATGGGTCTCGATCTCCGGCGCCGCCGAGGTGGTCGAGGACCGGCAGGTGCTCGAGGGGCTGTGGTCCGACGCGCTGAAGGCGTACTACCCGGACGGGCCCGCCACACCCGGGCTCGTGGTGCTGCGCGTGCGCACGGAGACCGCCGAGCACTGGCGCAGCCCCGGGACGGTCGCCACCGCGCTGCGCTGGGCCAGGGCCCGCGCCACCGGGGAGCAGATCGACCCCGGCCAGTCCACGGTGGTGGACCTGTGAGCCTGCCCCCGATCCACCAGGGAGCCACCGCCGGGCGGGACCCCGAACGGCTGGACCTCGAGGAGGTCCTGCGCCTGACCGCCGTGGTGCACGGCTCCGTGCAGGGCGTCGGGTTCCGCTGGTGGACCGCGCGCCACGCGGAGCGGCTGGGCCTGCACGGCTCGGCGGTGAACAACGCGGACGGCACCGTGGGGGTGATCGCCGAGGGCCCCCGGCACGCCGTGCGGGACCTGCTCAAGGCCCTCAACGGCGGCGGCACGCCCGGCGCCGTGATGAAGGTGGACTCCCACTACGGCCCCGCCACCGGGGAGTTCCGCGGGTTCGTCACCGGCTGAGCCGCGACGCCGCGCCCCCGCCCGCGTTCTACGATGGGGGCATGGCTCACGACCACGCCGGGGACCGCGGACGCGCGGAGCACGACCACGGGCCCGGGTACTCGCACGCCGGCCCCGGGACCGACCGGTGGCGGATCGCCACCGCCCTCGGGATCACCGCGGCGCTGTTCGTCGTCCAGCTGGTCGGCGCCCTGTGGACGGGCTCCCTGGCGCTCCTCATCGACACCGCCCACGTGCTCACGGACGCGGGCGGGCTGCTGCTCGCGCTGATCGCCGCGCAGCTGACCCTGCGCCCGCCCAGCGCCCGGCGCACGTGGGGCTGGCGGCGCGCGGAGATTGTGGCCGCGGCCCTGCAGGCCGGGGTGCTGCTGGCCGTGGGGCTGTTCGTGCTCGTGGAGGGCGTGCGCCGGTTCCTCGAGCCGCACCCGGTGGCCTCGGCCGAGATGCTGGTCTTCGGCGCCCTGGGCCTGGCCGGCAACCTCGTGGCGATGGCCGTGCTCTTCGGGGGCCGGCGCTCGAACCTGAACCTGCGCGCGGCGATGCTCGAGGTGCTCAACGACGCACTGGGCTCGGTCGCCGTGATCGTCGCGGCCGTGGTCATCACCCTCACCGGCTGGGTGCAGGCGGACGCCGTGGTGGCGCTGCTCATCGGGGCGCTCATCGTGCCCCGCACCATCCGGCTGCTCGTGGAGTCCCTGTCCGTGCTCATGGAGAGCGTGCCCCCCGGGCTCGACATGGACGAGGTCCGCGGGCACATCCTCGAGCTCCCGCACGTGGTGGAGGTCCACGACCTGCACGCGACCCGGATCTCCTCGGACCTGCCCGTGCTCACCGCCCACGTGGTGCTCGAGGAGGAGTACTTCTACTCCGGCGGCTCCGCGGAGGCGCTGGGCCGGATCCAGCAGTGCGTGGCCGAGCACTTCCCCGTGTCCGTCCAGCACTCCACGATCCAGCTGGAGCCCGCGGACCACGACGAACCGGAGGTCTGCGCCCCCCATGAGCACTGAGCCCCCGAGCGGCGAGCAGCACTGCCTGGTCGTCTTCGTCCCCGCCACCCACGCCGAGCAGGTCCTGCAGGCCCTGGGCGAGGCCGGGGCGGGACGGGCCGGGAACTACTCCCACACCGCGTTCGTGAGCCGCGGCACCGGGCGGTTCACGCCGCTGCCGGGGGCGCACCCCGTGATCGGGGAGGTCGGCCGGCCCCAGGAGGTCGACGAGGTCCGCATCGAGACGCTGTATCCGGCCGCCGAGCGCGAGCGCGTGCTGCGGGCGATGGCCGGGGCCCACCCCTACGAGGTCCCGGCCTTCACCACCTTCCCGGTCCACGACCGGGGCCCGTCCTTCGACGAGCAGGGCCGGCTCAGGAGCCGGCCGGATCCTGCATGAGCACCGAGCGGATCAGGAAGCGCTTGCCCTCCGGCGCCTCCACCGAGAACCCGGAGCCGCGGCCCTCCACCACGTCCACCGTGAGGAGGGTGTGCTTCCAGTACTCGAACTGCTCGCGGGACATCCAGAACTCGAGCTCGGCCGTGGCCGGGTCACCGGGCAGCGTGAATACGCCCAGCAGCACGTCCGCCGGGCCGGTGAGGAAGTCCCCGGCCGGGTAGCACATGGGCGCGGAGCCGTCGCAGCACCCGCCGGACTGGTGGAACATCAGCCGCCCGTGGATCCCCCGCAGCGTCCCGAGCAGCTCCACGGCGGCCGGCGTCAGGGCCACCCGGGAGAACGTCTCGCCCTCGACGGCGGGGACGGACTCCAGGACGGCGGTGTCCCCGGCGGTGTCCCCGGCGGTGTTCCCGGGGATGTTCGCGGTGGTGTTCGTGGCGGTGCTCTCTGCGGTGTTCTCGGCGGTGCTCACAGCACGCTCCTCGGCTCGGCGGTGTGATCCACGCTACAGGCGGTGGAGCAGTTCCTCCAGGCCCAGGCCGTCCAGCACGCCCGCCGGGTGCGGTCCGGCGGCGGCGAAGGCGTCCGCCCACTCCCGGGGCAGGGCCCGGCGCCCGCCCACGAGGACCAGGTTGCCCGGGTAGCGCCCCGTGAGCAGCCGCTCCTCGGCCAGGCACCACACGTCCGCCAGCGCCTCCCGCATCGCCCGCGCCTGCCCGGCGAAGAACGCCAGCCCGGGATCGTCGCCCACGTTGACGACCAGCACCCCGCCGGGCGCCAGCACCCCGGCGGCCTCGGCGTAGAAGGACGGCTCCGTGAGGTGGGCGGGAGCGTCCCGGCCCGAGAAGACGTCGAGGACCACGAGGTCCGCGGTCCCGGGGGCGACGACGTCCGGCAGGGCCGCCCGGGCGTCGTCGATCACGACGCGCACGTCCGCCCCCGCGGGCAGGGGCAGCGCCTCGAGCACGAACGCGGGCAGCTCCCGCTCCAGCTCCACGGCCACCTGCGCGGAGCCGGGCCGGGTCGCGGCCACGTACCGGGCGAGCGTCAGGGCCCCGGCGCCCAGGTGGACCGCGGTGACCGGCGCACCCGGCGCCGCCACCACGTCGACGACGCCGCCGATCCGCCGCAGGTACTCGTAGAAGATCTCCCCGGGGCGGGCGAGGTCCACGTGGGACTGCTCGGCCCCGCCGATGGAGAGCACGAACCCGCCCTCGGTGAAGCCGTCCGGGGTGATCTCGGCGTGCACGCCGGCGTCCTTGAGGTATCTGCGCATGAGCCCATTGTCACTTCCCGGACGGGAATGAAGCGGGGGCCGGGACGGCTCTACCGGTGAACCACTGCTGCGTCCCGAAGGATCCCCCGCCCATGGCACCCGACGTCCCCGTGTCCGAGACCCCTCCCGTCCCCGCCCCCGCGCCCGCCACCGGGCTCCCGGACACCGGCCCCCCGGCCGTCGTCGCGGACACCGACCACTCCGCCCGCAACCGCCTGGTCATCGGGCTGCTGCTGGTCTCCACGTTCGTGGTGATCCTCAACGAGACGATCATGGGCGTGGCGCTGCCCCGCCTCATGGCCGACCTCTCGGTCACGGCGGTCGCCGGCCAGTGGCTCACCACCGCATACATGCTGACCATGGCCGTGGTCATCCCGGTGACGGGGTTCCTGCTCCAGCGCCTGCACACCCGGCCCGTGTTCCTGACCGCCATGACCCTGTTCAGCCTCGGCACCCTCGTCTGCGCGGCCGCGCCCGGGTTCGGGACGCTGCTCGCGGGGCGGGTGGTGCAGGCCGGCGGCACGGCCATCATGATGCCGCTGCTGATGACCACGGTGCTGACCCTGGTGCCGCCGGCCGGGCGCGGGCGGGTCATGGGCAACATCTCGATCGTCATCTCGGTGGCCCCGGCTGTGGGGCCCACCATCTCGGGCGTCATCCTCAGCGTGCTCGAGTGGCGGTGGATGTTCATCCTGGTGCTGCCGATCGCGGTGGGCTCCCTGCTGCTCGGCGCGTGGCGGATGCAGAACGTCACCGAGCCCCGTCCGGCGCCGCTGGACGTGGTCTCGGTGGTGCTCTCGGCCCTGGGCTTCGGCGGCCTGGTCTACGGCCTGAGCACGCTCGGCGAGGGCGGGGACGCCGCGCTCCCGGCGTGGGTGCCGCTCGTGCTGGGCGTGGCAGCGCTGGCCGTGTTCGTGCGGCGCCAGACGCGGCTGCAGCGCGCGGACCGCGCCCTGCTGGACCTGCGCACCTTCCGGTCCCGGGTGTTCACGATGTCCACGGCGGTGCTCGCCGTCAGCATGATGGCCCTCTTCGGCACGCTGATCGTCCTGCCCATCTACCTGCAGACCGTGCACGGCCTCGACCCCCTGGGCACGGGCCTGCTGCTGCTGCCCGGCGGGCTCGTCATGGGACTGCTGGCACCCTTCGTGGGCCGGGTCTACGACCGATCGGGCCCCACCGTGCTGCTCGTGCCGGGCTCGATCCTGCTGAGCGCGTCCCTGTGGTACCTCGCCTCCACCACGGGGGCCACGCCCGTCCCGATGGTGCTGCTCGCCCACGTGGTGCTCAGCACGGGTCTGGCCCTGATGTTCACCCCGCTGTTCACCGCGGGCCTGGGCGCCCTGCCGACACGGCTGTACTCGCACGGCTCCGCCATGGTGGGCACCCTGCAGCAGGTGGCGGGCGCGGCGGGCACGGCCCTGTTCGTCACCGTGCTGACCCTCTCCGCCGCCGGCGCGGCGGCCTCCGGGGCCTCGGCTCCGGAGGCCACCGAGGCGGGCGTGCGGAGCGCCTTCCTGTGCGGCGGGATCATCTCGCTGCTCGCCGTCGTCGGCTCCTTCGGGGTGCGCCGCCCCGCGGGCACGGCGGGCACGGAGAGCGCCGCGGGCGCGGAGGACTGAGGCCCCGCGGGCCCGGTCCTCAGCCCCGGACGCGCTCGCGGATCAGCCGCGTGAGCTCCGCGGCGTCCTCGACGGCCCGCTCGCCCTCGGCCAGCCCCGCACGCAGCTCCTCCCGGGTCGCGGCGTCCTTGAGGGCGCGGACGTTGATCTCGAGCGTCACCATGGCCGTGGCCACCGCGGCCCGGGCCGCCTCGGAGGCCGCCGCCACGTCGCTGAGGACGTTGGGGTTGCACCAGCCGGTCAGCTCGCGCGCGAGCCCGACCACCTCGGTGCCCACGCCGATCAGCTCCCGTGGGGGACGCGCGGCGCCGGCCGTGGCCTCCTGGACGGCCCGTGAGCGCTCCGCCTTCTCCTCGGCGGTGTCCTTCGGCAGGGTGTAGGCGGCCGAGAGCGCGCCGAAGGCCTCGGCGTCGGCGTCCGCCAGGCCCAGCGCGCGCGGGATCAGCTCCTCGGCCCGGTCGGCCGCGCGCCGGGCACGGTCCGCGTGCTCGGACGCCGTGGAGTAGCGGGCGGACATCGCGATCAGGGCCGCGCCCAGCGCGGCCTGCAGGGCGCCCGCGGCGCCGCCGCCGGGGGCGGGCTCGTCCGAGGCCATGCGCTCCACGTAGGCCCTGACGTTCTCCGAGCTGATCACAGCGGCTCCTTCCGGTGGCGGGACCTGCCGCCCGCCGCGGGGCGCGCGCAGGCGGTGGCGTCCGCACGAGCCTAGCCCTCCGCCGGTCCCCGTGGTGAGTCCCACAGCCACCGCGGGACGAATGCACGGCCCGTCCATCGCACGGAAACGTGCCGGCCACATCCGCGGACGATCCTGGAGGTGTCCGAGGGCCCCCTCCCCGGACGCCGACCCCCGAGAGGACGTGCCGCCATGACGACCCTCCGAGCGACGACCGTCGACGCGACCGCCGATGACACCTGGGTCCAGGACCCCGCACGGATCCGCCCCGGCGACCGGATCGAGGTGTGGGAGCAGGGCCACCTCCGCCACGTCGGCACGGTGGGCCAGTGCGCCCCCCACCTGCGGCTGCTCTGGATCCTGGAGGCCGGCACCGGCTCCCGCCGGCTGATCCCCGTCCACGGCTACCGCCTGCGCCGCTCCCCGTTCGCCCGCCCCGCCTGAGGCCCCGTCGCCTCGTGTTCAGCCGCTGTTCGCCCGGGGCGGGTACGGTCGGCGCTGACAGCCGGGCGGACGAGGAGGATCATGGGGAGTCAGCAGGTCGACGGCGGTCGCGGCGGGGCAGCACCCGGCCGGGACCGCGGGAGGGAGCACGGCATGGCGGCGACCGCCCGGCAGGAGTGCGCCGCGCGGCTGCACGACCGGGTCGCGGCGCTCGTCGACGTGGTGCTCCGGGCCCGCCGGACGGCCGTGCCGCAGCTCGAGCGCGTGAACCCCCGCCACCGCGGGTCCGCGCTCAACCTCGTGGACTACGTGGCCGTGCGCAGCCAGGACGTGCGGGACCTGCAGCGGGACCTCAGCGGCCTGGGCGTGTCCTCCCTGGGGCGGATGGAGGCCGGGGTCATGAGCCACCTCGGCGCCGTGCTGGAGACCCTCCGCGTGCTCGCCGGCCGGCCGGAGGAGGAGGTCGGGGCGCCCGGCCCCGACGAGCCCGGCGAGCCCGGTGCGGAGGTGCTGCGCCGCAACACCGCGGCCCTGCTCGGCCCGGGCCGGGAGGGGCGCAGCACCCGGATCATGGTCACCTTCCCCTCGGAGGCCGCCTCGGACCCCCGGCTCGTCCAGGACATGGTCCGCGCCGGGATGGACGTGGCCCGGATCAACTGCGCCCACGACGGCCCCGAGCAGTGGGCGGCCATGATCGGGCACGTCCGGGCGGCCGGGCAGGCGCTCGGCCGCGAGGTCCGCGTGGCCATGGACCTCGCGGGGCCCAAGCTGCGCACCGGGCCGATCGAGCCCGGTCCGCAGGTCGAGAAGATCAAGCCCACCCGGGACAGCGGCGGCCGGGTGACCGCCCCGGCCCGCCTCTGGCTGGGCGAGGCGGAGCCGGCGGTCGACGACGACGCCCCGGCCGTCCCCGTGGCCGGCGCAGCCTGGACCGCGGCCCGCACCCCGGGGGAGCGGCTGCGGCTCAAGGACGCGCGCGGCTCCGGACGGACCCTGCGGGTGATCGAGGCCACCGGGCCCGGCGTGCTCGTCGAGTGCGCCAAGACCGTGTACTTCGCCACGGGCCTGGCCGTGCGGGCCGAGGACGGCACGGAGGGCGTGCTCGGCGAGCTGCCCGCCGTCGAGCAGTCCCTGCGCGTGCGCGCGGGGGACACCGTGGTGCTGACCCGGGACCTCGCACCCGCCCCGGTCCGGTCCGAGAGCCCGTTCCGGATCGGCTGCTCCCTGCCCGAGGTGTTCACGGACGCCCGGGAGGGGCAGCCGGCCTGGATCGACGACGGGAGGATCCGCTGCCGGATCACCTCCGTGGGGCCCGACGAGATCGCGCTGGAGGTGCTGCAGGCGGGCCCCGACGGCACCAAGCTCAAAGCGGGGAAGGGCATCAACCTGCCCGAGACGGACCTGCGCATCTCCTCGCTCACCGACGAGGACCGCACGCACCTGCCGTTCGTGGCCGAGCACGCCGACATCGTCAACATGTCCTTCGTGCGCTCGCGGGAGGACGTGACCGACCTGCTGCGGGAGCTCGAGCGGATCGGCAACACCGCCCTGGACGTCACCCTCAAGATCGAGACCGTGGGCGGCTTCGAGTCCCTGCCCGCGATGCTGCTGGAGGCCATGCGGTGGCAGGACGTGGGCGTCATGATCGCGCGCGGGGACCTCGCGGTCGAGGCCGGGTTCGAGCGGATGGCCGAGGTGCAGGAGGAGATCCTGTGGCTGTGCGAGGCCGGGCACGTGCCCGTGGTCTGGGCCACCCAGGTCCTGGAGTCCCTCGCCAAGAAGGGCCTGCCCTCCCGGGCGGAGGTCACGGACGCGGCGATGGGCCAGCGCGCCGAGTGCGTGATGCTCAACAAGGGACCGTTCGTGGTGGACGCGATCGAGGCCCTCGACGACATCCTCGTGCGGATGGAGGGGCACACCCGCAAGAAGTCGGACATGCTCCGCCGGCTCAACGCGTGGGCGCCCGTCGTCGAGTGAGCGGGCGAGCGGTCGGGTGGGCCGCGGGGCGGACCGCGCGGTGACCCGTGCCACACTGGGGGCATGGCCGCACGCGACACCGCTGTTCTCCGCTTCCTCGCCGCCCCGACCGACGCCGGGCGCACCGGCACCGTGGACGGCGGGCGCGTCCTCGAGTGGATCGACAAGGCCGCCTACGCGTGCGCCGTGGGCTGGTCCCGGGCCTACTGCGTGACGGCGTACGTGGGCAACATCCACTTCGACCGCCCGGTGTGCGTGGGGGACATGGTGGAGGTCTCCGCGAAGATCGTGCACACCGGACGGTCCTCGATGCACATCCGGGTGGAGGTCGCCTCCGCGGACCCCCGCGAGCACGGGGTGACCCTCAAGGACACGTGCCTGATCATCATGGTGGCCGTGGACGGGGACGGCCGCCCCACCCCCGTCCCGCAGTGGGCGCCCGAGACGGAGCACGAGCGCCAGCAGTCGGCCGTCACGCAGCGTCGGATCGAGCTGCGCAACAGCATCGAGGAGCTGATGGCGGAGCAGCGGTACACGGACGAGGGCACCGCCGAGGAGACCGTGCTGCGCTTCCTCGCCGCGCCCACGGACATCAACTGGGGCGGGAAGGTGCACGGGGGCACGGCCATGCGCTGGATCGACGAGGCCGCGTACGTGTGCGGGGCCCGGTGGGCGGGCCGGCCGGTCATCGCCGTCTACGCCGGGGGCGTCCGGTTCTACCGGCCCATGCACATCGGCCACCTCGTGGAGGTCCGGGCGCGGCTCATCCACACCGCGGCCCGCGGCCTGCACATCTCCGTGAACTGCTGGTCGGGGGACCCTGCGACCGGGGAGCTCGCGCTGACCACCAACTGCCTCATGGTCATGGTCGCCCTCGACGACCAGGGCCACGCCCTGCCGGCCCGGCAGTGGCAGCCGGTCAGCCAGGAGGACCGGGACCTGGACGCCTTCGCCCGGGAGCTGGTCCGGCTGCGCGCCGAGTTCCCGGACTCCTTCCAGCAGGTCGACCCGTCCGTCTCCCGGCTGCCCAGGAGCTGACCGCGCCCCCTCCTCAGCCGTCGGCGAATCCCGGGACCCGATCAGCCTGCTGTGCATATAGTGGGCCGAGACCCACCGTCCCGGCACCCCACAAGGAGAGCACGCCATGGACCTGAATCCCCTGAGCAACGCGTTCGACGACGAGGGCAAGCCCAAGCCCGCCATGAACAAGCTCCTCGACACCGTGCTGCGCGTGCAGCGGCCCGTGGTCCTGGGCTTCGTGAAGAAGGAGCGCGCCGACCACCCCGACGAGACGCCCGAGCAGATCGCCAGGCGGCTCGAGAAGATCTACGTCCGGTCCGTGACCATGGGCGGCGGGGCCGTCGGCGCCACCGCGGTGGTCCCCGGCATCGGCACCGTCGCGTCCCTAGGCCTGTCCTCGTTCGCGGTGGTCGGCTACCTCGAGGCCACCGCCCTGTACGCCCAGGCGATCGCCGAGCTGCACGGGGTGCACACGGAGGACCCGGAGAAGACCCGCACCATGGTCATGGCCCTGATGCTCGGCGAGGACGGCCGCCAGGTCATGAACCAGATCCTGGCCAGCGGCACCAAGGGCCGCGGCATGATGTCCTCCTGGGGCCTGATGATGGGCAAGGACGACTCGAAGACCTTCGACGTCAGCAGGATCATCCGCAACATGTTCGTCAAGCGCTTCCTGCTCAAGCAGACCGGCGCCGTGTTCGGCCGCGCCCTGCCGTTCGGCGTGGGCGCGATCGTCGGCGGGGGAGCGAACCTGGCCATGTCCAAGCAGGTCATCGCCGCGACCCACGAGGCGTTCGGGCCGCTGCCCACCACGTTCCCCGCCGAGCTCGGGCCGGAGGAGCGGGCCCCCCGCTTCGACGACGGCACGTCCCGGAAGGGCAGGCGGGGCCGGAAGGCCGACACGGCCGCCGCGGCCCGCGGCGAGATCACCGGCGAGCAGTAGACCCCGCGCCGCGCTGCCGCGCTGCCGCTCGACGACGCCCCGCCCCCGGCGGGGCGTCGTCGTCGTTCACGACAGGTCCGCCGGGGCGTGGCCCCGCGTTCACCGCGTCTGCCTAGCCTGGTGCACGAGCGGGGCCCACCGCGCCCCGACCGACAGCCGAGGGAGCGCCGTGCGGCCGATCGTCTACGCGCACCGGGGGGCCAGCGCGGACCTCCCCGAGCACACCCGGGCCGCCTACGTGCAGGCGCTGCTGGACGGCGCCGACGGGGTGGAGTGCGACGTCCACCTCAGCCGCGACGGCCACCTCGTCCTGCACCACGACGCCCAGCTGGGCCGCACGAGCGACGGCCGGGGCCCCGTCTCCGCCCGCACGCTCGCCGAGCTGCGCCGCCTCGACTGGACCTCCTGGAAGGGCGTGCGCATCCCGCCGGGCCACGGGGCGCCGGACCGTCAGCTGCTCACCCTGCCCGAGCTGCTGGACCTGCTGCGGGGAGCGGGCCGGCCCGTGGGCCTGGCCGTGGAGACGAAGCACCCCAGCCCGTTCGGCCACCGGCTCGAGGAGGAGGTCCTCGGTCTGCTGATGCGGGAGGGCTGGGACCCCGAGACCGGGCGGCTGGACGACGTCACGGTCTCGCTGATGAGCTTCCACCCCGACGCCGTCCGGCACTTCCTGGAGACGGTGCCCGCCCGGCACGTGTGCCAGCTGGTCGGGACGACCACCCGCCGCACGGTCGGGGACAGCCTGCGCGTCGGCCGCACGGCCGCGGCGGTGCTCCACGCCGGGATGCGGTTCGTGGTGCCGCCGGCGCTGCCCGTGATCTCGGCGGGCCTCGTGGACCTGGTGGGCCCGGGGCTGGACCTCGTCCGGGCCCGCCCCGACCTCGTGCGGCAGTGGCGGGCGGAGGGACGCGTGCTGCGGGTCTGGACGGTCGACACCGCACGGGAGGTGGACCTGTGCCGCGCGCTGGGCGTCCAGCAGCTCACCACGAACCGCCCGGCCGACGTGCTGCGCTGGGTGCGGGCTCCCTCCGGGGCCCCGCTCGGCGTCCCGGCCGGCGGCCCGGCGGCCGTCACGGGCCGGTCCCGGTGCGCGAGCACGACGGTCGGGTAACGGGGGGTCACGTCACCGCCGGCCGGGCCCGGCGCGCGTATGCTCGACAGCAGCTGTCCGTGTCCCCCGCACGTCACCGTTGCCCGCCTCTCCCCCCACCACCAGGAGACGGTCATGCCCACCCCGATCCCGCCCCGCGCCCCGGACGCCGGCGCCGTGCGCGCTCCCGCCCCGGACCTCCAGGCCGAGGCCGTCCGGCTCGCCGAGCACGTGCGCCGCGAGACCGCCCGCGCCGTCGCGCCCGAGCGCATCGACTCGGAGTTGTCCCTGCTGAACCGGTTCGCCGAGCACGAGGACGTCGACGTCGTCCTCGGGCCCGTGCTCGCCGGGATCGTCGCGGCCGCTCTGCTCTCCGCCCGCCTCACGAGCGGGCTCACCGATCCCACCACCGGCGGGGCGGCCTGGCGGGCCCTGGACGGGCTCGAGCCGCACCCGGCGCCCGGGATCGGGCGCCTCGACCTGGACGTGGCCACCCGGCGGCTGCGCATGGGCCGCGGCACGGTCCTGGACCTTGCGCCGGTCGCGGACGCGTGGGCGGCGGACCGCATCGTCCGGGCCTTCACGGAGACGCACCCCGGCGTTGCGCTGGTCGCCGAGGTCGGCGCGGCGTGCGCCGTGGGCGGGCCGACCGCCGCGGCCGCCGCCCTCGTGGGCGCCGCCCCGGCGGCACGGAGCGCCGACCCCCGGACCGGTGTGGAGCCCGGGGTACGGGCGGCCCTCGTCGAGGGCGGCCGGCGGGGCCTCGCGGTGGTGGAGAGCCCTGGGAGCGTCCTGGTCGACCCGGTGACCGGCGCCGTCGCGGCGAGCCCGTGGGACCGGGTCGTGGTCGCCGCGCAGAGCGCGGTGGAGGCCCAGGCCTACGCCCGCGCGGCGCACGTGCTGGGACGGGACGCGCCCGGCTGGGTCGCGGCGTGCGCGGCCGACGGCGAGTTCACCGGTTCCCGGCCCGGCAGCACCCTCCGGCGCCGCCTCAGGACACCGGGCTGGCCGGAGCGGGCGGGCCGCGCGGCGGCCTGAGCGGCGCCGGTAGCATGACCGCATGAGAATCGTCATAGTGGGCGGCGTCGCCGGCGGAATGTCCGCGGCCACCCGTCTGCGCCGCCTGCTGGAGGACGCCGAGATCACGGTGTACGAGCGCAGCGGCCACGTGTCCTTCGCCAACTGCGGCCTGCCCTACCACGTGGGCGGCGTCATCGAGGAGCGCTCCGCGCTGCTGCTGCAGACCCCGCAGTCCCTGGGCGCCCGGTTCGGCCTCGACGTCCGGGTGGGGCACGAGGTCGTCGGCGTCGACCGGGACCGGCACGTGCTGCGCGTCCGGGACCTCGCCTCCGGCCGGGAGGAGGAGCGGGGCTACGACGTCCTCGTCCTCTCCCCGGGGGCCGTCCCCGTCCGCCCGCCCGTGCCCGGCATCGAGCGCGCCCTGGTCCTGCGCGACATCGAGGACACCGACGCGGTCGTGGCCGCGGTCGAGGGCGCCCGCTCCGCCGTGGTCGTCGGCGGCGGCTACGTCGGCCTCGAGGTCGCCGAGCAGCTCGTCCACCGCGGCCTGCAGGTCTCCCTCGTCGAGGCCGCCCCCCAGGTCATGGCCCCGCTCGACCCCGAGATGGTCGAGCCCGTGCACACCCTGATGCGCGAGCGCGGGCTCGACCTGCGGCTGGGGACCACGGTCACCGAGGTGGGGGAGCGCACCGTGACGCTCGACGACGGCACCGAGCTGCCGGCCGACGTGGTCCTCGCCGCGGTCGGCGTCCGCCCCGACAGCACGCTGGCCCGGGCCGCGGGGCTGGAGGTCGGGGCGCGCGGCGGCATCGTCGTCGACGAGCACCTCCGCACCTCCGACCCGGACGTCTACGCCGTGGGGGACGCCGTGGAGAAGCGCGACGCCCTCGACGGGTCCGCCACGCTCGTCGCGCTGGCCAACACGGCCAATCTCCAGGGCCGGCTCGTCGCCGACGTGATCGCCGGCATGGACGTCTCCGACCGGCCGGTGCTGGGCACCTCCGTGGTCGGCGTCTTCGGCCTCACGGCCGCGGCCACGGGCTGGAACGAGAAGCGGCTGCGCGCCGCGGGCCGGTCCTACCGCGCGATCCACACGCACCCCGCGAACCACGCCGGCTACTACCCCGGGGCGGAGGGGATGACCCTCAAGCTGCTCGTGGACCCGGAGGACGACGCGATCCTCGGCGCCCAGGGCGTGGGCGGGGCGGGCGTGGACAAGCGCATCGACGTCCTCGCCACGGCCATCACCGGCGGCATCGCGGCCGCCGACCTCGCCGAGCTCGAGCTGGCCTACTCCCCGCTCTACGGCTCCGCCAAGGACCCCGTGAACATGCTCGGCTACATCGACCGCAACCACCGGGACGGGCTCGTCGAGACCGTCCAGTGGCACGAGCTCGACGACCGCCTCGCCTCCGGCGCCACCCTGCTGGACGTCCGCACCCCGGGCGAGCACACGGCGATGCCGATCCCCGGCGGGATCAACATCGAGCTGGACCGGCTGCGGGACCGCCTCGACGAGCTGCCGGAGGGCGAGCTCGTGGTGCACTGCCAGGCCGGCCTGCGCGGCTACCTCGCGGCCCGGGTCCTGGCGCAGCACGGACGGGACGTCGTCAACCTCGACGGCGGCTACCTCACCTGGGCGGCCCGGCCCGACGGCGCCGCGGCGACGCCCTCCGGCGACGACGAGGACCGGGGCTCCCCGGCCGGCTGAGCGGCACCCGGGACGCGGCGCAGCACGAGGCCCCCGCACGGGAACAGGGACGAGACGGTCCTGTTCCCGTGCGGGGGCCTCGTGCGTGCAAGGACGACCCGACGCTCGTTCACGAAAGGTAACAGGGGGAATTCTCCTGTCCCCGGAGCTGTGGCCGGGACGGGCGACCGGCCACCCAGCTCCCGGCCCCCGGCGCGCACCGGGGGAGCGTCCCCGACCGTCGACCCCCGGCCCGGGAACCGCACGATTGCAGTCGAAAACGTCTCGCAGAGCGAGATGCGGGCTGTGATCTTTGCCACTGGAAACCGATCGCGCGGTCGGCATCGCCCCTGGCAGCTCCACCGACGAACGCATCGATAACGGAGGAATAACGCCGCCGTGACGGATCCGTGAGGAGGCCATAACACCCCGCTCCGTAGAACGGACATGCCGGTAACACCGGTGTTACGTGCATCGAAAGGAGTTGGACATGACCTCAGTGCCACATCGCTCTCACCGCCGCGAGGAGACTGCGGCGGCAGAGCGAGTGCTGTGGGACGAGGCCGCCGCGAAGGGAGGCCCCGCCGGAGCAGCTCCGTGGACGGAGCCCTCGACCCGGGGCGTCCGGAGCACGGAGACCAAGCCCACCCGGCTGCACCACTTCTTCGAGCGCAGCTGCGACCTGACCCCCGACGCCCAGGCGCTGCACGCCGACGGCCGGGCCTACACCTACGCGGAGCTCGACGAGCTCGCCAACCGCCTGGCCCACCTGATCACCGGCTACGGCCTGAGCGCGGGCGACCGCGTCGGGATCCTGCTCCAGCGCTCCACGATGCTCTACGCGTCCCTCCTGGCGATCCTCAAGACGGGCGCCACCTTCGTCCCGATCGACCCGAACCTGCCCGCGGACCGCGTGCAGTTCATCGCCGAGGACTCCGACCTGTCCCTCATGCTGACCTCCGCCGAGTTCGTGGCCCTGGTCGAGGACGCGCCCGCCGACGTCGTCGACGTCGGCCGGATCGGCGAGCGGCTCGAGGAGGCGCCCGCGCACCGCCCCGTCGTCCGCCACGAGGGCGACCCCACGTGCTACATCATCTACACCTCGGGCTCGACCGGCCGCCCCAAGGGCGTCGAGGTCGCGCACTCGAGCATCTGCAACTTCATCGAGATCGTGCCCGAGGTCTACGACGTCCGCTCCGAGGACCGCGTCTACCAGGGCATGACCATCGCGTTCGACTTCTCCATCGAGGAGATCTGGCCGACCTGGGCCGTGGGCGCCTCCCTGGTGGCCGGCCCCACCGACGACGCCCGCCTGGGACAGGGGCTCGCCGAGTTTCTGCAGCGCATGGAGATCTCCGTGCTCTACTGCGTGCCGACCGTCCTGGCCACCCTCGAGCACGACCTGCCCCGCATCCGCAGCATCCTGGTGGGCGGCGAGGCCTGCCCCGCCGACCTCGTGGAGCGGTGGTGCACCCCCGAGCGCCGGATGCTCAACACCTACGGCCCCACCGAGGGCACCGTGACCGCCACGTGGGGCGAGCTCGCCCCCGGGCGGCCCGTGACCATCGGCAAGCCCCTGCCCACCTACGAGGTGCGGATCCTCGACGAGGAGATGAACGAGGTCGCCGACGGCGAGCCGGGCGAGATCTGCATCGCCGGCCCCGGCGTGGCCCGCGGCTACGTCAACCTGCCGCACGTCACCGAGGAGCGCTTCCGCCCCCACCCGGACGGGCCCCGGGCCGGACGGATCTACCGCACCGGCGACCTGGGCCGGTTCATGCCCGACGGCGAGATCGAGTACCTCGGCCGCGCCGACAGCGAGGTGAAGATCCGCGGTCACCGCGCGGACCTGCAGGAGATCGAGAACGTGCTGCGCCGGGAGGACGCGGTGGCGGACGCCGCCGTGAAGCTCACCTCCGGCGGCGACGACGTCGCGGCGTTCCTCACCCTGCGCGCCCCGGTGCGCGACGAGCGCGCCCTCTTCGAGCTGCTCCACGACTCCGTGGTCGCGGCGCTGCCGCCGTACATGGTGCCGTCCTTCTACGAGATCCTGCCCGCGATGCCGATGATGGTCAGCGGCAAGGTGGACCGGAAGAACCTGCCGGACCCCAGCACGCCCCGCTTCGTCACCACGATGGGGCTGGTCCCGCCGGCGACGGACGCCGAGTGGGGGATCACGGAGGTGTGGTCCAAGGTCTTCCGCATCCCCGAGGACCAGCTCTCCGTGGAGGCGGACTTCTTCATGGAGCTCGGCGGGCACTCGCTGCTCGCCGCGACCGCCACGTCCGAGCTGCGCCGCGCGCACCCGGACCAGGACATCTCCATCGCGGACATCTACACCTACCCGACCGTCCGGGACCTGGCGCGCCACCTGGACGCCGCCCCGGCGTACGTCCCCGCCGCGGCCGCCCCGGACGACCGCCCCGCGCCGCTGCACCACACCAGCGGCCGCGTGGCGCTGTGCGGCCTCGCGCAGGTGACGACGATGGTCCTGGCGGCCATGCTCGTCGGCTCCCCGCTCGCCGCGGTCCTGTACTCCTACGGCGGTCAGTTCAGCTACGCCCTGATGTGGGACATGCTCCTGGTGGGCGTCCTGGTCTCCGTGCTCGCCCGCGTCCTCCTGCCGTTCCTCGGCTCCCGCGTGCTGGGACGCTTCGTCAGACCGGGGCACCACGCCCTGTGGGGCCGGCAGTACTACCTGCTCTGGTGCATCGACGGACTGACCCGGCTCTCGCCGCTCAATCTCCTCACCGGCACCCCGATGGCCGCCGTCTACCTGCGCCTGCTGGGCGCCAGGATCGGTCCGGACGCCCACGTGGGCACCGCCGCCATCGGCCTGCCCTCGCTCGTCACCGTCGGCGCCCGCGCCAGCATCGGCTACAACTCCTCCGTGCAGACCGCCCAGGTCGAGGAGGGGTGGGTGACCATCGCGCCGGTGCACATCGGCGACGACGCGTTCGTGGGGGCCAACGCCCTCCTGCAGCCGGGCACCCGGATCGAGGACGGTGCCCGCCTGGCCGAGCAGTCCCTGGCCTCCCGCAACCAGACGATCCCCGCCGGCGAGCACTGGCTGGGCTCCCCGGCCCGGCCCGGTGACGGGGACGACGAGCTGCTCGAGCGGATGGAGCGGCGCCCGCTGCCCAGCGGCCGCTGGCCCGCCCCGCTGGCGGCCGGCCTGCTCCTGGGCTGGCTGGTCCTCGAGCTGATGCCCTTCGTCCTGGTGCTCCCGTCCTTCCTGATGATCTGGGCCGCGGCCCTGGAGTTCGGCCTCCCCGTGGGGCTCGCCCTCACCCCGGCGGTCGGCGTCGTCTACGTGCTCACGGTCTGCGCCGTGGTCGCGGGCGGCCGGAAGATCGTCCTGCGCCGCACGCCCACCGGCATCCACCCCGTGCGCAGCGGGCTCGGCGTGCGCAAGTGGATGGCGGACCAGCTGCTCTCCACCAGCCTGGAGAGCACCAACGCCCTGTACGCCACGATGTACACGGTCCCCTGGCTGCGCGCCCTGGGCGCCAAGGTCGGCCCCCGCTCCGAGGTCTCCACGGTCGGCCACATCGACCCGGACCTCCTCACCCTCGGCGAGGGGAGCTTCGTCGCGGACATGGCCAGCGTGGGCAGCGCCGTCTACCACCACGGTCACCTGTACATGGAGCGCACCGTGGTGGGCGACCGCTCGTTCGTGGGCAACGCCGCGTTCGTGCCCTCGGGCACCCGGATGGGCGAGGGCTCCCTGGTGGGCGTCGCCTCGGTGCCCCCGGCCGACGTGCCGGACGGCACGTCCTGGCTGGGCTCGCCCGCCATGTTCCTGCCCCGCCGGCAGGACAGCGGCAACTACGACGAGAGCCTCACCTTCCGGCCCTCGCGCGGCAAGGTGGCGGCCCGCCTCGTCATCGAGGCGCTGCGCATCACGGTCCCGCCGGCGCTGATCGGGCTGATCGGCTACCTGGGCCTGCTCGCCTCGGTCGCCCTGGTGCCCGAGCTGACGCTGCTCGGCTTCGTGGCCGTGCTGCCCCTCGTCGCGCTGGCCACCGGCCTGACCGTGGTCCTCGCCGTCGTCGTCCTGAAGTGGGCGATCGTGGGCCGGTACCGCCAGCGCGTCGAGCCGCTGTGGGACAACTTCGTCCGGCGCAGCGAGTTCGTCACCGGCGTGTACGAGTCCGCGGCGGTCCCCGCCCTCATCGGCGGTCTCGTGGGCACGCCCCTGATCGGCCCGGTCCTGCGCCTGTTCGGCGCGCAGATCGGCCGGCGGACGTACATCGGCACCACCTACCTGACCGAGTTCGACCTCGTCCACAT
This sequence comes from Kocuria salina, assembly GCF_013368965.1. NCBI lineage: Bacteria > Bacillati > Actinomycetota > Actinomycetes > Micrococcales > Micrococcaceae > Kocuria > Kocuria salina. The sequence continues at coordinate 427,059 of NZ_SSSF01000002.1, forward strand.
CGGCGACGACGCCGCCGTCTCGACGGACGTGTCGCTGCAGACGCACCTCTTCGAGGACCGCGTGATGAAGATGTCCCACGTGGAGATCCTGCCCGGGGCCTCCGTCGGTGCGCGCTCGATCGTGCTCTACGACACGACGGTCGGCGCGGGTGCCTCGGTGGACGCCCTGTCGCTGGTGATGAAGGGCGAGCAGCTGCTGCCCCACACCGCCTGGCGCGGCATCCCGGTGCGGTCGGCCACGGCCGCCCTGACCTCGGGACGATGACCCGGCCATGACCGCCCAGTGGACGTCCCCGCGACCCGGCAGCGGGTCGCGGGGACGCCGTTGCCCCGCCGCCGGGCACGCACCGGCCGGGACGGCCCCGGGCGGGAGCGCGTCAGGCGCTGCGCATGTGGCCCATCAGCTGGGTGATCTGGGGGGAGGGCGGCGCTCCGAGCTCGTCGGCCATCGTGCTGCAGAAGCTGCGGAACGTCTGCAGGGCCGGGGCGTTGTTGCCGAGACCCAGGTCCGCCTCGATCGACACGCGGACCGCGCTCTCCCGCAGCGGGTCCAGGGCCCGGACGTTGTCGGCGAGCACGTGGGCCCGGTAGAAGTCGCGGTGCTCCAGGGAGAGCCGGGCGAGGTGCTCCACGGCGTTGACGTACAGGGTCCGCAGCCGGTCCTGCTCGGCCATCACCCAGCCGTCGTACCAGCCGGGCAGCAGCTGGGCGCCGTCGGGGGACAGGAACCAGGGGTCCTCCGTCACGGGCGCCGTGGCGGTGGCCGCCCGGTCCAGGGACGCGCGCAGCTCGTGCAGGTCCACGGTGACCGTTTCGGCCAGGGCGATGTTGTTGCCGCGGGCCCCGACGGCTCCGGGCACCTGGCGCGAGATGTTGAAGACGGTGGTGCGCAGGCTGCCCATCGCGCGCTCCGCGGTCCGGTCAGGCCACAGCAGCTCGCCGAGGAACCGGCGCGGCTTGGGACCGAGGACGGCGAGCGCGGCCAGCAGGCGCTGCTGCCGGTGGCCCAGGGCCAGCACGGTGCCGTCGAGCTCGACCTCGACGTTGCCGAGAAGCCGCAGCCTGATCGAGTGTTCCCCATCCATTGTCATGATCCCCCACTGTCATGATCACTGTCCCCGGTGCGCCCGGAGCCTGCCTTCCCCCGAAGGCCGTGGTCCGAGCACCGTCCTCTCCGGTCCCGCGGACCAGGATCCAGGTCCGCCGCGAGAGAGGGTTCAGGCACCGATGATCCCGGGCAACGCCCCGTGAGTCAAAAGCGAACGCCCGGAGTGCGTCAAAAGCAAACGAAAACCCAGGCGGCCGGCACACGACCCCGGTGGAGGGTGGTGCGCAGGACCGCACCGTGGTATACGACTGATCCCCGGACCGGCGGTGCCGGCCGGGGCACGAGCTCAGGAGTTCTACCGATGACCGACCAGCGACCCGTCACGGGCGTCCGCACGGACCCCCTCGGGAACATCGTCGCCCTGTGCAATCCCGCGGAGGTGTGGTCCCCGCGGTCGACCACCCGGATCATCCGGGACATCGAGAGCGAGGTCCACCTCTACTACGTCCCGGGGTCGTCGGGGCAGCTGCGGGTCCGCGTGGTGTCCGCCGGGTGCGAGAAGCGGCTGTGGGCCGCCCCGGAGGACACCGTGTGCAACAACCTGCACGACCTCCCGTCCGTCTGATCCGCACGGACTGATCCGCACGGACTGGTCCGCACGGGCCGATCCGCGCGGCACGGGGTGCCCGGGCGCGTCCCGGCGCCCCGTGCCCGGGCACCCCGTCGTCACGCGGGGCGCGGGCTCACAGGAAGCGCACGAGGTCCGCCGCGATGCCCGTGTAGGTGGCCGGGGTCAGCCCGGACAGCCGCTGCTCCGCGGCCGGGGACAGGCCCAGGCCCGCCACGAACTCCTGGAGTCGGGCGGCGTCCACCCGGCGGCCGCGGGTCAGGTCCTTGAGGCGCTCGTAGGGGTTGTCCATGCCCTCGACGCCGGCGATCGCCTCGGCGCGCATGACCATCTGGACCGCCTCCGCGAGGACCTCCCAGTTCGCGTCGAGATCGGCGGCCAGGACCGCCTCCGCCACGTCGAGGCGGGCCAGGCCCTTGCTCACGTTGGAGACCGCGAGCAGGGAGTGCCCGAAGGCCACGCCGATGTTGCGCTGGGACGAGGAGTCGGTGAGGTCGCGCTGCCACCGGGACGTCACGAGCGTGGCGCCGAGGGCGTCCAGCAGGGCGTTGGAGAGCTCGAGGTTCGCCTCGGCGTTCTCGAAGCGGATGGGGTTGACCTTGTGCGGCATGGTGGAGGAGCCGGTGGCGCCCTCCACCGGGATCTGCTGGAAGTAGCCGATCGAGATGTAGGACCACACGTCGGTGCAGAAGTTGTGCAGGATCCGGTTGAACCGGGCGAGGTCGGCGTAGAGCTCGGCCTGCCAGTCGTGGGACTCGATCTGGGTGGTCAGCGGGTTCCAGGACAGGCCCAGGCCCTCCACGAACTCGCGCGAGACCTCCGTCCAGTCCGCGTCCGGGACGGACGCGTAGTGGGCGGCGTAGGTGCCCGTGGCGCCGTTGATCTTCCCCAGGTACTCGGTGCGCTCGATCCGGGACAGCTGGCGGCCCAGGCGGTGGGCGACCACCGCCATCTCCTTGCCCAGCGTGGTGGGCGTGGCGGGCTGGCCGTGGGTGCGGGAGAGCATGGGGGTCTCCGCCGCGGACCCGGCCAGCGCCGCGACGTCGGCCACGAGCGCCCGGGCCGCGGGCAGCCACACGTCGGTCGTGGCGTCCTTGACCCCCAGGGCCCACGCCAGGTTGTTGATGTCCTCGGAGGTGCAGCCGAAGTGCACGAGGGGGACCAGGTGCTCCAGTCCCAGGGCGGGCAGCCGGCGGCCGATGTAGTACTCCACGGCCTTGACGTCGTGGACCGTCACGGCCTCGATCTCCGCGAGCTCCGCGACCGAGTCCGTGTCGAAGTCCGTGACGACCCGGCGCAGCCCGGCGATCTGCTCCTCGGTCAGGGGCGCCAGCCCCGGCAGCACCGACCGCTCGGCGAGGTGCAGGAACCACTCGACCTCCACGTGCACGCGGTTGCGGTTGAGGGCGGCCTCGGAGAGGTGGTCGACCAGGGGCGCGACCACGGGCTGGTAGCGGCCGTCGAGGGGCCCCAGCGCGACGGGCGGGACGGCGGCGGCGAGCGCCGCGCGCCCTGAGGACAGGATGCGATCGGTGTTGGGCATGGGCACATTCTTCCACGGCCCCCGCGCGCTCCCGGGCGGACGAATTGTCGTCCGCCGCCAACTTTCGCGGAACCCGGTTGTAGCTTTCGCCCCGAAAAGCAGCGGGTCGTCCGGAGGGGCGTCATCGACCGGGGGAACCCCGGGGGTGCGGGGATAGCATGACCTCCATGAGTACCAGCGACGCTACCCGCACCCTGGCCGGCACCGCCCCGGCCTCGGGCCCGGCCACCGCCACCACCCCGGCGGTCCGGCCGCGCCCGGCTCTGTCCCGACTTCCCCGCTACGCGGCCGGCAAGCCCCCGGTCGTGGTGGACGGGCTCGTGTCCTACAAGCTGTCCTCCAACGAGAACCCGTTCGGGCCCGTGCCCGCCGTCAAGGAGGTCCTCGCCGGCTGGGACGCGGTGCACCGCTACCCCGAGACGACCTCCGCGGAGCTGCGGGAGGTGCTCGGCGAGTTCCTCGGCGTTCCCGCCGAGGACATCGTCACCGGCGCCGGCAGCCTCGGCGCGCTCAACCAGCTGCTCGGCGCCTTCGTGGGCGCCGGCGAGGACGGCACCCCGGACGAGGTGGTGCACGCCTGGCGCTCCTTCGAGGCCTACCCGATCAGCATCGGGCTCTCCGGCGGGCTGGGCGTCCCGGTCCCGAACCGCCGCGACGGCTCCCACGACCTCGAGGCCATGGCCGCCGCGGTCACCGCCCGGACGAAGGTCGTGCTGCTGTGCACGCCGAACAATCCGACGGGCCCCAGCCTCACCACCGCGCAGGTCGAGGAGTTCCTCGCCGCCGTGCCGCGCGACGTGATCGTGGTGATCGACGAGGCGTACCAGGAGTTCCAGCGCCGCGACGACCTCGTCGACGGCGTCGACCTGTACCGCCGGCACCCCAACGTCGTCGTGCTGCGGACGTTCTCCAAGGCCCACGGTCTGGCCGGGCTCCGGATCGGCTACTCCGTGGCCCGCCAGGAGATCACCCAGTACCTGCGCCAGGCGTCCCCCGCGTTCTCCGTGACCGACCTCGCCCAGCGCGCGGCGATCGCGTCCGTGCGCCACTACGACCAGGTGGCCGAGCGCGTCCAGCGGGTCGTCGACGAGCGGGAGCGGGTCCTCGCCGGGCTCGACGGGCTCGGCTGGCCGTACCCGCAGACGCAGGCGAACTTCGTGTGGCTGAACCTGGGCGAGCACAGCGGGGGCTTCGCCGAGCTGTGCGACGCCCACGCCCTGTCCGTGCGCCGCTTCGGCGACGAGGGCGTGCGCGTGACCATCGGGGAGCCGGAGGCCAACACCCGGTTCCTGGAGCTGTGCGCGCAGTTCCCCCACCCGCCCGTGCTCTGATCCTCGGCCGCGCCGGCCCGGCTCCCTCCCGAGCAACCCGAAAGGACGTCCTGCCCATGGATGCCGCCCCATCGTCCCCGGCCGCCCCCGTGCCGGCCCGCACCGTGCCGACGCCGGAGGTGCGCACGCGCCTGGTGCGGCTCCTCGACCGGGACGGCCGGCTGAGCGAGGACCCGGTCCTGTCCCCGTACGTGCGCGACGTCGACGCCGAGCAGCTGCGCGGGCTGTACCGCTCGATGGCGCTGGCCCGCCGCTTCGACGAGGAGGCGACCAACCTCCAGCGGCAGGGGCAGCTGGTGCTGTGGGCGCCGATGCGCGGGCAGGAAGCAGCCCAGGTGGGCTCCGCCCGTGCGCTGCGCCCGGCCGACCACGTGTTCCCGACCTACCGGGAGCACGCCGTGGCCATCGAGCGGGGCGTCGAGCCCGCCGAGCTGCTCACCGTGTTCCGCGGGCACAGCGCCGGGGGCTGGCGGCCCAGCCGGCACCACATGAACGTCTACTCCATCGTGCTCGGCTGCCAGGTCCCGCACGCCGTGGGCTACGCCATGGGCATCGACCTGGACCGGCGGACGGCCGAGGCGGAGGGCCGGGAGGCCGAGCCGGCGGCCGCGGTCGTCTACTTCGGGGACGGCACCTCCACCCAGGGCGAGGTCCACGAGGGCATGGTCTTCGCCGCGTCCTACGACGCCCCGGTGGTCTTCTTCGTGCAGAACAACCAGTGGGCCATCTCGGTGCCGTTCCGCACCCAGTCCCGCGTGCCCCTGGCCGAGCGCGCCGCGGGGTACGGCTTCGAGGGGATCCGCGTGGACGGCAACGACGTGCTCGCGGTGCTGGCGGCCTCGCGGTACGCGCTCGAGAAGGCCCGCGCCGGCCAGGGCCCGGTGCTCGTGGAGGCCGAGACCTACCGGCTCGGGGCCCACACCACCGCGGACGACCCCACCAAGTACCGCCTGCGGGAGGACGAGCAGCACTGGAGCGAGCTCGACCCGCTGCTCCGTCTCGAGGCGCACCTGCGCGAGGCCCACGGCACCGGCGACGACTTCTTCGCCGACGTCGCGGCCGACGCCCAGGCGTTCGCCGACCAGGCCCGCGCCCTCGTGCTGGCCATGGACCCGCCCGCGTTCGAGGACTTCTTCGACCGGCCCTACGCCGAGCCGCACGCCCTCGTGGAGGAGGAGCGCGCCTGGTACGCGGCCTACCAGGCGGGCTTCGCCGACACCGACACCGACACCGACGACGACGCCGGGCCGGGCCCCGCCGGACCGGACCGGGGCACGCAGGCCGCGGGGCTGACCGTGGCGGCCGACCCCGTGGCCGGGGCCCCCGACCCGCAGACCGCCGGCACCCAGGAGGACCTCGCATGAGCACCGCACCGGACCTGACGATCGCGAAGGCGGTCAACGCGGGCCTGCGCCGGGCCATGGAGGAGAACCCCCGGGTGCTGCTCATGGGCGAGGACATCGGCTCCCTCGGCGGCGTCTACCGCGTCACCGAGGGGCTCAAGGCGGACTTCGGCGCCCACCGGGTGATGGACACCCCGCTGGGGGAGGCCGGGATCGTGGGCACCGCCATCGGGCTCGCCCTGCGCGGCTACCGGCCCGTGTGCGAGATCCAGTTCGACGGCTTCTCCTTCCCGGCGTTCAACCAGATCACCACGCAGCTGGCCAAGATGCGCAACCGCACCAACGGGGACGTCACCGTCCCCGTGACGATCCGCATCCCGTACGGCGGGGTCATCGGCTCGGTGGAGCACCACTCGGAGTCCCCCGAGGCGCTGTTCGCGCACACGGCGGGGCTGCGCATCGTCACGCCGTCCAACGCCCAGGACGCCTACTGGATGACCCAGCAGGCCATCGCGTGCGAGGACCCCGTCATCGTCTTCGAGCCCAAGCGGCGGTACTGGCTCAAGGGCGCGGTGGACGTCGAGCGCCCGACCGCCGACCCGTTCTCCGCGCAGGTCGTCCGTCACGGCGAGGACGCCACCGTGGTGGCCTGGGGCCCCCTCGTGCCGGTCGCGCTCGCCGCGGCGCAGGCGGCGGAGGAGGACGGGCGCAGTGTCGAGGTGATCGACCTGCGCTCGCTGTCGCCGATCGACTTCGACACCCTCGAGGACTCCGTGCGCCGGACGGGCCGCCTCGTCGTCGCCCACGAGGCCCCGACCTTCGGCGGCCTCGGCGGGGAGATCGCCGCCCGCCTCACCGAGCGGGCGTTCTACTCCCTGGAGGCACCGGTGCTGCGGGTGGGCGCCTACCACCTGCCGTACCCGGTGGCCGCCGTCGAGGACCAGTACGTGCCTGACCTCGACCGCATCCTCGAGGCCCTGGACCGGTCCTTCGCCTACTGACCCCGCCGACCCGGTCGCCGGCCCCCGGGCCGGCGGCACCGCCGCCGGCCCGGGGGCCGCGCGCGAGAGAGGAAGTACTGACATGCCCCAGATCTTCAACCTGCCCGACGTCGGCGAGGGCCTGACCGAGGCGGAGATCCTCGCGTGGAAGGTCGCACCGGGGGAGACCGTCACGGTCAACCAGGTGCTCGTCGAGATCGAGACCGCGAAGTCCGTGGTCGAGCTGCCGTCCCCGTACGCCGGCACCGTCCTGGACCTGCTGGCCGCCGAGGGCAGCACAGTCGAGGTCGGCGCCCCCATCATCGCCGTGGGCTCCCCGGGCGAGTCGGCGGAGCCCGCCCCGGCCTCCGGCGTCCCCGGGATCCTGGGGGAGGGCGGGGAGCCCGGTGCGGACCGGCCGCTCGTCGGCTCCGGGCCCAAGGCCGACCCCGTGCGGCGGCGGCGCCGGGCGGTCCCGCCGCCGGCGCCGGAGGCCGAGCCGGAGCCGGCCCGGCCCGCGGGCTGGACGGAGAAGCTGTCCCGGGGCCCGCTGGGCGCCGGGCTCGGCGGTGGGATCGGCACGGCGGCCCAGGGCATCGCCGGGCGCGCCGCCCGGCTGGCCGAGGACAGCGGCGTCTGGCGCCGGCCGGGTCGCGGCGACGTGCCCCCGGCCGTCGAGGTCGTCCCGCGCCGCCCCGCGCTGGCGAAGCCTCCGGTCCGGAAGGCCGCACGGGACCTGGGCGTCGACCTCGCCGACGTCCCCGCCACGGGCGCCGCCGGACAGATCACCAAGCAGGACCTGCTCGCCCACGTGGCGCGGCTCGGCGAGGCCGTGGACCGGCGCCGCCCCGCGGCCCCGGAGGAGCGGATCGAGCGGATCCCCGTCAAGGGCGTGCGGAAGGCCACGGCGCAGAACATGGTGCGCAGCGCCTTCAGCGCCCCGCACGCCTCGGTCTTCGTGGAGGTCGACGCCACGCGCACCATGGAGTTCGTCCGGCGGCTCAAGGCCGCCCCGGACTACGAGGGCGTCAAGGTCACGCCCCTGCTGGTGCTCGCGAAGGCCGTCGTGTGGGCCGCGGCCCGCAACCCGATGGTCAACGCGACGTGGACGGACGAGGAGATCCTCGTCAAGCACTTCGTCAACCTGGGCATCGCGGCGGCCACGCCGCGCGGTCTCATGGTCCCGAACGTCAAGGACGCCCAGGACCTCTCGCTGCGCGAGCTGGCCGTGGCCCTCGACGAGCTCTCCCGGACCGCCCGGGCGGGGCGCACGCAGCCGGCCGACATGCAGGGCGGCACCCTGACCGTGACCAACATCGGGGCCCTGGGCCTCGACACCGGCACGCCGATCATCAATCCCGGCGAGGTGGCGATCATCGCGTTCGGGAGCATCAAGCAGAAGCCGTGGGTCGTGGACGGCGCCGTGGTGCCCCGCTGGGTCACCACGCTGGGCGGGTCCTTCGACCACCGCGTGGTCGACGGGGACCTCGCGGCCCGCTTCACCGCGGACGTGGCCCGGATCCTCGAGGAGCCGGCGCTGCTGCTGGAGTGAGCCCCGGCCCGTGCGGTCCGCGGCACGAGCGGCACGGCAACGGCCCCGCACCGATCGGTGCGGGGCCGTGTGCTGCGTCGTCGACGCGCGTGCCGCCACGTCTCACGGCTCTCCCCGCCGGGCCGTGGCCCGACGCCGCACCGACGTGGAACTGGGCGGTTGCGTCCCGTGCCCGGCGCCCCATCTCCTGTGGACCCGTGATTGAAATCCCCCCAGACACAATCACACATCTCATTCACGATGGATCACTCGTGCGACGCCGGCCGCGGTGGCAACCTGCCCGTCGGCCCCCGGCACTGCTGCCGGAGACCTGTCCCCCCACGCCCGGAGGACCGCCTCAGTGCGGCCTCCTGACGTCCAGGACTGGGTCCAGTATTGCGGAGGTCTGGACAAAAGTCTGTCCCCCGATGTGCGCATGACGGGGCATGACCGCGATCGCGCCGGACCGCGGCGGCCGTAGGCTGGGCGCATGCCTGCGCACCTGCCGCCCCGTCCCTCCGCACGCTCGGCGGTGCCGCCGTTCCGGGTGATGGAGATCCTCGCCGACGTCGAGCGCCTGCGCGCCGCCGGCCGGGACGTCGTCTCCCTCTGCGCGGGGGAGCCCTCCGGCGGCGCCCCGGGTCCCGTCGCGCGGGCGGCCGCCCGGGTGCACGCCCGCAACGAGGGGCTGGGCTACACCCCCGCCCTCGGGATCGAGCCGCTGCGCCGGGCGGTGGCCGGCCACTACGCCCGGTGGTACGGGCTCGACGTCCGTCCCGAGGACGTCGCGATCACCACGGGGGCCTCCGGGGCGCTCGTGCTCACCTTCCTGGCGGCGTTCGACGCGGGGGACCGGGTGGCGGTGTGCCGGCCGGGCTACCCCGCCTACCGCAACACCCTGGCCGCCCTGGGCGCCGAGGTGGTCGAGCTCGACTGCGGGGCGGCGACCCGCTTCCAGCCCACGCCCGGGATGCTCGACGCCGCGGTCGCCGAGCACGGGCCCCTGCAGGGACTGGTGGTGGCGGGCCCGGCGAACCCGACCGGCACCGTGCTGGAGCCCGGGGAGCTGGCGGCGCTGGCCCGGTGGTGCGCCGAGCACGGGACGCGCCTGATCAGCGACGAGATCTACCACGGGATCGTGCACACCGCCCCGGAGGGCGGCGCGCCCCGCGACGGCGGGCCGTACCGGGGCACCAGCGCGTGGGAGCACGACCGCGACGCCGTGGTGATCTCCTCCTTCTCCAAGTACTGGGGGATGACGGGGTGGCGGCTCGGGTGGGCCCTGCTGCCCCGGGACCTCGCGGCCGCGGTCGACGCGCTGGCCGGCAACCTGAGCCTCTGCCCGCCCGCCGCCGCGCAGCACGCCGCCGTGGAGGCCTTCACCCCGGACGCCTACGCCGAGGCGGACCGGGCGGTCGAGCAGTTCGCGCGCTCCCGGAGCCTGCTCCTGGACGCGCTCCCGGCGCTCCGGTGGGGCGAGGTCGCGCCGGCGGACGGGGCGTTCTACCTCTACGCCGACCTCGGGGAGCAGCTCGAGCGGCACGGCAGCTCCCTGGAGTGGTGCCGGCGGCTGCTGGAGGCGGAGGCCGTCGCGGTCGTCCCGGGCCTGGACTTCGACGCCGCACGCGGCCACCGCGCGGTGCGGCTGTCCTTCGCCGCGGGGCCCGACCGGGTGGAGGAGGCCCTCACCCGGATCCTCCGGTTCCAGTCCCGTCCCTGAAGCACCCGGCCAGGTGCCCGGGGAGCACCCCGGTGCGGAGCAGGAACCGGTGCGCGGTGGTGCGCCCCACGAACACGAGTCCCTGCTCCTTGAGCCGGGCAGCCAGCCGGTCCCCCTCGGGGGAGCGGCGCGACTCCTCCAGGACGGTCAGGGGCGGCTCGGCGGCGGCCGGGCGGAGATCCCGGACGTGCTCCGCCCAGTCCTCGGGACCGAGTCCGCGGCAGGCGCGCGCGTTGTGCACCACGGCCTCGATCTTGACCCGGTTGCGGATGACCGCGGGATCCAGGAGCAGCTCGTCGACGTCGTCCTCGGTCATCCGGGCGATCTCCTCGGGGACGAAGTCCCGCAGCGCCCGGCGCAGGCCCTCCCGCCGCTGGGCGATGCTCCAGCGGGCCAGGCCCGCCTGGAAGATCTCCAGGCCGAGGGCCTCGAACCAGCCGGAGGAGTCCGCGGGCCGTGCGCCCCAGCGCCGGTCGTGCTCCTCGAGGGCGGCCGGGCCCGTGGGCGCCCAGGGGCAGCGGCGCAGGCCGTCCCCGCAGAGCACGGCGCGGAAGGCGTCGTAGGGGGAGCGGACGCCACCGTCCCGGAGGGCGGTGCCGGGCGGGCGGTCGTGGGCGCCGGGGGAGCGGTGGGCGTCGGGCGGGCGGTCGTCCGTGCCGGGGCGGGAGCGGTCGTCGGCGGGGTGCGGGCCGTGCCCGGCGGAGGCGGTGTCCATGGGACCACGGTAGGAACGCCGGGCCGGCGGACCGCAGGCACGCGGCTCCCTGTGGACGGAGCCGCCGGTGTCCGGGGCGCCGGACGACCGGGTGCAGTGCGGGTGCCCGCACCGCGGGCGGTGGAGCCGGTCAGAACCGGGAGACCGCACCGGTGCCGTCGGCGATCTCGATGGCCACGGGCTCCTCGTCCCCGGCGTTGCCGTCGTGGACGATGAACACCGCGGCGGGCTCTCCCTCCGGGAAGGCGCGGATCGTGACCGACCCCGAGGTCGCGGCGTTGAGCACCTCCATGGCCTGGCGGGTGGCCGCGCGCAGCACCGCCGTGGGCAGGGGCCTGCCGCGCTCGTCCAGGATGTCCACCAGCACGCCCCGGGCCCGCGCCGCCCGCGTGACCTCGAGCAGGTAGGGGGTGGCGATCGACCGGCCCCGGATGGAGTCCCGCAGCTGCGCCTCGGTGAGGCGGAACTGTTCGATCTCGTACTCGGAGACGGGGGAGGGGTCGTGCGCGATCCGCTCGAGCAGCCCGCCCGCGAGGCGGCGCACCTCGTGCACGCGCTGCACGGAGGCGTTGACCGTGTCCTGCTCCGCCTCGTCGTGGGAGCGCGCCGAGATCACCATGTCCCGGGCCTCGGCGAACGCGGCGGAGGCCCGGTCGTACTCCCGGGCGATGAGCTGGCTCGCGAGCAGCAGGGCCGCCGCCGCGGCGTTCGTCAGCGCCGCGTCCCAAAGGCCCAGGGCGGAGCGGGCGCCCCACGTCATGGACACGGCGACCGCGATGACGAGCGTGGCCCAGCCCCACCCCGCGCGGCGCCGGATGCCCAGGACCACGAGGAAGCCGTCGAAGCCCAGGGTGAACCACTGCCCGCCGAACAGCTCCGCCTGGGGGTTCAGGGCGTCGTAGGAGCGCTGGATCGACACCAGCATGAGGAGCACGCCCAGGGCCGCGGGCAGATCGGGCAGCCGGCGCTGCCGGTACGGGTAGACGACCAGCGCCACCGCGACCACGTAGGTCACGAGCGCGGCCTGCATGAGGTCCGGCTTGTCCATGCTGGGCGTCTGCAGGATCCCGAGCACCACGGGGATCAGGAAGAACACCGTGGCGGCGACCAGGCTCAGGGGATGGAAGAGGGTGCGGGAGATCACGGCTGCGCGTCCCGGGGCCAGAGGATCGTGACGCGGGTGCCGCGTCCCGGTGCGCTGTCGACGTCCACCGCGCCGCCCACGTGGCGCACGTTGCCCAGGATGGACACGCGCACCCCGAGCCGCCGGGAGTCGATGCTGCGGACCTGGAAGCCGCGGCCGCGGTCCACCACCTGGAAGCGAAGGAAGAAGCCCTCGGGGTTGAGGGGGGTGGGCGGGCACACGCCGCCGTCCATGGTCACGAAGGTGACCTCGGTGCCGGCGTGGCGGGCGCTGTTGGAGACCGCCTCGGTGACCGCCTGCACGAGCGCCTGCGCCGTCTCCACGGGGATGAGCGGGCGCGGCTGGCCGGGGGGCCTGATGTAGGGGGTGATGCTGTTGAAGCGCACCCGGTTGCGCCACGGGGACAGGGACTCGAGGAGGTCGTCGAGCAAGGTGTGCACCATGGTGGTGCCCTTGCCCTCGGCGCGGCGCTCCTCGAAGGCGAGGACCTCGAGGGCCCGCTGGGCCAGCTCCCGGGTGCGCCGCTGGACGGGGCCCGGGGCCCGTCCGGCGTCCAGCAGGGCGGCCATGACGTTGTCGTGGATGAGGCGGTCCAGCCGCTCCTGCTCCTCGGCCTGCGAGCGCGAGCGGTTCAGCTGCAGCTCCTGCGCGATCGCGGCCGCGTACACCTGGTCCGCGTTCTGCCCGCCCTTGTAGACCAGGCTGATCAGCACCACGAGGACCACGCCGAACGCGATCCGGCTCGTGGCGTCGAACAGCACGCCCATCACGTCGGCCGACTCCGTGGTGCGCACCATGACCAGGACGTAGAAGACCGTGACGGACGCCAGGTACGCGACTGCCAGCTCGATGCTCCACGCGACCACGGTGGCGGCGGCCGCGAGCAGAATGAACGGCTCCACCCACGGGTCCTGCGGCGGAGCGGCGCCCGTCCAGGCGAGCGGGAGGGTCAGGACGGTGAGGGCCACGAGCACCGGGGCCGCGAGCACCGGCCACATCCGCACCTGCCGCCTGGCGCCCTGGAGGAGCATCGCGCCGCCGTTGACCAGGAGGGCCAGCAGGAACACCAGGTGCCACCGTTCGAAGGCGCGCAGCTGGTCCTCGACGATGGTGAGGGCCTCCAGGAACAGCGCGACGACGACCAGCCCGTGGCAGATGTTCGCGAGCAGGTGGATGCGGTAGGAGTTCATCCCCAGCTCCTGCGGCGAGGTCGGCACCAGGAGGCTGCTGCGGCGCCGCCGGGCGGGGACCTTCCGGTAGGCGAGCGGGGGCCGGTGCGCGGCGTGGCTCACGGAGCGGCGGCCCTCACCGGGGCGAGGGGCGGATCACAGATGCTTCTCCGCCGTGGTGATGTCCGCCGTGGGCTCGACCAGGCCGTCCTCGATCGCCCGGATGCGCAGGTCGATCTTGGTGGGCGCCGGGCGTCCGACGCGCGCGTACTTCTCCCGGATGCGGTCGATGTTGGTCTTGACGGCGCTCTGCTTGATGCCCATCCGGCGTGCGACCTGGACCTGGGCGAAGCCGGAGGCGTAGAGCCGCAGGGTCTCCTGCTCCCGCGGGGAGAGGCTGGCCCGGGAGAACTCCACGTCCCCGTCGATCGCGGCGGCGAGCTCCTTGGTGATCACGGGCTTGCCCTCGGCGATGTTGCGGGCCTCCTCGATCGCGTGCTCGAGCGGGTCCGACTTGCGCACCAGGCCCAGCGCGCCGGCCCGCAGCGCCTCGCGGATCAGCGCGGCGTTCTCGCCGATGCTGAAGATGAGCACCTTCATGCCGGCGGCGCGCAGCAGCTCCACGTTGGTGGCGGGTCGGGACATGTCGTCGAGGGACAGGTCCAGGAGCACGACCTCGCACTCGATCCGCTTGGCGCCCTGGGCGGTGAGGGCGGGATTCTCGGGGTCCCGGCCCAGCTGGTCGAGGAGTCCGGGGACGCTGGAGGCCGATCCGACGAGCTTCACGTCCGCCTGCGAGGTCATGGAGACGAGGCGGACGCCCTCCCGGACGACCTCGTGGTCATCGACGACGGCGACAAGGGTGGACGGCATTTGTGTTTCCTCCGGGTGCTGCTCGGTGGGCCGGTCCGCAGATTTCCGCGTGGGGGTGACGGATCTCACCGAGGTGCTCCGATTGTCCCCTCTTTGGTGGTCGGATGCGAACCCGACACGGTGCCGGGACGCAAAGTTACCGGGCCCGGTCCTCCGGTCCGTCCCCCCAGCGATCGACCCTGCGGTGGTAGCGGACGCCCCACAGCCCGCCGAGCACCGCCGCGAGCAGGTCGACGGCGAGCACGGCGAGGACCGCGAGCAGGCCCGGGACCAGCAGGTCGCCGATCAGCGCCTGGGCCGAGACGCCCACGGGCGCCAGGCCGACGGTGTCGGCCCACACCAGTCCCGCGACGGTGGCCACGGAGCGGCCGAACAGGGACCACAGCCACACGGACACGCCCTGCCGTGCCCCGGAGAACCGCGCCATCCGGCCCGCGGCGTAGCCGCCGCCCAGGAACGCGATGAACTCGACCAGGCCGAGGGCGGCCGCTCCCGTCCAGGCCGCCGCGGACCCGGCGGCGAGGTCGTCCACCACGCCGCCGACCCCGTCCACGAGGCGCAGCCCCAGCGCGGCCGCGGTCAGGCCCGCCAGGGCCAGCAGCAGCCAGGACAGGGCCATGGCGCTGAGCCAGCCGAAGAAGCCGGGCACCAGCTGGAGGCCCCCGAACTCCTCCCGCTGCCGGGCGAGACGGGTCGCGGCGTCGACCGGGACGCCGGAGGACGGGTCGCCGGAGAACGGGCCGTCGGGTCCGGCGCCGTAGCCGGGCGCGGGGCCGTAGCCGGCCGCGGCGCCGGGGACCCCGACCGCGGGCGTCGGGTCCGTGCGCGGCCGCGGGTCCTCCGGCACCGGGCGCTGGGCGGTCACCGCCGGCAGCGGCCGGGTGTGCTGGTCGTCCTCGTCGTCGTACCAGGACCAGTCCTCGGTCCCGCCGCTCCCGGCGCCCCCCTCGGGGGCGTCGTGCGGCGAGCCGCCGCCGGCCGGGGCGGCGAACCGGCTGACCGGGGGCAGCGGCCGGGTGGCGTCCGGGGAGTCGTGCGGACCGGTGTCCGACCAGGGCGTCGGGTCGTCGGGGGAGGGCGAGCCGGGGGTCGAGGAGGGCGTCATGGCACCGGAGTCTACGGCCGGTTCCCGGACCGGGCCCGGTGAGCCGTCCCGTCCTGCACGGGGTGTCGCCGCGGCCGGGCGGCCGGGTGCCGCCGCCGAGTAGGGTCGGGACCATGCCTGTCGACACCGTCCGCGAGTTCCTGCGTGCCCGCCCCTGGACCGCCAGCTACGACCCGGGCGTCCCCGCGGACCTGGACCTGCCGGAGACGTCCCTGGTGCACATGCTCGAGCGCTCCGTCGCCCGCCACGGTGCGAGCACCGCGCTCGAGTTCTTCGGGGCCACGACCTCCTACGCCGCCCTGGGCCGGCAGGTCGACCGCGCGGCCGAGGGCCTGCGCCGGCTGGGCGTGGGCTGCGGCGACCGGGTCGCGATCGTCCTGCCCAACTGCCCGCAGCACGTCGTGGCGTTCTACGCGGTGCTGCGCCTGGGGGCCGTCGTCGTCGAGCACAACCCGCTCTACACGGCCCCGGAGCTGCGCCACCAGTTCGAGGACCACGGGGCGCGCGTGGCGATCGTCTGGGACCGGGCGGCCGAGCGGGTGCGCTCCCTGCCCGCGGACCTGCGGGTCGACGCGGTCGTGTCCGTGGACATCACCGCCGCGATGCCGCGGCCGAAGCGGCTGGCCCTGCGCCTGCCGCTGCCGGGCGCACGCGCCTCCCGCGCGCAGCTCACCGGCCCCGCCCCGGGCACGATCCCCTGGCGGGAGCTGCTGGCCTCCGCCCCGATCGCCGCGGAGCACCCGCGGCCCGCCGCGCACGACCTCGCGCTGCTGCAGTACACCTCCGGCACCACCGGGCTGCCCAAGGGGGCGATGCTCACGCACCGCAACCTCGAGTCCAACGCCCTCATGGGCCGGCACTGGCTCGGCTCCGGCGAGCGCGAGGTGGTGCACGGCGTGCTGCCGCTCTTCCACGCCTTCGGCCTGACCCTGGGCGTGACGTTCGCGATGTCCCTCGGCGCGCGGCTCGTGCTCTTCCCGACCGTGCGCGCGGACCTGATCCTCGGGGCGATGAAGCGCGCCCGCCCCACGGTGCTGCCCGCGGTGCCGCCGGTGTACCAGAAGCTCCTCGACGCCGCACCGGAGCAGGGCGTGGACCTGCGCGGCATCCCGGTGGCCGTCTCCGGGGCCATGAGCCTGCCGGTCCCGCTCGTGGAGCAGTGGGAGCGGGCCACCGGGGGGATCCTGATCGAGGGCTACGGACTGACCGAGTGCTCCCCGCTGGTGGCCTGCAACCCGCTCAACGACTCCCGCCGGGCGGGCTCCATCGGGATCCCGTTCCCGTCCACCGACATCCGGCTCGTCGACCCGGACACCCTCGAGGACGTCCCCCCGGAACACCCCGGGGAGCTCTGGGTGCGGGGCCCGCAGGTCTTCCAGGGGTACTGGAAGCGCCCCGACGAGACCGCCCGGACGCTCACGGACGACGGGTGGCTGCGCACCGGCGACATCGTCACGGTCGACGACGACGGGTTCCTGCGGGTGGTCGACCGGCTCAAGGAGGTCGTGATCACCGGAGGGTTCAACGTGGCCCCCAGCGAGGTCGAGGACACGCTGCGCCGGCACCGCGCCGTGGCGGACGCCGCGGTGGTGGGGCTCACCGACCCCAACGGCAGCGAGGTGGTCGTCGCCGCCGTGACCCTCGTGCCGGGCGCCGAGCTCGACGAGGCGGCCCTGCGCGAGCACTGCTGGGCGGGCCTGGCCCGCTACAAGGTCCCCCGGCGGATCGTGGCCGTGGAGGAGCTCCCGCGCACGATGCTCGGCAAGATCCAGCGCCGGGAGGTCCGCGAGCAGCTGCGGCGCACGGGCGTGCGGCCCTGAGCCCGGGGGCTCAGGGCAGGTCCGCCTCCGGGGCGACGTCCCGGTAGGGGACCCGTCGGATCGACCGGATCCGGCCCAGCTCGCCCCACTCGTCGCGCCCGAGCCGCGCGATCGGGCGCAGCGTCCGCACGACCGGGCCCCGCTCGTCCATGTCCTCCTCGTCCACGACCACGTGCGTGACCTCGCCGAGGACCAGGAAGCAGTTGCCCACGGGGATGGGGTCCGTGTGCAGCCGGCACTCGATGGCGGCGGGGGACTCGGCCACGCGGGGGACGGCCACGGTGAGCGAGGGCTCACGGGTCAGGCCCACGGCGTCGAACTCGCTGATCTCGGGAGGGTAGTCGGTGCTGGTCGCGTTGATCCGCTCGAACAGCCCCTCGGGCGCGAAGCTGACCACGAACTCCCCGGTCTGCCGGATGTTGCGGAGGCTGTCCTTCTCGCCGACCGAGACGAACTGGACGATCGTGGGGTTCTCCGAGGCGACCGTGAAGAACGAGTGCGGGGCCAGGTTGTCGACGCCTGCGGCCGAGCGGGAGCTGACCCACGCGATGGGGCGGGGGACCACGAGGGACTTGACCGCCCGGGCGAAGGAGCCGTGCCGGTCGGCGGTGATGTCGGTGCGCATGGGCCCATTGCACCACCTCGACGGGCCGCGGGCACAGGGCGCGGCCCCGCAACGCACGGCGGCAGCAGAGTCGATTAGGGGTCACGGATGTCCTAATGGAGCATTTTGGGTGTACTCTGTGGATCAATACGACGGGTGGCGGTCGACGACGACCCCTCCGACCGAGCGGAAGGGCCAGGTGCCACGATGGAGATCCGGCAGCTCAACTACTTCATCGCCGTGGCCGAGGAGCGCCACTTCGGCCGCGCCGCCAAGCGCCTGCACATGGCCCAGCCGCCGCTGTCCCAGCAGATCCGCCAGCTCGAGGAGCAGCTCGGCGTTCGGCTGCTGGACCGGACCACCCGGCGGGTGGACCTCACCGCCGCCGGCCAGGTGCTCCTGGACCGGGGGCGGCGGATCATCAACGAGATCGAGGCCCTCAAGGCCGACGTCTACCAGGTGGGGCAGGGGGCCACGGGCGTGCTGCGGGTCGGCTTCTCCGGCTCGGCCACCTACGGGGTGATGCCGCAGGTCGTGCGCCGGGCGAAGGAGACGATGCCCGGGCTGTCCCTGGCGCTGCACGGCGAGATGCTGACCCCCGCCATGGAGGAGGGGCTGCGGGAGCACACCCTCGACGCCGCCCTCCTGCGCCCGCCCGTGGCCTCTGCGGACGTCGAGTACCGGGTGGTCGCCCGCGAGCCGCTCGTGGTGGCGCTGCCCTCCTTCAGCGCCCTCGCCGTGGACCTGCCCGTGGCCGTGCACGAGCTGCAGGACCAGGAGTTCATCACCTACCCGCCCGACTCCGTGCTCTACCGCACCGCCGCGGACCTCTGCCGCCAGGCCGGCTTCCAGCCGCGGATCGCCCAGGTGGCGGGGGAGACGTCCACGCTGCTCTCCTTCGTGGCCGCCGGCGGCGGGGTGGCCGTGGTGCCCGCCGGGGTGCGCGCCTTCCAGCTCGAGGGCGTCGTCTACCGCGACATCGAGCACTCGCCGCAGATCGAGCTCGCCGTCGCGTGGCGGCGCGAGGACCGCTCCGCGCTCCTGCACAACTTCATCGACCTCGTCGTCGACGTCCAGGCCGCCCCCGGGTCCCCCGGCGGCACGCCCGTCCCGCCCGCCCAGGAAAGGCCCGCCCGCCCATGAAGATCGCGACCGTCGAGGCGATCCCCTACTCGATCCCCTACGTCCACCCGCTGCACTTCGCCTCGGGCGCCGTCCACGAGGCGGACCACGTGCTGGTGCGGATCACCACCGACGACGGGATCGTGGGCACCGCCGACACCCCGCCGCGGCCCTACACCTACGGCGAGACCCAGAAGTCCATCGTGGCCGTCGTCGAGGACCTCTTCGCCCCGCAGCTGGTGGGCCTGGACGTCCTCGACCGCGAGAAGGTCCAGGCCGTGCTGGCCCGCACCGTCCACAACCAGACCGCCAAGGGCGCCGTGGACATCGCCCTGTGGGACGTCATCGGCCAGTTCCTCGGGCAGCCGGTGACCAGACTGCTGGGCGGGTTCACCGACTCCATGCGGGTCTCCCACATGCTGGGCTTCAAGCCGGCCCAGGAGCTGCTGGACCTCGCCCTTCGGTTCCGCGAGACCTACGGCATCACCACGTTCAAGCTCAAGACCGGCCGGCACCCGATCGGCCTCGACGTCGAGGCCGCGGCCGTGCTGCGCGAGGGCCTGGGCGAGGACGCCGAGCTCTACATGGACGCCAACCGCGGCTGGTCCGCCAACGAGGCCATGGAGGTGCTGCGCCGCACGGCCGACCTGGGCCTGCAGTTCCTCGAGGAGCCCGACGACGCCCGCGAGGTGCTCGGCCGCCGCCGCCTGGTGGAGCGCTCGACGATCCCCATCGCCGCCGACGAGTCCGCCCCGAACCTGGGGGAGGCCGCAAAGGAGATCCTCACCGGCGGGGCGAACCTGCTGGCGGTGAAGACCGCCCGCTCCGGCTTCACCGAGGCCGCGAAGATCGTGGGCATGGCCGAGGGCATGGGGGTGGACGTCTACGTGGGCAACCAGATCGACACCCAGGTCGGCACGATCGCCTCCGTGGTCTTCGGCGCGGCCCTGGCCCACACCTCGAAGCGGGCCGGGGAGCTGTCCAACTTCCTGGACATGTCCGACGACCTCCTCGCCGAGCCCGTGGTCATCGCCGACGGCCGGATCCGCGTGCCGGACGTGCCCGGGGTGGGCACCGCCGTGGACGAGGACAAGCTCACCCGCTACCGCACCGACCGGTAGACCCGGCCCGGTAGACCCGGCCCGGGAACCCAGCCCGAGATCTCAGCCCGAGAACCCATCCCGACGGAAGGACGCACCGTGAAGTACCTGGTCCACATGGACATCGACCTCCCCACCGACATGCCCGCCGAGGAGGCCGCGGAGATCAAGGCCACCGAGAAGGCCTACTCGCAGGAGCTGCAGCGCTCCGGGAAGTGGCCCGAGATCTGGCGCGTGGTGGGCGAGTACGCCAACTACTCGGTCTTCGACGTCGACTCCCACGACGAGCTGCACGACATCCTGCAGAACCTGCCGCTGTTCCCCTACATGGACATCACCGTGGTGCCCCTGGCCAAGCACCCCTCCGACGTGAAGTAGCACCGGCCCGCCCCGCGAGGTGGCGGACGACGGCGACCCGGCCACCGGCTGTCGCCGTCGTCCGCCACCTCGCGGTCGTCCGGGGACGGTCAGTCGGTGGAGCGGTAGCGGGCGGCGAGCTCGCTGCGGGAGCGGATCCCCAGCTTCCCGTAGATGCGCGTCAGGTGGTACTGGACGGTCTTCTCCGCGAGGAACAGGGCCCGCGCGGTCTCCTTGTTGGTGGCCCCGCCCGAGACCAGCTCCGCCACCGCCTGCTCCTGGGCGGTGAGCTGCACGGCGGTGCGGCCCACGGCGGCGAGCACCGGGTCGGAGGGGTCCGGCAGGTTCCCGACGTCGAGACCGGTGGCCTTCAGCTCGCGGTCGCAGCGCTCCACGTACGTGGCGGCGCCCAGCGAGTCGTAGAGGTCCCGCGCGGTCCGCAGCACGGTGGACGCCAGGCGCCGCTTGCCCGCACGGCGCATGCTCTGCCCGAAGGCGAAGCTGATCCGGGCGCGCAGGTACGGGCGGTTGAGCCCGCGCAGGTGGCCCAGGGCCGCCTCGAAGTGCTCCCGCGCCGTGTCCGGGTCCCCCTGCGCGGCGAGGATCCGGCCCCGGGCCCAGGAGATGCGGGCGTCGTCGGAGGGGATCCGCCGCTCGCGGCGCACGCGCTCGAACACGGTGAGGAACGCGTCCGCGTCCTCGAGCCGGTCGGTCATCACGAGGGCGTTGACGTAGGTGTCCTGCCACGGCCAGAAGGAGACCCGCTCGTCGGTCCACGGGTCGAGGTCCGTCAGCGGCTGCAGCACCCCCAGCGCGCTCTCGTAGTCGGCGCGGGCCTCGTGGAAGCGGGCCCGCGCGAGACTGGCCGGGACCTGCATGGCCCGGTAGGTGCCCGGCTGCACGGCGGCCTGGGAGACGTAGTGGCGGGCCCGGTCCCAGTCCCCGCGCATCGACCACAGCTCCGCGGCGGTCCAGTACAGGAGCGGGCGGATGAGCGGCATCTGCGAGGTCTCGAGGCGCACCGAGGCGCGGGAGACGGTGGCCGCCGCGGCGTCCCAGTCGCCCAGGACCAGCTGGGTGCGGGCCAGCCAGGCCTCCGCCCACAGGGAGATCCGCAGGGACCCGCCCCGGTACTCGGTGGGGGCGGCCGCCTGGAAGTTGACGAGCGCCGTCTCGACGTCGTCGGCGCGCAGCGCGAGCCACCCGGCGCCCATCTGGACGCGCTGCTTCTGGGCGTTCTCCGCCGCGTGCTCGAAGGCGCGCTCGTAGGAGGCCTCGGCCTCCCGCAGCCGCCCCTGGGCGAAGAGGCCCAGGCCGTAGATCGCCTCGGACTCGATGT
Organism: Kocuria salina; assembly: GCF_013368965.1. Lineage (NCBI taxonomy): Bacteria > Bacillati > Actinomycetota > Actinomycetes > Micrococcales > Micrococcaceae > Kocuria > Kocuria salina. The sequence continues at coordinate 448,531 of NZ_SSSF01000002.1, forward strand.
GGGCGGGGGTGCCGGGGGCGGTGAGGGACATCGCGGTCTCCGCCCACCGGGTGATGACGGGTCCGTCCCAGGAGGCCACGCCGTGCAGCACGAAGCGCTGGGCGATCTGCGCGGCGGCCGCGGGGTCCCGCTGCCGGTTGCTCGTGCGCCAGGCCATCTCGAGCTGGGTCTGCGCGCTGCGGTTCTGCCCGGACACCGTGGAGAGGTAGCCGAGCACCGACGAGCGCAGCGGGGAGGACGGCATGGCGTCCACGGCGGCCGCCCACATGCCGGCCTGGGCGATGTTGCCCGAGCCGACCAGGGCGTCCACGGCCCGGAGCAGACGGTCGTTGCGGGCGCGCGTGTCCGCGGAGAGCCGGGACGCCGAGAACAGCGCCGTGGCGACGTCCTGCCAGGCGCCCACCGTCGCCTGCCGCGCGGCGAAGGCCTCGAGCTCCACGGCCAGCGGCTCGTCGGGCCCCGGGGTGGCCGAGACGCGGTGGCCGAGCCGCTCGCCCTCCTCCTGCACCACGGTCGCGGACCGCCGGTGCAGCGCGATCCGCCGGCTCGGCACGATCAGCCCGTAGACGGCCTCCGCGGCCCCCGGCTCGAAGAACTGCACGACCGAGCGGGCCTGGTCCACGGAGAGGTCCAGCAGCCCGGCGCGGTGGCCCTCGTCGAGAGCGTCCATCAGGGCGTCCACCCCGCTGACGTGGGCCACCTCGGACAGGCCCGCGCTGCGCCCCAGCACGGAGACGGCCTCGGCCGTGCGGATCAGGCCGGGCGAGGCCCCGGTGAGGACGCTGTGCACGCGGGCGCGCACCCGGGAGCTCGCCGGCAGGTCCGCGAACCAGGAGTGCCAGGTGTCCTCGGGCAGCTCGCGCAGCAGCTCGAGCACCTGCTGGGGGAGCCCGCCGGTGTGCCGGACGAGCCGGTGCGCGGCGGTCGCGCCGAGGTCGAGGCCGAAGAACTGCCGGGCCGCGGCCCGGACCTCCTCCGCCCCGAGGGGCTCGAGGGGGAGGCGCTGGACCTGGTGGCCGGTGAGGAAGTCCAGCACCCCCGCCGGGACGTGCCACGCCTGCGCCGGGTCGAGGGTCAGCACGAACATGACCCGCTTGCCGTGCAGCCGGCGCATCACGAACACCAGGATCCGCAGGGTCTGATCGTCCAGCCGGTGGGCGTCGTCGACGGTGACCACCACGCTGCCGCGGGTCTGCAGGCTCTCGAGGTGGGTGCTCAGGGTGGCGGCGTAGTTCACGGCCTGCGCGGGGCTCAGCTCCGCGACCGGGGCCGAGGGCGGCGCGGGCTCGCCGTCGAAGCCCCGGGAGGAGCGCAGGGGCGTGGCGAGCATGAGCTGGCTGTACCCGGCCAGGGCGAGCTGGGACTCCCACTCGTCGCCGGTGGCGCTGAGCACGCGGACGCCGCGCGCGGCGGAGCGGCAGTGGTCGAGGAACAGCTCGAGCAGGGCCGTCTTGCCCGAGCCCAGCGGACCCTCGAGCACCACGGTGCGGACGTGGCCCTTGCGCACGGTCCGCAGGACCTCGAGGAGCTCCTCGAGCGCGGCCGCCCGCCCGACCAGCGGGAGCTCCTCGCCGGGTTCTCCGTGCTGCAGGCCCGCCGTCATGGCCGCGAGTCTACCCGTGGAGGGGGCGCGGCCACGGCGGCGGGCGTCCGCCCGGAGACGGCTCAGCCGAGGTCCCCGCCGGCGACCGGCAGGACGCTGCCGGTGACGTAGGAGGCCTCGTCGGAGGCGAGGAACACGATGGGCGCGGCCTGCTCGTCGAGCGTGCCGTAGCGCTTCACGAACGAGGAGTCCACGGTCTGGTCGACGATCACCTGGTACCAGGACCGCTCCTGGGCGCTCTCGGCCTCGGGGCCGCGCTTGACCCTGCGGGGCGGGGCCTCCGTGCCGCCGGGGGCGGTGGCGACCACGCGGATCCCGCGGCCGGCGACCTCCATGGCCAGGGACTGGGTCAGCGCGTTCACCCCGCCCTTCGCCGCGGCGTAGGGCACCCGGTGCATGCCGCGGGTGGCCACCGAGGAGACGTTGACGATCGTGCCCGAGCCCTGCTCGAGCATGGCCGGGAGCACCGCGCGGCAGGACCACAGGGTGGGGAAGAGCGAGCGGCGGATCTCCTTCTCGATCTTCTCCTCGTCGTACTCCTCGTAGGGGCGGGCCCAGATGGTGCCGCCCACGTTGTTGACGAGCACGTCCACCCGGCCGTGGGCCGCGAGCGCGGCCTCGACGGCCTGCTGGGCCCCGGCCCAGGTCTCGAGGTCGGCGGTCACGGACGTGGCGGCACCGCCCGAGCCCGAGGCCTCGGCGGCGCGGACGATGCCCTGCGCCACGTCGTGCACCAGCTCGGCGCGGTCCACGAGGACGACGGCGCCGCCCTCGGCGCCGATCCGCTCGGCCACCTTCTGCCCGATGCCCTGCGCGGCGCCGGTCACGACCGCCACCCTGCCGGCGAAGCGGCCCGGGGTGAGGAACTGTCCCGCGTACGGTGCGCCCATCAGCGGCCGGCCTCCTTGGCGTCGATCGCCGTGGACATGGTCTGCTTGGCGTCGCGGGCGTGGGCCATGATGACCTCGCGGGCGCGCTCCTTGTCGTTGCGCTCGAAGGCCTCGACGACGTCCAGGTGGTCCTGGGCGACCCGGGCGAAGATCTCCGTGCCCCGCTCGAAGGTCGCGGCCATCTGCTCGCGCACGTCGAGCCGGCGGTAGGACTCCAGCAGCGTGGGGTTGTCGCAGACCATGAAGAGGTACTCGTGGTACTCCTCGTTGGTCCGCACGTACTCCTCGGGGTCCTGCACGGTGCCCGCGCCCACGGAGCGCGTGGTGGCCTCGGCGAGGCGCCGGAACTGCTCCAGCTGCTCCTCGGTCAGCCGGCCCATCACGAGCTCGGTGACGGCGAGCTCGAGGCCCATGCGGGCGTCGAGGTGGGCGAAGCTGTCCTCCTTGCGGAACTCCAGCCGGCCGGTCTCCAGCGAGGAGAGCGCCTCGGAGCGGGTCATGGTGTCCCCCTCGGCGGCGATCGTCTCGGGGGAGGGCGGCGCGCCGGTCTCGGCGTCGCCGCCGGTGGTCTCCTTCGGCGCGAAGCGCTCGAAGTAGAAGTTGGCGGGCTCGATCCCCTCGCGGTCCAGCCACGCGGAGACGGCGTTGACCATGGGGGGCGGGCCGCACAGGTAGATGTCGACGTCGCCGTCGTTGAGGTGGGCCGGCTCGATGATCTGGGTGACGTAGCCGGTGTGGGGGGCGGAGGTGCCCTCCTCCGAGGCGATGTGGTCCCAGGTGAAGTCCGGCAGCTTCGCCTCGTAGGCGCGGAGCCGGTCCAGGCCCACGATGTCGGCCTCGCGGGTCACGCCGTAGATCAGGTGCACGGGGGTGCTGGGCGGGTTCTCGGCGAGCTTCTCCAGGATCGACAGGAGCGGGGCCAGGCCGGTGCCCCCGGCGAGCAGCAGCAGGGGGCGCTTGGGTGCGCGCAGGAAGAACGAGCCGTAGGGGCCGCTGAACTCGACGGTGTCGCCGACCTGGGCGCGGTCGCGCAGGTACTCGGACATCGCGCCCTGCGGGGTGATGCGGACCATGAAGGCCGCGCCCTCCACCTCGGGGCCGCTGCTGAAGGAGTAGGAGCGCTCGGCGTCGGTGCCGGGCACCTTGATGTTGACGTACTGGCCGGGCAGGAACGCCAGGTCCTCCCGCTTCTCGACGTCGAGGGTGAAGGAGATCGTCGTCTCGGAGTGCTTGTCCAGCTCCTGGAGCGTGGAGGTGTACGTGGCCGCGGAGGTCTTCGCGGACTCGGCGGTCGCCGGGATCTGGATGGCCATGTCGGACTCGGGGACGGCCTGGCAGGTCAGCAGGTAGCCCTTCTCGAGCTCCTCCTCGGTCATGGCGTCGTCGATGAAGTCCCCGGGGTCGAAGGAGCCGGAGTCGCAGAAGGCCTTGCAGGTGCCGCAGGCGCCGTCCCGGCAGTCCGCGGGAATGTTGATGCGCGCCTTGTAGGCGGCGTCGAGGACGGTCTCGTAGTCGCCGACCTTGACGACCTTCGTGACGCCGTCCTCGAAGCTGAGGGCTACCTGGTGGCCCATGATTTCCTCCTGGGTGGGGGGCCGCGTCGTCGCGGCCCGTGGGAAGTGCGGGGGTGCTCGGTGAGCACGGAGTGCGGACGGTCCGTCGTGGCCGGCCCCGGCGCGGGACCGGCCACGGCCGGCGTCAGATCATGTAGACGTCCACGACGTGGTGGATGTAGTCGTTCTTCAGGACGACCTTCTTCTTCAGGATCAGCGGCTCGTCGCCCGAGAGGTCGATCGTGTAGAAGCTGGTGCCGAAGTACGTGTCCGTCGTGTTGTAGCGGAAGTACAGCGTGAACCAGTTGAAGCGGACCTGCACCCGGTCGCCGTCGTGCTCGAGGACCTCCACGTCGGTGATGTTGTGCCCGGTGCGGGGGTCCGGCAGGGACGTGGCGGAGGAGCGGTCCGTCTTGATGCGGAACACGCGGTCCTCGATGCCGCCGCGGTTGTCGTAGTAGATCAGGGAGATCTCGTTCTGGGGGTCCTCGGTCAGCCGGTCGTCGTCGTCCCAGGACGGCATCCAGAACTCGGAGTCCGGGTGGTAGCACTCGAGCCACTCGTCGAACTGCCGGTCGTCCAGCAGGCGTGCCTCCTTGTAGAGGAACGCGCGCACGGTCTCGAGGGTCGCGATCTCCTCGGCGGTCTTCAGCGCCGCCAGGGGGTTCAGCAGGTTGGTCATGGTGTTCTGCACTCTTTCTGTGGTTCGGGGAGTCCGGGTCAGGCGGTCACGGGGGCGGACTGCGCGGCGGCGCGCTCCTCCGCGGCCAGACCCTTGTCCATGACGTCCTTCCAGAAGCCGTGCTGGACGGGGTACAGGCCCTCGTCCTCGGTGCGCACACCGGAGGCGATGACCTTGGTCATGCCGAGGGCCTGGGCCTGCTCGTCCGGGCCCTGGATCTCGTGCGCGGCGCCGCGGGACATGTCGTTCCACGGGGCGGAGGTGGCCCAGTAGGTCTTGTTGCAGGAGCGGAACTCCTCGAGGTCGTCCGGGGTCGCCATGCCCGTCGCGTTGAAGAAGTCCTCGTACTGGCGGATGCGCTTGGAGCGGTTCTCCTGGGACTCGCCTCTGGGGGCGATGCAGTAGATGGTGACCTCGGTCTGGTCCGCGGAGATCGGCCGGAAGTGGCGGATCTGCGAGGAGAACTGGTCCATGATGTACACGTTCGGGTACAGGCACAGGTTGCGCGAGATGTTGATCATGAAGTTCGCCATCTCCTCGCCGTACTTGTCGACGAGCTCCTCGCGGCGGTCCCACAGCGGGCGGTCCTGCGGGTTGGTCCACTCCTGCCACAGCAGCAGGTGGCCGTGCTCGTAGGAGTAGAACCCGCCCTTGACCTTGCCCCACTTGCCGGCGTCCATGGCCTTGGTCTTGTTGGCGGAGTCGCCGGCGGTGCGGCGGGCCGTGGTCGCGGCGTAGTTCCAGTGCACCGAGGTCACGTGGTAGCCGTCGGCGCCGTTCTCCGCCTGGACCTTCCAGTTGCCGTCGTAGGTGTAGGTCGAGGCGCCGCGCAGCACCTCGAGGCCCTCGGGGGACTGGTCCACGATCGAGTCGATCACCGTGGTGGCGTCGCCGAGGTGCTCCTCGAGGGGCAGCACGTCCGGGTTGAGGGAGCCGAACAGGAAGCCGCGGTAGGAGTCGAAGCGGGCGACCTTGGTCAGGTCGTGCGAGCCCTCCTTGTTGAAGTTCTCCGGGTAGCCGCCGTTGCGGCCGTCCTTGACCTTGAGCAGCTCGCCGGAGTTCTTGAACGTCCACCCGTGGAAGGGGCAGGTGAAGGTGGTGCGGTTGTCCGTCTTGCGCCGGCAGAGCATCGCACCGCGGTGGGAGCACGCGTTGACGATGCAGTTCAGCTTCTCCTCCTTGTCACGGGTGATGACCACCGGGGTGCGGCCGATGTAGGTGGTGAAGTAGTCGCCCACGTTGGGGATCTGCGACTCGTGGGCCAGGTACACCCAGTTGCCCTCGAAGATGTACTTCATCTCCAGCTCGAAGATCTCCTGGTCGGTGAAGATCTCCCGCTTGGCCCGGATGAGCCCGTTCTCGCGGTCGTCCACCACGGCGTCGGAGAGGACCTCGCGGACGTGGGTCAGGTTCTCGGTCATGACGTGCTCCTTCTGGTCGGGCTGCCTGGTCGGGCTGTCTGCTCGGGATGTCTGGGCGGGACGTCTGCTCGGGACGTGCGGGCCGAAGTCTGCGACCGGCTCCTGCCGGACGGTACGGAGCCAGTCTGGTGCGCCGTGACTCCGCTCACATCAGGCAAACCCCTAGGACTAACCCAGGGGGTCTTTATGCCTTATTGGGTGCAGAAAAGACGCCCAATTGATATTTGTCGCGTCCTGATCGCGCCCCTAGGCTGGTGGAGACGTCGACGTGTCCGGTGTCACAGCCGGAGGGCCCGAGCCGGCGGCCGCGAGCCGCGTCGGGAGCGGCGGGCACGAGGGGCGTCCCTGATCACCGTTCAACGAGGAATGTGGAGCACACCATGACGGAGACCCACGCGGCAACGCGCAAGGAGAACGAGGGCACCGCGGTCGAGGCCGGGTCCAAGGCGACCGAGCGGTTCACCGCCTCGGGCAAGCTGGCGAAGCTGGACGTGCCGAAGGAGCGGGTGTCCCTGCTGGCCGGTGCGGCGATCAAGGCGATCAACGACATCGCGGTCGAGCACCAGGTCACCTACGAGGAGTACAACGCGCTGAAGGCGTGGCTGATCAAGGTCGGCACCGACGGGGAGTGGCCGCTGTTCCTGGACGTGTGGCTGGAGCACACCATCGAGGACGTCAACTCCCAGGATCGCCCCGGCGCCGTCGGCACCATCGAGGGCCCCTACTACGTGCCGGACTCCCCGGTGCTGCCCACTCCCGCGACCCTGCAGATGCGCGAGGACGAGCCCGGCACCCCGCTGCTGTTCAAGGGCCGGTTCACCGACACCGACGGCAACCCGCTGCAGGGCGCCCAGGTGGAGATCTGGCACGCCGACGCCAACGGCTTCTACTCCCAGTACGCCCCGGAGCTGCCCGAGTGGCTCTTCCGCGGCACGGTGAAGGCCGACGAGAACGGGTACTTCGAGATCAACACCAAGCGCCCGGCCCCGTACCAGATCCCCACCGACGGGGCCTGCGGGCAGCTCATCGGTGCGGCCGGCTGGCACGCCTGGCGCCCGGCGCACATCCACATCAAGGTCTCGGCCCCGGGCCACCAGCTGGTCACCCAGCAGCTGTACTTCCCCGGCGACCCGCACAACGCGGACGACATCGCCTCGGCGGTCAAGCCCGAGCTGATGCTGGACCCGAAGCCGCGCACCGACGGCGGCGCGGGCGAAGAGGTCGTCTACGACTACGTCCTCGCCAAGGAGGGCCAGACCAAGTAGGACGCCGGCCGCGGGCGCACCGCCCGCGGCGCACAGGAGCACCCCCGCAGGCCTCGGCCCGCGGGGGTGCTCCTGTGTCCCGGCCGGGCCGTCCGGCCACGGCGCCGAGCGCGCCCGAAGTCGCCTCCCGGGCCGCCGCGGCCGTCGAGGACACAAAACGCACAGGCGGCTTGCTCATGCAGATCACTGGGTCTAAGGTAAATCTGTCGTCGGCGATGGCCCGGAGGTGATCCCCCCATCTGCCTCCGGATGGTTCCTGCCGGCGACTGGTGTCCCATTCCCCCGATCGGGATGCCTGACAGGCCCTGCCGATCCCCCCATGCGGCAGGGCCTGTCCCCTGCGCGGGGCGGTTCCGGGCCGCGGACGGCCTCGGCCGGTGGGCGGCTCAGGCGCCCGGCGTCAGCACAGCCCCAGCTCCTCGAGCCGGGGGAGCACCTTGCCGGAGACGGAGAGCAGCGCGTCCATCTCCTCCCGGGTCAGGTGGTCGATCAGCGCCGCCCGCACGAGCTCCAGGTGGCCGGGGGCGGAGGCCTCGATGGCACGCCGCCCCTCCGGGGTGATCCGCACGTCGAGGCCGCGGGCGTCGCTGTCGCACGGCAGCCGTTCGAGCAGCCCGCGCCGGGCCATGCGGGAGAGCAGGTGGGAGAGGCGGCTGCGCTCCCAGCCGAGCTCGTGGAGCAGGTCGCGGGAGCGGATCACGCCGGTGCTGCTCTCGGACAGCTGGACGAGGACCTCGTACTCCGAGCCGGACAGCGCGCTGTCCCGGGACAGCTGGCGGTCCACCGCGGTCTGCATGCCGCGGCTCAGGGCCAGGAAGCCGCGCCAGACGCGCTGCTCCTCGTCGGACAGCCAGTTGACCTCATCGGTCTCCGGGTGGCTCATGCGGCGGTCCTCTCGTGGCGCGGGAAAACCCCCACTATAAATTGACGTGTCAACAAATGTCAACCGCCGACAGGGTCCTCCGGTGGGTCCGGGCGGTCGCCGGCGTCGCGGCCGTACCGTGCCGGGCGGCGGTGGATCCACTCCGAGTCGTAGAGGTCGCCGGGCCCGCGCGCGGGCCGCCGGAGCCGCTCGGCGTAGCCGGTGGGGCGCAGCGGAGAGTCGTCGTCGTCGACCGGGGTGAACGAGGCCATGGCGACGAGTCCGAAGCCCAGGCCGGCCGCGACGACCAGCGTCATCCCCGAGACGACCAGGACGCTGACGTACTCGTCGGCCAGGTGCGCACCCGTGGTGCCCGCCAGCAGCGGCTGGACAGCGAACGCCCCGGCGAGGGGCAGGAGGCCCAGCAGCAGCAGGGCGGCGGGGACGAGCCACAGCTTCGAGCGGCTCCGCAGCGGGGGCACCGAGGCGTCCCGGAGGGCCGGGTGCAGCTGGGCCTGGACGACGACGAAGCCCGCGAGCCCGGGCAGCCCGAGCAGCGCTCCGACCGCCCACCCCCACACATGGCCCAGGGCGGCGAGTCCGCCGCCGAGCAGGAGGCCCAGCAGGATGAGGGTGAAGGAGAGCCCGCGCGCCATCCGCCGGGCGGCCCGGGGCGAGGTCGCAGGCCCGCGGGCCGCCCGGGGCGCGGTCCGGGGCGGGACGTGCTGCGGGGTAAGGCGCTGGCCGTACTCGGGCTCGTTGCCGTGGGTGCTCATGGGCGGGCTGTTTCCGTGGTGTGAGGGTGCCGGACGCCTCCACTGTAGACCTCGCCTCCGACGGGAGCTCCCGCTGGCGCCCTCTCTGTGATTGACATATCATCAAAACCGAGGGGCGGGAGGTGCGGCCGTCCCGCCGCCGACCGTCGTCCCGGCCGGTGGCGCCCCGTCCCGCCGCACCGCGAGGAGCCACCATGTCACAGCGCAGCACCCAGCGGTCCGAGCACAGCACCGCCGGCGCCTACGTGCATCCCGGCGAGGAGTTCACCCGGGACACCGCCTACATCGAGGACCGTATCGTCCGCGACCCGGCGCGCGCCGACGTGCCCGAGGGGGCGCGGGCCTGGCCCGTCGAAGCCGGCCGCTACCGGCTCGTCGCCGCGCGGGCCTGCCCCTGGGCCAACCGCACCCTCATCGTGCGACGGCTCCTGGGGCTCGAGGACGCCCTCTCCGTGGGGCTGCCCGGTCCCGTCCACGACGTCCGGTCGTGGACCTTCGACCTCGACGCGGACGGCAGGGACCCGGTGCTGGGCATCGAGCGGCTCCAGGAGGCGTACTTCGCCCGCTACCCCGACTACCCGCGGGGCATCACCGTGCCGGCGGTCGTGGAGATCGCGAGCGGCCAGGTGGTGACCAACGACTTCCCGCAGATCACGGAGGACCTCGCCAAGGAGTGGGGCGCCTTCCACCGCGAGGGCGCCCCCGACCTCTGGCCGGCCGATCTCGAGGACGAGATGCGCGAGGTCATGCAGCGGGTCTACACCGAGGTCAACAACGGGGTCTACCGGTGCGGCTTCGCCGGCTCCCAGCGCGCCCACGAGAAGGCCTACGAGCGGCTGTGGGTCGCCATGGACTGGCTCGAGGACCGCCTCTCGACCCGCCGCTACCTCATGGGGGAGCACATCACCGAGGCGGACGTGCGGCTGTTCACCACCCTGGTGCGCTTCGACCCGGTCTACCACTCGCACTTCAAGTGCTCGCGCAACAAGCTCACCGAGATGCCCCACCTGTGGGGCTACGCCCGGGACCTCTTCCAGACGCCGGGCTTCGGCGACACCGTGGACTTCGAGCAGATCAAGCAGCACTACTTCGTGGTCCACGAGGACATCAACCCGAACCAGATCGTGCCCGTGGGCCCGGACCTGGCCAACTGGGTGTCCGCGCACGGCCGGGAGGCCCTCGGCGGCTCGCCCTTCGGGGCGGGGACCGCGCCGGGCCCCGTCCGGCCGGAGGAGCGGGTTGACGGACGTCACACGCCCCTGACCGTCTGAGCGTTCTGCCGGATCGGCGCGCGGCCTAGACTGGACAGCTCCTACGGCCCGGGCCCGTTCACGGGGACGGGTGCCCAGGGGTCTCCCGTCCCCGCTGACCTCATCCCGGAAAGGACCCTCACGTGGCCCCCTACCGCAACCAGCGCGCCGCCGCGCTGCCCGCCCGCCTGTCCCGCTCCTGGCTGCTCACCTCGGCCGCCGACCCGTCCGTCTTCCCCGCGGCCCTCGCCTCCGAGGCGGACTCCGTGGTCTTCGACATCGAGGACGCCATTCCCGCCGAGGGCAAGGACCAGGCCCGGCAGAACGTCGTCGAGGCCTTCGAGGCCGGGGCGAGCGCGTGGGTGCGGATCAACGACATCACCACGCCGTACTGGGAGCAGGACCTCGCCGCGCTCAGCCGGGTCGGCCACCTGCGCGGGATCATGCTGGCCAAGACGGAGCACCCCGACCACATCACCAAGACGGCCATGATGGCCCCGGCCGGCACCCCCGTGGTGGCGCTCATCGAGTCGGCGGTGGGGATCATGAACGCCAACGACATCGCCCGCGCCCCGGGCGTGTTCCGGCTCGCCTTCGGGGTCGGCGACTTCCGCCGGGACACCGGCGTCAGCGCGGACCCCCTGGCGCTCGCGTTCGCGCGCTCGAGCCTCGTGGTGGCCTCCCGGGTGGGGGAGCTGCCCGGTCCCATCGACGGGCCGACCCTGGGCGCCTCCGAGGAGGGCCTCGCCGAGGCGTGCGCCGTGACACAGTCCATGGGCATGACCGGCAAGCTGTGCCTGGACCCGCAGCAGACCGACGGGATCAACCGCCACCTCGCTCCGAGCGAGCAGGAGATCACCTGGGCCCGCGAGCTCATCACGCAGCACGACTCCGGGCACGTGGTGGGCGACGGCAGCTATCTGCCCCGCCTGGCCCGGGCCCGCAAGGTCTCCGAGCTGGCGCAGACCTACGGTCTCTGGAACCGCTGAGCGCTCCGGGCGCCCGGCTCAGCCCAGCCAGCGGGTCATGAGCTCCCGGAACACGGGGTCCGTCAGCGTCGCGGCCCGGTGGTGGGCGGGCACGGGGTCCCCGTCCGGGACGGACGGCACGGCCACGACCACCAGTCCCGCCGCCACGGCCGAGGTCGCGCCCACCACGGAGTCCTCCACGGCCAGGGCCTCACCCGGGGCGAAGCCCAGCCGCCGCACCGCCTCGGTGTAGATGTCCGGGGCCGGCTTGCCGCGCGGCACGTCCTCGGAGGAGACCCAGGTGCTGAGGTGGGGGGCGAAGCCGGCCTCCTCCAGCTTCACGCCGAGGATCGTGCTCGTGGAGTTGCTGGCCACGGCCACGGGCAGCCGCTCGGCGAACGCGCGCACCGTCTCGAGCGCGCCCGGCAGGGGCACGATGTGCCCGGTCAGCGTCTCCTCCTCGGTGCGCAGCACGTCTGCGTGGACCGCGGCGCGGTCGGCCCGGGCGGCCTCGGCGATCGCCGTGGCGACGTCCGCCGCGGACCAGCCCATCATCCGGCGCTCCATGGCCTCGGTGAACTCGAGCCCGTAGCGCTCCGAGACGGCGCGCTGGACCCGGGCCCAGTTCGCCTCCGTGTCCATGAGGATGCCGTCGCAGTCGAAGACCACGCACGCCGGGGCCCACCCGGGGGCGGGCGCCGGCAGCTCGGGGGAGGACGTGGGCGGCGACGGCGTGGGGGCGGGGAAGGACGTCATGCTCCCATGGTGCCCCACCGGGCGCCGTCCGGGGCGGGGGTGTGAGCAGGACAACGCCCGGGAGGACGCCCGGAATAAGCACCCCGGCCGGGGGTGTTGCCGCCACCGAACCCCTTCGTGCCATCCCCGACGGAAGAAGCCCCGCCCTTGCCCGCCACGCCCCGCGTCCCGCTGTCCGCCCTCGACCTCGTGCCCCTCTCGGAGGGCCGCTCCACCGCGGACGCCCTCCGCGAGGCGCTGGACCTCGCCCGCCGGCTCGACACCTCCGGCTACCGGCGCCTGTGGTACGCCGAGCACCACAACACGGAGGCGTTCGCGTCCTCCGCCACGGCGGTGCTCGTCGGGCAGGCGCTCGCCGCCACGGAGCGCCTCAGCGTGGGCTCCGGCGGGATCATGCTGCCCAACCACGTGCCGCTGACCGTGGCCGAGGCCTTCGGCACGCTCGCCAACCTCTACCCCGGCCGCGTGGAGCTGGGCCTGGGCCGGGCGCCCGGCACCGACATGCGCACCGCCCTGGAGCTGCGGCGGGGCCACGCCGGCCACGACACCTTCGAGGCCGACGTACGCCGTCTGGTGCGGCTGTTCGGCGGGCAGGAGCAGGAGGTCGTCCGGGCGCCCGTGGCCCGGCACACTGACGTTCCCCTGTGGATCCTCGGCTCGTCGACGGGCGGCGCTGAGGTCGCCGCCCGGCTCGGCCTGCCCTACGCGTTCGCCTCCCACTTCGCCCCGGCCAGGATCATGGACGCCATCGCCCTGTACCGGCAGCGCTTCGACGCGCAGGCCCCGACCGCCACGGTCGAGCGCCCGCACGTGATGGTCGCGGCGAACATCCTCGCCGCCGACACCGACGAGGAGGCGCGGCGCCAGTTCAGCACCCACCAGCTGCTGGTGCGCGGGATCGCCCGCAACGACCGCCGGCCGCTCCAGCCGCCCGTCGAGCGCGTGGAGCTCACCGCGGCGGAGGCGGGCATGGTGCAGGAGCACCTCGCCGTATCGGCGGTCGGCACGCCCGAGCGGGTGGTCGCCGATCTCGAGCAGATCGTCGAGCTCACCCGGGCCGACGAGCTGATGCTCAACAGCTACGCCCACGACCCCGAGGTGCGCGCCCGGTCCTACGAGCTCGTCGCCCACGCCTGGTGAGCGCACCGTCCCGGCGCCGGCCGTCCCGCCGGCCGCACGCCCCCGGACCCCACGACCACCGCCCGGCGACCCCCGCCGGGCGTCATCCGCACCACGACAGGAGCACCCCATGACCACCGTCCCCGCCCTCGAGGCCGTCTCCGCCGACTCGGGCTTCCGCCGCACCACGATCGAGCGTCGCCCGGTCGGCCCGGGTGATGTCGAGATCGACATCCACTTCGCCGGCATCTGCCACTCCGACATCCACGTCGCGCGCGACGAGTGGGGCGGCACGCACTACCCCGTCACCCCGGGGCACGAGATCGTCGGCCGCGTCCGCGCGGTCGGGGAGTCCGTGACCGGCTTCGCCCCCGGCGACACGGTGGGCGTCGGCTGCTTCGTCGACTCCTGCGGCCGCTGCGAGTACTGCACCGGCGGCCAGGAGCAGTTCTGCACGGAGGGCGTGACCGCCACCTACAACACGCCCCAGGCCGACGGCACCCCCACCCGGGGCGGCTACAGCGGCGGGATCGTGGTCGACGAGCGGTTCGTCCTGCGCGTCCCCGAGGCGCTCGACCCCGCCCGGGCCGCCCCGCTGCTGTGCGCCGGGATCACCACGTACGCCCCGTTCAAGCGCTGGGGCGCCGGACCGGGCCGGCGGGTGGCCGTCCTGGGCATGGGCGGGCTCGGCCACGTCGCCGTGAAGATCGCCGCCGCCATGGGCGCCGAGGTCACCGTCCTGAGCCAGAGCCTGTCCAAGCAGGAGGACGGCCTGGCCTTCGGCGCGACCGACTACTGGGCCACGAAGGACCCCGAGACCTTCGAGCGCAACAAGGGCCGCTTCGACCTGATCCTCAACACCGTCTCCGCGGACCTGCCGGTCGAGCAGTACCTGTCCCTGCTGCGGGTCGACGGCGTGCTGTGCTCCGTGGGGCTGCCCACCGAGCCGTACAGCGTCCGCCCGGGCGCCCTGATCGGCCCCCAGCGCGTGCTCACCGGGTCGATGGTCGGCGGGATCCCGCAGACGCAGGAGATGCTGGACTTCTGCGCCGAGCACGGCGTGGAGGCCGAGATCGAGCTGATCGGCGCCGACGACGTCGACGCCGCCTACGACCGGGTGGTCGCCTCGGACGTGCGGTACCGCTTCGTCGTCGACGTCGCCCGCACCCTGGCGTAGCCGCCCGGATCATCAGCAGCCTGCGGCTCCGGCCGCGCCGGTGGTTAGAGTGGGGTCCATGGCCCACACCACCACCACCGACGGCGCGCTGCGCCGGCTCGCCGAGGCCTACCGGGTCTCCACGACCTACTCCGGGTTCGACGGACAGGAGCGGGAGGTCCCGGAGCCGACGCTGCGCGCCGTGCTCGACGCGCTGGGCGCGGACGCCGGGGACGACGCCGCGATCGAGGCGTGCCTCGCCCAGCGGGAGCTGGCGCCCTGGCGGCGGGTCCTGCCGCCCGTGGTCGTCGCCGTCGCGGGGGAGCGCACCCGCTTCGCCGTGCACGTCCCGCACGGCTCCACCGTCCGCGTGACCCTCGTGGCGGAGGGCGGCGCCCGGACCACCGCCCCCCAGGTCGACAACTGGCGCTCCCCGCGGGACGTGGACGGCGTCCTCACCGGCCAGGCCACCTTCGAGGTGCCCGAGGGCCTCGCCGTGGGCTGGTACGAGGTCCGCGCCGAGTGCCCCGAGGTCGACGGCGGACGCGCGGTCACGACGCCGCTGGCCGTGACCCCGCGGCGCCTCGCCAGCACCGACCGGCTGCACGGCCGGCACCGCTGGGGCTACATGGCGCAGATCTACTCGGTGACCTCCGGGCGCTCGTGGGGCGTGGGCGACGCCTCGGACCTCGCGAGCCTCGCCGCGATCTCGGGCGAGCAGGGGGCGGACTACCTGCTGGTCAACCCGCTGCACGCCGCCGAGCCCGCACCGCCGGTGGAGCCCTCGCCGTACCTGCCGACCAGCCGCCGCTTCTTCAACCCCCTCTACCTGCGCATCGCCGAGGTCCCCGAGTACGCCTACCTGCGCCCGGGCGACCTCGAGGTGGTCAACACGCTGGCCGCCATCCAGCGCAAGGACAACCTCGACACCAGCACCATCGACCGGGACAAGGCGTACGCGGCCAAGCTGAAGAGCCTCGAGCTGCTGTTCACCGTCCGCCGCTCCCCGCACCGCCAGCAGCAGCTGCGCCGCTTCGTGGCCGAGGGCGGGCAGGGCCTGCAGGACTTCGGCCTGTGGTGCGCGCTGCGGGAGGAGCTCGGCGAGGACGCCCCCGAGTGGGACGACGCCGCGGCGCGCCCCGACGCCCCGTACGCGGTGGAGGCGCGGACCCGGCTGTCCGACCGGATCGACTTCCACGTGTGGATGCAGTGGCTGCTGGACGAGCAGCTCGAGGCCGCCCAGCGCGCGGCGCACCTGGCCGGGATGGACATCGGCGTGATCCACGACCTCGCCGTGGGCGTGCACAAGCAGGGCGCCGACGCGTGGACGCTCCAGGACGTGCTGGCCCTGGGCGTCAGCGTGGGCGCGCCCGCGGACATGTACAACCAGAAGGGCCAGAACTGGTCCCAGCCCCCGTGGCACCCGGAGCGCCTGGCCGAGGCCGGCTACCTGCCCTGGCGGGACATGCTGCGCACGATCTTCCGGCACGCCGGCGGCATCCGGGTGGACCACGTCCTGGGCCTGTTCCGGCTGTGGTGGATCCCGGACGGCCAGGAGGCCTCGGAGGGCGCCTACGTCTACTACGACCACGAGGCGATGGTCGGCATCCTCGCGCTCGAGGCGGAGCTCGCCGGGGCGGTGGTGGTCGGGGAGGACCTGGGCACCCTCGAGCCGTGGGTGCGGGAGTACCTCGCGGAGCGCGGCGTGCTGGGCACCTCGATCCTGTGGTTCGAGGTGGACGGCGACGAGCCGCTCCCCCCGGCGCAGTACCGGGAGCTGAGCATGGCCTCGGTCAGCACCCACGACTTCCCGCCCACGGCGGGCTTCCTGGAGGGCGTGCAGGTGGACGTGCGCCAGGAGCTGGGCCTGCTGGCCCGGCCCGTGGAGGAGGAGCGGGCCGAGGCCCGCCGGCAGCTCGACACGTTCTTCGCGGCCGTCGCCGCGGACGGGCTGCTCCCCGACGGGGACGCCACGGACGAGCAGGGCCTGGTCGAGGCGCTGCACCGCTACCTCGCCCAGTCCCCGGCGCTGCTGTTCAACGTCTCCCTCGTGGACGCCGTCGGCGAGCGCCGGATGCAGAACCAGCCGGGCACGGGGGACGAGTACCCGAACTGGCGCGTGCCCCTGGCCGACTCCGCGGGCAACCCGGTGCTGATCGAGCAGCTGCCGGACAACGCGCGGGCGAACTCCCTGGTGCGCGCCGTCAACGAGGCGCTCGGCAACCGCTCCCGCCTCCGGTCCGTGGGGGAGCCGGGGCAGCCCGAGCACACCGACCGCACGGCGCCCTGACCGCGCCCCCGCGGCCCCGCCCGCAGCACCCCCCTGCCCCGAACGGAGGAAACACCGCATGACGGAGCCGACGACGCCCCGCCCGGCCACCGTGCCGCTCGCACCGCCCATCCGCTACGTGGCCCTCGGCGACTCCATGACCGAGGGCGTGGGCGACCCCGACCCCGCCCGCCCCAACGGGGTGCGCGGCTGGGCCGACCTCGTGGCCGAGCAGCTGACCGCGGCCCACCCGGACACCCGCTACGCGAACCTCGCGGTCCGGGGGCGGCTGCTCCGCGGGATCGTCGAGGAGCAGCTCGAGGCGTGCCTGGCCCTGGAGCCGACCCTGGTGAGCCTCTACGCCGGGGGCAACGACCTGCTGCGCCCCCGCGCGGACGTGGACGCCCTCATGGGGGTCTACGAGCAGGCGGTCGCCCGGCTGCGGGGCTCCGGCGCCCAGGTGGTGCTGTTCACGGCCTTCGACCCCGGCCGAAACGCCCCCACGTCCTGGACCCGCCCCCGGCAGGCGCTCTACAACGAGCACGTCCGGGAGATCGCCGACCGGCACGGGTGCCTGGTCCTCGACTACTGGCGGATGCGCACCCTGCAGGACTGGCGCTACTGGGCGGTGGACCGGCTGCACATGTCGACCGCGGGGCACACCCGCGTGGCCGCCCGGGTGCTCGAGCTGCTGGGCGTGGAGCACGCCCTGGAGCTGCCGCCCACCGACCGGCTGCCGGTCACGGCGAGCCCGGGGGTGCTGAAGGAGGACCTCCTCTGGGCCCGCGAGTACCTGCTGCCCTGGGTCGGGCGGCGGTTGCGCGGGACCTCCTCCGGGGACGCGGTCGCCGCCCGCCACCCCGGGTACACGACGCTGCTCCCGCGCCCGGTGCTCCCCGCCGGTCCCGCGGCCCCCGCGGAGCCGTCGGCCCCCGCCCGGTGCGGCTGAGCAGGGAGTCCCCCGGTTTGCGGGGGTCCGGGGAGCCGGTAGACTGACCCGAAGCTGGTCACACCTGACGTCAGGTTGCGGGGAAGTCCGTCCGGGCCTAGACTTCAAGGCTGTCGTGTGGTGGAGTCCACCTTCCGGCACCTTGATCTTCACCGTCTTCATCGTGGCGAGGCCTTCGCCGGTTCCGGCCGCGGGCCTTACGAGAGGGCCCGGTTGGCGAACGGTGGCAATTCTGAAGGTGGCGGGACGCTCGTTGCCGCAGCTGAGTGATCAACTGCGGCACCCACTGCGTGCCGTCATTTCGTCAACATTGGAGGAGAACACTATGGCAGCGCACTGCCAGGTGACCGGAGCTCAGCCGGGCTTTGGGCACAGCATTTCGCACTCGCACCGCCGTACCAAGCGCCGGTTCGACCCGAACATCCAGAAGAAGCGGTACTGGGTGCCGTCGCTGCGCCGCAGCGTGACGCTCAACGTCAGCGCCAAGGGCATCAAGGTCATCGACGCCCGTGGCATCGATTCCGTCGTGACCGACATTCTCGCACGTGGGGAGAAGATCTAGCATGGCCAAGGACAAGGACGTTCGTCCCATCATCAAGCTGAAGTCCACCGCCGGCACCGGTTTCACCTACGTGACCCGCAAGAACCGCCGCAACGACCCGGACCGCATGGTGCTCAAGAAGTACGACCCGGTCGTCCGCAAGCACGTCGATTTCCGCGAGGAGCGCTGAATCCATGGCCAAGAAGTCCAAGATCGCCAAGAACGAGCAGCGCAAGGTCGTCGTCGAGCGCTACGCCGCGAAGCGTGCCGAGCTCAAGAAGACCCTCGTCGACGAGAACGCCACCGACGAGGCCCGCGAGGAGGCCCGCCTGGGCCTGCAGAAGCTGCCCCGGGACGCCTCCCCGGTCCGGCTGCGCAACCGGGACCAGATCGACGGCCGCCCCCGCGGCACCCTCCAGAAGTTCGGCATCTCCCGCGTCCGGTTCCGCGACATGGCTCACCGCGGCGAACTGCCCGGCATCACCAAGTCCAGCTGGTAATTTCTGACGCAGGAGCGCGATCGGTCCCCCGTGCCGCGCTTCCCCACGACCCCAAGTCCAGGAGGACATGAACATGGCTAAGAACCGCAGTGAACTCGTCGCAGAGGTCGCCGAGAAGGCCGGCACCACCAACGCCGCCGTGAACGGCGTCCTGGACGCGATGTTCCAGGTCTTCGAGGAGTCCGTCTCCGCCGGTGAGAAGATCACCATCCCGGGCTGGCTGGCCGTCGAGCGCACCGACCGTGCCGCCCGCACCGGTCGCAACCCGCAGACCGGCGAGACCATCGAGATCCCGGCCGGCCACGGCGTCAAGCTGACCGCTGGTTCCAAGCTCAAGGCGGCCGTGTCCAAGAAGTAAGGACACCCGCGGGTCCGTTCCGGACCCCGTCCCATGGCTTCGTCCGAAGGGGCGGCCCCGCACCGGGGCCGCCCCTTCGGCGTGCCCGGGCCCCGCGCCGCGGACACGACCGGCAGCGCGGCCCCCGGCACCGCAATTGGTCCGGCGCCGGGTGCGGCGCGCATAATGGGACCACCGGGCCGAGCGGCCGGCGATCCAGACGGGAGGTGCGGCGTGAGCCCACGTGCACGGCGCCTCGCCCGCGGCTGGGCCGGAGCGGCCATCGCCACCTCCGCCGCCGCTCTCTCCCACGCGGCCGCCGGCGGGCAGGCCCCGCCCGTCGTGCTCGTGCTCCTCTCGCTGGCCCTGTCCGGGCCGCTGTGCATGGCCCTGGCCGGCCGGGTGCTCTCGCGGTCGTCCCTGCTGCTGGGCGTGCTGCTCAGCCAGTCCGTGCTGCACGCCCTGTTCGCGGCCTCCGGCGGTGCCGGCACGGTCGCCCACGCCGCCCACCCCTCCCTGGACCACGCCGCGCAGCACGGCGCCACGGGGGGTGCGCCCGGCCCCGCCCTGGTGCTGGAGGTCCAGTCCCACGCCGAGCACGGCGGAACCGCCATGCTCGTCGCCCACGCGCTCGCCGCACTGGCCTCCTACGTGCTCATGCGCCACGGCGAGGTCGCGGCCGTGGTCCTCCTGGAGGCGCTGCGGCTGCGCGTGCGCCGCCGGCGGCAGGTGCTGCCGGCCCCCGTGGTCGTCGGCCGCCCGCGCGCCGTGCGGGCCGGGCGCCCGCACGTGCTGACCGACCAGACGCTCCTGCGTCCCGTGCGCTCCCACCGCGGGCCGCCGCGCGCCCGCCGTCGACCCCTGCTGCCGGTCCTCCTCCCGGGACCCGC
Organism: Kocuria salina; assembly: GCF_013368965.1. Classification (NCBI taxonomy): domain Bacteria; kingdom Bacillati; phylum Actinomycetota; class Actinomycetes; order Micrococcales; family Micrococcaceae; genus Kocuria; species Kocuria salina. Next base: position 468,318 of record NZ_SSSF01000002.1, read on the forward strand.
CACGCTGCCCGCCGGCTGAGCCGGACGGCCGCGGGGCGCCGCCCGGGCCACCGACCTCGGCAGGACGTCCGACGGCCCGTGCCCGCCGCCGGCCCTCCCGGCCCGGCGGCCCCGCCCACCGCCGCCCGGCCCTCCGAGGAGACCCCATGCCCACGTCCACCACCCGCCGCACCGCCGCCCTGCTGGCAGCGGGAGCCCTCACCCTCCTGCCCCTGCTGCCCGCAGCCGCGCACGACGAGCTGACCGCCGTCACGCCGGAGCCCGACTCCGTCCTGACCACCGCGCCGGAGAAGCTCGAGCTCACCTTCTCCGGCGAGATCATGGACATCGGCCACCAGATCCTGGTCACCGACTCCGAGGGACGCTCCGTGACGGAGGGCCCGCTCGAGCCGGAGGGGAACACGGTCGTCCAGCCCCTGGCCGCGGCCGGCGCGGAGGACGAGACCTACCGCGTGGTCTGGCGCGTGGTCTCCGGCGACGGGCACCCCATCGAGGGGACGTTCAGCTACGACGTCGGCTCCGGCGGCGAGCCCTCGGCGGACCCGAGCGCCGCGGTCGAGGACGCCGCCGCGAGCGCCCAGGACGCCGCGGACCGCGCCTCGTCCGGGGACGTCCCGCTCTGGCTCGTCGCGGTCGCGGGCGGGGCCGTGGCCCTCGCCGTGCTCGGCGTGGTGAGCCTCGTCTCGAGCCGGCGCCGCAAGGGCTGAGCTCCCGGGGTCCGCCCCGCTTCCGCACCGTCCGCACCTCCCGGCCGCAGCCCGCCGGGCGCCGCCGCGCCCCCGGGGGCTGCCGCCGTGCACCCTTCTGCGCGTGCCCGCCCCGCGCATCCTCGTCATCGACTCCCAGGAGCACCCATGCCCACTTCCCTGCCCACTTCCCTGCCCACTTCCCTGCCCACTTCCCTGCCCACTTCCCTGCCCACTTCCCTGCCCACCTCCCTGCCCGCCGCGCTGCTGCGCACCGGCACCGTCCTCGCCCTCGGCGCCCTCGCGCTCACGGGCTGCGCGTCCTCCGCCCAGGAGCCGGCACCGTCCGCCGCGTCCACCTCCGCCTCCGGCGTTCCCTCCCCGCACGACGCCGGGGGCGCCGCCGCGCACGAACCGCTCACCGTGGAGCAGCCCTGGGCGAAGGCGGGCCCCGCCGGGGGGATGACCGGGGTGTTCGGCACCCTCGTCAACGAGGGCGACGCCCCGGTCGTGCTCACCGGCGCGTCCGCCGAGGGCGTCGCCGGGGCGGTCGAGCTGCACGAGACCGTGCTCGACCCCGAGACCGGCAGCACGGTCATGCAGCGGATGCAGGACCCGGTCGGCATCGCGCCGGGGGAGTCCTACGCCCTCGAGCCCGGGGCGGACCACCTCATGCTCCTGGACCTGCGCTGCGGGCTCCGTGCCGGGGACGACCTCGAGCTCGTCCTGCGCTTCGAGGACGGGACCCAGCAGACGGTCACGGCGGCCGTCCGCGACTACGCGGGCGCCCAGGAGGAGTACGCCCCGGGCCACGGCGAGGACGAGGACGCAGGCGAGGACGCCGGCGAGGACGACCACGCGGACGACGGCGAGGGGCACGCCGGGGGCCACGCGAGCGGGACGGGGTCGCCCTCCGGGGCCACGCCGGCGGCGGACCTGCCGGGCTGCCGTGGGTGAGGCCCGCGGCCTGGACCGGCGGCGCCTGCTCGTGGCGGGCGGCGCCGCCGGCGTCGGCGCCGCCTCCGCCCTGGGCCTGGAGTCGGCCCGCCGCGCCGGGGCCCCCGCCGCGGCCCCGCAGGACACCGCCCGGGTGGCACCGCAGGGGCACGGGCAGGCCGTCGAGCCCTTCCACGGCCCCCGGCAGGCCGGGGTGGCGACCGCGCCGCAGGCGTTCGCCGCCTTCGTGGCGCTGGACCTGAACCGGGACACCACCCGGGACGCGGTGCGGCGCCTGCTGCGGGTGCTCTCCGAGGACGCCGCCGCCCTGACCCAGGGGCGGGCGCCGGTCGCCGACCAGGAGCCGTGGCTCGCCGAGCACCCCGCGCGGCTCACGGTCACCCTCGGCTTCGGGCGGCGGCTGCTCGGACTGGTCGCCCCGGACCGGGTGCCGGCCTGGCTGCGGCCCCTGCCCCCGTTCTCGATCGACCGGCTCGAGGAGCGGTGGAGCGACGGCGACCTGCTGCTGCAGATCTGCGCCGACGACCGCCTCGCGGTCTCGCACGCCCAGCGGGTGCTGCTCAAGGCCGCCCGCTCCTTCGCCGCCGTGCGCTGGGTGCAGGACGGCTTCCGGCACACCGTGGGCTCCGTCCCGGACGGGCAGAGCATGCGCAACCTCTTCGGTCAGGTGGACGGCACCGTCAACCCCCGGGGCGGCAGCGAGGAGTACGAGCGGGTGGTCCACGGTCGGGACGGCTTCGCGCCGTGGGTCCCGGACGGCACGGCCCTGGTCGTCCGCCGGATCGCCATGAACCTGGACACCTGGGACGAGGCGGACACGCCGGCGCGGGAGGACGCCGTCGGGCGGCGCCTGCGCGACGGGGCCCCGCTGACGGGCGGCGCCGAGCACGACGAGCCGGACCTCGCCGCGCGGGGGCCGCTGGGCTTCCCCGTCATCGCGGACTACGCCCACGTGCGCCGCTCCCGCTCGGAGGACCCCCTCGAGCGGATCAACCGGCGGGTCTACAACTACGACCTGCCCGTGGCGGGTGCCTCGGGCACCCGGGGCCGGGGCGCGACCACCGGAGGGGTCAGCGACGCGGGGATGGTCTTCGCGGCGTACTGCGCGGACGTCGACCGCCAGTTCGTCCCGATCCAGCGCCGGCTCGACGAGCTCGACATGCTCAACGCCTGGACCACCCCGGTCGGGTCCGCGGTCTTCGCCGTGCCCCCGGGCTGCGCGGAGGGAGGGTTCGTGGGGGACGTGCTCTTCGAGGACTGAGGACCGCCCGTGTGGGATCCGGCACACGCGCACGGGCCGGTGCGCTCGGGGAGGGACAATGGAGACGGGCCGCCCCGTCGTCGTGGGGCGGATGAAGGAGACTGACCATGAGTTCGAGGACGGCCGAGCGCGCCGACCACGGCACCGCCGCCCGGCCGGGCGACCGGGGGATCGACCCCTGGTGGCTCGCGGCCGTGCCCCTCGTGGCCCTCGCGGCGCTCATCGCGGCGATGCTGTGGACCGGCTCCGGCGCGGCCCGGCTCGCCGCCGACCCCGGGGCGCTGGTCCGCTGGGGGCTGCCCGCCGCGGAGCTCGTGCACAACGGCGCGCTGGTGGTGGTCATGGGGGCCCTGCTGTTCGCGGTGGGCGTCGTGCCGACCACCGTCGACGGGCGCCGCCGGGGCACCCGGGACCGCGCCGCGGCCCCCGAGCACCCGCTGTTCCGCCACACTCTGCGCCTCGCCGAGGCCGCGGCCGTGGTCTGGACCGTGGCCGCCGTGGCCGTGCTCGTCCTGTCCTACTCCGACGTCGCGGGCGTGCCCGTGGGCGGGGACGGGACCTACACCCAGCAGCTGCTGCACTACACCACGGACATCCCCACCGGACAGGCCCAGGCGGCGATCGTCGTGGTGGCCGCCGTCGTGACCACCCTGGTCTTCGGCATCCGGGCGCTGCTCGGGCTGCTGCTCACCCTGGCCCTGTCCTGCGCGGCCCTCGTCGCCATGGCCCTCAACGGGCACTCCGCCGGCGGCAACGACCACATGGGCGCCGTCAACTCCCTGGGCCTGCACCTGCTGGGCGCGGGGCTGTGGACGGGAGGGCTCGTGGTGCTCGCCTGGCTCTCCCCGCAGCTGAGCGCCCCGGACGCCGGCACCGGCACGCTCCCCGAGGGCGCCGCCCGGGGCCGTCCGTCCGCCGGCCCGCGGCGGCGGGTGCCGATCGCGGCCGTGGTCCTGCGCCGCTTCTCCGCGGTCGCCCTCGGCGCCTTCCTCCTCGTCCTGCTCTCCGGGACGGTCAACGCGGCCGTGCGCATCGGCTCCTGGGAGCAGCTCCTCAGCGGCTACGGGTGGCTCGTGCTGGTCAAGTTCGTCCTCACGCTGGGCCTGGGCCTGGCGGGCCTCGCGCACCGCCGGTGGCTGGTGCCCGCGCTCGAGGCCGGCCGGCTCACGGCCCGCCGCGCCGTGTGGCAGCTCGTGCTCGGGGAGCTGCTGGTGATGGGCGCCGTCATGGGCGTCGCCGTGGCCCTGTCCCGGACCGCCCCGCCGGTGCCCGAGGAGATCGCCCCGGACGCCTCCCCGGCGCTGATCCTCACCTGGTACGAGCTGCCGCCCGAGCCCACCGCGGCCTCGTGGTTCACCACGTGGCGCGTCGACTGGCTGTGGCTCGCGGTCTGCGTGTTCCTCGCGGCCGTCTACCTGTGGGCGTTCGTGCGCGTGCGCCGGCGCCGGGACTCCTGGTCCGTGCTGCGCACCCTCTCGTGGCTCACCGGGGTCGGGGTGCTGTTCTTCATCACCTCGGGCGGGTTCGCCGTCTACGGCCGGGTCCTGTTCTCGGCGCACATGGTCGAGCACATGGCACTGACCATGGTCGTGCCGATCTTCCTGGTCCTGGGCGCGCCGGTCACCCTGCTGCTCAAGGCCCTGGAGTCCCGCCCGGACGGCACCCGCGGGCCCCGCGAGTGGATCCTGCGGCTCGTGCACTCCGGGTTCGGCAGGGTCGTGACGCACCCGATCTTCGCGGCCGTGAACTTCGCCGGCTCCATCGTGGTCTTCTACTTCACCCCGCTGTTCCACTTCACCCTGCACTACCACGTGGGCCACGTGTTCATGGTCGTGCACTTCCTGATCACCGGGTACCTGTTCATGCTGGTGCTGATCGGCACGGACCCCGTCCCGTACCGCCCCGGCCACATGATGCGCCTGGTCCTGCTGCTGGCCACGATGGTCTACCACGCCTTCGTGGGGGTCGCCCTCATGGGCTCCGACACCCTGCTGCAGGCCTCCTGGTTCGGCAACACCGGCCGGGACTGGGGCCGCACCGCGATCGAGGACCAGCAGCTCGGCGGGGCCCTCATGTGGGGGATCGGCGAGTTCCCCACCGTCGTCGTCGCCGTCGTCGTCGCGATCATGTGGGCGATCGAGGGCACCAAGGAGAACCGCCGTGCGGACCGCAAGGCCGATCGCACGGACGACGCCGAGCTCAAGGCCTACAACGAGATGATGGCCGGGCTCGCCGAGCGCGACGACCGCGCCGCCCGGCCCTGAGCCCCGCCGCCCGTCCTGCCGCCTGGTCCGCCCCGTCCACCCCGTCCTGCTCCGCCCCGAAAGGATCCCCCTCCATGCGCCTCACCTCCCGCGTCCGCGCCTCCGAGCTGCAGGGCCGTGCCTGGCTCAACACCGGCGGCAGGGACCTCGACCTCGCCGCGCTGCGCGGCAAGGTCGTGGTCCTGGACTTCTGGTCCTTCTGCTGCATCAACTGCCTGCACGTGCTCGACGAGCTGCGCCCCCTCGAGGAGCGCTTCTCCGACGTCCTCGTCACGGTGGGCGTGCACTCCCCGAAGTTCGAGCACGAGGCCGACCCGGACGCGCTCGCGGCCGCCGTGGACCGCTACGAGGTCCACCACCCCGTGCTCGACGACCCCGAGCTGACCACCTGGGACGCCTACACGGCCCGCGCGTGGCCCACGCTCGTGGTGGTGGACCCGGAGGGCTACATCGTGGCGCACCTCTCGGGGGAGGGCCACGTGCAGGGCCTCGTCACCCTCGTGGAGGAGCTCGTGGCCGAGCACGAGGCCCGGGGCACCCTGCACCGCGGCGACGGGCCGTACGTGCCCCGGCCGGCGCCCGAGGGGGACCTCCGCTTCCCGGGCAAGGTGCTGCCGCTGCCGGACGGCTCGTTCCTGGTCTCCGACACGGGCCACCACCGTCTGGTCCAGCTCGACAACGACCTCGAGACCGTCCGCCGGGTGATCGGCGCGGGCAAGGGCCACGCGGACGGCGACCCGGGGACCGCGCGCTTCACCGAGCCCCAGGGGCTCACGCTGCTGCCCGAGGAGGTGCGCGCGGCCGCCGGCTACGACGTGGTCGTGGCGGACTCCGTCAACCACCGGCTCCGGGGCGTGGACCTCGCCACGGGGCAGGTGCGCACGGTGGCCGGCAGCGGGGTGCAGCGGCTGCTCGACGAGGAGCGCGCGCGGGGGGCGGAGCCGAACCACATCGACCCCGAGGCCGACCCGCTGGAGGTCGCGCTGTCCTCCCCGTGGGACGTCGTGTGGTCCGCGCGGGCCGACCGGCTCGTGGTGGCCATGGCGGGCACCCACCAGCTGTTCTCGTTCGACCCCCGGACCGGCCGGCTCGCCGTGCTCGCGGGCACGGGGGACGAGGGGCTCAAGGACGGGTCCGGCGCCGAGGCGTGGTTCGCGCAGTCCTCGGGGCTCGCGGAGGACCACGAAGGCAACGTGTGGATCGCCGACTCGGAGACCTCCGCCCTGCGCGTGCTCCGGTTCGACGACGACGGGGCCGTCGCGGTCGAGACCGCCGTGGGCGAGGGGCTGTTCGACTTCGGCTTCCGCGACGGCGACGCCGGCGGGGCCCGCCTGCAGCACTGCCTCGGCGTGGCTCAGCTGCCCGACGGCTCGGTCGCCGTGGCGGACACCTACAACGGCGCCGTGCGCCACTACGACCCCCGGACCCGGCAGGTGGCCACGCTGGCCCGCGGCCTGGCCGAGCCCTCCGACGTGCTGCTGGACGTCTCGGGGGAGGAGCCGCTGCTCGTCGTCGTCGAGGCCAACGCCCACCGCCTGGTGCGCGTGCCGATCCCCGCCGCCGCCCAGCGCGTCGACGAGGGGGCGTCGCGGACCCAGCGGGCCCGCACCAGGCTCGCCCCGGGCGCGCTCGCGGTCGAGGTGCGCTTCGCGGCGCCGACCGGGCAGAAGCTCGACGACCGGTGGGGGGACCCGACGCAGCTGAGGATCTCGTCCTCCCCCGAGGAGGCGCTGGCCGAGGGCGCCGGCACGGCCCAGGGCCTGCGCCGGCAGCTCGTGCTGGCGGACGGCGTCACCGAGGGCGTGCTGCACATCACCGCGCGCGCCGCGGCGTGCGACGGCGAGCCGGGCGGGGAGATCCCCGACCACGCGGCCTGCCACCTCTACCAGCAGGACTGGGGCATCCCCTTCGTGCTGGACGCCGACGGGGAGAGCGAGCTGGTCCTGGACCTGCGCGGCGTCAACTGAGCGGGCTCAGCCGCGCGGGTCGACCCGCACCGTCGAGCCGTCGATGTCGAGGTCGGCGGCGACCTCGAACGGCACGGTGCGCTCGAGCCGTTCGACGTCGCCGGTGAACAGGTCGAGGGAGTCGAAGGCGATCCGCGCGGTGCCCTGCGCGGGCTCCAGGGCCCAGCCCCGGCCGCCCTCGGCCCCCACGACGATCTCCGGGTCCGGATAGGACTCGATCGTCCACTCCACGTCCCCCGAGACCCGGCCGTCGAACTCGAAGGAGAACGGGCAGCCGGACGGGAAGAGGCTGCCCTGCCCGGCGCAGCCGTCCAGGTGCTCCTTCAGCTGCCGGTCCACCTCCTGCTCGAGGGCCTCGGTCGGCCGGGCCTCCAGGACGATCTCCGCCTGCTGGCCCGGGTCGGTCAGCACGGTGCGCACCGGGTCGGCAGCCACGAGCTCGGACGTGTAGGAGGCCGTGTAGACGCCCGGGAAGAAGGCGGAGAACTCCGCGGAGGACTCCGGCAGGGCCACGGACATGCCGTTCATGTCGACCGAGGTGGCCCCCGGCAGACTGACCGTCACCGTGGGCAGGGGGGTCTCGTCGAACGCCCACACCGTGAAGAAGCCCCACTGGGTGTCCACGGGGTGGAGGGCGAACTCGGAGCTGTGCGGCTCGCCGTTGAGGGTGTAGTCCGCGCGGACCACGGCCCGCTCGCCGTCCTCCGAGACGGTGGAGACCTCCAGGTCCTCGAGGTCCTCGGCCGCGGCCTCGAGCGGGTCGCCGTCCAGCATCGCCGCGTTGGCCTCCGGGACGCGGGCGTTGAGCAGCCCCAGGGCCTCGCCGCCGTCCCCGTCCCGCAGGTCCTCGACGTAGGCCCGGACGTCCGTCTCCGGGCCGTACATGTACTTGTTCACCAGGGCGATGGTGACGGCGGCGGCCGCCACCCCGAGCAGCACGAGGAACAGCCAGGCCCCGAGGGCTTTCAGCACGCGGACGTTGGACTCCATCCGATCACGCTAGCCGATCGCCCCCCGGCCTGCGCGTGCACCGGGCCGGGCGGGGCCCGTCCGGGGGCGCGGTCCGCCCCAGGACGGGTACGCTACGTGCCGCACCCCTTCCCCGCCCGATCGTCCCCCGTCTGGAGCTGACTCCCCATGGCCGACTCCGTCCGCCAGGTCCCCGAGAAGTACGGACCCGTCCGCGCCGTGCTGCGTCCCCGGCTGGGCTCCTACGGCCGGCGCCTGCTCTCCTGCCTGGGCCCGCTGCTGGTGGTCGTGGTGCTCGTGCTGTTCCTCTGGGCGCGGCGCCCGGCCCCCGGCGTGGCGGCGGTGGTGCTCGCGCTGGTGCTCGTCGCCGCCGCCGCGTGCTGGGTCCGGCTGCGTCCCGTCCTGGTCGTCCGCACGGACAGCCACGTCCTGCGCTCCCGCACCGTGGGCTTCGCCGCCACGCCGCTCGCGGAGGTGGAGCACGTCGTCACGGTCGGGGCCCTGCACCGGGCGGCCGGCGCCCCGCGCTCGGACGCCCGCCCCCACCTGTGGGCGGCGGGCCGCTCGGGCCGCCGGGTCCTGGGCCTCGACGGCGCGGTGTGGGACGCCCGCGCCCTCGAGGACGTCGCCGTGGCGCTGGGAGCGCCCCGCACCCACCTCGAGCGCGCGACGGCGCGGGAGGCCGCGGCCCGCTGGCCCCGGCTCGTGCCCTGGGGGCTCCGGCACCCGCGGCTGCGCTCGGCCGCGTCCTCCGCGGGCCTGCTCGCCGTCCTCGCCCTCGTGGGGTGGTTCTCGCTCGGTCTTCCGGGCACCGGCTGAGCCCCCCGGGGCTCGCCGGCTCCTGCGGCGCCCCCAGGCTCCCGTGCACCTGCCGCGCCCCGGACGCGCGGGAGCCCGCCGCCCCGGCAGCGGGCGGCGGGCTCCTCGGGCACCGTGCGGAGCGCCTCGTGCTCAGCCGGCGGCGGCCAGCTCCTGGCGGGCCCGCTCGATCTCGGCCTTGCGCTCCTCGACGGCCTCGCGGGTCAGCTCGGCGCCGGCCTCCTCGTCCCGGGTCAGGTTCGCGCCGGTCTCGGGGTCGAAGACGTGCATCCGGCGGGTGTCGACCCAGATCCTGCCCTTCGTCCCCCCGCGGATGCGGGAGGTGGCGTCGAGGGAGACGACGATCTGCGGGTGCATCTCGTCCCCGTCCAGCTCCTGCGCCAGCTCGTCGAGCTTCGCCTTGACCGAGTCGTCCTGCCGGTAGTTGATGTAGCCGTACTGCTCGTTGCCCATCCACTCGGTGTGGGTGAACTCGGTGTCGAAGACGGTGCCGCGGGAGGCGATCGCCTCGTCCACGAACTTGGCGTCGTTGAAGTGCTCGGGGCGCAGGCCGAGCAGCACGATCGACCCGTCCGCGGGCAGCTTCCCGGCGGCCTTCTCGGGGACCGGGATCTCGCCCAGCGGGGTGTCGAACACGCTGCCCTTCACGTGCGCCGGGAGGAAGTTCATCGACGGGGAGCCGATGAACCCCGCCACGAACAGGTTCGCCGGCTGCTCGTAGAGCTCACGGGGCGAGGCGATCTGCTGCAGGATGCCCTTCTTGAGCACCGCCACGCGGTCGCCGAGGGTCATGGCCTCCGTCTGGTCGTGGGTCACGTAGACCGAGGTGATGCCCATCCGGCGCTGGAGCTGGGCGATCTCGGTGCGCATCTGGCCGCGCAGCTTCGCGTCCAGGTTGGACAGGGGCTCGTCGAACAGGAACGCGTCGGCGTCCCGCACGATCGCCCGGCCCATCGCCACGCGCTGGCGCTGGCCGCCGGAGAGGTTGGCCGGCTTGCGCTCGAGGTGGTCGTCGAGGTCCAGGGTCGACGACGCCGTGCGCACCTTGCGGTCGATCTCCTCGTCGGAGAACTTGCCCTTGGACAGCCGCAGCGGGAACGCGATGTTCTCGTACACGGTCAGGTGCGGGTAGAGCGCGTAGTTCTGGAACACCATGGACAGGTTGCGCTCGCGGGGCTCCTTCTCGTTGACCCGCTGGCCGTTGATCAGGAGGTCCCCGGAGGTGATGTCCTCGAGGCCCACGATCATCCGCAGCAGCGTGGACTTGCCGCAGCCGGAGGGCCCCACGAGGATGAGGAACTCGCCGTCGGCGATGTCGATCGACACGTCGTTGACGGCCGGGAAGCCGTCGCCGTACTTCTTGACGAGGTGGTTGAGGGTGATGGATGCCATCTGGGACTCAGTCCTTCGTTCGGTTCGGAAGATGCGGGAGGCGGCGCGGGCTCAGCCCTTGACCGCGCCCTGGGTGAGGCCGGAGACGATCTGGCGCTGGAACAGCAGCACCAGCAGCACCACCGGGATGGTGACGACGATGGCCGCCGCGGAGATCGCGCCCGCCGGGTCCTCGAACTGTGAGGCGCCGGTGAAGAACGCGAGCGCCGCCGGGACGGGCCGGGCCGCCTCGGTGGAGGTGAGGCCGATGCCGTAGACGAAGTCGTTCCACGCGATGAAGAACGCGATGATCGCCGTGGTGAAGACGCCGGGCAGGGCCAGCGGCACGATGACCTTGCGGAACGCCTGCCACGTGGTGGCGCCGTCCACCTGGGCCGCCCGCTCGAGGTCCCACGGGATCTGCTGGAAGAACGCGGTCAGCGTCCAGATGGAGATCGGCAGGGTGAGCGAGAGGTAGGGGATGATCAGGCCGGGCCAGGTGTCGTACAGCCCGATCTGGCGCCACAGGTTGAACAGCGGGGTCACGATCGAGACCACGGGGAACATGGACACCGCCAGGGCGACCGTCAGGATCATCTTCTTGCCCGGGAAGTCCAGCCGGGCGATGGCGTAGGCGCAGAGCGTGGCGAGCACCACGGCCACGGCCGTGGCGATCAGGCAGATGCCGATCGAGTTGATCAGGGAGGGCACGAACAGTTCGCGCGCCTGCCCCACGAAGATCGAGGAGTAGTTCTCCCCGACCCACTGCGTGGGCAGGAACTTCCCGGAGGTCAGGTCCGCGGGCGTCTTGAAGGACGTCATGAGGATCGAGGCGACGGGGAACAGGGCGTAAATGAGGACCAGGACCGTGACGACGCCCCATCCGACCTTCTGCTTGGTGGTCATGGGTTACCTTCCCTTCCCGGCGCCGGCGAGGTCGACCTTGAACACCTTGATGGCGACGAAGGCGATCAGCAGCACGCAGACGAACAGGATCACGGAGATCGCCGAGCCGAGCCCGATCTCCAGTCGGCCGATGGAGGTGCGGTAGGCGAGCAGGGACAGGGTCTCCGTGCCGTACTGCCCCTGGGTCATGATGAAGATGTTGTCGAAGATGCGGAACGCGTCCAGGGCGCGGAACACCACGGCCACCATGATCGCGGCCTTCATGTTGGGCAGGACCACCCGGGACATCCGCTGCCACCACGTGGCGCCGTCGACCCGCGCCGCCTCGGTGTACTCGCTCGGCACCTGGGCCAGGCCGGCGAGCAGCAGGAGCGAGATGAACGGCGTGGTCTTCCAGATCTCGGAGGCCATGATCACGAACAGGGCCGGCCACTGGGACGCGAACCAGTTGAAGTCCGGGCCGATGCCCGGGACCCAGGAGAACCAGTTGTTGATGTAGCCGGTCGTGATGTCGAACGCGTAGAACCAGGCGAACGCGGAGACCACGGTGATGATGCCGTAGGGGACCAGGATCGCGGTGCGCAGCAGCCCCTTGGTGCTGCGGATCGCGTTGTTCATCACGAGCGCCAGGGCGAAGCCGAGGACGAGCTCCACGACCACGGTGACGATCGTGATGAGCACCGTGATCCACAGGTCCCGCCAGAACACCCCGTCGGTGAGGACCGTGGCGTAGTTGCCGAGGAAGACGAACTCCTTCTCCCCGGGGGCGGTGAGCCGGAACGAGAAGAAGGAGTCCCACAGCGCCTGCAGGATCGGGTACATCGTGACCAGCAGCATCACGATGAACGCCGGACCGGCGAGCATCCAGCCGAGCTTGCGCTCCGACCGGGCCCGGTCGGACATCACCGGCTTCGCGCTGCGGCGGCCGGTCACGGGGGCCGGGGAGACCTCCCGGGGCCCGGTGCCGGGGGCGTTGGGGTTGACGACGGTGCTCATAGCAGCCGCTCTCCTCTCAGGACGGACTCGATGAACTCGGCGGTGAGCCGGGGCGTGTCCTCGGTGACGGACGCCGGCGGGGTCCACTCCTGCTGGATGGCGGTGGAGACCTCGTTGTAGAACGGCGTCTGCGGGCGCGGGGCCGCGTTGTCCAGGGACTCGCGGATCGTGGCGTACATCGGGTAGGCCTCCCGGACCTCCGGGTCCTCGTAGGCGGCCTCGGACGCCGCCGGGTTGCCGTTGCTCACGAAGTAGTAGGCCTGGTTCTCGGGCTGGACGATGCACTCGACCGCCTCCCACGCCAGCTCCTGGTGCTCGGACGTGGCGCCCACGCCGATGTTGATCCCGCCCAGCGGGGGAGCGGAGGGCTCGTCCGGGTCCACCCGCGGCCACAGGGCCCAGCCGATGTCCTCGTACACGGACTGGTCGACCGTCCCGCCCTCCACGGCGGCGGCGGTCGCCGCGTAGATGAAGGGCCAGTTGACCATGAAGGAGCCGTCGTCGGACTGGAACTGGATCATCGAGGCGTTCTCGTCGGCGGTCGGCAGGCCGGGGCCGCCGAGCCCGTCCTGGCCGATGGTCCCGACGATCTCGGCCGCCTTCCGGCCGGCGTCGGAGTCCAGGCCGATCGAGATCTCGTCGGAGGGGGCCTCCGGGTTCTCCACGATCGAGCCTCCCGCGGACGCCACGAGGGCGTTCACCCACACGGTCATCGACTCGGCCGACGTGCCCTGCACCCCGAGGTACTTGTCCTGCTCCCGCGCGGCGTCCATGATCTGCTCCCAGGTCACCGGCTCGTCCATGTTCAGACCGGCGGCCTCCGCCACGGACTCCCGGTACCACAGCAGCTGGGTGTTGGCCCAGAACGGCACCGAGACCAGCTCGTCCTTCCACTTCGCGCCCTCGAGGGGCCCCGCCAGGACGTCCTGGGTCGTGGCCTCCTCCACGTCCCCCGGCACGGGGGACAGGAAGCCCGGCTCGGCCAGTTCGGGGATGAAGGGCGGGTCCAGGCTCATGATGTCCATCGAGCTGTCCCCGGCGGCCAGGCGCCGGGCGAGCTGCTCGCGCTGCGACGCGGCGTCGCGCGGGAGCAGCGAGGTCTCTATGTTGTACCGGCCTCCGGACTCCTCGGAGCACTGCTGCGCGAGCTCCGCCTGACCGCCGGCGTCGGGGTTGATGTACCAGGTCAGGGTGGGGGTGGCGCCGGCGTCGGCGTCACCGCACCCCGTCATAAGCAGGGCACCCACGGCACCGAGGGCCGCGGCGGCGCTGAGCCGCCGCCTGCCCGGTGCTCTGTGGGGGTGTGAGGTGGTGGTCAACGGTCGTTCCTCCCCTTCGGCGATGTGGCGGTCCGCGAGGGGCGTCGAGGGGATCCTGTGGGACCCGGTCGGCGGGACGGTCGGCGGCGGGTGCTGCCGGTCGACCACCCCTGCACGGAGCCTTCAGTCTATGAGTGCGCTACCTCACATACCAGTAACCTGACGGTTTGCATCGGTGTGCCGCCGTGGGTCCGGGCGTGTCCCGGTGCGCCCGGCTGTTCCCGCCTTGAACGGCACCGGGTGCGGCCCCGCGCCGGGAGGTTCTGGGGCGCGGCGGGGCGGCTCAGGAGAGCAGCAGGGCCACGACCGCCATGGTCAGCATGGCGACCACCGTGGTGACGAGCACGGTGTCCCGGCACAGCTGCTCCGCCCGGCCGTAGCGCACGGCCGCCACGTAGATGTTCTGGGCGGTCGGCAGCGCCGCCATCACCACCACGGCGTAGAGGAGGTGGCCGTCCAGGCCCAGCACGAACCGGGCGAACAGGAACGCCAGCGCCGGGTGGAGCAGCAGCTTGAGCGTGCTGGCCAGCACCACGTCCCGGCGCGGCCCGGCACCCCGCCGCAGCGGAGAGGCGCCCACCAGGGAGATGCCGAAGGCCATCAGCATCGCCGGGATGGAGGCCCCCGCCACCAGCTCCACGGGCTCGTGCACCACCTCCGGCAGCCGCCACCCGGTGACGGCGAAGAGGATGCCCAGCCCGGAGCCCACGATCATCGGGTTGGTGACCACATTGCCCAGGACGCTGCCGAGGCTGGGGCGGCGGCCGTCGGTGAGGGTGTCCATGACGGTCAGGTAGACGGGGGTGTTGAGCGCCAGCTGGAACAGGATGACGGGGACCACCTGGGACGCGTCCCCGAGCACGAAGACGGCGATCGGGATGCCGAGGTTGGCCGAGTTCACCTGGGAGGCGGCCTGGGCGCCCATCACGGTGCTGGCCGCGTCCCGGCGCAGCACCCACCGGGCGATCCCGGCGTAGACGAGGGTCGTGGCCACGGCGGACACGGCGGCCACCAGCAGCGGCGCGGAGAGGATCTGGGCGATGTCCGCCTCGGAGATGGTGAGGAACAGCAGCGGCGGGCTGGCCACGTAGAAGGCGAACTTGCTCAGCACGAGCTGCCCCTGGGGACCCAGCACGCCCCTCCGGCCCACGGCGTAGCCGGTCAGGATGACGGCCCAGACGATGAAGAACCCCGAGAACACTCCGGTCACGGGACCCTCCCTCGCGCTGCTGCGGGTCCGCGTCCGCGGGCCCATACAGTTCTATCCCATCACCGGCCCGTCCGCGGTCGGGCCGGGGCGGGTCACGCGGCGGGCAGGTCGGCGCGGGCGGCGCTCAGCGTCCGGGAGTGGGGCGGGCGGGCGACGCCGTCGAGCAGGGCCTCGGCGGGATCCGACCCGAGGTCGACGATCCGGTTGTCCGCGTCCACGTGGACCACGGACGGCACGTGGGCGCGCGCCTCGGCGTCGTCCATCTGCGCGTAGCTGATGAGGATGACGAGGTCCCCGGGGTGCACGAGGTGGGCGGCGGCCCCGTTGATCCCGACGACGCCGGAGCCGCGCTCGCCGGCGATCGTGTAGGTCTCCAGCCGCGCGCCGTTGGTGACGTCCACGATGGAGACGAGCTCGCCGGGGAGGATGTCGGCGGCGTCGAGGAGGTCCTGGTCGACGGTGACCGAGCCGACGTAGTGGAGGTCGGCCTGGGTCACGACGGCACGGTGGATCTTGGCCTTGAACATGGTGCGCAGCATGACGGGAGATGTGCTCCTCGTGAGCGGGGTGCGGGTGACGGGCGCGGGGCCCGGGCGGTCGCCCCGGTGCGGATGCGGGGAACGGGGCGCGGGGACATCCTACCGCGCGGTCCCGGGAGACGACGAACGCCCCGGCCGGGTGGGCTCGGGGCGTTCGGTGCGAGAGCGGCTGACGGGAATCGAACCCGCGTATCAGGCTTGGGAAGCGTGCGCTCTACCATTGAGCTACAGCCGCGCATCCGTGGTCCGTCCGGGGCGAGCACCGGACGAGGACAGCACACACTCTACACCACCCGCCGGGACGGGGGTGGGCACGGGGCGGCGGCGCAGCGCGGTCCGGCGCCCGGCCGTGCGATACCTTGGGGACCGTGCTGATCTCTGACCGCGACATCCGCCGGGAGCTCGACGGCGGCCGGGTCGTCCTCGAGCCCTACGATCCCGCCCTGATCCAGCCCGCCAGCATCGACGTGCGGCTGGACCGCTGGTTCCGGCTCTTCGACAACCACAAGTACGCGCACATCGACCCGTCCGTGGAGCAGCCGGAGCTCACCCGGCTCGTGGAGGTCGACCCCGAGGAGGCCTTCGTGCTGCACCCGGGGGAGTTCGTGCTCGGCTCCACCTACGAGAAGGTGACCCTCCCGGACGACATCGCCGCCCGTCTCGAGGGGAAGTCCTCGCTGGGGCGCCTGGGCCTGCTGACCCACTCCACGGCGGGGTTCATCGACCCGGGCTTCTCGGGGCACGTCACGCTCGAGCTGTCCAACATGGCCACGCTGCCGATCAAGCTGTGGCCGGGCTCCAAGGTGGGCCAGCTGTGCTTCTTCCGGCTGTCCTCGCCCACGGAGCACCCGTACGGCTCCGGCGCCTACGGCAACCGGTACCAGGGGCAGCGCGGACCCACGGCCTCGCGCAGCCACCTCGGGTTCTCCCGCACCCGCATCTGACCCCGCACGGCCCGGCCGCGCCCGGCGGTGTGCCGGCGCCCCGCGGCCCGTGAACCGGCGGGCCCACGAACCGGTCGGCTCACGAACCGCCGGCGCCGTGGTGGGGGGACGCCGCGGTCTTCGGGTCGCGCGCACGCAGCAGCAGGAGCAGGCCGGCGCCGACCACCAGGAGGATCCCGAGGATCCCCCAGCGCTGCGCGCCGAGCACGGAGACGAACACCGCGAACAGGGTGGGCGCCAAGAAGCTCACGGCCCGCCCCGTGGTGGCGTAGAGGCCGAACAGGGCGCCCTCCTCGCCGGTCCGCGTGAGCCGGCCGAGGAACGTGCGGGAGGCGGACTGCGCGGGGCCCACGAACAGGCACAGCAGCAGCCCGCAGACCCAGAACGCCGCCGTGCCCTCGAGGAACAGCAGCGGGGTCCCGGCCAGCAGGATGCCGACGAGCGACGCCACGATGACGCGCTTGGGCCCCACCCGGTCGTCGAGCCGCCCGCCCACGAGGGCGCCCGCCCCGGCCGCCACGTTGCCGACGATCGCGAAGACGATGACCTCGCTCAGGGTGAAGCCGAACGTGCCGGCCGCGATGACGCCGCCGAAGGTGAACACCGCGTTGAGCCCGTCCCGGAACACGGCGGAGGAGAGCAGGAACCACAGCGTCTGCGGGGCGTCACGGTACAGCTCCCGCAGGGTCTGCCACAGCTGGCGGTAGGAGCGGGCCACGGACGGGCGCGGTCCCCGGCGGGTGGGGCGGATCTCGGGCACCACCAGCAGGACGGGGATCGAGAACAGCGCGATCCACAGCCCCGAGAACAGGGCCACGGCCCGCACGTTGAGGGCGTCCTCCTCGGGGATGCCGAGCAGGCCCGGGGTGATGAACCCGAACAGCACGATCGTCAGCGCCACGATCCCGCCGAAGTAGCCCATCGCCCAGCCCTGGCCGCTCACCCGCCCGATGTGCTCGCGGCCCGCGATCCCCGGCAGCATCGCGTTGTAGTTGACCACCGCGAACTCGTCGAAGACGTTGGCCAGCGCCAGCAGGCCCACCCCGAGGTAGAGGTACGGCTGGTCGGGGAGGACCAGGAAGCACAGGGCCGTGAGCAGCGCCGTGAGCATCGTGTTGATCCCGAGCCACAGCTTGCGCCGCCCCGCGCCGTCGCTGCGCTGGCCCACCACGGGGGCCAGCAGGGCCACCACCACGCCGGCGGCCCCGATCCCGTAGCCCAGCACCTCCGAGGCGCGGTCCTCCCCGCCGAAGGGGTCGCTCGTGAGATAGACGGTGAACACGAACGTGGTCATCACGGCGTTGAAGGCGGCGGATCCGGCGTCCCACAGGCTCCAGGCCCACACGTGCGAGCGGCGCGGCACGAACGCCGTCGCCGGGAGGGAGGGGACGGGGGCGGGAGGGCCGGGGGGCGTGGCGTCCATGGCAGTCATGCTAGGCCCGCGGTGCCCGTCGCGGAGGGCGGCCTCGCCGGAGGACCGCCCGGCAATCCGGGTTCCGCCCAGGAAACCGTCCGGGAACGTACAGGTGCTGTCAGGACATGCGAGCGGGAGCGGCAACACCCCTTTGATAGGGTGGAACACCCGGGTGCGCCCCGGCCACCCCGTGCTCGCACAGGTCGTCCGTGCCCGCGTCCGGGCCCCTCGACGCCCGCCCGCCGATCTCTTCCCCGACCCCCGGAGGCGCCTGATGACCGCTGTGCTCCTGCTCCACGCAGTGGTGGCCGCGGTCGCGCCCCTGCTGTTCGCACGGATGGGACGCAGCGCCTTCTACCTCCTGGCGGCGGTCCCGTTCGCCGGCTTCCTGTGGCTGCTGGGCTCCGGCCCGCGGGTCTACGGCCCGGAGGGCGGCTGGACCGAGGGCGGCGAGTGGATCCCGTCCCTGCGCCTGGACCTGGTGCTGCGCATGGACGCCCTCTCGTGGACGATGTCCCTGCTCGTGCTCGGCGTGGGCTCCCTGGTGCTGTTCTACTGCGCCCGCTACTTCAAGTCCGGCGCGAGCGGCATCGGCGGCTTCGGCGCGCAGCTGCTCGCCTTCGCGGGCGCCATGTTCGGCCTGGTGACCGCCGACGACATGCTGGTGCTGTTCGTCTTCTGGGAGATCACCACCGTCCTGTCGTTCCTGCTCATCAGCTACAGCCGGACCCGCCTGTCCGCCCGGCGCGCGGCGCTGCAGGCCCTCGTGCTCACCACCGCCGGCGGCCTGGCCATGCTGGTCGGCATCGTGATGCTGGGCCAGGCCGCGGGCACCTACCGGATCTCCGAGGTGCTCGCGGCGGCCCCCGAGCTGGCGCAGCGCGGGACCGTGGTGGACGTGGCGATCCTCCTGCTCCTCGTCGGCGCCGTGACGAAGTCCGCGCTGATCCCGCTGCACTTCTGGCTGCCGGCCGCGATGGCCGCGCCCACCCCGGTGTCCGCGTACCTGCACGCCGCCGCGATGGTCAAGGCCGGCATCTACCTGGTGGCCCGCTTCGCCCCGGGCTTCGCCGAGACGGCGCTGTGGCAGCCGACCATCGCGGTGCTGGGGCTGGGCACCATGCTCTTCGGCGGCTGGGCGGCCCTGAAGCAGTACGACCTGAAGCTGATCCTCGCCTACGGCACCGTCAGCCAGCTCGGCTTCCTCATGGTCATCGTGGGCCGCGGCTCCGCGGACACGGCGCAGGCGGGCATGGCCATGCTCCTCGCGCACGGGCTGTTCAAGGCCACGCTGTTCCTCGTGGTCGGGATCATCGACCACCGGGCGGGCACCCGGGACATCCGCCGCCTATCGGGGCTCGCCGGCCGCGTGCCCGTCCTGTTCGCCGTCTCGCTCGTGGCCGCGGCGTCCATGGCCGGGCTGCCCCCGCTGGCCGGCTTCGTGGCCAAGGAGGCCGTGCTGACCGCCTTCGCCCACGACGTCGAGGGCACGGCGGGGACCGTGGTGCTCGCCGGGCTCGTGGTCGGCTCCGTGCTGACCTTCGCCTACAGCGCCCGGTTCGTGTGGGGCGGGTTCGCCCACAAGTCCGCCGAGTTCTCCGAGCTCGACGCCGGGGTCGGCGGCAGGGCCGTGGTCAGCGACATGCATCGGGTCGAGCCCGCGTTCCTCGCCGCGCCGCTCGTGCTCTCCGTCCTCACGGTGGTCCTCGGCCTCTGGCCCCAGCCGGTCGACGCGATGCTGCAGCCCTACGTCGACCAGTTCCCGGCCGTGGAGCACGACTTCTACCTGGCCCTGTGGCACGGGTTCACCCCGGCCCTCGGGCTCTCCGCCCTCATCGTCGCGGGCGGGATCCTGCTCCACCGCTTCCGGAGCCAGGTCGCGGACCTCCAGCGGGCCCTGCCGTCCCTGCCCCCGGGGGAGCTCCTCTACCGGCGGGTCGTCAACGTGCTGGACTTGGCCGCCGTGTGGATCACCGGCCGCACCCAGCGCGGTTCGCTCATGTTCTACCTCTCGGTCATCCTGATCACGGCGATCGTCGTGCCGCTGGTGGCGCTGATCGCGGAGGAGACCCCGCCCCTGGGGGCGCTGCGGGTCTCCGACGGCCCCGGGCAGCTGATCGCCGGCGTGGCCATGGTCGTCGCGGCCCTGCTGGTGCCCCTGGCCCGCAAGCGCTTCCTCGCGGTGCTGCTCGTGTCGGTCACGGGCTACGGGCTGGCCCTCATCTTCGCCCTGCAGGGCGCACCGGACCTCGCCCTGACGCAGACGCTCGTCGAGACCATCCTGCTCGTGGCGTTCGTGCTCGCCCTGCGCTCGCTGCCCGCCCCCCTGTGGCACCGCAACCCGGCCGGGCGCCGGCTGCTGCGCGGCACCATCGCGGTCACCTTCGGGCTGTTCATGATGGCGCTCGCGGCCTTCAGCATCTCCTCCCGCACGGCCGACCCGATCTCCCTGGAGCTGCCCCGCATGGCCTACGAGCTCGGCGACGGCCAGAACGTCGTCAACGTGATCCTCGTGGACATCCGCGCGTGGGACACGTTCGGGGAGATCTCCGTGCTCGTGCTCGCCGCCACCGGGGTGGCCTCCCTGATCTTCGTCACGGGTCGCGGGGACCGCATCGTCCGCTCCGGGGACGATCCCACCACCGACCAGCTGCGGGTGATCCGGCGGCGCAACGCCGCGGCCGTCTCGCCCGGCGGCGAGCCCCTGGAGGTGGGGCTGGCTCGCCGCGACGACGACCTCGAGGACCCCTACCTGCTCGCCGGGCGGACGATGGCCCCCGAGCGGCGCTCGATCGTCTTCGAGGTCGTCACCCGGCTGCTGTTCCACACGTTCATGATGGTCTCCCTCTACCTGCTGATCGCCGGGCACAACGACCCCGGCGGAGGGTTCGCGGGCGGTCTCATGGCCGGCCTCGCCCTGACCGTGCGCTACCTCGCGGGCGGGCGCTACGAGCTGGAGCTGGCCACGCCGATCAACGCGGGCACGATGCTCGGGACGGGCCTGGCGCTCGCCGCGCTCTACGCCGTCACCCCGGTGTTCTTCGGCGGGTCGGTGATGCAGAGCTACACCTTCGAGGCCGAGCTGCCACTCTTCGGGGCGGAGAAGTTCGTGACCGCCCTGATCTTCGACATCGCGGTCTATCTCATCGTGGTGGGGCTCATCCTGGACATCCTGCGCTCGCTCGGCGGCCGGATCGACCAGCGGATCGAGGAGGACGCGGTCCGCCGGCGGCGGCGCACCCCTGGACGCGGCACGCGCATCCGCGTCACGCGGCAGCGGAAGGTGTCCGCCGGCGCCCCCGCGGGAGCGACCGCGGCGGCCTCCGCGACATCGCCGACCGCGATCGCCCGGATCCGCACCGACGGAGGGAACGAGCACCGATGACCGTGAACCTGACCCTGCTGGTCGTGATGGGCGTGCTCTACGCCGTGGGCGTGTACCTGCTGCTCGAGCGCTCGCTCACCCGCGTGCTGCTCGGGCTGATGCTGCTGACCAACGGCACGAACCTGCTGATCCTGCACGCCGGCGGGGCCGCCGGCTCCGCGCCCCTGTACGAGGGGTCGATCGCCGCGGAGGACTACAGCGACCCGCTGCCCCAGGCCCTCATCCTCACCGCCATCGTGATCTCCCTCGCCGTCACCGCGTTCCTGCTGGGCATGATCTACCGGTCCTGGGTCCTCGGGCGCCGGGACGAGATCCAGGACGACGTCGAGGACCGGCGCGTGGCGCGGCAGTCCTCCTACGACATGGAGGACGACGCCGACGTCCCCGCCGACACCACGGAGTTCGACGACGCCCCGCGGCCCCAGGACCCCGGTGAGTCCCTGGAGACCCCGGGTGTGCGCGGCGTCGACGAGTGGGGAGGGAGGCGGTGACCGTCGACTTCGCCCAGCTGGCCCCCCTGGCCGTCATCATCCCGTTCCTCGGGGCGGCCCTGAGCCTCCTGCTCCTGCGGCGCAACGCCCTCCAGCGGACCGTGGCCATCGGCTCGCTCGTGCTCACCCTCGCGGTCGAGGCGCTCATCCTCGGGACCACGTGGAACCTCGGCCCGCAGGCCGTCCACCTCGGCGGCTGGGAGGCGCCCTGGGGCATCGTCATGGTCGTGGACCAGCTCTCGTCCCTGATGCTCGTGGTCTCCACGGTCGTCTCCCTCGCCGTGCTCGTCTACGCGAGCGGGCAGGGCGTGGCCGACGGCGACGAGGAGGGGCCGATCTCGATCTTCCACCCCTCATTCCTGATCCTCGTGGCGGGGGTCTCCAACGCCTTCCTCGCCGGGGACCTGTTCAACCTCTACGTGGGGTTCGAGATCCTGCTGACCGCGTCCTACGTGCTCATGACGATGGGCGGGACCGTGCAGCGGATCCGCACCGGCGTGACCTACGTGGTGGTCTCGGTGATCTCCTCCGTGCTGTTCCTGATCACCATCGCGATGATCTACGCGGCCACGGGCACCATCAACATGGCCGATCTCTCGGTCAAGCTCGAGGGCCTGCCGGTGGGGACGCAGATGCAGCTGCACCTGATGCTGCTCATCGCGTTCGGCATCAAGGCCGCGGTCTTCCCGCTGTCCTTCTGGCTCCCGGACTCCTATCCGACCGCCTCCGCGCCCGTGACCGCCGTGTTCGCCGGCCTGCTGACCAAGGTGGGCGTGTACTCGATCATCCGCACCGAGACCGTGCTCTTCCCCGGGGAGCGGCTCGACGACCTCCTGATGTGGGTCGCGCTGCTCACCATGGTGGTCGGCATCCTGGGCGCGCTCGCGCAGATCGACATCAAGCGCATGCTGTCCTTCACCCTGATCAGCCACATCGGGTACATGATCTTCGGGGTGGCCGTGGGCACCCAGGAGGCGCTCTCCGCCACGGTCTACTACGTGGCCCACCACATCGTGATCCAGACGAGCCTGTTCCTCGTGGCCGGGCTGATCGAGCGCCGCGGGGGGTCCACCAACGTGGACCGGCTGGCCGGGATGGCCAGGATCTCGCCGCTGCTCGCGCTGCTCTACCTCGTGCCCGCGCTCAATCTCGGCGGGATCCCGCCGTTCTCCGGCTTCCTGGGCAAGACCGGTCTGCTGCAGGCCGGCGTGGACCAGGGCGACGGGCTGGCCTACGCCCTCGTCGCCGGCTCCGTGGCGGTGTCCCTCCTGACCCTGCTCGCCCTGATCCGGGTGTGGAACCGCGTGTTCCTGCGCGCCCCGGAGGACGCGGAGTACCCGGACCCCATCCTGCTGGCCCCGGTGCCCGCCGGCTCCCGGTTCCTGCTGACCTCGGGTGCCGTCGACGACCAGGCGGGCCGCTTCGCGGGCAAGGGCGACGTGCGCCTGATGTCCCCCTCGATGCTGGGCGGGGCCTCGGCCCTCGTCGCCGCGGGGGTGGCCCTGACCGTGTTCGCCGGGCCGCTGTTCCAGCTCGCGGACAACGCCGCGGAGAACCTCGTCCGCCCCGAGCGCTACGTCGAGGCCGTGCTGGACCCCGCGTCCGCGCCGCGGCCCGTCGTGGAGGAGGCCCCGTGACCCGCCCCAAGAATTCCCTGCTCGTCGAGCTGC
Source organism: Kocuria salina (assembly GCF_013368965.1). Classification (NCBI taxonomy): domain Bacteria; kingdom Bacillati; phylum Actinomycetota; class Actinomycetes; order Micrococcales; family Micrococcaceae; genus Kocuria; species Kocuria salina. The sequence goes on from NZ_SSSF01000002.1 coordinate 491,486, forward strand.
CGCTGCTGGTGTGGCTCGTGGTGGTGTGGGGCGCCCTCTGGGGCGACTTCGGCCCCGGCAACCTGCTGGTCGGACTGGTCCTGGCCCTGCTCGTCACCTGGGTGCTCTACCTGCCGCCCGTCCAGCTGTCCGGCCGGTTCAACCCGTTCCAGTTCGCCCTCTTCGCCGTGACGTTCGTGTGGCAGGTCGCCAAGGCGAGCTTCGAGGTGATGCTCATTGCGATCCTCGTGGGCCCGCGCGCGCGCAACGCCGTGGTCGGCGTCCAGCTGCGCACGCGCTCCGACCTGCTCCTGACGGCCACCGGCCACACCATGACCCTGATCCCGGGCTCGCTCGTGGTGGAGGTGGACCGGGCCTCCGGCACGCTGTACTTCCACGCGCTCAACGTCCGCAGCGCTCAGGAGGCCGAGGACTTCCGCCGGTCCGCCCTCCGGGTGGAGGCGGCCTGGATCCGGATCATGGGCACCCCGGAGGAGCTCGCCGCCCTGCGGGCCGAGCGGGGCGGCGGACGGGCCTCCGGCACGGACCGGCCGGACAGCGCCGCGCTCAGCTCGCCGATCACCGCGAGCCTGCAGATCGTGGGCCGCCGCCGGGACGAGGTGCCCACCGGGTCCCCGGCGGACGCCCCGGGATCCACCCCCACCGACACCCACGAGGAGGACCACCCGTGATGCAGATCGCCGTGGCCGTCGCGGCCGTGCTGCTCAGCGCGGCCGCCGCGGGCACCCTCTACCGCCTCGCCAAGGGCCCCTCCCTGCTGGACCGCGTGGTGGCCACGGACGTGCTGCTGGCCATCGTCGCGGCCGCCCTCGCCGTGGACATGGCCTACCACGGCCACCTCAACAACCTGATCCTCATGGTGATCGTCTCGCTGGTCGGGTTCATCGGCTCCGTGACGGTGGCGCGCTTCGCCACCCAGACCGCCGAGCACGGGCGGTGAGCGCCGTGCTGGACACTGTCCTGGACGCCGCCGCGGCCGTGTGCCTCGTGGTCGGCGCGCTCATGTCCCTCGCCGCAGGGATCGGCCTGGTCCGCTTCCCGGACCTCCTGACGCGCATGCACGCCGGCACCAAGCCCCAGGTCTTCGGGCTGCTCCTCATGCTCACGGCAGTCGCCCTCGAGAACCGCGAACCCGTCATGATCCCGCTCATCGCCCTCGGCTGGATCTTCCAGCTGCTCACCGTGCCCGTCTCGGCGCACATGGTGGGACGCTCGACGTACCGCACCAAGCACCTGAACCGGACCACGCTGACCCAGGACGACCTGCAGAAGGTCCTCAACCGCGCCGCGGAGGGCGGGGCGGAGGGCTCCGCGGAGGGCGTCGCCGCGGGACCGCCGGTGCCGAGCCCGGACGGCCGGCGGGCGGACGGACAGCAGACTGACGGATCGCCGGGGACGCGTTAGGCTGGGCAGGATCGACAGGGCGCACCCGCGTCCCCCTCGGACGACAAGGAGCAGCACTCCATGAACACCAAGGTCCTCGAACTCGTGGGCACCGGCCTCTCGCTCGGCGGCGTGGCGCTCTCGCACAAGGTGCTCGGCGCGGCGTGGACGCGCATCACCGGCGACGCGCCCCCCGCCAAGAACCCGGACCCGGACGAGGCCTGGACGGGCATCATCATCTGGTCGCTCGTCACCGGTCTCGTGGGCACCGTCATCAAGGTCGGCATCTCCCGCCAGATCGCGAAGATGGAGAACAGGCCGCGGACGAACCCCAAGGCCTCGAGCCAGGCCGAGGTCTGAGGCCCGGCGAGCACCTCGCTCAGGGGCCCGTCCGGCCGGACACCGCACCGGTGTCCGGCCGGACGGGCCCCTGCGTCGTTCACCGGCCGTGCGCCGGCAGTGCACGGGGCGGGCGGGGGAGGGGTACACTCGGTGCCACTGAACGACAGGGGAGCGCCCCGCCGGTGAGACCGGCGCGGCGCTGAGAGTGCGGATCGCCGCAGACCCTCGAACCTGCTCCGGTTAGCACCGGCGAAGGGAGTCGAGCATCTCAGGGGTGCTTCCCCGGGAACGCGCCACCGGCGCGGCCCGCGGAACCCCGTCCCCTCCTGGCACCGACGGCTCGCTGAGCCCAGGAGGAATCCACCGTGAACACCACCACCCACCGCCCCGCCCGCCGCCCCGGCACGTCCCGCGCGTCGTCCTGGCGCGTCGTCGACATCGTCGTGGCCGCCGTCCTCGCCGCCGTGTGCGCGGTCGTCTTCTGGGCGTGGTCGAACCTGCTCTACCCCGTGGTCGGCACGGCCGCGGTCGCCTACCCGCCCGCCGTGGGGCTGATCGCCGGCGGCTGGCTCGTGGCCGGCGTGCTCGGCGGGCTGATCATCCGCAAGCCCGGCGCCGCGCTGTTCTGCGAGCTGCTCGCCGCCGTGATCGAGAGCTTCCTGGGCACCCACTTCGGCCTGCTGGTCGTGCTCTCCGGTCTCGTCCAGGGCATCGGCGCGGAACTGGCCTTCGCCGCCTTCCGGTACCGCCGGTTCGACGCCCTCGCGGCGGCCGTGGCGGGCGCCGTGAGCGGGATCTTCCTCGGCGTCCACGAGAACATCGTCTACAACTACGAGTGGGCGCTGAGCCACCAGGTGGTCTACGTGGTCCTGGCGGCCGTCTCCGGGGCGGTGCTCGCGGGCCTGCTGATGCAGGCCGTGGTGCGGGCCCTCGCGGCCACCGGCGTGCTGCAGGGCCTCGCGTCGGGGCGGGCCGTGCGGCGATGACGGCTTTCACGACCCAGGGCCCCGTGGTGCCCGCCGGCCGCGGGGCGCGGGTCGAGGCCCGCGGCTTCGGCTGGCACCACCCCGGGCGGGACGCGGCGGCGCTGCGCGGCCTCGACCTCGTGGTGGAGCCGGGGGAGCGCGTGCTCCTGCTGGGACCCAGCGGGGCGGGCAAGTCCACCCTCCTGCACGCCCTGGCGGGAGTCCTCCACGACGACGACGGGCAGTCCGCCTCCGGCGAGCTGCTGCTCGACGGCATGCCGCCGGAGCAGGCGCGCGGCCGCGCCGGTCTCGTGCAGCAGGACCCCGAGTCCCAGGTGGTGCTGTCCCGGATCGGGGACGACACCGCCTTCGGCCTCGAGAACCTCGCGGTGCCCCGGGAGCAGATCTGGCCGCGGGTGCGCGCGGCGCTCGAGGACGTGGGGCTGGACCTCCCCCTCGACCACTCCACCGCGGCCCTGTCCGGCGGGCAGAAGCAGCGTCTGGCGCTCGCGGGCGCCGTGGCCATGAGCCCCGGGCTGCTGCTGCTCGACGAGCCGACCGCCAATTTGGACCCCGCCGGCGTGCGGCAGGTCCGCGACGCGGTGGTGTCCTGCCTCGACCGCAGCGGCGCCACGCTCGTGGTCGTGGAGCACCGTGTCGCCGTGTGGGCCGAGGTCGTGGACCGCGTCGTCGTGCTCGGCCGGGACGGGAGCATCACCCACGACGGCGCGCCGGGCCGGGTGCTCGGCGCCGCGGCCGACGAGCTCAGCGGCGCGGGGGTGTGGGTGCCCGGCCGGGTGCCTGCCACGCGTGCGCCCGCTCGCCCCGCCGCGGGTCCCGGTGCAGGCTCCGGTGCCGGTTCCGCCGGGGGTCCCGCCGGAACCCGGGCCGCCGGCTCCGGGGCGGACGGCGCACCGCTGCTGAGCGCCACCGGTCTGGGCGTCTCGCGCAGCCAGCCGTCGGCGCGGCAGCTGCGCGCCCGGCGGCGGGCGCGGCGGCGCGGCCGCCCGCTGGACGACGCCGCCGCGGGCCGGGACCTCCCCACGGCGGTGGCCGGCGTGGAGCTGACCCTGCGCCGCGGCCGCGCGCTCGCGCTGACCGGGCCCAACGGCGCCGGCAAGTCCACGCTCGCGCTGACGCTGGCGGGTCTGCTCGCCCCCGTGCGCGGCACCGTGCGGGCCCACCCGGTCCTCGACCGAGGCGCGGGCCCCGACCCGCTCGAGTGGAGCGGCCGGGAGCTCGTGGCCCGCGTGGGGACGGTCTTCCAGGAGCCCGAGCACCAGTTCCTGCGCGCCACCGTGCGGGCCGAGCTCGAACTGGGCCCCCGGCTGGCCGGCACGCCGGTGGCCGAGCGGGAGCGCCGCACGGACGAACTGCTCCGCCGGCTGCGGCTCTCGCACCTGGCCGACGCCAACCCGTTCACCCTCTCCGGGGGCGAGAAGCGGCGGCTGTCCGTGGCCACGGTGCTCGCCACGGACCCGGATCTGCTGGTGCTCGACGAGCCGACGTTCGGTCAGGACGCCCTGACGTGGGCGGAGCTCGTGGACCTGCTCGTGGAGCTCGTCGACGCCGGCACGTCGGTCCTCGCCGTGACCCACGACGAGGACTTCGTGCGGGCGCTCGGCGCCGAGGTGCTGGCGCTGGGCACCCCGTGCGAGCGGGGCCGCGCCGCCCGCACGGCACCGGCGGCGGAAGGAGCGCCGGCCGTTCCTGCTGCGCGGTCCGCGGCCGCGGCCGGGAGTGCCCCGGCGGCGCCGGGCGCCGGCGCGGTGCGGGTCGTCCCCGTCCGGCGGGAGCCCGTCCGGTGAGCGCCGCCGCGATCGCGCCGTCGGCCCGGACCTCGCTGCTGGGGCGCACGAACGCGGTGGTCAAGCTGGCCGGGGCGCTACTGCTGACCGTGGTGCTGCTGCTCAGCGCGGACCCCGTGACGTCGGGGACCGTGCTGCTGGGCGAGGTGCTGCTGCTGGCGCTGGCCGGTCAGCGCCCGCTCGCGCTGCTGCGCCGGGCGTGGCCGGTGGTCGTGGCGGCACTCGTGAGCGGGTGGGGCACGGCCCTGCTCGCCGAGGACTCCGGGCCGGTGCTGCTCGACCTGGGGGTCACCGGGATCTCGTCCGGCTCGGTGGCCGCAGGGGCGGCGATCGCCCTGCGCGGGCTGGCGCTGGCGCTGCCCGGGCTGATGCTGGTGCTCACCACGGATCCCACGGACCTCGCCGACGGCCTCGCCCAGACGCTGCGCCTGCCGGCCCGCTTCGTGCTCGCGTCCCTGGCCGCGCTGCGGCTGGTGGGGGTGATGGTCTCCGAGTGGGCCACCCTGGCGATGGCGCGGCGGGCGCGCGGGGCGGGGTCCGGGCACGGTCCGGTGGGCGCGCTGCGGGAGTTCGGCGGTCAGGCCTTCACGCTGCTGGTGCAGTCCCTGCGACGGGCCACCCGGCTCTCGGTCACCATGGAGGCCCGCGGCTTCGGGGCGGGTCCGCGCACGTGGGCCCGCGTCCCGGGGTACTCCTGGCGGGACGCGGCGGTCCTCACGGGCTGCGCTGCGGCCGCCGCGGCGGGCCCGGCGGTGTCCGTCCTGCTCGGGACGCACCGGTTCATCTGGGCCTGAGCGAAGGATCAGGCCTGCTGGACCCAGCTCGTGACGAGCCTCGTCAGGTCCGGGTCCACCGGCAGCGGCTGGTGGTCGAGCCGGCGCACCGGCACCGCGAGCCGGACGCTGGAGACCAGCCACACGGCGTCGGCCTCCATGAGGTCCGCCGGGTACAGGGGCCCGTAGCCGAGCTCCCAGCCGTCCCGGCGGGCGGCGGCGAAGATCTTGGCCTGCGTGGTGCCCGGCAGGATCCCGTGCGAGGGCTCCGGCGTCAGCAGGGTGCGGCGGCCGACGCGCACCCGGGCGCAGACCACGGAGGACGTCGCGCCCTCCAGGACCCTGCGCCCCTCCGTGGTGAAGACCGCCTCGTCCGCGCCGAGGGAGCGGGCGTGGCGCAGGGCGGCCATGTTGATCGCGTAGGAGAGCGTCTTGGCCCCCGGGAGCAGCCACGGGTACCCGGCGTCCTGGGCGGGGTCGTGGCCGCGCGGCAGCAGCACCGCGGTCACGCCGTCCCGGCGCTGCCGGAACGTCGTCTCCGGCACGGGGCTCACCACGATCCAGGACCACGGGCCGTCCGCCGGGGTGCCGCGGCTGATCACCACCTTGACGGCGTGCTCGGCCCCCAGACCGCCGTCCCCGCCGGGGGCGGCGTGGGCGAGCGCCAGCTCCACCGCCCCGCGCACGTCCCGCGCCGACGGCACGGGCAGCTGCGCCAGCCGCGCGGAGGCCGACAGCCGCTGGTGGTGGGCCTCGAACTTCTGCACGAGCCCGTCGACGGCGCGCATGGTCTCGAAGACGCCGTCCCCCCGGGTGAGCCCCTGGTCGTCGATCCGCACGAGCGGAACGGACGGATCGGCGAGGACGCCCTCCGGGTGGGCGGCGTCGAGGACGACGACGGTGCTGGTCACGGATCCTCCTGTCGGTGCGGCCGCGGGGCTCAGCAGACCGGGCCGGGGTGCAGGATGTCCACCTGTTCCCAGACGTGGTCCTCCGCCAGGTAGGCGTCCTCCTGGGCGGCCCAGCGGTCCCAGTGCTCGGCGTAGTAGGAGCCGTCACGGCTCAGCGCGCGGTCGTAGCGCAGGGCGGTGGGCAGCTCGACCCACACGGAGACGTCCAGCAGCTCCCGGGCCTCGGCGCTGCACGCGCCGACGCCCTCCAGGATCACGACCTCCGCCACACGGGTCAGCCGCGGGGTCCCCGGGGAGCCGGTGACCCAGTCCCAGGCGCTCCACTCGGCGTCCCGGCCCTGGTCGAGGGGTGTGAGGACCTCGTCCACGTAGGTGCGGCGGCCGGGGCCGAGCCCGTCCCAGCCCGGGTAGAGGTCCTCGAGGTGGAAGAGCGTCACGTCCCGCACCGGGCGCAGCACCGCGCCGAGCTGCTCGGCGAGGCTGGTCTTGCCGGCCCCCGAACGCCCGTCGATGCCGATGAGGTAGGGGCGGCGGGTGGGGGAGGGGAGCAGCCGCGCCAGGTTGGTGCCGGCGGGGTGGGCCGCGGCGAGCGCCGGATCCAGCTCGAGCTCGATGTCGATCACGCGCGCCCGGCGTCCTGCGCGGATCCCCGGTCGGCGCCGAGCTCCCGGGCGACGGCGCGGACCACGCCCGGCACGGCGGCGTCGATCATGCCCCAGGTGGACTCGAAGTCCTCGGGGCCCCCGTACCAGGGGTCGTAGATCCCCAGGTCGCCGTGCTCGAGGCCCTCGACGGCGGGGTCGAACTCCCGCAGCAGCCGCACCTTGGCGGCGGCGGACCGGTCCGGTGCGAGCGCCCGCAGGCGCTGCCAGTGCACCACGTCCAGGGCGAGCACGAGGTCCCGGTCGCCGAAGCGGACGGGGTCGAAGACCTGGGCCGCGTGCGCGGAGGCGTCGAGTCCCTCGCGGCGCAGGAGGTCGCCGGCGCGGGGGTCCACGGGGTTGCCGAGCTCCTCGTCGCTGACGCCGGCCGAGTCGATCCGCACGCGCCCGGCCAGTCCTGCGGCCTCGAAGGCGCGGCGCAGGGCTAACTCCGCCATGGGCGAGCGGCAGATGTTGCCGGTGCACACGGCCACGATCGAATACATAGCGCGCAGTCTAAGCCGTCCGGTCCCGGCACGAGAAGTGCGGCCGCCGCCCGAGGGGGCGACGGCCGCACGGCGCGGGTCCGGTCAGGACCGGCGGACGGTCGGGTCGAGCGGTCGCTGCTCGTCCGGGTCCAGTCGTTCCTGACCGGCGTCCGGGCGCTCCGGCTCCTGGTCGGCCTGCTGGCCGGAGCTCGAACCGGTCTCCGCGGCGAGGTCGATCTCCTCGCCGTTCTCGTCGACCCGCCGGTACCAGTCGGTGACGGCCGGGTCGTGGGAGTCGAAGGTCTCGCCGGCGGCACGGGCGCCGGGGGCGTGCTCCACCTGCAGGGCGAAGTCGTCGCCGTGCTCCTCGATGCCGTGGATCACGGCCTTGCGCACCGCCGTGAGGGCGAACGCGTGGCGGATCGTGGCGGGGTCGCTGCGCAGGTCCTTGTAGAAGGCGACCATGAGGAAGGCGACGATCACCGCGAACGGCAGGGCCGAGACGGTCACGAGGTTCTGCATCCCGGTCAGGGCGTCGTCGCCGCCCACGAGCATCATGACCGTTGCGATGCCGCCGAGGCACAGGCCCCAGAACACGACGATCGGCCGGTTCGGCTCGGGCTGGCCCCGCTGGGACAGCGTGCCCATGACGATGGACGCGGAGTCCGCGCTGGTCACGAAGAAGATGCCGATGACGACCATGGCGAGCACCGACGTGATCGCGCCGAAGGGCAGGGCGTCGAGCATGCCGAACAGCGCGGCCTCCTGGCCGCCCGCGGCGGCCAGGTCGGTCCCGGTGCGCTGCAGATACATGGACGTGCCGCCGATGACCACGAACCAGAGCACGCACATGGAGGAGGGGACCACGAGCACCACGGTCACGAACTGGCGCAGCGTGCGGCCGCGGGAGATCTTGGCGATGAACATCCCGACGAACGGGGACCAGGACAGCCACCAGGCCCAGTAGAAGACGGTCCAGCCGCCGGCGAAGGCGGTGGCGTCCTCGCCCCAGCCGCCGGTCTGCCCGGTCATCCAGAGGTACTCCTGCAGGTAGGTGCTGAACACGGCGGGGACCAGGTCCAGGATCAGGACGGTGGGCCCGGCCACGAACACGAACAGGGCGAGCAGGAACGCCAGCAGCAGGTTCGTATTGGAGAGGTAGCGGATGCCGCGGGCCACGCCGGAGACCGCGGAGACCACGAAGGCGGCGGTGAGGACGGCGATGATCGCGATGAGCCCGCCGTTGCCGAGCGGTCCCCAGCCCGCGACGATCTCGAGGCCCCGGGAGATCTGCAGCGCGCCGATCCCGAGCGAGGCAGCGGTGCCGAAGAGGGTCGCGAAGATGGCGAACACGTCGATGAGCCGGCCCAGGCCGCCCTCGGCGCGCCGCTGGCCGATCAGCGGCACGAAGATCCGGCTGATGAGCGGGGAGCGTCCGCGCCGGTAGGCGCCGTACGCGACGGCCGCGCCGACCACGGCGTACATGGCCCAGGGGTTGAGACCCCAGTGGAAGGCGGTCTGGACGAGGGCGTAGACGGTCATCTCCTCGGAGCCGGGCTCCGCCCCGAATCCGGGGACGCCCGCGCCGAAGTGGCTCAGCGGCTCGGAGGCGCCGTAGAACATCAGGCCGATGCCCATGCCGGCGGCGAAGAGCATGGCGAGCCACGAGAAGAAGGAGTACTCGGGCTTCTCGTCGTCCATGCCCAGGGGGATCCGCCCGGTCCGGGTGAAGCCGACCACGAGCATGAACAGCACGGCGGCCGTGGACAGGGCGGTGAAGAACCACCCGGTGTTGCCGGTCACCCAGCCCAGGGCCGCGGTGGAGGCGGCCGTCAGGGACTCGGTGGAGAGCACGCCCCAGGCGATGAACCCCACGATCAGCGCGGCGGTGACGGTGAAGACCACCTTGTCCGTGCCGTAGTGCAGCTTCTGGTCCTCGACGGCGATGCCGGGGACGAGGGCGGGGTGGATGCCGTGCGGGTAGTTGATCTCGCGCAGCACCTCCCGCGGCTTCGGCCGGCGGGAGCCGTCGGCCTCACTGGACGGATGCGGCGAATGGGGTGGCGTGGTGCTCACGGTGGCTCCTGAGGTGTCGGGGTGCGTGCGGTGTCGTGTCGGTGCGTGCGGTGACGTGCGGGGCGGACCCGGGGGTGTGGCGGTGGCCCGCGGGAACGGGCTCAAACACTCCACGGTATCCGACGTCCTGCCCCGCCGGGAGGGAGTGCGCGGCGTCTCACATCCCCGGCACCCCGGGTTGAGTCGATGTGGCTCAACTTAAGTTGACATCAGCGGCTCACGTGGCAGACTTGAGCCAGGAAAACTCAAGAACTGAGACCTCCGGGACCCCAACGGGGCCGGTACGGCCCGCCCGGTTCAGCTCGACCCGAAGGAGAACACGTCCATGTCTCGTGCAGTAGGAATCGACCTCGGCACCACCAACTCCGTGGTGTCCGTGCTGGAGGGCGGCGAGCCCACCGTCATCGCCAACGCCGAGGGCAACCGGACCACGCCGTCCGTCGTCGCCTTCTCCAAGGACGGCGAGACCCTGGTGGGCGACATCGCCAAGCGCCAGGCCGTCACCAACGTGGACCGCACGATCGCCTCGGTGAAGCGCCACATGGGCACCGGGTGGTCCACCGACATCGACGGCAAGAAGTACACGCCGCAGGAGATCTCGGCGCGCATCCTGATGAAGCTCAAGACCGACGCCGAGTCCTACCTCGGCGACAAGGTCACCGACGCCGTGATCACCGTCCCGGCGTACTTCAACGACGCCGAGCGCCAGGCCACCAAGGAGGCCGGTGAGATCGCCGGCATGAACGTGCTGCGCATCGTCAACGAGCCCACCGCCGCGGCGCTCGCCTACGGCCTGGAGAAGGGCAAGGAGGACGAGCTCATCCTGGTCTTCGACCTCGGTGGAGGCACCTTCGACGTCTCCCTGCTGGAGGTCGGCAAGGACGAGGACGACTTCTCCACCATCCAGGTCCGCTCGACCGCCGGCGACAACCGCCTCGGCGGCGACGACTGGGACCAGCGCGTGGTCGACTGGCTGCTGGCGCAGGTGAAGTCGAAGACCGGCGCGGACCTGTCCAAGGACAAGATCGCCCTGCAGCGCCTGAAGGAGACCGCGGAGCAGGCCAAGAAGGAACTGTCCTCCGCGACCAGCACCAGCATCTCCCTGCAGTACCTGTCCGTGACCCCCGAGGGCCCGGTGCACCTGGACGAGCGCCTCACCCGCGCCAAGTTCGAGGAGCTCACCCGGGACTTGCTCGAGCGCACCGAGAAGCCGTTCAAGGACGTCATCGCCGAGGCCGGGATCTCCGTGTCCGACATCGACCACGTGGTCCTCGTCGGCGGCTCGACCCGCATGCCCGCGGTCGCCGAGACCGTCCAGCGCCTGGCCGGCAAGGAGCCGAACAAGGGCGTGAACCCGGACGAGGTCGTGGCCGTCGGCGCCGCGATCCAGGCCGGCGTGCTCAAGGGCGACCGCAAGGACGTCCTGCTGATCGACGTCACGCCGCTGTCGCTGGGCATCGAGACCAAGGGCGGGGTGATGACCAAGCTCATCGAGCGCAACACGGCCATCCCCACCAAGCGGTCCGAGACCTTCACCACGGCGGAGGACAACCAGCCGTCCGTGTCCATCCAGGTCTTCCAGGGCGAGCGCCAGTTCACCCGGGACAACAAGAACCTGGGCACGTTCGAGCTGACCGGCATCGCCCCGGCCCCGCGCGGCATGCCGCAGATCGAGGTCACCTTCGACATCGACGCCAACGGCATCGTGCACGTCTCCGCGAAGGACAAGGGCACCGGCACCGAGCAGTCGATGACCATCACGGGCGGGTCCTCCCTCTCCAAGGAGGACATCGACCGCATGGTCAAGGACGCCGAGGCCAACGCCGAGGCGGACCGGGTGCGCCGCGAGGCGGCCGACCTGCGCAACAACGCGGAGCAGCAGGCGTACTCCGTCGACAAGCTCCTGAAGGACAACGACGAGAAGCTGCCCGCGGACGTCAAGTCCGAGGTGCAGGCGGACGTCGACGCCCTGAAGAAGGCGCTCGAGGGCGAGGACGAGGACGCCGTGAAGTCGGCCTACGACAAGCTGCAGCAGTCCCAGACCAAGCTCGGCGAGGCCCTCTACGCGCAGTCGCAGACCGAGGGCGCCGAGGGCGCCCCGGGTGCGGGCGCCACCGGTGCCACCGGTGACGAGGACATCGTCGACGCCGAGGTCGTCGACGACGAGGACGAGAAGAAGTGAGCATGCCCGACCCCACGCCAGGACCCGACGAGAACGCGGACGACCACGGCGCCGGGAGCGTTCCCGGCGACCCCGCCGCGCACCCCCGTGAGCAGTCCGCACAGGACTCCGGCGCCGGCCCCCGCGAGGAGGCCGGGCCGGAGGGCCTGACGGTGGACGACATCCTCTCGACGCCCCAGTCGACGGAGGCGGAGTCCGGGGACGCCGCACCGGCGCCGGCCGCCGCGGAGGAGTCCCCGGCGGCCGCCCTCGCCGAGGAGCGGCTCGAGGAGCTGCGCCGGCTGCAGGCCGAGTTCGTGAACTTCAAGCACCGCACGGCGCGCGAGAAGGAGCAGCTGCGGACCTTCGTGACGGGCGACCTCCTGCAGACGCTGCTGCCGGTGTTCGACGACATCGACGCGGCCCGGCAGGCGGGCGACCTCACCGACGGCCCGTTCGCGGCGATCGCGAACAAGCTCGAGGAGACCCTCGTGCGGCACGGGCTGGTGCGCCTCGGGGAGGTCGGGGAGAAATTCGACCCCAACGTCCACGAGGCGGTGCTGCAGCAGCCCACGAGCGAGGTCGAGCCGGACCAGGTCTCGATGGTGCTGCGCTCCGGCTTCCGGATCGGCGAGCGCGTGGTGCGGCCGGCCCAGGTCGCCGTCGCGGTCGCCGAGTGAGGCCGGACCCGGCCTGATCCCGGCGACGTCAGGGGAGGCCCGTCCCTCGGGCCTCCCCTGACCCGTCCACCCGTCCCCGGCGCCGCGGCGCCGGGGACGACCCCCGGACCACCACCGGGTCCCGCTCCGCAGGACCCCGACCGGCCCCACAGAAAGGAGGCGTCATGGCCAGCCAGGACTGGATCGACAAGGACTTCTACAGCATTCTCGGCGTCTCCAAGGACGCGTCCGCCGCCGACGTCAAGAAGGCCTACCGCAAGCTCGCCCGCCAGTACCACCCGGACCAGAACCCGGGGGACGCGGAGGCCGAGCAGCGGTTCAAGGACATCACCGAGGCGAACTCCGTGCTCTCCGACCCCGAGGAGCGCAAGCAGTACGACGCGATCCGCGCGATGGGCTCCGGGGCGCGCTTCACCGCCGGCGGCCCCGGCGGCGCCGGGGGCTCGGCCAACTTCGAGGACCTCTTCGGCGACATCTTCGGCGGAGGCGGCGGAGGACGCCGCCGCCGCACGACCTACTCCACCGGCGGCGCGGGCGGCCCCGGCGGCCCGGGCGGGTTCGAGGACCTGTTCGCCCAGTTCGGCGGTCAGACCGGGTACGGGGCGCCGGGCGGCTACGGCGGCTACCAGGCCCCGCCGGCGCGCGGGGAGGACATCCGGACGGAGACGACTATCCCGTTCCGCTCCTCGGTGCACGGCACCACGGTCAAGCTGCGCCGGGGCAACGGCCAGGAGACCACGGTGCGGATCCCGCGCGGCGTGCGCGACGGGCAGAAGCTCAAGCTCGCCGGCAAGGGCCACTCGGGTGCCGGCGGCGCCGGCGACCTCTACGTCACCGTCCACGTGACCCCGCACCCCTTCTTCCGGCGCGTCGAGGGCACGGACGACGTCGAGGTCACCGTGCCGATCACGTTCCCCGAGGCGGCCCTGGGCGCCACCATCGAGGTGCCCGTGCTGGACGGCGGCACCGTGCGCGTGAAGGTCCCGGCGGGCACGTCCTCGGGCCGGCGCTTCCGCGTCAAGGGGCGCGGGTTCGGCACGGCCAAGGGCACGGGCAACCTGATCGTGACGGTCGAGGTGCACGTGCCGGCCGAGCTGGACGAGCAGGCGCAGGCCGCCGTCCGGGCGTTCGCCGAGGCGACCGCGGACGAGGACCCCCGGGCCCGCCTGGCCGAGAAGGCACGGGTGTGAGATGGCACTGGACGCCGACCAGCCGCTGTTCGTGATCTCCGTGGCCGCGGAGATCGCGGAGATGCACCCGCAGACGCTGCGCCAGTACGACCGGCTCGGCCTCGTCAGGCCGTCCCGGGCCCCCGGCCGCGCCCGCCGCTACTCGCAGCGCGACATCGAGAAGCTGCAGCAGATCCAGGTGCTGTCCCAGCAGGGCGTGTCCCTCGAGGGCATCCGGCGCATCCTCCAGCTGGAGAACCAGGTCGCGGCCCTGCGGTCGCGGGTGGCGGAGCTGTCCCGGGAGCTCGAGGACGCCCGGGACCGGGCCGAGGAGTCCTCGCGGATCTTCGCCGCCGGCGTCGGCGGGGACGTGGTGCGCATGGCCCGCGGCGCCCGCCCCCGGGCCCGCAAGATCTCGCAGGCCGTGGTGCTGTACCGGCCCCCGCGCCAGCAGGAGCGCTGAGCCGCACCGGCGCCCGGGCCGGGCGGTCAGCGCAGGTGCTTCTCGAAGCCCACGTCGTACACGCCGCCCGGATAGACCCGGGCGGTCCCGGGCAGCAGGACGTACCCGCTGCTGCGGTACAGGGCGGACGCCTCGGGCTGGCGGCTGCCCGTGGTGAGGTGGATGCGACGGTAGCCCGCCGCGGCGGCGAGCCGCTCGAGCTCGGCCAGGACCCGCCGCGAGATCCCGCGCCGGCGGTGCGCCGGGGCGGTCCACACCCGTTTGAGCTCGGCCGTGGCGTCGTCGTGCCGGCGGAACGCGCCGCCGCCCACCGTCGTGCCGCCCTCGAGGAGGAGCAGGAGCGCTCCGGCGGGGGCGGTGAAGTCGTCGACGGGGTGCTCGGCCATCTCCTCCGCCCCGATCTCGGGACCGTAGCGCTCCACGTACTCGTGGTGCAGGCCCTCGAGCAGCGGCTGCGTGCGGGGATCGCCCGGGGGCACGACGACGAAGCCGTCCCGCTCCGGGCCGGGCAGTGCGGGCACGCCGTTGCGCTCCGCGCCGGGGACGGCGCTCACGCCGTCCGGCGGTAGACGAGGTCGCGGGGGACGCGGCCCGCCTCCTGCGCCTTGCGCTCGAAGCTCGTGAGGACCCGTCCCTCCCAGCGCGGGGCCCATCCGGTGTCCGGGTGCTCGTCGTCGGCGAGCGGGCCCGGGTGGACGTTCTCGAACTGCGGGGACGCGTCGAGGACCTCGCGCATCACCAGGGCGTACTCCTGCCAGTCCGTGGCGAGCCGCCACAGCCCGCCCGGGACGAGCACCCGGGCGGCGAGCTCGGCGAACGCGGGGGAGACCAGGCGCCGCTTGTGGTGGCGGGTCTTGTGCCAGGGGTCCGGGAAGAACACCCACAGCTCGTCGACCGAGGCCGGGGCGAGCATGTGCTCCAGGACCTCGGGCGCGTTGGCCTGCGCCACGCGGACGTTGTCCACCCCGGCCTGGGCCGCCTTGAGCAGCAGATCCGCGATCCCGGGCTTGTACACCTCGACGGCGAGGTAGTTCCGCGCCGGGTCCTGGGCGGCGGCGTGCACGACCGCCTCGCCGAGCCCGGAGCCGACCTCCACGACCAGCGGCGCCTCGCGCCCGAAGGCCGCGGCCGCGTCGAACTCGTGGTCGGGGTGGACGGAGGTGTCCGTGCGCACGCGCGGGACGTCGAGCACCCGGGTGGGCGCCCAGTCGTCCCAGGCCTTCTGGCGGCGGGCGGTGAGGCGGTCGCCGCGGCGCACGAAGGAGTACGGCCGGCGGTGGAACGCCTCGGGGACGGGGTCCTGTGCGGGGCCCTCGGCGGGGGAAGGGGTGTGCTCGCTCATCGCCCTACATCCTAGGGGATGGGCGGACGGCGGGCGCGTCGGCGCCGGGAACGGGCGGCTCGGACCAGCGCCGGCGGGGCGCCTCCCACGCCGCGAACCGGGCGAGCAGCTCGTCGGCGTCCTGGGCGACCACGGCTGCGTCCCGGTACTCGGGGCGCACGAGACCGGCCGCGGACATCGAGGCCACCGCGTCCAGCAGGGGCCTCCAGTAGCCGGCCACGTCGAGGAAGCCGACCGGCTTGGCGTGCACCCCCACCTGCAGCCAGGTCCACGCCTCGAAGATCTCCTCGAGGGTGCCCAGGCCGCCCGGCAGGGCGACGAACCCGTCGGCGAGGGCGGCCATCTCCGCCTTGCGCTCGTGCATCGTCCGGACGATGCGCAGCTCGGTCAGCCCCGTGTGGGCCGTCTCGTCGTCGACGAGCGACTGCGGCATGACCCCGACCACCTCGCCCCCGGCGGCCAGGGCGGCGTCGGCGACGACGCCCATCAGCCCCACGTGGCCGCCGCCGTAGACGACGCCCACGCCGCGGCGGGCGAGGGTGGTGGCGAAGGCCCGGGCGGCCTCGGGGAACAGGGGGTCGGAGCCGAGGGATGCCCCGGTGTACACGGCGAGTCTCATGAGGACATTGTCGCTGTCGCAGTCGCAGTCCCTCGTCCCCGCCCCTCGTCCTCGTCCCGCATGTCTCTCCCTCGTCCTTCGCCACGTCGCGGCGTCGATAGCATGAGGCGCGCCCCGCGCCCGCCCTGCCGACCCGTGCCGAAGGACCTCCCGTGAGCTCATCGCCGCCCGACGACCCCGTGCGCTCCCGCCTGCGCCTCTCCGGCGGCAAGGACCGGGTGGTGCTGGTGGCGGCGCTGGGGATCCTCAGCGCGGTGAGCCCGATGGCCACGGACATGTACCTGGCCTCGATGCCTGCCATGGCCGGGCACTTCGGGGCGTCGGCCTCCGCGGTGCAGCTGACGCTGACCACGTACATGGTCGGCATGGCCGTGGGGCAGTTCCTGCTCGGGCCCGTGTCCGACGTGCTGGGCCGGCACCGGCTCATGGTGGCCGGCAACGCGCTGTTCCTGCTCAGCTCCGTCGCCGTGGTCCTGGCCCCGACCATCGGGACGGTGCTGGTCCTGCGCGCGGTGCAGGGACTCGCCGGGGCGGCCGGCGTCGTGATCGCCCGCGCGGTGGTCTCGGACATCGCCTCCGGCCGCGGGGCCGCGAAGCTGTTCTCGGTCCTCGCGACCATCACCTCCCTCGCCCCGGTGGTGGCCCCGCTCCTGGGCGGGGTGATCGCCACGGTGGCCCCGTGGCAGACCGTGTTCTGGGTGCTCGCGGCGTTCGGGCTGCTGATGCTGGCGTGCTCCGTGCTCGTGGTCCCCGAGACCCTGCCCCCGCACCGGCGCCACCGCGGCGGGGTCGGCGCCGTCGTCACCGGGTCCTGGCGGGTGCTGCGCACCCCGTCCTTCATGGCCTACGCCCTCGCCTTCGGACTCGCGTTCGGCGCCCTGTTCTCCTACATCTCCGCCTCCTCCTTCGTGCTGCAGAACGTGCTCGGCTACTCGGCGCTCGGCTACTCCGTGGTGTTCGCCGTCAACGCGGGCGGCTCCATCCTGGGCGCGGTCGTCAACACCCGCCTCGTCGACCGGGTCGAGCCCGGCACGATCCTCCGCACCGCGATCGTGGTCATGGCCGCCGTCAACGTGGTGGGCCTGGGCCTGGTGCTGGCCGGGATCACCGGGTGGACCACCCTGGCGCACCTCTTCGTGAGCCAGACCTGCATCGGCTTCGTCATGGGCAACGCCGTGGCCCTCGCCCAGGGCCGGGTCCCGGGCCGGGCCGGGGCCGGGTCGGCGGTGCTCGGACTGGTCCAGTTCCTCCTGGGCGGGCTCGTGAGCCCGCTGACCGGCCTGGCTGGTCAGCACACCGCCGTCCCGATGGCCGTGTCCATGGCGGTGTGCTCGCTGCTCGCCGCGGGAGCCGTGCTGCTCGCGCGCCGCCTCTCGCGGCGGGCGCCGGAGGGCCCCGCCGCCCCGTCCGGCCCGTAACCGGGCGGAAACGGGCAGGAGCCACACTGTGGCCGATCCATCGGTCCCTGACCGGGGGAGCAGCGGACCTGTGATTAGATGCCTTCTGCCGAGACCGAGGTCACAGTCCCGTTCCGGCCCGATTCCTGATCCACCCGGCACCCACGGGAGAACACATGCTCCAAACCATCGAGACTGCCCTCGGCGAGCTGGGCGGCATCATCTGGGGGCCCTACGTCCTCATCCCCCTGCTGCTGCTCACCGGTCTGTACCTGACCGTGCGGCTGGGCGGGCTGCAGTTCCACAAGCTGGGCTCCGCGCTGCGACTGGCCCTGTTCGACCGCAAGGACGCGGACGCCCGCGGCGGCGACGTCTCCCAGTTCCAGGCGCTGACCACGGCGCTCGCGGCCACCGTGGGCACCGGCAACATCGTGGGCGTGGCCACCGCGATCTCGATCGGCGGGCCCGGCGCCCTGTTCTGGATGTGGGTCACCGGCCTGCTCGGCATGGCCTCCAAGTACTCCGAGGCGTTCCTGGCCGTGCGGTTCCGCACCACGGATGCCAAGGGTGAGATCTCCGGCGGCCCGCAGTACTACCTGGAGCGCGGCATCCGCAACGGGTTCGGCAAGTTCCTGGCGATCTTCTTCGCCGTCGCCGCCGCGCTGGCCGCGTTCGGCATCGGCAACATGACCCAGGGCAACTCCATCGCCTCCAACCTGGAGAGCTCGTTCAGCGTCCCCACCTGGATCACCGGTGTGGTGCTCGCCGTGCTGACGCTCGCCGTGCTCGTGGGCGGGATCAAGTCCATCGGGAAGGTCACGGCGGGCTTCGTCCCCGTCATGATCCTCTTCTACGTCCTGGGCGCCCTGTTCATCCTCGTCGTCAACGTCGCGGCCATCCCGCAGGCGGTCGTCCTGATCTTCACCGACGCCTTCTCCGGCACGGCGGCCGTCGGCGGGTTCGCCGGATCGGCGATCATGCTGGCCGTGCAGATGGGCGTGGCCCGCGGCATCTTCTCCAACGAGTCCGGCATGGGATCGGCCGCGATCGCAGCGGCCGCGGCCCAGACCACCCACCCGGTCCGCCAGGGGCTGGTCTCCATGACCCAGACCTTCATCGACACCATCATCGTGGTGACCTGCACGGGACTCGTGCTCATCACCACCGGGGTCTGGGAGCAGGGGGCGGACTTCGCCGCGACCATGACCGGCGACGCCTTCAGCCAGGGCCTGCCCGGGCAGTGGGGCCACTACGTGGTCACCATCGGGCTCGTGATGTTCGCCTACTCGACGATCCTCGGGTGGGCCTACTACGGCGAGCGGTGCATGGAGCGGCTCTTCGGCCGGCCGGCCGTGATGCCCTACCGGGTCGTGTTCTCCCTGGTCGTGTTCGTGGGCTGCACCGTGCCGCTGGCGGTGGTGTGGAACTTCGCCGACGTGATGAACGGCCTCATGGCCCTGCCCAACCTCCTCGGGCTGCTGCTCCTCTCCGGGCTGGTCGTCCGCGAGACCAGGCACTACCTGGACCACGACCCCAAGCTGCGGGCGGACCGCCGCCAGGTCGACGCGTTCATGGAGGGCCATCCCGGAGCGATCGACTCGTACGAGCGCACCGGCGTCTGACGGCTGTCGGCGCACGAGGGCCCGGCCTCCTGACGGGGACCGGGCCCTCGGTCTAGCCTGAGGGGCATGAGCGAACTCCCCGAGCCCCGCCTGTTCTCCTGCGCGGACGCCACCGGCGCCGTCCACGACCAGGGCGCGCACGTGATCGACTGGATCCCCACGGGCCACGCCCCGGTGCTGTGGCTGTCCCCGAGCACCGCGCTCGAGACGGGCAAGCCCGTGCGCGGGGGTGTCCCGATCTGCTTCCCCTGGTTCGCGGACGGGGCGGAGGGCGGGCGCGAGCCCAAGCACGGCTTCGCCCGCACGCTCCCGTGGCACGTCGAGTCGCGCGAGTCCTCGGACCACGAGGCGATGATCGTCTACCGGCTCTCGGACGCGGACGTCACCGATCCCGCGCACCAGGAGCAGTTCCCGTACCAGTTCGAGGCCTACTGCGTGGTGCGCTTCGGCACCGAGCTGTCCCTCGAGCTGAGCGTCACCAACACCGGTGAGCGCCCGTTCGACTTCGAGGAGGCCCTGCACGCCTATCTGGTGGTGGGGGACGTGCGGAAGATCCGGGTCGAGGGGCTGGACGGCGCGTCCTACCGCGACAAGGTCCTGGACCGGGAGGACTGCGTCCAGGAGGGGGACCTCCGGTTCGACGGCGAGACCGACCGGGTGTACCGCTCGACCGGCGACGTCGCCGTGGTGGACCCCGTGCTGGGGCGGGTGCTGCGGATCCGGAAGAAGAACTCCGGCACCACCGTGGTGTGGAACCCCGGGGCGGAGACGGCGGCGGCGATGCCCGACGTGGGGCCGGACGGATGGACGGACTTCGTGTGCGTGGAGGGCGCCAACACCCACGCCGACGCCGTGCACCTCGAGCCCGAGGAGACCCACAGCATGGGCTACCGCCTGTCGGTGGAGACCACGGCGGAGGACCCGGGCCGCCCACCCGCCTGATCCTCGGGACCGTCCGGCGCTCGGCACAGCGCTGTCGGAGGGCCGGTCCGCGCCCGTGTCCCGCGGCAGCACCGACCGGGAGGCCGCACGCCCAGCGCCACCCGCACCGTGCGTGCGCTCGGTCGGGCGGTCAGAAGGGGGGAGGGTCTGCGTCCTCGGGCACGGAGCTGCCCCGCTCCCCGACATCCGGGACCGGTCCGCCCGATGTGGCACCGCCCGACGTGGCACCGACCGATGTGGCACCGGCCGAGGGGTCCGGCACGGTCCGGTAGGTCCGTCCGGCCGGTGAGGTCCACTCGAGCACTCCGCCGGCGGGCGCCGGCCCCGGCTGCCGCACCGACCAGCGGCCGAGGGCACCGCGGCGGTGCTTGACGAGGTGGTGGTGGCGGCACAGGTGGGCCAGGTTGTCCGCAGCCGTCCGGCCGCCGTCCTGCCACGCCACCGTGTGGTCGAGGTCGCAGCGCTCGGCCCGCCGCCGGCACCCCGGAAAACGACAGGTCCCGTCGCGCAGCCGCAGCCGGCGGCGCAGATCAGCGGGCACCGCGTAGGTGGTGCGGTCGTGGTCGAGGACGGCTCCGGTGACGGGATGGGTCAGCACGCGATGCCACGAGGAGGCACCGGCGGCCAGCTCCCGGGCGACGTCCGCGCTGATCGGGCCGTGACCCTCGAGCACCGGGGCGTCCGCGGGCACGCCGGTGGCCGGGCCGCCGGGGCGGCACCCCAGCAGCGTGAGCACGGGGACCGTCACGCAGACCCGGCCGCGCACACCGCGCGGGAACCCGGGGTCGTCGGGGAGCTCCCCCTCCAGCAGGAGATCGGTGAGGACGTCCGCCCGCAGCTGCGCGTCCGTCCGGGCAGTCCTGGCACCCGGCGCGAACCCGTCCGGGCCATCCTCCTCCGGACCGAACTGCACTGGACCGCACTGCACCGGACCGAACTGCACTGGACCGAACTGCGCCGGGCCGCACCGGTCCGGCTCTCGCTCCGTCCCCGCGCGGGCGGTCTCCTCCACGGGCTCCAGTAGCGACGCGAGCGTGTCGAGCCGGTCCTGGACCGCGAGCGCCGTGGGTGCGTCCAGCAGGGCGTGCAGCCACGCCATGCCGTCCTCATCGTGCTCGACCCACACGTGGCGTCCGGCCCGGGCCGCCCGGTGCCTCGCCTCCTGCGTCCCGGCCAGCAGCGCCGCGCGCCGGCGCCGGGCCCACGCGCGCAGCTGCGCCACCGTGCAGTGCGGAGCCCGCTCCACCAGTTCGGCGGCGAGCCGCTGCACGACGGCGGACGGTGCCTCCTGGCCCGCCGGGACGTCCTCGACCAGCTCGCGCCACTGGTCGGCGATCACCGAGGCGTGCCGGGCGCTGAAGAGGCCCGCCTCCAGCGCCTCGAGGACCTCGGGCAGGTGCAGCCCGAGCACGAGGGCCTCGCGGACGCGCCCGAGGGCCGTGCCCGCGGGCAGGCGCAGCGCCGGGCCGATCTCGTCGGCGAGATCACGCACCATCTGGTCCTCGGTCTCGAGGAGGGAGCAGACGAGCTCATCGGCCTCGTAGGGCATCAGCCCTGCCGTGGAGACCCAGTCGATCTCGTGGTCCTCCCAGGCCAGCAGCCACAGCCGGACGATGCAGCGCAGCTGGCGCCCCGCCTCCCGCGCCTGTGCGGCCGCCGAGTCCACGAGCTCCCCGACGACCGCCCGCACCTCGGCCCGGACGCCGGCGTCCAGCACCCGCTCCCCGGCGGGAGCGGCTCGGTGCGGACCCGGAGCAGGACGGGCCCGGCGGTGCGCCGTCGTCGTCATGGGCGCGTTCTCCCGGGCGCCTCGGACGTTCTAGGACTTCGGAGTAGGACTCCGGAAAGGCCACCGGGAATGCAGAACGGGTGCCGCCCGTCCGTGCGGACGGGCTGCACCCGTGGGGTCCTGCGGGGCCGTGCCTACTTGGAGACGACCAGGGCCGCGGCGATCGCGGCCAGGAAGGCGTCCTTCGAGAGGCCCGTGCCGGCCTCGGACGGGCGGACGCCGTCCTCCTGGGTCATCTCGGGGTTGCGGAAGTACATCGCGAGCAGCCCGGCGGAGAACGCGCCGAGGGCCAGACCCGCGAGGCGCTTGTTGACGAACGGGGTCAGCAGGGCGGCGCCGATGCCGATCTCCGAGTACGCCACGAACTTGCCGAAGGTGTCGGCGTCCCACTCCTCGAACTGGGGGACGCCGGTGGCGGCGAACTGCTGGAGACCCGCGGCGGCCTCCGTGGGGAGGTCCTTCTTGCCGTAGCCGGACTGCAGCAGGTAGGCGCCGGAGACGCCGCGCAGGATCGCGTTGGAGAGGCTCATGGTCGGTCCTTTCAGGAGGGCGAACAGGGTCATTGAGTCGTCAACGACCCTATCAGGGGAGGGATCGCGCCCTCCGTGCAGGAGGGGCCGGGAGCGAACACCGGCCCCGGGGGCGGCCCCCGCCGCCTAGGCTGGCCACCCGCTCGCAGGACGCCCTCCGCGTCCCGCCACCCGACGGAAGGACAGACATGGACATCGAGACCATGAAGAAGGTTCTGCTCGTTCTCACCAGCCACGACTCCCTCGGCGACACCGGGGAGCCCACCGGCTACTTCGTGGGGGAGGCCGCCCACCCGTGGAAGGTGTTCCGGGACGCCGGCTACTTCGTCGACTTCGCCTCGATCGCCGGCGGGCAGCCCCCGCAGGACGGCAAGGACGAGGAGGACGAGGTGCAGCGGCAGTACCTCGAGGACGAGACCGTGCGGGCCTCCCTCTACAACACCCCGCGGATCAGCGTGGTCGACCCGGCCCAGTACGACGCGGTCTACCTCGTGGGCGGGCACGGCACCATGTGGGACTTCGCGGGCAACGCGGACCTGCAGGCGCTCGTGGCCGCCGTGCACGACGCCGGGGGAGTCGTCGGCGCCGTCTGCCACGGACCCGCCGGGCTCGTGGACGTCGAGCTCGCCAACGGCCTGCGCATCGTCGAGGGACGCCGGGTGGCCGCGTTCACCAACGCCGAGGAGGACGAGGTCGGCAAGTCGGACGTCGTCCCGTTCCTGCTCGAGGACAAGCTCGTCGAGCAGGGCGCGGACGTGCGGACCGCGCCGAACTGGACCGAGAACGTCGTCGTGGACGACCGCCTCGTCACCGGGCAGAACCCGCAGTCCGCGGCCGGCGTGGCCAAGGAGATGACCAAGCTCCTGACCGAGGTGGTGCGCGAGCAGAAGGCCGCCCAGGAGGCGGACTCCGCCGCGCTGCGCCAGGCGCACGACGCCGAGAAGTCCGAGGACGCCGAGGGCTGAGCCTCCGTCCGGTGCGAGGGGCGGCACGGCAGGCGGCGCCCGTGCCACCCCTCGCGGGCCCCGGCGTTTCCGGACAGACTGGGAGCGTCGGGCCGTCCGGCCCGGCCCAGCGGACACACGGCAGGAGAACCACATGGCTGACCTCAAGGACAAGGTCGCGCTCGTCACCGGCGCCGCCTCCGGCATCGGCGAGGCCTGCGCGAAGGACCTCGCGGCGCAGGGCGCCAAGGTCGTCGTCACGGACATCGACACCCGGCGGATCGACGACGTCGTCCAGGCGATCATGGCCGCCGGCGGCGACGCCGCCGGCTTCCGGCAGGACGTGGCGAAGCCCGAGGACTGCGAGGCCGCGGTCGAGTTCGCCCAGCAGACCTACGGCGCCCTGCACCTGGCGGTGAACAACGCCGGGGTCGCCGGCGCGGCGGACGCGGTGGGGGAGTCGGACCTCGACGCGTGGGTGCGCACCGTGCAGATCGACCTGCACTCCGTCATGTTCGGCATGCGCTACCAGCTGCCCGCCATCGAGCAGGCCGGCGGCGGGGCGATCGTCAACATGGCCTCCGTGCACGGCACCGTGGCCGTGGCCGCGGGCAACAGCGCCTACACCGCCGCCAAGCACGGTGTGGTCGGGCTCACCAAGCAGGCCGGCGTGGAGTACGGCCGGCGCGGGGTGCGGATCAACGCCGTCGGCCCCGGCTACATCGACACCCCGCTGCTCAGGACCGCGCCGGCGTCCGTCCTCGAGGGGCTCACCGCCAAGCACCCCCTCGGCCGGCTGGGCCGCGCCGAGGAGGTCGCCGCCCTGACGACGTTCCTCCTCTCGGAGAAGGCCTCCTTCATGACGGGCGGGTACTACCTGGTCGACGGCGGCTACACCGCGCTGTAGTCCCCGCACCGCGGACCCACCGCACCGGCGCCGGATGCGTGCACGCGTCACCGCGTCCCGCACCGGCGCGGTGGGCCCGGCGCCGTCAGGGCGCGGCCGTGCCCTCCGCCACATCCGGGTGGTGGCGTGCCGCCGGTGCTGTAGGGTGAGGCGTATTGCATATGGCACTGCTCCCCGTTCCCGGGTGAGCAGGCAGGCGTCGAGCACCCCGTTCTTCTTCCAGCGTGGCACCGTTCCAGACGGTCTCAGCCCGCTCGCAGGGGCTCCAGGAGTCATTCGGCGCAACCCGGCGCGCTACCCCCTTGCCGGGACATCCGATCGAAAGACGTATCCCAGTTTTGGCTACTTTCACCGACCTTGGCGTGCCCGAGGCCCTTTCCGCCGTCCTCGCCCAGCAGGGCATCGAGCAGGCGTTCCCCATCCAGGAGAAGACCCTCCCCGACTCGCTGGCCGGCCGTGACGTGCTCGGCCGCGGCAAGACCGGCTCGGGCAAGACCGTGGCGTTCGCGCTGCCGCTCGTGTCCCGTCTCGCCGGACTGACCGGCAACGGCGCCCGCGCCGCCCGGCGGGCCAACCGGCCCACCGGCCTGGTCCTGGCCCCCACCCGCGAGCTGGCCACCCAGATCGACCGCGCGATCGCCCCGCTGGCCGAGGCCGCCGGGCAGACGACCACCGTCATCTTCGGCGGGGTCTCCCAGCGCAACCAGGAGAAGGCGCTCGCCAAGGGCGCCGACATCGTCATCGCCTGCCCCGGCCGGCTCGAGGACCTGCTGAAGCAGAACGTCCTCACGCTCGACGACGTCCGCGTGACGGTCATCGACGAGGCCGACCACATGGCCGACATGGGCTTCCTGCCCGTGGTGACCCGCATCCTCAAGCGCACCCCCCAGGGCGGCCAGCGGCTGCTGTTCTCCGCGACGCTCGACGGCGGCGTGGACAAGCTCGTCAAGCAGTTCCTGTCCAACCCGGTCAAGCACTCCGTGGACGCCCCGCAGGCGTCCGTGTCCACCATGGACCACCACGTGCTCGTCGTGGACGCGGACGAGAAGCAGGAGCTCATCGAGGCCCTGGCCTCCGGCACCGGCCGCCGCGTGATGTTCACGCGCACCAAGCACCGCGCCAAGAAGATGGCCCGCAAGCTCAGCCAGATGGGCATCCCCGCCGTGGACCTGCACGGCAACCTGTCCCAGAACGCCCGCGACCGCAACCTGGCCCAGTTCTCCGCCGGTGACGTGCGCGTGCTCGTCGCCACCGACGTCGCCGCCCGCGGCGTGCACGTGGACGAGGTCGAGCTGGTCGTGCACATCGACCCGCCCACCGAGCACAAGTCCTACCTGCACCGCTCCGGGCGCACCGCCCGCGCCGGCGCCTCCGGCTCCGTGGTCACGGTGGCCACCAAGGAGGAGCGCCGCGAGGTCACGCAGCTCATGAAGGCCGCGGGCGTCACCGCGAACTTCGACACCGTGACCGTCGGCTCCCCGGCCGTCACGGCGCTCGTGGGCGAGCTCGCCGACAAGGTCGCCTACGTGGCGCCGCCCGTCCAGGCGCAGGGCCGCCCGGCGAGCGGTCAGCGCTCCGGCGCCGGCCGTTCCGGTGGCCGTGCCGGCTCCGGCGGCAACCGCGGCCGCGGCGGACAGAACCGTTCCGAGCAGCCGCGCAGCGCCTCCCGCGACCAGCGCGGCGAGACCGGCAGCCGCGGCGGCTCCCGCCCCGGCAACGGCTCGGCCTCCCGCTCGGCGGCACCGGCCCGCTCGGCCGCGCCCAGCCGTTCCGCGGCGCCTGCGTACTCGACCGAGTCCGCGCCGGACCGCTCCACCCAGGCCGCGGCCCGTCGCCGCACCCGGAGCCCGCGCCGCGCGTCCTCCCCCCAGGGCACCGCGACCCGCTGAGCCTAGGCACCTCGCACGAGGGCCCGTTTCCTGCCGCCCCGCATCGCGCGGACGGCAGGGAACGGGCCCTCGTCGTCGTGGTGGACTTCGTCAGACGGCCGGACCCAGCCCGCGCAGGAACTCCAGGGTGACGTCCGTGTGGGCGTCCACGAGCACCAGGCCGGGAGCGGGCTCCACGGGCAGCTCCCCGGGCACCACCACCACGGGCATCCCGGCGGCCGCCGCGCTCGCCGCCCCCGTCTGCGAGTCCTCGACCGCCACGCACCGTGCCGGGTCCACGCCCAGCCGCCGCGCCGCGAGCAGGTAGGGCTCCGGGTGCGGCTTGGCGTGCTCCACGTCCTCCTGCGAGACGACCACCCGCAGCACCTCGGGCGCCCCGGACGCGGTGCCCTCCGCGACCACGGTCAGGGCGTTCGTCACCACGGCGCCGGGGATGCCGGCCCGCTCGAGCTCGGCCAGCAGGTCGCGCATGCCGGGCAGGAACGGGACCTCGCCCGTGAGCGAGGCCGCGACCTCCCGCCCGAGCTCGGCCGTGATGGCCTCGACGGTCCCCTCGGCGCCGCGCTCGACCATCAGCCGCGCCGACGCGGGCACCGTCCGGCCCAGCGTGGCGAGGTCGTCCTCGGTGCTCCAGCCGACGCCGTACCGGCCGGCCACCGCCCGCTTGGTCACGGCCCACTGCGGTTCGAAGTTCACGAGGGTGCCGTCGTGGTCGAACAGGACGGCGGCGGGGAAGTCGGGGGCGCTCACGGGCGGGTCTCCTGCACGGGGTGGAAGGGCGACGACGGGGACTGCGGGTCCAGCGAGCGCAGCAGCTCCAGGGTCAGCTCCCGGTGGGATCCCAGGTGCAGCAGCCCGGGGCCGCGCTCGACCTCCAGCTCGCCGGGGACGACCACCGTGGGGATGCCCGCCGCGACGCCCGCGGCGGCCCCGGCGGGGGAGTCCTCGACCACGACGCACCGGTGGGGGTCGACCCCGAGGCGGCGCGCCGCCGTGAGGTATGCGTCCGGGTCCGGCTTGGGGCGGACCCCCTGCGCGTACTCGTCCGTGCCGATGACGACCTGGAACAGGTCCTCCGGGGCGGTGGCCGCGGTGTGGTGGCCCATCGCCGAGCTCGCGTTGGTGACGATCGCCGCGGGGATCCCCGCGGCCGAGAGCTCCTCGAGGAGCTCCGCGATCCCGTCGATGAAGGTCAATTCGGTGTCCTCCAGGACGCGGACGCTGTGCTCGAAGACCGCCCGGAACAGCTCGTCCGGACCGAGCGGCACGCCGACCCGCTGCAGCCGGTCGATCGTCGCGGCGACCGGCCGGCCCAGGGTCGCGAGCGAGTCCTCGGGGGTCCAGAGCCGTCCGTGCTCGGCGGCGAGGTTCTGCTTGGCGCGGTCCCAGAGCGGCTCGGTGTCGACGAGGGTCCCGTCGTGGTCGAAGAGGACGGCGTGCGGGAATCCGGGGGAGGGCATGCGCTCCAGCCTACCGGGGCGCCCGCGGGCGGGTCTCCGGCGGGAGGCCCGTCGATAGACTGGCGGGCGTGGAAACAGCCCTCGACCGCGTGCCGCACCGTCCCGCCGTCCTGCAGCGCGCCGTGCCCGTCCTCGGGGTCCCCGCGGCCCTGCTGCTCGGGGTGTGGGTGGCCGTGGGCCGCGGCCTGGCCGGAGCCGCCGGTGACCTGGTGCTGCTCTACACGCTGACGCTGGCCCTGCCGCTGACCGCGCTGCTCGTGGTGGCCGGGGTGCTGCTGCGCCGGGACGCCCGCGCCCACGTCCCTGCCGGGGCGTCCCTGCGGTCCTCGCTGACGGTGCTCGCCGCATGGGCCGTGCTCCTCGGCTTCGGCGCCGTCCTCCCGGACCGCGTGGACGGCGCCGGCGCGTCCGTGCTGACCCGGGCCGCCGACCCCGTCCACCTGGGCCTGTCCGCGGGGTTCGCCAACACCCTCGGCATCCTCTCGTTCGTCCTGGCGACCGCCGCCGTGGTGCTCGCCGCGACCGACCTGCGCCGGACCCGCCGGGTCCAGCGCGGGGAGCCGCTCGACGAGGACGAGATCCTGGACCGGCAGGGGCTGTGACCCGCCCGGCCCGCCCCGTCCGCCGCGGGACCTCGCCGCACCCGGTGGGCCCGGGTACATTGGCCGCATGACCACCGAGCGCCCCGGAACCCCCGACACCTCCCCGGTCCCTCCGGAGACCAAGGACTGGACCGTGGTGCTCGACCGGGGCTGTCCCGACTGCGGGTTCGACCCGGACTACGACGTCACGAGCACGGGGGAGCGGGCGCGGGCCACGGTCGAGCGCTGGGCGGCGGTCCTCGACCGCCTGGGCATGACGGACCGGCCCAGCCCGGGGACGTGGTCCCCGCTGGAGTACGCCTGCCACGTCCGGGACCTCTGCCGGGTCTTCCGCGAGCGGCTGCGGCTCATGCTCGACGAGCAGGACCCGGTCTTCGCGGACTGGGACCAGGACGCCGCGGCGGTCGAGGGGCAGTACAACCTGCAGGACCCCTACGAGGTCTCCGGGGAGCTCGCGCAGGAGGTCCGCGCCACCGCGGACGCCTTCGACGCCGTGACCGGGGAGCAGTGGGCCCGGACCGGCAGGCGCGGGGACGGCAAGGACTTCACCGTGGCGAGCTTCGCGGCGTACTTCCTGCACGACGTCGAGCACCACCTGCGCGTCGACGTCCGCGGCTGAGCCGGCCCCGGCCGCACCTCCCGGCGCGGACGGGCCGGGCGGGCACGTTCAGCCGAGGTGCACGGTCCCGTCGTCGTCGATCCGCCACCCAGGGTTGTGCGCGATCTCCCACACCACGCCGTTGGGATCGGCGACGTGCGCGTGGAAGACGCCCCCGAAGGCGCCCGGCCGCGGGCTCGTGAGCACGGTCCCGCCCGCGGCGCTCATCGCGTCGACGCTCGCGCGCACCGCGGCCTCGCCGTCCACGTTGTGCGCGAGCGTCACGCCCTGCGCCGGGGTGGCCGATGGGAGGCCCAGGTCCTCGGCGAACTTCCCGGCGTCGAAGAGACCCAGGACCGTCCCCGGGGCGATCTGGAAGAAGAGGATCTCGCCCGGGACGTCGAGCAGCGGCTCCCAGCCGAGACCCCGCGCGTAGAACTCGCGGGCGGCGTCGAGGTCCGGGGTGGACAGGGTGAGGAAGTGCACGCGAGGATCCACAGCGGTCCTTCGGTCGGGCCCGGCCCCGGTGAGCGGGACGGACGGGGTGGCGCGCCCGGTGTCGGGCCGAGGACGCGCACCGGGTCGGAGCTCACCGGGCGAGGGTGCACAGGGTGCGCCGGCGGAGCCGTTGCGGGCGCACCGACGACCGGCGACGAGGCTCCCGCCCCATTCTGCCCGGGCGGCCCGTGTGCGGCCAGGGACCGTGCCGGCCCTCGCGCCGGGCGGCGTCATCTCCCGGGCCGCCCGGCGCCGACCAGATAGTCTCGAGGGCAGCACCGACGGGCGCGGACCGTTCGCCCGGGAGCGCCGGAGGACGGGACGAGGCACATGGCACAGCAGCACCAGAACGCGGTCGAGCCGGCGGAGTCGCCGTACTACGACCGGGTGCTCACGGTGCCCAACGTGGTCTCGGTGGTGCGGTTCGCGCTCATCGTCCCGGCCGTTCTGGCCGTCCTCGACATCGACGAGCGGCCGGTGCGCGCGCTGGTCCTCGTCGCCCTCTTCTCCCTGACGGACTGGGTCGACGGCGCCCTGGCCCGGGCGCTCCGGCAGCGCAGCCGGGTCGGGGAGGTCATGGACCCCATCGCCGACCGGCTGGGGACCGTGGCGATCGCCGTGGCCGCGAGCATCGTCGGGCTGTTCCCCTGGTGGGTGCTGATCGTCATCGCGGTCGTCGACGTCGTGGTGGGGATCGCCACCCTGGTCCGGCGGTCCCTCGGCACCCTGCGGGTCACGACGGTCGGCAAGGCGAAGACCGCCCTGCTCATGGTGGGGACCGTGCTCGTCCTGGCGGGGCCCGCCTGGTCCACCCCCGAGGTGACGGACGTCGGCCGGGTCATGGTCCAGGTGGCCGCCGTCCTGCACGTCCTGGCGGGCGTGCAGTACTTCCGCCAGGCCCTCCGAGGTCAGGCCGACGCCGGCGGCACGGCGAGGTAGGCGTGCCGGGCGGCGCCGATGATGCCCGCCGCGTTGCGCAGCTCGGCCGGGACGACGCGCGTGTCCAGGCGCAGACGGGGCAGGAAGTCCTCGTGCCGGGCGGAGATCCCGCCGCCGACCACGATCAGGTCCGGTGAGAAGAGGAACTCCAGGTGCGCGAAGTACTGCTGGAGACGCTCGGCGTAGTCCGGCCAGTCCAGTCCCTCCCGCTCCCGGGCCACCGCCGAGGCCCGCACCTCGGCGTCGACCCCGCCGAGCTCCAGGTGGCCCAGTTCGACGTTGGGCACCAGCTTCCCGTCCACGAACAGCGCCGAGCCGATGCCGGTGCCCAGGGTGATGACCAGGACGGTGCCGCTGGCCCCGCGCCCGGCGCCGTAGCGGAGCTCGGCCAGGCCCGCGGCGTCGGCGTCGTTGAGGACGTGGACGGTGCGTCCCAGCCGCTCCGTGAGGAACCGGTGGACGTCCAGGCCGATCCACGCGTCGTCGATGTTCGCGGCGGAGCGGGCCACGCCGTGGCGGATGATCGCGGGGAGCGCCACTCCCACGCTGGCCTCCGGGTGCGGGGCCTGGGGACCGGCGGCGAGCTCCTGCACGATGAGCACGAGCTGCTCCGCCAGGGCATCCGGCGTGGCGGGGACGGGGGTGGGGCGCTGGAGGACCGGAGTGGTCAGCTCGCCGTCGGCCATGTCCACGGCCGCGTACTTGATCAGGGTGCCGCCGACGTCCACCCCGATGTGGTGCCGGTGCAGGGTCGACCAGCCGGTCGGCGCGGGGGCTGGGACGGGGCGGGGCGAGAGATGGGCCATCCGACATCCTAGGGTCGAGGTGGGGGCACGGGGACGACGACGGGCGCGCTGCGTCCGGCTTGCTGCGCCCGACCGGGTGCGGGCCGTCGTCGGGGCCGGCACCCCGGACCATTCTGCCACCGCGGCCGCCGGGGCCGTGGAGGTGGCGCCGCGCGCGAGGCACGGCTCGGGGGGCTCCGAGGAGGATCCGTCGCGGTGGAGGTGCCGGCTCAGGCGCGCGGCCAGAGGCCCGGTGCGCTGCCGCGGTCCTGCGGGCCGGCGTCGTCCCGGGAGCCCGCGTCGATCTCCCACGAGAACGGCACCCGGGCGACGGGCGCGTCCCGGACGAGTCCGTTGACCGCGCGGGCGAGCAGGTCGCGGTGGGCGGCCGGCAGTCTCAGGCACCCGTGCAGGTACGCGTCGACCTCCAGCATCCCGGCCTCGCCGCCGAGCTGGAAGCAGTGCCACCAGACCCGGGCCGCGTCGAGACCGGCGCGCTCGACGGCGTGCCGGGCGAGGCGTGCCTGCACGGCTCCGATCCTGTCGTCGTCCACGGTCCCCCCTCACTGCGGTGCGTCGCTCCGAGGACGGTCCCGGACCGGGCGCGACGCTGCGCAGCG
The DNA here is from genome assembly GCF_013368965.1 of Kocuria salina. Lineage (NCBI taxonomy): Bacteria > Bacillati > Actinomycetota > Actinomycetes > Micrococcales > Micrococcaceae > Kocuria > Kocuria salina. Next base: position 522,829 of record NZ_SSSF01000002.1, read on the forward strand.
GTCCGGGACCGTCCGTGGCGGCGCGGTGGCGCCGCCGCCCCCATCATGGTTCCGGGTGGGCCCTCGGGGCACCACACGGAGCCCGGGTGCGTGCGTTTTCCGGACCGTCGGTGCTTCCTCCGGACGCCCGGGGCCGGACGGCACCACCGACGGGGCCGGGCGGAGCGGGGTGCGGGGGTGCCGGCGGACGAGGCCGGCACACAGAAGCGGACGAGGCCGGCACACAGAAGGTGAGCGGGGCGGCCCCCCAGCCGGCCCCGCTCCCTACTGCTCCCGCGCCCGGACCCGATGCGGGTGACGCCCCCCGGAGTCCGGAGGCGGCGCGCTGTCGGTCGACGGTGCGGGAGCCGGGGGATGATCCTTGGCGGACCACAGAATCCCCTGGTGAGAAGCAACGATGCTCCATCCCACGGCGTACGGCAAGACCCGTCGTGTGACCCAGTTCACATGCAGACACAAAGGGTTGTGATCGCAAATGCACAGCCCGGCAGAGTGTGCTCGGGCGCCGTGCCGCGGCGCCGGGCGGGTGTGCCGGGTCAGTGCTCGGAGTTGAGCATTCCGCCCAGGCGCACCCGCATCCGGCGGCTGGCCTGGTTGAGCCCGACGATCGCCACGTCCTTGCCGTAGTGGGCGTACTTGTCCGTCACGGAGTCCAGGGCGGCGACGGTGGAGGCGTCCCAGAGATGGGAGTCGGAGAAGTCGATGACGATCCGCTGGGGATCCCCGGCGTAGTCGAACATCGTGTAGAGATCGTTGGAGGAGGCGAAGAACAGCTCCCCGTGCACGGTGTAGACCGCCGTCTCCCGGCCGTCGCGCCGCTCGAGCGCACGGTCGACGGTGACGAAGTGGGCCACCCGGCGGGCGAAGGCGACCATCGCCACGAGCACCCCCACGATCACGCCGAGGGCGAGGTTGTGCGTCCACACGGTCACGGCCACGGTGGAGAGCATCACCAGGGTCTCCGGGAGGGGCATCCGCGCCAGGGTCGAGGGGCGGACCGAGTGCCAGTCGAACGTCGCCCAGGACACGAAGATCATGATGGCCACCAGGGCCGCCATCGGGATGACCGCCACGACCTCGCCGAGGGTCACGACGAGGAGCAGCAGGAAGATCCCGGCCAGGAAGGTGGAGATGCGGGTGCGGGCCCCCGAGGCGCGCACGTTGATCATCGTCTGGCCGATCATCGCGCACCCGCCCATCCCGCCGAAGAAGCCGGTCACGATGTTGGCCGCGCCCTGCGCCCAGGACTCTCGGGTCTTGTTCGAGCGCGTGTCGGTGATGTCGTCGACGAGCTTGGCCGTCATCAGCGACTCGAGCAGGCCCACCAGCGCCATGGTCAGGGCGAACGGGGCGATGATCCGGAAGGTCTCCAGGTCCAGCGGGACGTCGGGGAAGAACAGCGACGGCAGGGACTCGGGCAGCTCGCCCTTGTCGCCGACGCTCGGCACGTCCATGCCCATCGGCACCACGATCGCGGTGATCACCACGATGGCCACCAGCGGGGCGGGGACCGCGCCGGTCAGCCGGGGGAACAGGAACACGATGGCCAGGCCCAGGGCCGTCAGTGGGTAGACGGCCCAGGGCACCCCGATCAGCTCGGGGATCTGGGAGCTGAAGATCAGGATGGCCAGGGCGTTGACGAAGCCCACCATGACCGAGCGCGGGATGAAGCGCATCAGCCGCGCCGCGCCGATCAGGGCCAGGACCACCTGGAAGACCCCGGCCAGGATCACCGCGGCGATGAAGTAGTCGATGCCGTGGGAGGCCACCAGCGGGGCGATCACCAGCGCCACCGCGCCGGTGGCAGCGGAGATCATCGCGGGCCGGCCGCCCAGCACGGCGGTGGTCACGGCCATGGTGAAGGACGCGAACAGGCCCAGGCGGGGGTCCACCCCGGCGATGATCGAGAAGGCGATCGCCTCCGGGATGAGCGCCAGGGCCACCACGAGCCCGGCCAGGACCTCGGTCTTGAGGTGACGGGGGGACCGGAGGGTCAGGCGCACCGACTGGCGCTGCTCGGGCGTGAGGTCGGCCGCGGGGCCGGCTGTCGTGGTGGCCAAGGAGGCTCCGTTCGCAGGGGAGGAGGGCGGGGGAGGCTGGGCGGAAGGGCTGGGGTCGTCCCGGGTGCTGCGCATGCGGGTGGACACGGCGTCGCGCGGGCGGTGCGGCGTCCGGGTGCGGAGGCGCTCCGGCGGGGACCGCGTCGTCACCCTATCCTAACGTGAGGGTAGGGTCCTCGGCCGCGGGGCGGGGGAGAGGTGGCTCACGTCCGGTCGAGGGCGGCCAGCAGGCGCTCCTCGACGTCGGGCACCAGCGTCTCGCCGTAGCTGGAGGTGACGTGGTCGAGGTCGCGGGAGACCATGATGTTGCCGACCACCCCGGGGCAGGTGGTCCCGGTGCACAGCCGGTCGGTGAGGTCGATGCTGTGCAGGTCCTCGTGCCGGGCGGCCAGCTCCTCCAGCGGGTTGACGGGGAGCAGCGACTCGGAGCGGGGGACGTTGCAGCGGTCGCGGTCGGGCCCGTAGGTCTCCACGCACTCGAACATGTCGTAGGGGAAGCGCGGTTTGTCGCGGAAGGCCAGCACCGGGATGCCGGCGTCCAGGAACGGTTGCACACCGGCCTCGTAGCCCTCGACGAGCTTCTCGTGCGGGGCCTCGGGCAGGCTGAGGGTGCCGATGGTCAGCACCGCGTCGGGCTCGGTCTCCAGGACCGCCTCCCGGGCCGCGGTGTTGAAGTCGTTGCACTCGGCCTGGTAGTTCTCCGACTCGCTCGTGTAGCGGCAGGCGTTGCGCAGATAGGAGACCACCGTCTAGCCCTGGGCGTCGGCGACCCGGTGGATCGGCGTGAGCAGCTGCCGGGCGTGGGAGTCCCCGAGGACCACCAGGGTCAGACCGGGGTCGGTGCCGCCCGGATCGGTGCCGCCGGCGGGGTCCGGGTCGGGGGCGATGATCCTGCACTCGCCCAGCTCGGCGATGCCCGGCGGGGTCCGCTCGGGGGGACAAGGGTCCCCGGTGTCGCCCCACTCCTGGTCGCGCTCGTCCTCGGTGGGGATGATCGGCACGTCCGGGACCTCGCTCGCCTCCCCGCGCAGCACCGCGGCGCCGGGGTAGTTCTGCGCGGTGCGTTCCGCCCCGGCGGTGGGGTCGCGCAGCACCGTGTACTGGTGGGCGCCGGTGAGCGGTACCGCCACGAGCAGGGCGGTGGCGATCAGCCGGATCCCGCTGCGAGCACGGATCCCGGGCAGGGCGCGCCAGCCGGTCAGCAGCAGCGCGGTGACCCGGGTGAGGACCACCGAGGCGGCCAGGATCCCGAGTCCGGCCGGCACCGGCACGGTGTCCCGGGCCGTGAGCAGCAGATAGGTGATCAGCAACGGCCAGTGCCACAGGTAGATCCCGTAGGCGCGGTCCCCGAACCACTGCAGCGGACGCGCCGACAGGAGCCGGGCAGCGCCGGTCCGGGCGTCGGGTGCCAGGGCACCGCCGAGCAGGATCGCCGCGGCCCCCAGGGTGGGGGCCAGGGCGACGGTGCCGGGGAAGCGGGTGTCGGGGCCGATGAGGAAGGGGGTGGCCAGGATCGCGGCCAGCCCGGCCCAGCCCAGGACCACCCCGGTCACCCGGGCCGGGGCGCTCCGGCGCCGGGAGGCCGTCCGCGCGGTGCCGGAGCCGGCCAGGGCCAGGGCTGCCATGGAGCCCAGGGCGAACTCCCACAGCCGGGTCAGGGTGCTGAAGTAGGCCGCCTCGGGCCCGGCCGCGGTGGCCACCACCGACCAGGCCAGCGAGCCGGCGAACACGGCGGCGAACACGACCCAGGCCACCGGGCGGAACCCGGTCCCGGTCCGCCGGGCCGTCACGGCGGCCCCGGCCAGCAGCAGCGGCCACACCAGGAACACCTGGCCCTGCACCGACAGCGACCACATGTGCTGCAGCGGGGTCGTGGCCGCGGAGTTGCCGGCGTAGTAGTCCACGGCCTGGTCCGCCAGCACCCAGTTCACGACGTAGATTAGCGACCCCCAGGCCTGGGCCAGCAGCTCGGCCCACCGGCTGGGCGGGAACCAGAGGAACACCGCGGCGAGCACGGCCAGCAGCAGCACCGCCACCGGGCCCAGCAGCCGGGCGAAGGTCCGGGCCCAGTAGGCCGGCAGTGCCAGGGGCCGGCCGTGCTCGATCCGGCGGGCGAAGGAGCCGGTGAGCAGGAACGCGGAGAGCACGAAGAACATGTCCACCCCGCCGGAGACCTTCTCGGTCCACACGTGGAAGACCACCACCAGCAGCACGGCCACCCCGCGCAGACCCTGCAGGTCCGGGCGGTGGGCGGTCCGCGGGGACGGGCTGCGGAGGACCGCCACGGGCACGGCGGCGCAGCTCGTCGAGCGCTCGGTCATCGCCGGAGCCGCTGCTCCAGCATCGCGATGAACTCGTCCGCCTGGGCCAGCTTCCTGGCCAGCCGGTCCCGTTCGGGGTGGGCCCGCTCGAGGTAGTCGGCGAGCCGGGCCTCTGCGGGCTCGTCGGCGCCGAGCAGCTCGAGCAGCTCGGCCATCTCCTCCAGGGAGAAGCCGAGCGGCTTCATCCGCTTGATGTGGGTGAGCCGTTCCACGTCCCGCTCCGTGTACACGCGGAACCCGCCCTCGGTGCGCGAGGCCGGCAGCAGGCCCACCTCGTCGTAGTGGCGGATGGTGCGCAGGGACAGCTCGGTCCGATCGGCGAGCTCGCCGATCTGCATGGTGCCTCCGCGGACGCGCTGCGGCATCGAACGACCTCCAGGAATCAGGGGACCCCGAGTCTACCAACCGCCCGGTCCCGGCCCCGGGGCCGGGGCCGGGACCGGGCGGTCGTGCGGCTCAGGCGTCGACGACGACGACCGTCACCAGCGGGGCCCGCCGGTAGGCGCGCTCCAGGTGGCGGGAGACGGTCTCGGCGATGATCGACTCGAGCTTCTCGAGATCGGCGACCTTGGACGTGGCCGGGCGCGCCAGGGCGTTCTTCACCTTGTCGGCGGCCCCGTCGAAGACGTGCTCGTCGTGGACGAAGCCCTTCGCCAGGAACTCCAGCGGCTCGGCGAGCGCGTTGGTGTCGGCGTCGACGATGGCCACGACCGTGACCACGCCGCCCTCCTGCAGCAGCCGGCGCTCCACCAGGGTCTCCTCGGTGACCTTGCCCACGGTGTGGCCGTCGACGTAGACCAGACCGGCCTCCACCTGCCCGGAGATCCGTGCCCGGCCGTCGACGAGGTCGATGACGGTGCCGTCCCGGCCGATCAGCACGTTCTCCGGGTCGACACCGGTGCGGACCGCCAGCTCGGCGTTGGCGTGCAGGTGCTTGGACTCCCCGTGCACGGGCAGCACGTGGGTGGGCTTGACGATGTTGTAGCAGTAGACCAGCTCCCCGGCCGAGGCGTGGCCGGAGACGTGGACCTTGGCGTTGCCCTTGTGCACGACCTTCACGCCGAGATCGGTGAGCTTGTTGATGATGCCGTAGATTGCGTTCTCGTTGCCCGGGATCAGCGAGCTCGCCATGAGCACCGTGTCCCCGGCGTTGAGCTGGATCTGGTGCGTCTCGTTGGCCATGCGCGAGAGCGCGGCCAGGGGCTCGCCCTGGGAGCCGGTGCACACCAGGGTGACCTTGGCGTCCGGCATGGACTGGAGCTTCTTGAAGTCGACCACCAGCCCGCGCGGGATCTTCAGGTAGCCCAGGTCCCGGGCGATGCCCATGTTCTTGACCATGGACCGGCCCACGAAGGCGACCTTGCGCCCGTGGGCGTGGGCGGCGTCGAGGACCTGCTGGATCCGGTGGACGTGGCTGGCGAAGCTGGAGACGATGATCCGCTTCGGGGCGGTGGCGAAGACCTGGTTGATCGCCGGCGTCAGCTCCTGCTCCGAGGTGGTGAAACCGGGGACCTCGGCGTTGGTGGAGTCGGTGAGGAACAGGTCCACGCCCTCGTCGCCCAGGCGGGCGAAGTGGCGCAGGTCGGTGATCCGGTCGTCCAGCGGGAACTGGTCCATCCGGAAGTCCCCGGTGTGCAGCACCAGCCCGGCGTCCGTGCGGATCGCCACGGCCAGGCTGTCCGGGATCGAGTGGTTGACCGCGACGAACTCGCACTCGAACGGGCCCGCCTTGTGGGTGTCCCCGGCCTCGACGTGGACCGCCTTCGGGGTGATCCGGTGCTCCTTGAGCTTGGACGTGATGAATGCCAGGGTCAGCTCGGAGCCGATGACCGGGATGTCCGGGCGCTCCTTGAGCAGGTACGGCACGCCCCCGATGTGGTCCTCGTGGCCGTGGGTGAGCACGATGCCGACGATGTCGCCCAACCGGTGCCGGATGGAGGTGAAGTCGGGCAGGATCACGTCGATGCCCGGCTGGTGCTCCTCGGGGAACAGCACGCCGCAGTCGACGACGAGCAGCTTGCCGGCGTGCTCGAAGACGGTCATGTTGCGTCCGATCTCGCCCAGACCGCCCAGCGGGGTGATCCGCAGGCCCCCGGAGGGCAGCGGGGGCGGGGACTTGAGCTTGCGGGAGGAAATGGTCAAAGGATTCCGCTTTCATCGTGGGTTCAACGTGGGGTGGAGCAAGGTCGTGCGGGCGGCTCGCGTCGAGCCGGGGCCGCGTCCGGGACCTGACGGCCCCGAGAAGTCTGGGACAACTCTAACGTCGGGTCAGGGTCGCGGCGGACCGCCGGGCGGCGCGGACGGGGAACGGACCGCCCCGGCGAGGGCCCGCAGGAGGCGGTGACCGGTCGTCGGCCGGGCGGGAAGGGGGGCCGGTGCGGGTCCTCCGCGCGCTCGCGGCGGGACAGCGGGAGGGCCTCAGTCCAGCGCGAGGTCGAGGCACTGCTCGTCGTCGCGCCACGTGCACCGCGTGCCGAGCGCGGCGCTGAGCCGCTCCATCCGCCGTGCGATGCCCCGGGCCTCGGCGGTGGCCGTCCTCGCCCGGAGGTCCTCGATCACCGTGGGGTGCAGGCGCAGGCGGCGGGGCAGGCCGTCCCGGACGTCGAGCAGGAAGACGAAGGACTGGTCGTTGCGCTCGTCGGGACGGACGGCGTAGTCGTCGACGAAGTCCCCGGCGCCGTAGATCACCGGCCGGCCGCGGTGCACCTCGACGCCGCGGAAGACGTGCGGGGAGTGGCCGAAGACCACGTCCGCCCCGGCCTCCACCAGCGCGTGGGCGAACGCGCGGTGCTCCGGCGGCACCTGCGCGCCCCAGTTGGGTCCCCAGTGGGCGGAGACGACGAGGAGGCCGGTGCGCTCCCGGGTCCGCCGGACGAGCTGCAGGAGGTCCCGAGCGCGGTCGTCGGCGAGGTCGACGGGCACGTGGTGGACGCCGGGGGACGCGGAGCCCGCAGCCCAGCCCGGCTCGTTGTCCGTGAAGGCGAGGAAGCCCACCGCGGTCCCGGCCCGGGTGCAGACCGCGGGGCGTCGTGCCGCCTCCGCGTCCGGGCCCGCCCCGGTGTGCAGGATGCCGTGCTCGTCGAGCAGGGGGAGCATCTCCCGCATGGCCTCCACGCCGTGGTCGAGCACGTGGTTGTTCGCCAGCGAGACGACGTCGACGCCGGCGGCCTCCAGGCTCGCGACGTTCTTTCGGTCCGAGCGGAAGTGGAACCGCTTGCCGGGCCAGGGCGGGCCGTCGTCGGCGAGCACGCACTCGAGGTTCGCGAACCGCAGGTCCGCCGGTGCGAGCAGGGGGAGGACGTCCCCCCACGGATGGGCCGGGCCCTCGTGGCGCAGCCGCTCGTCGACCAGCCGGCCGAGCATGACATCGCCGACGAGTGCGATCCGCATGAGCCGCCTCCTGTCCGGACGCTCCCATCGTGGTCCCTGGCCCGCGGGCGGACAAGAGCGGCCGGTGGTGGCCGTCCCGGTCACGGGGACCACGCGGCTCCGCCGGCGCCGCCCGCCCGGGAGGCAGGAGGCGCCGGCGGCCACCGGTCACCGGCCCAGATCGGCCCAGTCGGTCATCCGGGCGCTGTTCGCCGCGGCCGGGCGCAGCTGCGCCGGCTCCGGCAGGAGCACGGACAGGTCGGAGACGGCCTGGTAGGCCCAGGAGGGCCCGGTGCGCACGGGCGAGGAGGCGGGGACGCCCCCCGTGCGGTGCAGGCGGGTCGCGTAGCCCAGGATGAGCAGACCGGCCACGGCCAGTCCGACGCCCACCCAGGCGGGGGAGCGGTAGCCCCAGCCGGCGGTGATGACGGCGCCGCCGAGGAAGGCGCCCATCGCGTTGGCCAGGTTGAACGCCGCGTGGTTCATGGCGGCGGTCAGGGACGGGGCGTCCTTGGCCTCGCGCAGCAGGCGCATCTGCAGCGCGGTGCTGAAGAGGGCGCCCATGGCGCCGATCCAGAGCACGCCGAGCACGGCCGCGACCGCGGAGTGGGCGAACAGGCCGAAGAAGGCCAGCGCCACCCCGGAGACGGCCCCCGCGCCCAGGGCGGTCTTCTCGATGGACCGGTCCAGCAGCGGGCCCGCCAGCAGGGAGCCCGCGGTCATGCCCACGCCGTACACGGCCAGCACCCACGGCACCATCGAGATGTCGAGGCCGCTGAGCTCGGTCAGGATCGGGGAGACGAACGTGTAGACCGCGAACATGCCGCCGAAGCCGACCGCCCCGGCCAGCAGGGTCAGGGCCACCTGGGGCCGCCCCAGGGCACGGACCTCCTGGGCCACGGAGACGCCGCCGCCCTTGCGGGTGCGGGGGATCCAGAGGGCGAGGGCCGCGACGGTGAGCAGGCCGATGACCACCACGAGCCCGTACCCGGCCCGCCAGCCCAGGCTCCCGCCGAGCACGGCGGCCAGGGGGACGCCCACGATGTTGGCGACCGTCAGGCCGAGCGCCACGCGGGCCACGGCGGTGCCGCGCCGCTCGCGCGGCACCAGGGAGGAGGCCACCACCGCGGCGACCCCGAAGTAGGCGCCGTGGGGCAGGCCGGAGAGGAAGCGCGCCACGTACAGCCACTCGAGGGACGGCGCGGCCGCGGACAGGACGTTGCCGGCGGTGAAGGCGACCATCAGTCCGAGCAGGAGCCTCTTGCGCTCCACCCGGGCGGTCAGGGACGTGATGAGGGGTGCGCCGACGACCACGCCCAGGGCGTAGAGGGAGATGGCGTGCCCGAGGGAGGGGATCGAGGCGTCGAGGTCCTCGGCGATGAAGGGGAGCAGGCCCATCGAGGCGAACTCGGTGGTGCCCACGCCGAAGCCGCCGAGGGCGAGGGCGAAGAGGGCGAAGCGGGTGCCGGTGCGGTCCGGGGCGTTGATCACCTGGAGCACGGCAGTGCGAGGTGCGGACATGGCGGATCCTTCCGTGCGGAACATGGGCGTGCGGGTGGAAGGCGCGTCGTCGGGCCGAACGGGTGGAAACCTCGATGCTACGGAGGATGTCGAGGGCATCCAACGGTTCGGGCCTGTGATCTTGGACAAATCGGGCATCCGTGTGATATGTGTCGCGCTCGGGTTCCAGGGCCTCGTCATGCCGCCCACGAAACCGGGAACCACGACTTCAAGGAGGCGCGTCCCATGACCGACACCCACGCTGCGGGTCCGGACACCGATGTCATCGACATCCTCACCACCGACCACCGGGAGATGCTCGAACTGCTCGGCCAGATCGGGGGCGCCCCGGACGCCGCCCGGCGCAGGGACCTGGCCGACACCGTGATCGCGGAGGTCATGCGCCACGCCGTCGCGGAGGAGATGCACGTCTACCCGGTGATGGAGAAGCACCTGCCCGGCGGCGCCGAGGAGGTCGAGCACGACAAGAAGGAGCACGACGATCTCGTCCGGGTCATGAAGCAGGTGGAGGGCGTCGACGCCTCCGAGCCGGCGTTCATGGAGCTGATCCGCGAGATGCAGTCGCAGCTGCGCCACCACATCGAGGACGAGGAGTCCGACCAGTTCCCGAAGCTGCGGGCGCACATCCCGGCCGAGGACCTCGTGGAACTGGGCCGGAAGGTGCAGAACGCCAAGAAGGTGGCGCCGACCCGGCCGCACCCCTCCGCGCCGCACTCGGAGCTGTTCCACAAGACCGTCGGGCCCGGCGTCGGCATGGTCGACCGGCTCCGGGACCGGCTGACGGACCGGAGCACCGGCTAGCCGGGCGACGGTCCCCCGCGGACAGCACTGCACGGACCCCTGCTGGACGAGCGCCTCGCGAGGCTCGCCCGGCGGGGGTCCGTGCTGTTCCGTGGGACCACGGCGGGTCGCCGGCACCGAGCGGGCACAGACCCCTGTTGCCCGGGAGTTGAGTGCGCTAAACTCAAGTTAGCTGAACTGCCCGGCCGCATCCACTGGTGATCGGCGCCGGGCCGGTTCGTCCCCGATCCGTTCCAGAACGTCCCTCGCCAAGGAGCCGCAGTGGAGACCAAGTTCACCACCAAGTCCCAGGAGGCGCTCTCCGCCGCCTCCACCAACGCCTCGACCGCGGGCAATCCGCAGGTCGAGCCCGCCCACCTCCTCAAGGCCCTCATGGACCAGCGGGAGGGTGTGGCCGTCGCCGTCCTGAAGGCCACCGGGGCCGACGTCGACGCCGTCTCCGCGCAGGCCAGCGCCGCCATCAAGGCCCTGCCCTCCGCGTCCGGCTCCTCCACGGCTCAGGCCCAGTTCAACCGGGGCGCGCTGCAGGTCATCCAGGCCGCGGAGCAGTTCGCCCAGTCCCTCGGCGACGAGTACATCTCCACCGAGCACCTCCTGTACGGCCTCGCCCAGCAGGAGGGGAAGGTCGGGGAGATCCTGCGGGGCGCGGGCGCCGGACCCGACCAGCTGAGGACCGCCGTCCCGTCCGTGAGAGGAGACCGCCGCGTGACCACACCCAACCCCGAGGGCACCTTCCAGGCGCTCGAGAAGTTCGGCGCCGACCTGACCGCCATGGCCCGCGAGGGCAAGCTGGACCCCGTCATCGGGCGGGACTCCGAGATCCGGCGCGTGGTGCAGGTGCTGTCCCGCCGCACCAAGAACAACCCCGTTCTGATCGGCGAGCCCGGCGTCGGCAAGACCGCCGTCGTCGAGGGCCTCGCCCAGCGCATGGTCGCCGGGGACGTCCCCGAGTCGCTGCGCGGCAAGACGCTGATCTCCCTGGACCTCGGGTCCATGGTGGCCGGCGCCAAGTACCGCGGCGAGTTCGAGGAGCGGCTCAAGGCCGTGCTCGAGGAGATCAAGGACTCGGAGGGGCAGATCGTCACCTTCATCGACGAGATCCACACCGTGGTCGGCGCCGGCGCCGCCGAGGGCTCGATGGACGCCGGGAACATGCTCAAGCCCATGCTGGCCCGCGGCGAGCTGCGCCTGATCGGCGCGACCACCCTGGACGAGTACCGCGAGAACATCGAGAAGGACGCCGCCCTGGAGCGCCGCTTCCAGCAGGTCTACGTCGGCGAGCCCTCCGTGGAGGACACCGTGGCGATCCTGCGCGGGCTCAAGGAGCGCTACGAGGCCCACCACAAGGTGCAGATCGCGGACGCCGCGCTCGTCGCGGCGGCCACGCTGTCCAACCGGTACATCCCGGGCCGGCAGCTGCCGGACAAGGCCATCGACCTGGTCGACGAGGCAGCCTCGCGGCTGCGCATGGAGATCGACTCCGCGCCGGAGGAGATCGACCAGCTGCGCCGCGCCGTCGACCGCCTGACCATGGAGGAGCTGGCGCTGGAGCGCGAGACCGACCCCGCGTCCGTCGAGCGCCTCGCCGCGCTGCGCCAGGAGCTGGCCGACAAGAAGGCGGACCTGGACGCCCTCAACGCCCGGTGGGAGGCCGAGAAGGCCGGCCTGAACCGCGTCGGCGACCTCAAGGAGCGGATCGACAACCTGCGCTCGCAGGCGGAGATGGCCCAGCGCCAGGGCGACCTCGCCGAGGCCTCCCGGCTGCTCTACGGCGAGATCCCGGCGCTGCAGAAGGAGCTCGACGCCGCCCAGGAGCAGGAGGACACCTCCGCCCCGCACGACACCATGGTCTCCGAGGAGGTCACGGCCGACGACGTCGCCGAGGTGATCTCGGCCTGGACCGGCATCCCCGCCGGGCGCATGCTCCAGGGCGAGACCGAGAAGCTGCTGCACATGGAAGAGGTGCTCGGGAAGCGGCTCATCGGCCAGCACCGGGCCGTGCAGGCCGTCGCCGACGCCGTGCGCCGCTCGCGCGCCGGCATCTCCGACCCGAACCGGCCGATCGGCTCCTTCCTGTTCCTGGGTCCCACCGGCGTGGGCAAGACCGAGCTCGCGAAGTCCCTCGCGGAGTTCCAGTTCGACGACGAGCGCGCGCTGGTGCGGATCGACATGTCCGAGTACGGGGAGAAGCACACGGTCTCCCGGCTGGTCGGCGCCCCTCCGGGCTACGTCGGCTACGAGGAGGGCGGCCAGCTCACCGAGTCCGTGCGGCGCCGCCCGTACTCGGTGGTCCTGCTGGACGAGATCGAGAAGGCCCACCCGGACGTCTTCGACATCCTGCTGCAGGTGCTCGACGACGGCCGGCTCACCGACGGGCAGGGACGCACGGTGGACTTCCGCAACGTGATCCTGATCCTCACCTCCAACTTGGGCAGCCAGTTCCTGGTGGACCAGACCATCGAGCCGGAGGCGAAGAAGCAGGCGGTGATGAACGTGGTCAACGCCTCGTTCAAGCCCGAGTTCCTGAACCGGCTCGACGACGTGATCCTGTTCGACCCGCTGTCCACGTCCGACCTGTCGAAGATCGTGGACATCCAGGTCGCCCAGCTCGCCGAGCGCCTGGACCAGCGCCGCCTGCGCCTGGAGGTCACGCCCGCGGCCACCGAGTGGCTGGGCCTCACCGGCTACGACCCGGCCTACGGTGCCCGGCCGCTGCGCCGGCTGGTGCAGCGGGAGATCGGGGACAAGCTCGCCAGGGCGATCCTCTCCGGGGCGGTCGTGGACGGGGACGCGGTCCGGGTGGACGTCGACGCCGACGTCGTGGCGGACGGGCTCACCGTCACCGCCGTGTCCGAGCGGGCGCACGCCGCGGACTGAGCTGCGGGGCGCGCCGCCGGCCGGCGGGTCGCCGTCGGGGAGTCCCGGCGACGGCCCGCCGCCGGGGCTCCCCGACCGCGTTCCGCCCGCCTCCCGTGAGGTTGCCGACAGTCCACCGCGCCGGTCCCGGGCCGGGCGCAACGGGCTGACAAACCATGTACCCTGGTCTCACGAACCATTCATACGACATTTCCGGGGCCGTACTCTGTGCCAGAGTGCCGCCGTCCGGACCAAGAGACAGAGGGGGTCACGCCATGGGGCGCGGCCGTCAAAAGGCGAAGGCGACACGGCAGGCGCGGGAGATGAAGTACTTCAGCCCGCAGACCGACCTCACGGCACTCCAGCGGGAACTGCGCGGCAGCGAGCAGATGCCCCCGTTGCGGGAGCCGGTCCAGGAGACCGTCGAGGAGGACGAGGACGACTACTCGGCCTACGTCGACAAGTACGCCGACGACTACGACGAGGACTTCCGCCGGTAGCCACCGGGAACTCCGCTCGTCTCCACCGCACGACGCAACAAGGTGCCCGTCCAGGACGAGCACCTTCTTCGCGTCCCCGCGAACATCGAACGCCCCGCCGGCCGGCGGGGCGTTCGCTGTTCCTCCGGGGCTCTGCAGGCCGGATCAGCCCGTGTAGGCGTTGACCATGCGCACCGCGCCGCCGTCCACGCCCTTGGCGCCCTGCACCCAGTCGGGCCCGCCGTGGTCCGCGTCCGGGTCGATCCCGTCCACGGTGCCCATGACCCACGAGGGCAGGCCCCGGGCCGTGAGGTGGGCCACGGCGGCGTCGGCCGCCGACGGGTCGACGATCGCGACCATGCCCACGCCGAGGTTGAGGGTCCGCTCGAGGTCGGGGAGGGGGACGTTGCCGAGCTGGCTGATCAGCTGGAAGATCGCGGGCAGCTCCCAGGTGCTGCGGTCCACCGTGGCTTCGAGCCCGGCGGGGAGCACCCGGGCGAGGTTCGCGGCGAGGCCGCCGCCGGTCACGTGGCTGAAGCCGCGGACACCGCGGCCCGTGGTCCGGTCCGCGCCGTTGACGGGGAAGGCGGCGGCGAGGTCGAGGACGTCGGCGGCGTAGACGCGGGTGGGCTCCAGCAGCTCCTCGCCCAGGGTGCGGCCGAGCTCCGAGACCTGCCGGTCCAGCGACCACCCGGCCACGTTGATGACCTTGCGGACCAGGGAGTACCCGTTGGAGTGCAGGCCGGAGGAGGCCATGCCGATGACCACGTCGCCGGCGCGCACGCGGTCCGGGCCCAGCAGCTCGTCGGCCTCGACCGCACCGGTGGCGGCCCCCGCCACGTCGTACTCGTCCGGGGCCAGCAGGCCCGGGTGCTCGGCGGTCTCGCCGCCGACCAGGGCGGTGCCGGCCTGCTCGCAGGCCGCGGCGATGCCGCGCACGATGTCCGCGATCCGCTCGGGCACCACGCGGCCCGTGGCGATGTAGTCGGTCATGAACAGGGGCTTGGCGCCGACCACCACGATGTCGTCCACGACCATGCCCACGAGGTCGAAGCCGATCGTGTCGTGCACGTCGAGGGTCTGGGCGATCGCCACCTTGGTGCCCACCCCGTCGGTCGAGGTGGCGAGGTAGGGCTTGCGGTAGGTGAGCAGCTCCGAGACGTCGAACAGTCCCGCGAACCCGCCGACCCCGCCGATCACGTTGGGGGTGTGCGTGGCCTTGACCGCGCTCTTCATGAGCTCGACGGCGCGGTCTCCCGCCTCGACGTCCACGCCCGCGCTGGCGTAGGTGACGGTGCGGTTCGTGGAGGAGGGGGGCTGGGCCATGTCAGGCGTCCTTCGCGGTCTCGGGCTGGGCGGCGTGCTGGGATCCGGGCCCGGCGGGCCCCGTGGTGGTGCGGGCGGCGGGGACCCGGTCCTCCGGCAGGATGAGGTCCTCGAGGTCGGCGTCGGGCCCGGGGTCGCACCCGGTGGAGGTCTCCTGGACGCCGGGGTCCTCGTCGGAGATGCTGGTGCGCTCGGCGGGCCGGCGGGAGAGGCCGTCTGTGGCCGAGGGGCGGGTGTCGATGGACACGGCGGAGGCGTGCTCCGGCCGCTGCGCCACGGCGGATCCGCCCGGGGCGCGGCGGGGCGAGGAGTCCACGGGCGTGCGGACCTCGAAGACGTTCTTGCCCAGCTTGTCGGCGTCCGGCAGCCGGGTGGGGTACGTCCCGGAGAAGCACGCGGTGCACAGCTCGCCGCGCTCCTGCAGGGTGGCCGCGATCATTCCGTCCTCGGAGATGTAGCCGAGGGAGTCGGCGCCCAGGGACGCCCTGATCTCCTCGACCCCGAGCCCGTTGGCGATCAGCTCCGCGCGGGAGGCGAAGTCGATGCCGTAGAAGCACGGCCACTTGATGGGCGGGGAGGAGATCCGCACGTGGATCTCGGCGGCCCCGGCCTCCCGCAGCATCCGGATGAGGGCCCGCTGGGTGTTCCCGCGCACGATCGAGTCGTCGATGACCACGAGCCGCTTGCCCGCCACCACGGACTTCAGGGGGTTGAGCTTGAGCCGGATGCCCAGCTGGCGGATGGTGTCCGAGGGCTGGATGAACGTTCGTCCCACATAGGCGTTCTTGACCAGGCCGTTGCCGAACGGGATGCCGGACTCCTCCGCGTAGCCGATGGCCGCGGGGGTCCCGGACTCCGGGGTGGGCATGACCAGGTCCGCGTCGATGCCGTGCTCCCGGGCGAGCCGGCGGCCCATCTCCACGCGGGACTCGTACACGGAGCGGCCGTTGATGGTGGTGTCCGGGCGGGCCAGGTAGACGTACTCGAACACGCACGCGGCGCGGCGGGTCTCGGCGAAGCGCTGGGAGCGCAGGCCGTGCTCGTCGATCACCACGAACTCGCCGGGCTCGATCTCCCGGACCAGGGACGCGCCCACGATGTCCAGCGCCGCGGTCTCGGAGGCCACCACCCAGCCGCGCTCGAGCCGGCCGAGGACCAGCGGCCGGATGCCCTGCGGGTCGCGGGCGGCGTAGAGGGCGTTCTCGTCCATGAACGCCAGGCAGAAGGAGCCCACGAGCTGGGGGAGCAGGTGCATGGCCGCGTCCTCGAGGGAGCCGTGCGGGTGCTCGGCCAGCAGCGCGGTGACCAGCGCGGTGTCCGTGGTGTTGCCCTGGGCCATCTCCCCCTGGGAGGGGAACCCGGACTTGTCGATCAGCTTCTCGTAGAGCTCCGCCGAGTTGGTGAGGTTGCCGTTGTGCGCGAGCGCCACGGTCCCGTGCGGGGTGGCGCCCAGCGTGGGCTGGGCGTTGGCCCAGTGGGACCCGCCCGTGGTGGAGTACCGGCAGTGGCCCACGGCCAGGTGACCGGTCAGGGTGGTGAGGGTTGCCTCGTCGAAGACCTGCGAGACGAGGCCCATGTCCTTGTACACCGCGATGCGGTTGCCGTCGCTCGCGGCGATGCCGGCCGACTCCTGGCCGCGGTGCTGCAGGGCGTAGAGGCCGTAGTAGGCCAGTTTCGCGACCTCCTCGCCGGGGGCCCACACGCCGAACACGCCGCACGCGTCCTGGGGGCCCTTCTCTCCGGGGAGCAGGTCGTGGCTGAGTTGTCCATCAGGGCGAACCACGTCGATCAGCCTTCTCTCGAGCTTCGGGGGTCGGTGGGCCGGGGCGCGTCGCCCGACGCCCCGGACGGGGCGTCGTCGTCCCCGTCCACGACCTCGGTGGTGACGGCCCGCGCCCGGGCCACGGAGACCCGGTCCAGCACGAGGGCCAGGACGGCGCCGGCCGCCAGGCCCAGGACCGTGCAGACGGAGACCATGAACAGGGTCACGGCCCCCTGGGTGAACTCCGCGCTCCCTCCGCCGGACAGCCCCACGAGCACGCCCACCACGGCGCCGAGGACGCCGCCGAGCAGGACGAACGCCCAGATGTTCGGGGCGCGGCGCAGGGTCATCTGCTGGCTGCCGGAGGCGGCCAGCGGCACGGCCGTCCGCACCCGGCGGCGCCGGCGCGGGAGCTTCCGCGGGGACGGGCGCGCGGAGGGGGAGGAGGGAGTGGAGCTCATGCCCTCAAGGCTACCGGGGAAACAGGGGGAGGGCGTCCGCGAGATCGGTCCTTGTGCCCGAGGCCACAGCGGCGCCCGAGGCGACGGCCTCCGGCCAGGTCACGGCCCCCGTCACCAGGCCGAGCCACGTGCGGGCGTCGGTCTCGACGACGTTGGGCGGGGTCCCGCGGGTGTGCCGGGGACCGGCCACGCACTGGGTCACGCCGAAGGGCGGGACGCGCACCTCCACGCTGTTGCCGGGCACCCGCTCGGCGAGCTCCTCGAGGGTGTAGCGCACGGCGGTGGCCACGGTCCGGCGGGGGGTGCCGTCCGGGTCCGCGCGCCAGGCGCTCAGGGCCAGGGTCCCGTCCGCGGGGTCGACGCGGCGGCGGGCCACGGCCTAGTCCTGCCCGAGCGCCCGGACCAGCTCCGGGCCGAGCAGCTCCAGGAGGGGGTCCGCCAGGCGCAGCCGGCCCACGGGGCGGGACCCGCCCATGACCGGGCGCACCACCTGCCCGATCACCGCGGCGGCCGCCGCGGCGGGCACGGCCCCGGCGTGGGCGAGCAGGGCGAGGCCGATGAGCGCGTTGGCGCGGGACCCGCCGTCGAGGACCTTGAGCGCCACGGACCACCCGGTGCGGGTGCCGAGCGCGAGCACGCCCTCCGCGCCGAGCTTCGCCACGACGTCCAGCTCCTCCATGACCACGGTGTTGTACCTGCCCCGCCCGTGCACGAGCTCCGGGTAGTCGAGCATGCACTGGGAGACCGTGGCGGCGCGGGCGTCGGCGTCGAGGTTGCCCGCGGCCCGGCCCAGCGTCGAGTACGCCCGGGCGAGGCCGGTCAGGGAGATCGCCGCGAGGGGGGCGCCGCACCCGTCCACGCCCACGTGGGCCACGCGCTCGCCGGAGAACTCCTCGACGGTCTCCAGCACGGTCCGCTGCAGGGGGTGCTCGGGGTCCAGGTAGCTGTCCGTGGGCCAGTCGTTCTCGGTGCAGGCCCACAGGAACGCGGCGTGCTTGCCGGAGCAGTTCATGCAGATCCGGCTCTTGCCGCGGCCGGCCCGCACGAGCTCCGTGCGGACCTCCTCGTCCTCGGGCCAGTCGGGCGGGCACTGGAGCGCGTCCTCGGTCAGACCGGCGGCCGTCAGGATCGAGCTCACGGCGTCGAGCTGCTCGAAGGAGCCGATGTGGGACGCGGAGGCGATGGCCACCTGGGCCCCGCGCAGCGGGACGCCGGCCTTCATGGCGGCGATGGTCTGGAACGGCTTGAGCGTGGAGCGGGGGAAGATCGGGGTGCCGATGTCGCCGAGTTCGACGGCCACGGCCCCGTCCGGGTCCAGGACCACGGCGGAGCCGCGGTGGCGGGACTCGACGAAGCCGCTGCGCTCGAGCACGGCGAGGTCCACGGCACGGTCCGAGGTGAAGGTCTGCATCGCCCCAGTATGTCAGCGGGGACGGGAATTCCCGGCGGGTCCGAGGCCGTGCCCGCATGCCGGGAACGATGTGCCACTTCCCGGTGCCGCCAACTAGCCTGAGGGCGTGAAGGTTCTGGTACTGGGCCCCGGAGGCCGCGAACACGCAATCATCCGCGCACTGCTGGCAGATCCCGAGGTCGAGCAGGTGCACTGCGCGCCGGGCAACGCCGGGATCGCGCAGCTCGTCCCGGTGCACGCCGTGGACGCCGACGACCCCGCCGCGGCCACCGCGCTGGCGCGCGAGCTCGCGGTGGACCTCGTCGTCGTCGGCCCCGAGGCCCCACTGGTGGCCGGGGTGGCCGACGCCCTGCGCGAGGCCGGCTTCCTCGTCTTCGGTCCCTCGCGGGCCGCGGCGCGGCTCGAGGGCTCCAAGGCGTTCGCCAAGGAGGTCATGGCCTCCGCGGGGGTGCCCACCGCGATGGCGCGGGTCGCGACCACGGAGGAGGAGGCCGCCGACGCCCTCGACACCTTCGGCGCCCCCTACGTGGTCAAGGACGACGGGCTCGCCGCCGGCAAGGGCGTGGTCGTCACCGCCGACCGCGCGGAGGCGCTCGAGCACGCCGCCGCCTGCTTCGCCGCGGGCGGCAGCGTGGTGATCGAGGAGTTCCTCGACGGGCCCGAGGTGTCCCTGTTCGTGCTGACCGACGGCTCCCGCGTGATCCCCCTGAGCCCCGCGCAGGACTTCAAGCGGATCCACGACGACGACGAGGGCCCCAACACCGGCGGGATGGGCGCCTACACGCCGCTGCCGTGGCTGCCGCAGGGCTTCGTGGAGGAGGTCGTGGAGCGCGTGGCCCGCCCCACGGTCGACGAGATGCGCCGCCGCGGCACCCCGTTCGTGGGCGTGCTGTACTGCGGGCTGGCCGTGACGACCCGCGGTCTGCGGGTCATCGAGTTCAACGCCCGGTTCGGGGACCCCGAGACCCAGGCCGTGCTGGCCCGGCTCACCACCCCGCTCGGGCGGCTGCTGCACGCCGCCGCCGCCGGGCGCCTCGACGAGGCCGAGCGGCTGCGCTGGCGACCCGAGACGGCCGTCGCGGTGGTCGTCGCCGCGCAGGACTACCCGGACAGCCCCCGGAAGGGCGACCCGATCGGCGGGCTGGAGGACGCCGAGGCGCTCGAGGGCGTGCACGTGGTCCACGCCGGCACCGCGGTGGCCCCGGAGGGCGAGCACGCCGGGCGGATCGTCTCCGCCGGCGGGCGGGTGCTCGCCGTCGTCGCCCTCGGCGCGGACCTCGACGACGCCCGCGAGCGCGCCTACCGGGGCGTGGGGCTCGTGGCGCTCGAGGGCTCGCAGCACCGCACCGACATCGCGCTGAAGGCCGCCCGGGGGCTGGTCACCGTTCCCGGCGCCTCCGCCCCCCGTCCCCGTCAGGAGCAGGCATGAGCGAGCAGGGCACCGTCACCACCCCACCCGAGATCCCCGGGTGGAGGCACATCTACTCGGGCAAGGTCCGGGAGCTCTACGTCCCCGACGAGTCGCGGCTGCGGGCCACGGGCGTGGCCATCTACGACGACGCCGAGTACCGGGCCGGCTCGGTCCTGGTGCTGGCCACCGACCGGATCAGCGCCTTCGACGAGATCCTCCCCACGGAGATCCCGGACAAGGGCAAGATCCTGACGCAGCTGTCCCTGTGGTGGTTCGAGCAGCTCGCGGCCGTGCCCAACCACGTCCTGTCGACCGACGTGCACGAGTCCGTCCGGGGGCGGGCCATCGTCTGCAAGAACCTGTCGATGTTCCCCGTCGAGTGCATCGCCCGCGGCTACCTGACCGGTTCCGGCCTCAAGGACTATCGCGAGACCGGTGAGGTCTGCGGGATCGAGCTGCCCCCGGGGCTCGTGGACGGCTCCCGGCTCGCCGAGCCGATCTTCACCCCGACCGGCAAGGCGGAGGTGGGCGAGCACGACCTCCCCATCACCTTCCAGGAGATGGCCGACGGGGTGGGCCACGCGGTGGCGGACCGGCTGCGCGAGCTGACCCTGGAGATCTACACCGCCGCCGAGCGGATCGCCCGCGAGCGGGGGATCATCGTGGCGGACACCAAGGTGGAGTTCGGCCTGGACTCCTACCGCGGGGCGATCACCCTCGGGGACGAGGTCCTCACCCCGGACTCCTCCCGCTTCTGGGACGCCGAGACGTACGAGCCCGGCAAGGCCCAGCCCTCGTTCGACAAGCAGTACGTGCGGGACTGGCTGCGCTCGGACGAGTCCGGCTGGAACGGGACCGGCCCCGTGCCCCCGCTGCCGGAGCAGGTGGTGGAGCGGACCCGCGCGCGCTACGTCGAAGCGTTCGAGCGGCTCACCGGCCGCACCTTCGACCCGGACGGCAACTTCTTCGAGGTGGCCGGCCCGCTCGAGTACTGACGGCGGGGGCACCGGGCGGCGTCAGGCGCCGGGGGAGTCGGGCGTCCACAGGGCGCGGCCCATGGCCACGCGCACGAGGTGCCGGTCGTCCTCCCGCAGGGGAGTGCCCTCCTCGCGGTACCGGTCCCGGGCCTCGGCCTGCAGGTGGTCGGCGAGGGTGCCCTGCACGGTGACCACCCGCCACCACGGGAGGTCCTCGCCGGTGGGGTTGCGTGCCATGAGCGTGCCTACCAGGCGTGCGGAGCGGCACTCCGCGAGCTCCGCGACGTCCCGGTAGGACAGCACCCGGCCCGGGGGGATGGCGGCCACGACGTCCGCCACGCGCCGTGCCAGGCCGGGGTCCGGCGCGGCCCGGCGGCTCACAGGGCGTCCCGGCCGTCCACCGGCAGGCACACGTCGAGGACCCACTGTCCGTCCGCGGAACCGCTCTCGGCGTGGCCGCCCAGCAGGGAGACGCGCTCCGCGATGCCGCGCAGGCCGAGTCCCGAGGACATCTCCGAGGAGTGGGCGCCCGTGCGCTGGGTGCTGCGCGGCAGGGGATTCGCCACGCGCAGGCACAGCTCGTGCTCGTCCGCCGTCACCTCGATCCGGCAGCGGGACCCGGCCGGGGCGTATTTGATGATGTTCGTGACCGCCTCCTGCAGGATGCGGGCGGCCGTGCCGCGCACGGTGGTGGGCATGGCCTCGAGGTCGCCCGTAATGACCACCTCCGGCTCGAAGCGCAGGTCCCGCAGGCTGGCCGCGAGGGACGTGACCACGTGCTCCAGGCTGCCGATGGCCAGGCCGGCGCCCGTGACGTCCCGGGGGTGCTCCCCGTCGTTCTCGTCGCGCAGCAATCGGAGCATCACGCGCAGCTCGTGCAGTGCCGAGCGGGCGGCGTCCTCCACGGTCTCGAGAACTCGGTGCAGCTCGCCGACGTTCCCGGAGCGGCGCCGGCTCATGGTCTGCATGGTGATGAGGGTGAGCTCGTGGGCGACGACGTCGTGCAGGTCGCGCGCCAGCGCCCTCCGCTCGGCCTCCCGGAGCCGCTCATTGAGAATCTCGAGGTCCCGGACCTGCTGCTCGTTGCGCCGCCGCTGCTGGCTGAAGTAGCGGAGGGCCGCGCCGACGAGGAAGGAGACGAGCAGGACGGCAACCAGCCCCCAGAAGACCGAGGGCTGATCCGGACGTCGCCACCAGGCCATCAGGACCCACACCGCGTAGATGATCAGGTGAGCCTTCACGAAGGCTGTCGTGGCGGTGGCCAGGACGGCGATGGTCACCACGACCACCGCTGTGTTGACCGAGCCGTAGTCGCCCAGGATCAAGGACAGCAGGAGACAGCTTCCGGAGAAGATCGACGCCCAGGTGCTCCGCCAGGCGACCATCGCGAGCGCGCCGTACGTCAGGATCGCGTTCACCGCGTACCAGACGTCGACCAGTTCGCCCTCTCGGAACTGTTCGGCCAGGGCTCTGATGTCCGCGGCGAACCAGACCACCGCGCAAAGAATGATCACCACGCACAACCAGCGAGCGACAGGCTCGGCGTCGAAGAACGACGTGGGTCCGGTGGTGCGTGGTGGTCGGCGCATGGGTGCAATTACATCAGTCACACCCACAGGTCTAGCTCACCGGCAGAAGGAGGACCACCAGTTGCACCACACGTAACGGCTGAACTGGGGGGTCTGGACCATCGCGCCGGCGTTCGCGGGGGCCACGGGGCCGACGATGAAGGACGCGGCGAGGGCGGCAGAGGCAACGGCGGTGGCAAGCTTCTTCTTGGACATGGGGTGGCTCCTTGGATCACGAGAACAGCACCGGATCGGGGGGTGGCGGCCGGGGTGGGGGGAGAGATCTCCCGGCTGCCAGGGGGGTGTGCTGCCCTGGTACATTCCATTTTGCCAACGTTAACCGAACGAACCTATCGACCTTTGTCCAGATCATTTGTGACTTTTGTCGAATATGACGTGTTGCACTTTGGGGGACATCGAAAAATAGACTGTGCGAGTGACTGAATGCAGAGTGCTCGTCGTGGACGACCAGCCGTTGATGCTGGAGGCCTTGAAGTCCTTCTTCTCCGCTGAGCCCGGGTTCGAGGTGATCGGGACGGCGTCCAACGGCCGGGAGGCCGTGGACCGATGTCTGGCGATCGACCCGGACGTGGTGCTGATGGACATGAAGATGCCCGTGATGGACGGGATCGAGGCCACCCGGGAGATCACCTCGCGGAGCCCCCGGTCCAAGGTGCTGGCCCTCACCACGTTCTCCACGCTGGAGTTCGTGGTGCCGGCCCTGCGGGCCGGCGCGGCCGGCTATCTGGTCAAGGACGCCCGGCCGGACGAGATCATCGACGCCGTGCACCAGGTGCTCAACAACGAGATCGCCCTCTCCCCGGCGATCGCCCGGGCGCTCGCGGACAACGTCATCTCCGTGCCGGACCAGCAGCAGCCGGCGCGGTCGGCGGACACCGGCCTGCGCTCCCTCCTGACCGACCGGGAGATGGAGACCGTGACGCTCCTGGCCCAGGGGCTGAGCAACCGGGAGATCGCCGAGCAGATGCACGTCTCCGAGGGCAGCGTGAAGGCCTATCTCGGGCGGGTCTGTGAGAAGTTCGGCGTCCGCGACCGGGTGCAGGCGCTGATCAAGGCGTACCAGAGCGGACTCGTCGATCCGCAGCTGCGCGATCTCTGAGTCCCTGGCCCCGTCTGCGGTCCCAGGGCCGGACGGAAGTCCAGGAAAGTTGTAGACGAAAGTGCATTCATCTGCATTAGCAAACCCGGCATAGTGATCAGTGCGAGCAGAGAAGAAAAGTCGGTGGATGAGTGAGAGACATCCCCACGGCGCACGGCCCAACCCCCCATGAGGCCGTACCCCGGACCGGATGGTCCACCGACCTGCTCACGGTAGGGGGCCGCCCCGGGACAGTCCCCCCTGGACCCGGGATGTGGCCGCGCAAGGCCTGGATCACCTTGCACCCCCCCCTCGGCCGATGGCCCCCTACCGTGCAACATCTGCTCCGCGGACCTCGCAGACGAGAACGGCCCCACCGGAACCGGTGGGGCCGTTCTCGTGCGTCCGGCGCCTCTGCCGGATCGTCCGGCCGGGCCCGGGGCCCGAGCCCTCAGGGTCGTCCGGTCACGCCCGCCGGTCCTGCCCCTCCTGAGCGGCGGCGCTGTGGCCGAAGAACCAGGTGATGTGCTCCCGCAGCGCGGCGGCGGCGTCCTCGCCCCGGCGCTCCTGGAAGGCGCGCAGGATCTCGCGGTGCTGCTCCTGCAGGGTGCGGCGCACCTGCGGCCAGTCGTCCAGGCCGGCGACGGTCTCCTGCACGTACCCGATGGTGGCCTGGCGCAGCGAGGCCATGATCGTCTCGACCACCACGTTGCTGGCCAGGGAGGCGAGCAGGATGTGGAACTGCGCGTCGTGGGCGTGGAAGCGCTCGTCCGGCAGGTCCGGGTCCTCCATGGCGGCCACGAGCTCCGCGGCGCGCCCGAGCACCGCCGCCCGCCCCGGGGTCTCCGCCGCGGCGGCCGCCTCGCGGGCGGACTGGGTCTCGAGCAGCAGCCGGGTCTGCACCAGGTCCCGCACCGGCAGCGACCGGTTGGCCACGTGCATCCGCAGCGCCCACCCGAGCGCGGCCGAGGGCTCCGCGATGACGATCGCCCCCGCGTTCGGCCCGGACCCGGTCGACGAGCGGACCAGTCCCATGGCGTCGAGGATCCGGATCGCCTCCCGCACCGAGGCGCGGGAGATGCCGAACTCCTCGGCCAGGTGGCGTTCCCCGGGCAGCTTGTCGCCCACCGAGATCTCGCCCGAGCGCAGGCGCTCCTCGAGCCAGTCGAGGACGACGGTGTACATGCGTGCGGCTGCGGGCACGGGGGGCTCCTCAGGGGGTGCGCGGGACGCGGACCAGTCTAGGGAGGCGGCGGGGCCCCGGGGCGTTGTGCTCACGAGGTCGGGAGCATCCAGGCCAGCACGTTGGACTGCAGGAACACCAGGGTGCACAGCAGCAGGAGCAGGCCGAGGGACCACCAGATGACCGAGCGGAAGATGGCGGACTCCTTGCCCTCCATGCCCACCGCGGTCGCGGCGATGGCCAGGGACTGCGGCGAGATCATCTTGCCCACCACGCCGCCGGAGGTGTTCGCCGCCGTCATGAGGTGCGGATCGAGGCCGGTGCCCTCGGCGGCGGTCTTCTGGAGGTTGGAGAACAGCGCGTTGGCGGAGGTGTCGGAGCCGGTGACCGCGGTGCCCAGCCAGCCGAGCACGGGGGAGAGGAACGCGAAGGCCGCGCCCAGACCGGCCACCCAGGTGCCGATCGAGATGGTCTGGCCGGACGTGTTCATGACGTAGGCCAGGGAGAGCACGCTCATGATGGTCAGGGCGGAGAAGCGCATCTTCCAGAACGAGCGCCCGATCTCCGCCACGGCGTTGCCCACCGAGAGCCGGAAGCGGCCGTTGCCGTGGAACACCGAGTAGATGACGGCGACGAGCAGGCCTGTGATCAGCAGCAGCGTGCCCGGGCTGGAGAGCCACTGGAACTTGTAGATGGTGCTCGTGACCGGCTCGCCGGCTGCGTTGAGGAGGTGTCCGTGCAGGCCCGGCCAGGGGATGGAGATGTCGGTGGCGGCCAGGGCCCCCGGGATGCTCACGCCGAGGGTCCACAGCTTGGCCAGGCCGAAGACCGCGACCACCAGGACGTAGGGCAGCACGGCCATCCACACGCGTGCCGGGGTCAGCCCCTCGGGCGCGGGAGGCTTCTCCACGCCGAGGCGGGTGCGGACGGCGTCGGCGCCCTTGGGGCGCCAGAAGCGCAGGAGGATCACCGCGGCGGCCAGGCCGGTGAGGGAGGCAACCACGTCGGTGAGCTCGTAGGAGAAGTACGTGGCGCACCACCACTGGGCGACCGCGAAGGAGACGCCGATGACCAGCGCGGCCAGCCACGCCTCCTTGAGCCCGCGCACGCCGTCGATGATGAACAGCAGGATGAACGGCACCATGACCGCGAAGAACGGCGCCTGGTGGCCGACGACCGCGCCGATCCGCGCGGGGTCCAGACCGGTCAGCACGCCGGCGGTGGTGATCGGGATGGCGATCGCGCCGAACGCCACGGGCGCGGTGTTGGCGATGAGCACCACGGTGGCCGTCTTCAGGGGCTTGAGCCCCAGCGCCAGGATCATGGTCGCGGTGATCGCGACGGGCGCGCCGAAGCCGGCGAGGGCCTCGAGCAGGCCGCCGAAGCAGAACGCGATGAGCACGGCCTGGATGCGCAGGTCCCCGCCGCCGATGGTGTCGAAGATGGTCCGCAGGTCCTCGAAGCGGCCGCTGAGGACGGTCACCTGGTAGAACCACAGCGCCATGACCACGATCCACACGATGGGGAACAGGCCGTAGACCGCGCCCTGGGTGGCGGAGAGCAGTGTGAGGGAGAGCGGCATGCCGAAGGCCAGGACGGCGACGACGATCGCCGCCAGCAGCGCGGTGGCGCCCGAGACGTGGGCGCGGGCCTTGACGCCCAGCAGCATGACGAAAAACGTGAGCAGAGGGATGGTGCCGACGAGGGCGGAGAGCGCGACGCTCCCGCCGACGGCATCGGTCATCGCGGTAAAGGTGGTCACTCGGACTCCCAGGGACGGGGACGGACGGAACGGTGCGTGGCCGACGGGGAACGCGTCACGGCTATGGTCGGACCACAATGGTCTGACCACGAAGAGTACATGAGCCACGTCACACGGCCAACCGCTCTCCCGAGGTGGCGCGATCGTTGCGCCGGTTGATTGTGTGACGGGGTTCACCGGTCTAGCATGGTCAGACCACAGGCGGCCCGGCGTCGTCGTCCCGTCTTCCCGCTCCCGACTCCGGAGGTCGCATGAGAATCGCCCTGTTCGCCACGTGCATCGTGGACGCGATGTATCCGCGG